>JAFSUU010000126.1 GCA_017445115.1 Clostridia bacterium | reverse complement strand
CAATGTTCAGCCGGTCTTATGTAAAGGCTACAGAATATGAGAATGGGGAACAGGGAGGCAAATAAGGAAATAATTGGTAAAACAACCGGTTTATTGGTGGTAATTATTTCCAACTCACATTATTTCGTGCTCTTAAGAATACCCTCTGAAGGCCAAATGGTCAGAGAGATATAGGGAGGCTATCGCCATTTTCGGGTGAAAAAATGCCCGGTCTTGATTTCTCAAAACCGGGCTTTGGGGTCAGATTATCACTTCGACATGCAGAGTTTCGTATTGATTTTTGCGAAAATACTGTTTACGCTCTTTACGATATGCTTCTGCATCTTCAGAATCGATCGCAAATCGGAGGCAAAGCCTTGTCCGATTATTTAGCCTCCCCTTTACGGATAGCGGCCTGGGCGGCGGCAAGACGGGCGATCGGAACGCGGAACGGGCTGCAGGAGACGTAGTCGAGGCCGATCTCGTTGCAGAACTCAACGGAGGCCGGGTCGCCGCCGTGCTCGCCGCAGATACCGACGTGCAGCTTCGGATTGACGGGTCTGCCGAGGGAGATGGCCATCTTCATCAGCTTGCCGACGCCGATCTGGTCGAGCTTCGCGAACGGGTCGTTCTCGAGGATCTTCGCGTCGTAGTAGGAGCCGAGGAACTTGCCGGCGTCGTCGCGGGAGAAGCCGTAGGTCATCTGGGTCAGGTCGTTGGTGCCGAAGCAGAAGAAGTCCGCTTCCTTGGCGATTTCGTCCGCGGTGAGAGCGGCGCGGGGGATCTCGATCATCGTGCCGACCTGATATGTGAGGTCGGCGCCGGCGGCCTTGATCTCGGCGTCAGCGGTCTCGACGACGAAGTTCTTCACGTACTTGAGTTCCTTGATTTCGCCGACCAGCGGGATCATGATCTCGGGCTCGATGGTCCAGTCGGGATGCTTCTTCTGGACGTTGATGGCGGCGCGGATCACGGCCTGGGTCTGCATCTTCGCGATCTCGGGGTAGGTGACGGCCAGACGGCAGCCGCGGTGACCCATCATCGGGTTGGTCTCGTGGAGGGCGACGGTGATATCCTTGATATCCTCGACGGTCTTGCCCATCGCGTCGGCCAGTTCCTTGATCTCGCGCTCTTCGGTGGGAACGAACTCATGGAGCGGCGGGTCGAGGAAGCGGATGCAGACAGGAGTGCCTTCCAGAGCCTCGTAAAGGGCTTCGAAGTCGCTCTGCTGGTAGGGCAGGATCTTCGCCAGAGCCTTTTCGCGGGCCTCGGCGGTGTCGGAGCAGATCATTTCGCGGAACGCGGCGATTCTCTCCGGCTCGAAGAACATGTGCTCGGTACGGCAGAGGCCGATGCCTTCGGCGCCGAGTTCACGGGCCTTCTTCGCGTCTCTCGGGGTGTCGGCGTTGGTGCGGACCTTCATGGTGCGGTACTTGTCCGCCCAGCCCATGATGCGTCCGAAGTCGCCGCCGATGGAAGCGTCGACCGTGGGGATCAGGCCGTCGTAGATGTTGCCGGTGGAGCCGTCGATGGAGATGAAGTCGCCTTCCTTGAAGGTCTTGCCGGCGAGGGTGAATTGCTTGTTGGCTTCGTCCATGACGATGTCGCCGCAGCCGGAGACGCAGCAGGTGCCCATGCCGCGGGCAACGACAGCCGCGTGGGAAGTCATGCCGCCGCGGACGGTGAGGATGCCCTGAGCGGCCTTCATGCCGGTGATATCCTCGGGAGAGGTCTCGAGACGGACGAGGACGACCTTTTCGCCGCGGGCTTTCCAGGCTTCCGCGTCGTCAGCCGTGAACACGACCTTGCCGCAGGCAGCGCCGGGGGATGCGCCGAGACCCTTGCCGAGAGGCTTCGCGGCCTTGAGAGCCTTCGCGTCGAACTGCGGGTGGAGAAGAGTGTCGAGGTTACGCGGGTCGATCATGAGGACCGCCTCTTCCTCTGTCTTCATGCCCTCGTCGACGAGGTCGCACGCGATCTGGAGAGCGGCGGGAGCCGTTCTCTTGCCGTTACGGCACTGGAGCATATAGAGCTTGCCGTTCTCGACGGTGAACTCCATGTCCTGCATGTCGTGGTAGTGAGCTTCGAGAAGATCGCAGACCTTTACGAAATCTGCGTATGCTTCGGGGAACTGCTCTGCCATCTGAGCGATCGGCATAGGTGTGCGGACGCCTGCGACGACGTCTTCGCCCTGTGCGTTCACGAGGAACTCGCCCATGAGCTTCTTTTCGCCCGTTGCGGGGTCACGCGTGAAAGCGACGCCCGTACCGGAGTTGTTGTTCAGGTTACCGAATACCATCGGCATTACGTTGACTGCCGTGCCCCAGCTGTAGGGGATATCGTTGTCGCGGCGGTATACGTTTGCGCGAGGGTTGTCCCAGGAACGGAATACGGCGCGGATAGCTTCGTAAAGCTGTACCTTAGGATCTGCTGGGAAGTCCTCGCCGATCTTTGCCTTGTATTCAGCCTTGAACTGACGTGCGAGCTCTTTGAGGTCGTCAGCGGTGAGGTCTACGTCGAATTCAACGCCCTTCTCGGCCTTCATCTTGTCGATGAGCTCTTCAAAATATTTCTTGCCGACTTCCATAACGACGTCGGAGAACATCTGGATAAATCTTCTGTAAGAGTCGTAAACGAATCTCTTGAATTTGGGATCCGGGTTGCCCGCGATCATTGCTTCAACGACTTCATCGTTGAGACCGAGGTTGAGGATCGTGTCCATCATGCCGGGCATGGATGCTCTTGCGCCCGAGCGGACCGATACGAGAAGAGGATTCTTGAGATCGCCGAATTTCTTGCCGTTGATCTCTTCCATTTTTGCGACGTATTCCATGATCTCAGCCATGATCTCGTCGTTGATCTTTCTGCCGTCTTCGTAGTACTTCGTGCATGCTTCCGTCGTGATCGTAAAGCCCTGGGGAACGGGAAGACCGATATTGGTCATCTCTGCGAGGTTAGCGCCTTTTCCGCCGAGGAGATTACGCATCGTTGCGTTTCCTTCTGTAAACAGGTAAACGTACTTTGTTGCCATGTTCTTTTGGAACCTCCGTATAAATAATATTTTTTAATAAAAATCGAGATAATTGCCGGGAAATTCTAAACCCCCGGCACCATAAACGGTATTATACCATAATAAAGGTAAAAAATCTACAAATTTTTGATTTTTTTGAAAAGTTAAAAAAAAATTTACGATTGCGGAGCGCCGCGCGGCAGAGGCGCGGTATTACCCTTGACTTTTCATCGTAAAATTGGTATCATATAAGTGCGGGTTTTTCCGCGAATAATACATTGAAGGTGCAAAATGGAAAAGACGGACGTTTTGATAGTGGGAGCCGGCCCCGCCGGTATTTTTACCGCTATCGAAATGATTAAAAACGGAACGAAAAAGAAAATAGTAATAGTTGAAAAAGGGCGCGCGGTGGAGAACCGCACCTGTCCTAAGATAAAGACGAAGAAATGTATGAACTGCAAGCCGTACTGCCATATCACGACGGGCTTTTCGGGCGCAGGCGCGTTTTCCGACGGCAAGCTTTCGCTCAGCTACGAGGTGGGCGGAGATCTCCCCCAGCTGATCGGCGAGGATCTGGCTCAGGAAACGATAAATTACACCGACGGGATCTATCTCGATTTCGGCGCGGACACTCACGTCGAGGGGATAAACAATTCCGATGAAGTTAAAGAGATCCGCAAGAGGGCGATCCAGGCGGGGTTAAAGCTCGTCGACTGCCCGATACGCCATCTCGGCACGGAAAAAGCGCAGAATCTCTACTACGAGATAGAGCAGTATCTTTTGAAAAACGGCGTCGAGATAATGTTCGGCTACGAGTGCGTCGATCTGATCCTCAAGGATTCTGTCTGTCTCGGCGTCACGCTGACGGACGGAAAAGAGACCATCGAGTATCTCGCGGACACGACCGTCGTTGCGACCGGTCGCCGTGGCGCGGACTGGCTTGAGAAGATCTGCGCCGAGCACGGGATCGCTCACGCTCCCGGCACTGTCGATATCGGCGTGCGCGTCGAGGTGAGGAACGAGGTCATCGAAAAGGTCAACGAGGTGCTTTACGAGTCGAAACTCGTCGGATATCCTCAGCCCTATAAAAATAAGGTAAGGACTTTCTGCCAGAATCCCGGCGGATTCGTCGCGCAGGAGAACTACGACAACGATCTCGCGGTCGTGAACGGGCATTCGTACAAGGATCTGAAGAGCCAGAACACGAATCTCGCGATCCTCGTATCTCACAACTTCAATCATCCGTTCAACCAGCCGATAGAGTACGCTCAAAAGGTAGGCGAGCTGACTAATATGCTCGGCGCGGGGCACATCCTCGTTCAGCGCTTCGGCGACATTCTCGACGGAAAGCGTACGTGGGACAAGGAGCTCGCGCAGTCGAACGTTAAGCCGACGCTCCCGGACGCCGTCGCGGGCGACATCACGGCGGCGATGCCTTACCGCGCTATGGTGAACATCATAAACTTCATCAAGGCGGTCGATCACGTCGTTCCCGGCTTCGCGTCGATAGAAACTCTCCTTTATTCCCCCGAGCTGAAGTTCTACAGCAACAGAATAAAAATGGATGAGAAATTCAACACTAACATCAAAGGTCTGCACTGTCTCGGAGACTCGAGCGGCTGGACGAGAGGGCTTATGATGGCGTCTGTGATGGGCGTTCTGATGGGCAGGCAGCTCGTCTGACGAAATTCCGGCGAAAAAGTTTTTTGAACAGCGTTTCTGATTACAAAATACGGGCAAAGCCCGAATAACGGAGGAATATCATGGGAGTTGGAACATACATTCTTATAGGAGCAGGCGTACTTCTGTTTCTGATCCTGATCTCCAATATAGTTGTCGTACCTCAGGCGAACGAATACGTCATTGAGCTTCTCGGCAAATATCACGCGACGTGGACTGCGGGCATACACGTAAAAGTGCCGTTCTTTGAAAAGATCTCGAAGAAGATCACGCTTAAGGAGCAGGTGCTCGACTCACCCCCTCAGCCTGTTATCACAAAAGATAACGTCACGATGCAGATAGACACCGTCGTTTATTTCAAGGTATTTGACGCTAAACTTTACACCTACGGCGCGGTCAACCCGGTCAGTGCGCTCGAAAATCTTGCGGCGACGACTCTTCGTAACCTCGTCGGCGAGCTCGAACTCGACGGAACGCTGACGTCCCGCGACACGATCAACGGAAAGATGACGTCGATCCTCGACGATGCGACGGACAAATGGGGCATCAAGGTATCCCGCGTGGAGCTGAAGAACATCATTCCTCCGCAGGAGATCCAGTCCGCGATGGAAAAGCAGATGAAAGCGGAGCGCGACAGACGTGAAACGCTTCTCCAGGCGGAAGGTCACAAGGCCGCCGCTATCACGAGAGCCGAAGGTGAAAAGCAGGCGATGATCCTCGCCGCCGAAGGTGAGCGCGACGCGCGCATCGCCAGAGCGGAAGGTGAAGCGAAAGCCGTTCTTCTCGCAAGAGAGGCGGAAGCCGCAGGTCTTCGCGCGCTCAAAGATGCCGGCGCTGACGCGGCAGTTCTCGAACTCAAGAGATACGAGACTCTCGCAAAACTTGCAAACGGCAGAGCCGCGAAGCTTATAGTTCCCACCGACGCTGTAAACGCGGTTTCCCGCGACGTTATGTTCAGCGAGGCATCCGGCCTCGGGACCGCAACGGCTCCCGACGACACGCCAGATCCGGTCGAGGTCAAGTCCGACCCCTGCTGCGACGGGAAAAAGAAGAATTAAGCAGAAGATGCATTAAGGGGGCTTTTGGAAAAGTCCCCCTTAAAACCCTTCAAAAATTTTCAAACGGGGAAGGTAGGAAAACAGAGGATTTTTCCCAGTGTTTTGAAATATAGCGTCAATTCATTAAATATAGCAAACATAAACACGGGCTCGGATCACTCCGAGCCCGTGTTTTTAAGTTCTCAAAAGATTTTAATTCGTCAAGACATAGAACAGTCATTTATTATGGGTTTGGTTTTTGCGCTCTTTTTTACTATTTTCTTAGACTTGTTTTCACGCTAACCGACCCCTGTCTTAACAATCTCTAATATAATAAAACCACCAATGAGCACATATTTTTTTAACCTTTATAAAGTCACCAGGCTCGTCTATTGAATACAAATACTCCTCTTCATTAATTATTTCTCGTTCAGAATAAGTGTATTTAAAAGCGTAGGGTGAATCATTTTCTGTATAATAAAATCCTGTTATTTGGATATTCTGAGCATTGCCAAATGTACTACATTGGAATTGTATTATTTTTGGTTTTGTCGCATATGTCATTACGCTATCGACCGAATACTCACCTATTAGTTGATCTTGCAGTTCTTTTCTTATTTCATCATCTTTGAGCAAAACGGTTGTTTCGAGAATATCAATGTTATCTAATACTATTTCAGATATTTTATCATAATCTAACAGCTTGCTTCCATCATATACCAGGATAAATCCGAATAACTCATCACAGGAAGATAATAAGACGGGAAACATAAGGACAATCGATAAAAATATTGCTATTTTCTTCATAATAACACATCACTCCATTTAATTACAAACAAGATACTTAGAACCGTCATTTATTATGGGTTTGGTTTTTGCGCCTCTTTACTTATTACCTCGGCTTTGCTTTCACGTTATGCGTCCACTGTATTACGTTAAAAGTCCCCTGTCTTATCAATGCCATTCCATGTAATAATAAAACCAGCAAGGAGATATTCTCTTTGTGTAAACATAAGAGATTCCATCACGATCATGATAGATAACAGATCCGTCATCTTCTGTAGTTTTTCTGCTTTCGTTAAATTCTAAACCAAAAAATGCATCATTCTTTGAGTAATAAAATCCGCTATACTTGGAATCGCTTGCTAAGCCTTCCCCACCGCAATAGAATTCTATGACTTCAGAAGAATATGAATATGCACTTCTTACTATCGTTCTAGATCCTAAATACTTTTCAAATTCAAAATGAACAGACTCATCAAACCCTTTATTATCACTAATTAGGCTATCCAACTCTTCTTCGTTTTTAAAAACATAATTACTTATTTCTTCGTATGAGAACACTCTGTCAGAAAAACAACCGGAAAGAATTATTGACGTCATAATAAGAAGAATAATAACAATAATTGACTTATGATTTCTCATTATCTATCCTCCCTTTATTATTTAAAGCTTTTTCGGATAATTCACCGGGTTAATATTGGTCTATTGTCCATAAATCGGTTTACAGTAATTAATCGCGACTGTCAATACTTAAAACAAAATATTTGTGAATTTTACAAAACCCTTCAAAACTTCTCCGGAGAAGTTTTTGAAAGAGGTGCGGAGGAAACTTTTTTCAAAAAGTTTCCTCCGCATAATTTTATATCCTGTTTTCATTTAACCCCTTGCGTTGTAGTCCTCGCAAATGAGGTTCATGGCGCGGCTGAGCTTGTGGAGATACACGAATGGGCCGATCAAGATCAACACTCCGAGAATATCCCAGAGCCAGTAAGTCGAAGCGCTGAAGGAATACGCGATCCCGCGGCGTTTCAGCTCGTCACCGATCCTGCCTGAGACCTTGTGGAACCAAACGAGAGTGGCAATTTGTAAGGTGATGGGTCCTATAAGGAAGAAGAGCAGGCAGTAATGCATGGTTTTTTTGCCGTCATAGCGGCTTGCAGCGACGTTGATACTCTCGGAAACGGACGAGAAATAAACTATCGCATAAATACCGATGGTGATGATCGTGAGGAGTATGAATTTGAGAAGGCCCCTCGAGGTGTTGAGCTTTCTTGCCGGTCCGTAAGCTTGCTGATATTGCTGACCGTACTGCTGTCCGTACTGCTGCTGATATCCTTGCTGCCCGTATTGCTGCTGACCGTAATTCTGCTGCTGTTGCGGCGGCTGGTATTGCTGCCGGGGCTGCTGATACTGCTGCTGTCCCGCACCGGTCGCGGTCCCGCAGTTGGGACAGAAGGGGGCGTTGTCGGGGATATTGTTTCCGCAGTTTCTGCAAAACATATTGTCACCTCATAAATTATAAATTATGTTGTAATAATTATACTATCATTGTCGATTTAAGTCAATATAAATAAGAGCTTTGAATGTTTTTTTGCATCGCCGACACGTTGCGGCATATATCGTCTTTTCCCGGTGTTAGAATTAGAAAAAACACGGAGGGGAAAATGACTGCGGAATACATATACAAGTTCGTAAAGGCTTGCGAGGCGGTCTACGGAACGAGGGATCCCGAACTGATCCTGAGGGAGAGAAAAGCGACGATAAAAAACGGCGCGCCCGACGGACTCCGGGGTATGATCTGCGCCGTGAAGGGAAAGGTCTACGTCGCGATAGGCAACGATATGCCGGAGTCGATGAGGCGGATCACGGCGGCGCACATCCTCGGCCACGCGGTGCTTCACAGAAAGCGTATTTTCTCGGGCAAGATCTACGAGGAGCCGAGCGACGATTCGCTCTACGGCGTGGCGGAAAGGGAGGCGGACGTCTTTGCCGCCGAGCTTCTCATCACCGACGACGATATCCTGACGCTCAGAAACAGCGGAATGAGCGAAGGGCAGATCGTGTCGTCGTTCGGAACTATGAGAGGACTCGTAATGCACAAACTGTTTTCGATGAGAGCGAGAGGGATCCCGGTAGGCGACGAGGCGTGCCGCCCGGATTTTCTCAAAAAATGCGATATCGAGCTGTTTTTCTGACTGAAAGCCCGAGCCTCCGTAGCTTCAATAATTATCCGTCGGGTGCTTGAAATATCGCGCCGCATCTGCTATACTGAATACAGTCTCGGCAAGGCGGCATAACGGTATGAAGCACAAAAAACGTATCATATCCGGGCAGTTGCCGTGCGGCTGCCCTTTTGCGCTTTGCGGAAAAAATAACGGCGGGGTGAAAATATGAAATACGAAACTTCCGAATTTGAAAAATACTATTTTGAGACGGCGAAGGAGCTGTTTGCCGCTCCGTCTCCGAGCGGATACACTCGCGAAATAATGCCCGTGCTCGAAAAATTCGCGGCAGAGAACGGATGCGGTTTTGAACTTACGAAAAAAGGCTGCGCGCTGCTCACCGTCAAGGGATCGGGCGAGGGCGTAATCGGCGCCTGCGCTCACGTAGATACACTCGGCGCTATGGTTAGATCGGTGTCGGGAGACGGAAAGGTAAAGTTCACCAGAGTCGGCGGTCCTCAGCTTCCGACGCTCGACGGTGAATACTGCACAATCATCGCCCGCGACGGCAGGAAGTACAGCGGAACTATTCTGTCCGAGAGCCCTTCTTCTCACGTGTATAAAGACGCGGAATCGAGAGAGAGAAACGAGAGCGGAATGTACGTCCGCCTCGATGTCGATTTCGACGGAAAAGACGGCGCCGCAGCTCTCGGTATCGAGAACGGCTGCTATATCTGCATCGACCCCAAGACGACGGTGACCGAGAGCGGCTACCTCAAGTCGAGATTCATCGACGACAAGGGCGGCGTTGCGTGTATTCTGACCGCGATCCACCTGATGCACGAAAAAGGACTCGTGCCGGAGAAGACGCTGAAAATACTTATAACGGTCTACGAAGAAGTCGGCCACGGCGCCGCCTGGGTGCCCGAAGGGCTCGAATCGATGCTCGGCGTCGATATGGGGTGTATCGGAGAAGATCTCTCCTGCACCGAGCACGACGTTTCGATCTGCGCGAAGGACTCGACCGGACCTTACGATTACGAACTGACAAACAAACTCATTGAGATCTGTAAGAAGAAAAAACTTCCTTACGCCGTCGACGTTTATCCGTACTACGGTTCCGACGTCGGCGCTATGCGCGACGCGGGCTACGATGTGCCCGGTGCGCTGATCGGCCCCGGCGTCCACGCGTCTCACGGAATGGAGCGCACTCACATCGACGGCGTCGCCGCAACGGTCAACCTCGTTCTCGGATATTTCGGGTTCTGATATGGCGAAAAAGACGGAAAAAACGGAAAAGACTAACGTGATGCGCCTTCTCGACGCGGCGAAAATAGATTATATCCCTCACGAATACGATCCGTCCGTGACAGACGGCGTTACGATAGCAAAGATACTCGGCGAGAATGAGGAAAAGGTCTTCAAAACTCTCGTCACGGAAGCGCCCGGCGGACTCCACTTCGTTTTTGTGATACCGGTCGCGGAGACGCTCGACCTCAAAGCCGCGGCAAGAGCGGCGGGAGTGAAGAGCATTTCGATGATAAAGCAGAAGGAGCTTCTTCCGCTCACCGGATATATTCACGGAGGATGTTCGCCCGTCGGTATGAAGAAACCGTTTCCGACGTTCTTTGACGTGAGCGCGGAAGGGCGCGAAGCTTTTTGCGTCAGCGCGGGAAAGGTCGGCTGTCAGATAGAGACGTCGCCGTTGGCGCTTGCCGCCTTCGTCGGCGCGAAATTTGCAGGACTCACCGTAAAATAAAAGCCGCGGCGCGGCGAAAGGAGGAGACGGATGGACCGTTTCAAGCTCGTATCGGAATACACTCCGACGGGAGATCAGCCCGAGGCGATCTCGGCGCTCGTCGGCGGCATCGAGTCGGGAATGAAATATCAGACGCTGCTCGGAGTCACCGGCTCCGGCAAGACTTTCACGATGGCGAACGTCATCGCCGCCGTGAACCGTCCTACTCTCGTTCTCGCGCACAATAAAACGCTCGCCGCGCAGCTCTATGGGGAATTCCGCGAGATGTTCCCGGAGAACGCGGTAGAGTACTTCGTCTCATACTACGACTATTATCAGCCCGAAGCGTACGTTCCGGGCAAGGATATCTATATCGAAAAGGACGCGGCGATCAACGACGAGATCGACCGCCTGCGCCACAGCGCGACATCCGCTCTCTTTGAAAGGCGGGACGTTATAATCGTCGCCTCGGTCTCCTGCATCTACTCGCTCGGCTCGCCCGCGGAATATTCCTCGCAGATAGTCGGACTGAGAGAGGGGATGGAAGTCTCCCGCGACGAGATAGTCTCAAAGCTCGTCTACACGCAGTACAACAGAAACGATATGAATTTCGTCCGCGGCACGTTCCGTATCAAAGGAGACACGCTCGAAATCTTCCCGACAAATACGAACGAGACCGCGCTCCGCGTGGAATTTTTCGGCGATGAGATCGAACGCATCGCGGAGATAGAACCGCTGACCGGAAAGGTGAAGCGGTATATCAAGTACGTCGCGGTCTACCCGGCGAACCATTACGTCGTCGCTCCCGAGAGCCGCGAAGCGGCGTTCAAAGAGATCGAAGACGAGCTCGCCGAAAGGATAGAGTTTTTCAAAAGTCAGGGCAAAAACATCGAAGCGCAAAGGATAGAGGAGCGCACGAGATACGACCTTGAAATGCTTCGCGAGATAGGTTTTTGTTCCGGCATCGAGAACTATTCGAGAGTTCTCGCGCGCCGCGCGCCCGGCTCAACGCCGTACACTCTTCTCGACTATTTCCCGAAAGATTACATAATGTTCATCGACGAGTCCCATGCGACGATCCCTCAGGTCAGAGGAATGAGCGGAGGCGATCGCGCGAGAAAGACGAATCTTGTCGAATACGGCTTCCGTCTGCCTCTCGCTTACGACAACAGACCGCTGTTCTTCAATGAATTCGAGGAAAGGCTCGGGCAGGTCGTCATGGTCTCGGCAACTCCCGCGGACTATGAGAAAGACCACTCCGAGCAGATCGTCGAGCAGGTCATAAGACCGACCGGACTTCTCGATCCCGAGGTCGAGGTGCGCCCTGTCGAGAATCAGGTCGACGACCTCATAGTTGAGATCAAGCGCACGGTAGTGCGCGGCGAGAGAGTCCTCGTCACCGCTCTGACGACCAAAATGGCAGAGGATCTCGCGGAGTATCTCGACTCGCAGGGAATAAGGGTAAAATACATTCACCATAAGATCGAGACGATGGAGCGCGTCGAGCTGATACGCGACCTGCGTATGGGCGAATACGACGTTCTCGTCGGGATAAACCTTCTGAGAGAGGGGATCGACCTCCCGGAGGTCACGCTCGTCGCAATACTCGACGCCGACAAAGAGGGATTTCTCAGAAGCGAAACGTCGCTCATACAGACGATAGGCAGAGCGGCGCGAAACGTCGGCGGCAGAGTCATAATGTACGGCGATAAGATCACCGATTCGATGAGAGGCGCGATCGACGAGACGAATCGGCGCCGTGCGATCCAGCAGAAGTACAACGAGGAGCACGGCATCACTCCGGAGACGGTAAAGAAGGACATCCGCGACCTCATCCGGATCACCTCGAACGCCGAGACCGCAAGGTACGGCAAGGGAAGAAAGACGGACAAAGGAAGCGACCGTATGTCGAAGAAGGAGAAAGAGGAGACCGTCGCCCGTCTTCGCGCAGAGATGCAGAAAGCGGCGAAAGAGCTCAGATTCGAAGAGGCGGCTTACCTCCGCGACAAGATCCGCGCGATAGAATCGTCCGGAGGAAAATAATACTCTGTTTTTCAAAACTTCAAAGAAGTTTTTTGAAAGCGAGGGGAAACTTTTTTCTGAAAAAAGTTTCCCCGCATTTTTCTTCTTCTCCGCTTTCCTCTGTAAAAATAATGTTGTACAAACCGTTTTTTTATGTTATGATATAAATTGATATAATATGTGATCAAAAAGCACGGAGGGAAAAATGAAATACGGAGAGAGCATTTTCGATATTTTGTATCTCGTGTTCGCGATAACCGCGGGGATAATCATCCTGATACGCGGAAAGAACCAGGCGTCAAAGATGTTCGGCCTTGCAGCGCTCTTCCTCGGCGTCGGCGACGCGTTCCACCTCGTACCGAGGGTGCTGAACTATTTTTCGGACGCTGACCTGACGGCGTGGCTCGGCACGGGCAAGCTCGTGACGTCGATCACGATGACTCTGTTTTATCTCATTCTGTATTTTGCTTATATGTCACTTTTCGGGAAGAGACCGAAGGCGTTCCATATAACGTTTTTCGTTCTTTACTGGGCGCGGCTCGCCTTGTGCGTGCTTCCGTTCAACAACTGGAGAACGAACGAGAGCCCGTACCTCTGGACGATACTCAGAAATATACCGTTCGTTGCGCTCGGGGTACTGATCGTCGTGCTTTATTATAAAAAACGGAATGAGGAAAAGACGCTCGGCAGAGTGTGGCTCTGGACGGCGCTTTCGTTCCTTTTCTACATACCGGTCTTCGCGGCGGCGAATTTCGTTCCGGCACTCGGTGCTCTTATGCTGCCGAAAACGGTCTGCTACGTTCTGATGCTCGTCGCGTTCCTTCGCTACGCGAAAAAGAGCGTAGCGGAGAAAGAGCCGGATGAAACCGAGACCGAAGAGACTGCGGAGACGGAGGAGATCCAAAATGCAGAATGATCCCATCGCTTACGGCGCGGTAGCCGCGCTGACTGACAGAAAACTTACCCTCGCGACGGCGGAGAGCTGTACCGGGGGACTTGTGGCAAAGAGGATAACAGACATTCCCGGCGCTTCGGCGGCGTACGAAGGAGGAGTAGTCTCATATTCGAACGACGTCAAAATGAAGGTGCTCGGAGTCTTCTCCTCGACGCTTGCGGCGCACGGCGCGGTCTCGGAGGAGACGGCGCGCGAAATGGCGCTCGGCGCGAGAGAGCGTCTCGGCGCCGATATCGCGGTCTCAACGACAGGGATCGCCGGACCTTCCGGCGGAACGGACGAAAAACCGGTCGGGATGGTCTGCTTCGGGATCGCGTCGGAGCGCGGAGTAAAGACCTACACCGAGTATTTTGGGGAGAATATGCCGAGAGAGAGCATCCGTACACTCGCCGCGGATTTCGCGCTGTCCCTCGTCATAGGCGAGTGCGAAAGGCTCGGCTGACCCGTGGAAGCAAAAAGGTTTACGAAAAACGACGGCGGATTCATCTGCGCGCACTGCGGGATGGAAGTTCTGCCGCTCGGATACACTTCGAGAAATCATTGCCCGTTCTGCCTGTGGTCGCTTCATCTCGACGTCAATCCCGGCGACCGGGCGTCCGAATGCGGCGGAGAAATGGAACCGGTAGGCGCCGAACCAAACACGAAAAAAGGCGGCTATACGATCATCCACCGCTGCACAAAATGCGGCGAGATAAGGCGCAATAAAGCTGCCCACGAGGCAAAAGTTCAGCCGGACGACCTGTCCCTGATCATAAAACTGACCGGACGGCACGACAGATAATTATATTGAAAGGTCTTGCGATATGTACGTAAAAGATCCTTTTGCGACGGTCGCCGCGGTCTCCACGCCGAGAGGCAAGGGAGGCATCGCGGTCGTCAGAATAAGCGGTAAAGATACCGGAAAAACACTTGAAAAATGCTTCGTTCCGAAGGGCGGAGCTTCTTTGACGTCGCGCCCGTACAGAACGGCGGTCTACGGCGAGATCGTGTCGGACGGACGAACAATAGATACCGGGATCTGTACCCTCTTTGAAGAGGGAAGATCTTTCACGGGCGAGTCCATGGCGGAGCTCTCTTGCCACGGAGGCGTCTGGGTGACGAAGGCGGTGCTCGAGGCGGTGTTCGCCGCGGGAGCCGAACCTGCGGGGCCCGGGGAGTTCACGCGCCGCGCGTTCATCAACGGAAAGCTCTCGCTTTCGGAGGCGGAGGCGGTCGGCAAGCTGATAGACGCCGACACCGGAAGCCGCGCCGCGATGGCGTCGGGCGCCGTCAGAGGAAATCTGTCCGGCGCGCTTTCAAAAATCGACGATGAACTCATCGACGTCATGACCGCGCTTTACGCCGCGATAGATTATCCCGAGGAGGACGTCGGGACAGAAGGCGAAGACAGGATATATTCAGTTGTTTCATCGGCGCTTGAGGCGACCGACGCGCTCCGCCGCACTTACAGAACGGGGCGCGCAGTATCGGACGGCGTCAAAACGGTCATCTGCGGCAGACCTAACGTCGGAAAAAGCTCGCTTTACAATCTGCTTCTCGGCGAGGACAGGGCGATAGTCACCGACGTCGCGGGGACGACGAGGGACACGCTTGAGGACACCGCCGACGTAGGCGGCGTGACGCTGCGTCTGCTCGACACCGCGGGCATCAGAGAGACCGATGACAGAGTTGAAAAGATCGGCGTCGACAGAGCTTATTCAAAGCTTGAGGATGCGGAACTTATAATTTTCGTGGTAGATACGTCCGAGGGTCTGACCCCGGACGACAGAGAACTCGCAAGTCGAGTTTTGTCACTCGGAGCGGAAAAGATTCTTGTTCTCAATAAAAACGACCTCGCGTCAGGTCTTTCCGCCGGAGACGAGGAAGCTTTATCAGGTTTTGAAAGACGCGTTTCGCTGTCCGCTTCGTCCGGAGAGGGAAAAGAGGCGCTCGAGGCGGCGATATCTAAGCTTTACAACGAGGACGGCATAGATCTTTCGTCGGACGCGGTCGTTTGGAGCGCCGTTCAGCGCGCGTCTCTCGACAGAGCGTCGGAACTTCTTTCTTCGGCTAAATCGGCGCTTGAAGCGGGAAGTCCGCTCGACGCCGTCGGTGTGGTTTGCGAAGAAGCGATAGCCGAGCTTCGCATGGTAGACGGCAGGGACGTGTCGGACGAGATAATAGACGGCATTTTTTCAAAATTCTGCGTCGGTAAATGAGGGATAGGTATGTCAGCTTACGTTATATCTTCGGAAGGCGGAGTCCTTCGCGTCGGGGGAGTCGGCGATTTTTCTGTGTTCTCCACGTTCGACTGCGGCCAGTGCTTCAGATTCGATCCGGTAGAGAGCTCGGAATATAAGACGGAGTTCTCCGGCGTCGCGAGAGGGAAAAAAATCGGATTCGCACAGAACGGGCCGGGCGAAATATATATCATCGGCGCCGGGGAAAATGATTTCCCGATCTGGGAGAATTACCTCGCGCTCGACGTTGATTACGACGAACTGAACGAATCGATCATATCGGGCGTTCCCGAGGGTGCGGACCGCGAAATGATGAGGCGCGCCGTTGCGTCATCCCGCGGGATAAGAATTCTGCGGCAGGACAGATGGGAGGCGCTTTGCTCGTTCATCGTGTCGCAGAACAACAACATCCCGAGGATCAAAAAAATAATATCCGCGATGTGCGAGAAATACGGCGAGGATATCGGAGGGGCAAGGGATTTTCCGAGCGCCGCGTCGCTCGCCGCGGCGGGCGAAGACGAGTTATTCGCTCTGCGCACTGGATTCCGCGCAAAATACATATACGCCGCCGCAAAAGCCGTGTCTGACGACGCGTCGCTTCTTGAAAAGATCGCTTCGGCAAAGGATTACGCCGACGCGGAACGGCTCCTCGTCGCGCTCAAAGGCGTCGGTCCGAAAGTCGCCGCGTGCACTCTGCTCTTCGGATTTGAAAGGTACGACGCGTTTCCGGTCGACGTGTGGATCAAAAAGGTGCTTGAGCGCCGCTTTTCTCCGAAATTCGACTATCACGCGCTCGGTGCCGCCGCCGGCATCGCTCAGCAGTATCTTTTCTATTTTGAAAGATACCTCGGCGGTGAAGCGTGAGCCGTAAATATACGGAAAAGCAGGTCGATTTTTATTAATTTTATATATTTACAAAACAGAAAAATCAATGTATAATAAATAGATGTGGGAATGAACCACGACAAGCGATCAATTAAATTAATAATATAAATTTCAGGAGGAACACTCATGGCAAGAATCAAGAAATCCATGGACGGCAACACCGCCGCTGCGACAGCGTCGTATGCGTTTACCGAAGTTGCCGCGATCTATCCCATCACGCCCTCGTCAGTCATGGCGGAGCTCACGGACGCTTGGTCCGCAACGGGACTCAAAAACATTTTTGACGACAAGGTAAAGGTCGTTGAAATGCAGTCCGAAGCAGGCGCCGCAGGCGCAGTACACGGCTCTCTCGCAGCCGGCGCGCTCACGACGACGTTTACGGCTTCTCAGGGACTTCTCCTTATGATCCCCAATATGTACAAGTTCGACGGAGAGCTTCTCCACTGCGTCATCCACTGCTCCGCGCGCTGCGTCGCGTCTCACGCTCTGAACATTTTCGGTGACCATTCCGACGTTTACGCGTGCCGTCAGACCGGTTTCGCTATGCTCGCAGAGAGCAACCCGCAGGAAGTCATGGACCTTGCAGCGGTAGCACATCTTTCCGCTATCAAGGGCAGAGTTCCTTTCCTCAACTTCTTCGACGGCTTCCGCACCTCTCACGAGATCCAGAAGATCGAAGTATGGGACTACAAAGATCTCGAGGAGATGGTAGACAAAGACGCCATCGCCGCTTTCAGACAGAGATCCCTCAATCCCGAGCATCCCGTTCTCCGCGGATCCGCTGAAAACGGTGATATCTTCTTCCAGCACAGAGAAGCATGCAACTCTTACTACGACGCGCTTCCCGCAGTCGTCGAGGAGTACATGGAAAAAGTCAACGCCAAGATCGGCACAGACTATAAACTCTTCAACTACTACGGCGCTCCGGACGCAGATCGCGTCATCGTCGCCATGGGTTCCGTCTGCGACGTCGCAGAGGAAGTCATCGACTATATGCTCGCTGCAGGCGAAAAAGTCGGTCTCGTCAAAGTCCGTCTTTACAGACCTTTCGTCGCTGAAAAGCTCGCTGAAGCTATCCCCGCAACGTGCAAGAAGATCGCAGTTCTCGACAGAACGAAGGAGCCCGGCTCCCTCGGCGAACCTCTCTATCTCGACGTTGTCGCGGCTCTCTCCGTAACGGGCAGATCCGACATCAAAGTCGTCGGCGGCAGATACGGTCTCGGCTCGAAAGACACGCCTCCGAAGTCCATCTTCGCAGTATACGAGAACCTCGCGAAGGCAGAGCCGAAGAGAAACTTCACGATCGGCATCGTTGACGACGTGACCGGACTCTCCCTCGAAGAGAAAGACGCTCCCGACACGGCTGCAAAGGGAACTATCTCCTGCAAATTCTGGGGTCTCGGCGGCGACGGAACAGTCGGCGCGAACAAGAACTCCATCAAGATCATCGGCGACCACACCGACAAGTTCATTCAAGCATACTTCCAGTATGACTCGAAGAAGACCGGCGGTGTTACGATCTCTCACCTCCGCTTCGGCGACAAGGCGATCAAGAGCCCGTACTACATCACAAAGGCAGACTTCGTCGCTTGTCACAATCAGGCGTATATCGGCAAGTACGATATCGTTTCCGACGTAAAGCCGGGCGGTACGTTCATGCTCGACTGCGCGTGGGATGCAAAGGAGCTTGACGAGCATCTTCCCGCAGCTGTAAAAGCTTACATCGCAAACAACAACATCAATTTCTATACGATCAACGCAACACACATCGCGTCCGAGAAGATCGGAAACGCGAAGGTCAAGAACACGGTCCTTCAGTCCGCGTTCTTCGCTCTCGCCGCTATCCTTCCGAAGGATGAAGCTATCGACTACATGAAGAAGATGGCATACAAGTCCTACATAAAGAAGGGCCAGGCGATGGTCGACCTCAACTATGCGGCTATCGACGCAGGCGCAGACGCTTTCGTCAAAGTCGAAGTTCCCGAGTCCTGGAAGAACCCCGCAGCCGACGCTCCGAAGGCGGGCTTCGAGTCCAAGAGAGAAGACCTCGAGAGATTTGTCAACAAAGTCGTATCTCCCGTCGGAGCTATGGCAGGCGACACGCTTCCCGTCTCCGCGTTCTCCGAATACGTTGACGGTACGTTCCCGCAGGGCGCCGCAGCTTCCGAAAAGCGCGGAGTCGCAGTCTACGTACCCGAGTGGATCCCCGAAAACTGCATCCAGTGCAACAGCTGCGCGTTCGTATGTCCTCACGCCGCTATCCGTCCGTTCGCCCTCAATGAAAAAGAGGCGGCAGGCGCTCCCGCGGCTACGAAGTACACAGCAAAACCCGTAATCAAGACAGATTATAAATTCACAATGGCGATCTCCCCGCTCGACTGTATGGGATGCACGCTCTGCGTAAAGGCATGCCCCGTTTCCGCAAAGGCGGAGAAAGACGGAACGCCCGAAAAGATCGCGATCCGTATGGCTCTCCAGGAAACACAGCTCGACCAGCAGGCTCCGTTCAACTACGCTGTAGAGAACGTCTCGGAGAAGCCCGAGCTCATCAACAACACAGTCAAGGGCAGCCAGTTCAAGCAGCCGCTGCTTGAGTTCTCCGGCTCCTGCGCAGGATGCGCCGAGACTTCTTACGCCCGCCTCATCACTCAGCTCTTCGGCGAGAGAATGTATATCTCGAACGCGACCGGCTGTTCATCCATCTGGGGCGGCTCGGCTCCCGCAACTCCCTACACCGTGAACAACGGCACGGGTTGCGGTCCCGCTTGGGCAAACTCCCTGTTCGAGGACAACGCTGAGCACGGTCTCGGCATCTACCTCGGCCAGAAGACGATCCGCGAAAGACTCATCGGTTACGTCAAAGAGCTCTATGAGATCGCGACGAACGAAGAGAAGAAAGCGATCATAAAGAATTATCTCGACACAGTCGACGACGGCGCCGCAAATGCTCCCGCCGCAAAGGCTCTCATCGCTATGCTCGAAGAGGGCGGATGCGAGAAGTGCGCTGAGCTCAGAGCAAAGATCCTCGCCGAGAAAGAATACCTCGCAAAGAAGTCCATCTGGATCTTCGGCGGCGACGGCTGGGCTTATGATATCGGCTTCGGCGGTCTCGACCACGTTATCGCTTCCGGCGAAGACGTCAACATCATGGTATTCGATACCGAAGTCTACTCCAACACAGGCGGACAGGCTTCCAAGGCTTCCAATATCGGTCAGGTCGCTCAGTTCGCGGCTGCAGGAAAGGCTATCGGCAAGAAGAATCTCGCTGAGATCGCGATGAGCTACGGTTACGTTTACGTCGCTCAGATCGCAATGGGCGCCGACAAGAACCAGACGCTCAAGGCTCTCACCGAGGCTGAAGCTTACCACGGCCCGTCGATCATCATCGGCTACGCACCTTGCGAAATGCACGGTGTCAAGGGCGGCATGAAGAACTGCCAGGAAGAAATGGCAAAGGCAGTCGCAGCCGGCTACTGGCAGATGTTCAGGTTCAATCCCGCCGCAAAAGCGGAGGGCAAGAATCCCTTCACGCTCGACTCCAAGGAGCCCAGCGCTGACTACCTCGAGTTCATCAAGAGCGAGAACCGTTACTCCAGACTTATGCAGCAGTTCCCCGACAGAGCGGAGGTCCTCTTCGCAAAAGCGGAGAAAGCCGCAAAGGAGAAATACGAGAGACTCACGAAGTACTCGAAGCTTTACGAGTAATTAATCTTTCAATGCAGAGCCCCGCGGATATTCCGCGGGGCGTTTTGCGTCGTGGCAGAAAAAGGTATTGCAAAATGAATGCAATTATGATAGAGTATTATTATAGAAAATAATTTGCGCTTTTCCGCTAATATCCGGAGGCATTTGATGAAAAAAACCACGTCTGTATTTATTATCATCGCACTTATCGTCAATTTACTGGCGGCGCTGCCCTTTGCGTCTTTTGCCGTCGAAGAAGAGCCGACAGTTGAAACGGTCGATACGGGGATCATCACGGGAGACGAGTCCGTAAAGATACCGGTCACGATTACCGGCAACCCGGGGATATGGAGCATACAGATCTTCGTACTCTATGACGCTGACGCGGCGTATAGTTCGGTCGATCTGACAGATTCCGTTCTCGCAGAGAAAAAGCTCACTGTTTTTGAGTCGGATATGACGTTGACCGAGGCTCTTGAATATTATTTTGAATTGGAAGATCTGCTCGATAAAACCGGCAGGATCAATTATGATAATACAAGAGTCGTCACGATAACGGTTGAAAACGATTCTATCAGTAATCTGACAGACGACGGCGTACTCTTCAACGTTGTTTTTGACACCTCTCAAGTCGAGGCCGGCGAGTACCCGGTCAACGTCTTGTGCTCTGTCTATAACACGATAAATGTCGATGATGAGAAGATAGAGTTTACCTCCGTGAACGGAGCGCTTTTCGTGTTTGACGACGCGTCGGATTATTGCCTTAAATTCGGCCACGAATTTGTCGACGGCGAGGAGTACTGCTTGCACGGATGCGGGACTGAGAATCCCGATTATAACTCGGGATCGTTCAAAGTGATCTGCGACGGAGAGGTGTTCGGCGAGTTTGAGGTCGGAGCGGAGGTCACGCTTCCGACGCTCGCATTGAAACATGATACTTACGGCACCGCGTACAGATTCTTCACGTGGAGCGGGGCGGACGTAGTCAGAGGTAAGTACAGCGCGACCAACGAAACGGAAAACGGACGCGTTTATACGATGACGATGCCGGAGAGCGACGTTACTCTGACGTCGGATTACTCGTACGTCGGAGACGTTAACGGAGACAACAGAGTCAACTCAAAGGATCTGTCGGCGCTTAAGAAAATTATCACGTCGGTCCTCGTACTTGACGAAGCGGGCAACGACCGCGCCGATCTCGACGGAAACGACAGAATCAATTCAAAAGACATATCGGCTATGAAGAAGATGCTCGCAGGAAGCTATACGGTAATAAAATAACAAGATACAAGGTTTGATTTGAATTGAATATTTGATCTGATAACGCTCCCGGAACGATTCGTTCCGGGAGCGCTTTTGCTTTTTGTCGGGGAATTCTTTTTCAAAAGAAAGCAGGGTAAGCTTTGAATAATTCTAAAAAACCATTGAAAAGCCGAGATATATCTGTTATACTAATTACGAATACAATATATTGAGGTAAAGTGATGAATATAGGCGTTATCGTGCCGCTCGGCAATTACGAGCGGGAGTTCGAAAAAATGAGGGAGATCGGCATTCTGAGCTGCCAGTTCAACGCGTGGGACGATTCTTCTTTTTTGACAGAAGAGCTCGCGGAGAAGGTAAAAAAGAAAGCCGAAGAATGCGGCATCACCGTTACGGCGGTCTGGCGCGGCTGGTCGGGTCCGAAGGCGTGGAATTTCACGGAAGGTCCCACGACGCTCGGTCTCGTCCCGAGGGAATACCGCAAGCAGAGGATAGCTGATCTCAAAGTCGGCAGCGATTTTGCAAAGGTGCTCGGCGTCGGTAAGGTCATAACTCACATGGGATTTCTGCCCGAATTTCCGGGCGACCCGGAATACCCGGCGATAGTCGAGGCGATACGCGAGGTCGCGGAATACTGCAAAGAGAGAGGGCAGTATCTGCTCTTTGAAACGGGGCAGGAGACTCCGGTCACTCTGCTTCGCACGATTGAAGCGGTCGGGACGGGAAATCTCGGCATCAATCTTGACCCTGCAAACCTGATCCTTTACGGAAAAGCAAATCCGGTCGACGCGCTCGACGTTTTCGGCAAGTACGTCATGGAGCTTCACGGCAAGGACGGACTCTACCCGACGACGGGATCGTATCTCGGCTCCGAGGTCAGGATAGGCGACGGAAAGGTCTGCTTTGAAAGGCTCATCCCGAGACTTCACGAGGTCGGCTTTGACGGAACGATCACGATCGAACGTGAGATCGACGGTGAAGAACAGATAAAAGATATAATTTTCGCGAAGGAATTTCTCGAAAATCTCATTTCACTCTTGCCCGCTGAAAAGGAGACTTGACATGAAAAAAGGAGCACAGGTCGGATTCGGCAATATGGGAAACGGCCACTTTTTCTCCCACCGCGAAGTGAAGGGCTCGGAGCTTGCCGCCGTTTGCGACGTCAGATACGATATGGCAAGGGAAAAGCTTACGAACTTTCAGATCGAAATGCCGCTGTATTCCGATATGGAAGAGATGATCAAGACGGTCCGTCCGGATTTCGTCGACATCGTCACGCCGACGTACACTCACGCCGACCTCGCGGTGAGGGCGATGGAGATGGGGTGCGACGTGCTCTGCGAGAAGCCGATGGAGCTTTACCCGGAGGACGCCGCAAGGATGATCGAGGCTTCGAAGCGCACGGGGCAGCGGCTCATGATCGCGCACGTAGTCAGATTTATGGCGCCGTACGTTTATCTTAAGAGCGTAATAGATTCCGGAAAATTCGGAAAATTGCTTCGGCTGGATATGAAGCGCATTTCGTCGATCCCTGCCACGTCATGCGACAACTGGATGCAGGATTTTGACAAGGCGGGCGGCGTCATTCTTGATCTTTCTATACACGATATCGATTTTGCCAGATACATGTTCGGCGATCCGAAGGATTTTTCCGGCGTGTATTACACGCAGAAAGACAAGACAGAGTATTCCGCGGTCACGCTCGAGTACGACGGATTTTCCGTCTCCGCCGAAGGGGGCTGGTACAAGACGTACATTCCTTTCACCTGCGGCTTCACTGCGATCTTTGAGGGAGGTATGGTCGTCTCTGCGGGCGACAAGCTGACCGAAAACGGGAACGCGGTCGAACTCACGCCCGAGCTGCCGATGTTCGACGTCGGCGCACCGTGCGGGACTCTTGACGGATATACGAGAGAGATCCAGTATTTCGTCTCGCGTCTCGAGTCCGGGGAGCCGTTCGATGCGGTCAGCGCGGACTCGTCTCTCGGCACGGTCGCGCTTTGCAGAAAGATAATCGACGGGGCAAAAAAGATATGAAAAACTCGTACAGAACAGACCTTGAGCGCTTCATGCGCAGAATTGAATTCCACGATGACGCGGTGACGGCGCTCTTATACATTTACGACAGAATTGCGGAGAACGAAGAGAGCTTTGCTCTGCTGAGCGGGCATATAGAGCAGTACCGCAAGACCGGCGCGCTTGAGTTCGGGATGGTGATAAACGACGCCGTTTTGTCGGCTCGCGCGATGAAAGGGCCGGAGTACGGCTGCAAGATGGTATTTTTCCTCTGCACCGCGATGTATTCCTATCCGGTATACGAGGCAAAGGGGCTGACCGAAAAGGTCTGGCTCGACTCGATGGAGGATTTTCGCTTCAAGCTCAACGAGTGCTATAAGATGTACGGCGAGTGGGGCACTTTCGTAAACTGGTTCGGCAGATTTTACAGCGCGGAGCTTCTCGCTTTCAACAGGCTTGAGTTCGAGCTTGAACAGGCGCCGCGCGATTTCAAGAACGAAGAGTTCGACATAAAAGCGGGGCAGAAGGTCATCAACGTACACATCCCCTCTAACGAAAGGATACCGTTTTCAAAGGAAGAGTGCGACAAGTCGTACGATCTCGCGGCGGATTATTTTTCGAGGTTCTTCGGCGAGGACGAGCCGATAATCTTTATGTGCGGTTCGTGGCTTCTTTTCGACGGAATGAAGGAATTTATGCCTGAGGACTCTAATATTCTTCGTTTCGCGTCGGAGTACACCGTCGCCGAGAGATACGAGTCGATTGAAGATCTTTGGCGCATTTTCTACCGTGAAAACAGCGAGTCCGAGCCGGAAAATCTTCCCGAGACGACTTCGATGATGCGCGGATACAAGGCGCTCCTTCTCGAGGGGGGCATGCCCGGCACTGCGCTCGGATACAGGAAACATGTGAAGAAATGAAGATGAGAGGCGGGGAAACTTTTTTGCAAAAAAGTTTCCCCGAACCCCATCAAAAAACTTTCAGGAAAGAAAAAAGCTTTGCACGGAACGGTGCAAAGCTTTTGCTTTTTTCTTTCCTCTATGCGTCATAATCCTTTGATATTGAGCAAAGAAGAAAGAATTCTTT
>JAFSUU010000125.1 GCA_017445115.1 Clostridia bacterium | reverse complement strand
CTTTCGCAATGGATAACCAAAAAATATGACCCGTCATCGACGGGTCGTATTTTTTGGTGGAGGCGACGGGAATCGAACCCGTGTCCGAAAATCCGTTGACACAACTTTCTCCGGGTGCAGGCTGCCTTTTGAGTTTCCCGCGCCGCCGTCCGACAGTCGGGGCGGCAGTACGGTAGGCTTTTAGTGCGTGACGGTTACAAAGTCAAACTCGCCGTTCACGTTCTCCGCAAAAATGACGTCTTAGCCGGGGCAGCGGACCTCCCCGGGAAGACGGGCCGCATTATAATGCGGCATCACAGCCGTTAGGCTGCCTGAGCTACTCTATTGTTAGCGTTTAAATTTAAGTTGAGACTTATTTAAGAGCTTTCTCAGGCTCTACCCGCTTATCGTATCTCAAAATCCCCGTCGAAACCTTTACGCCCCCATATCAATCGTATTTTGAGCCTCTCTCCATCTCGCGCATCGCCTGATTCTTTGCATCGGTCTCGCGCTTGTCGTAGAGTTTCTTGCCGCGGCAGAGTCCGACCTCCATTTTTACTCTGGATCCGGAAAAATAGAGTGAGAGCGGAACGAGCGTGTAACTGTCGCGCGACGTGAGGTTAAAGAGCTTCAGAATCTCTTTTTTGTGCATCAGAAGCTTCTTTTCTCTCATCGGATCGCGGTTGAACACGTTGCCTTTTTCATAGGGCGAAATGTGGACGCCTATCGCGTAAAGTTCGCCGTTAAATATACGGCAGTACGAATCCTTGAGATTCACGTTTCCCGCGCGTATGCTCTTTATCTCCGTTCCGAAAAGCGAAACGCCCGCTTCGTAAGTATCTTCGACGAAATAGTCGTGGCGCGCTTTCCGGTTCTGTGCAATAACGCGGCGTTCCTTCTTGTCAGCCATGCGTTTCCTCCTTTCGTGCGGTAGACCTTAGTATATCATCAATAACGCTTATTTTCAAGTGCTTTCGCAAAAAATTTGAAAAAATGCAAATTAGGGGTTGCATTTATAAAATATATGTGTTATACTGTTTAGCACGTGAGGGCGTAGCTCAGCTGGTTAGAGTGCCTGCTTGACATGCAGGAGGTCGGTGGTTCAAATCCACTCGTCCTCACCAACAAAAAACAGTGATTTGTCTACCAAATCACTGTTTTTTGTTGGCGAACGATGTGTTCCGCAAGCGGAACGTGATGTGCGCTGACGCGCGTGATGTGTCCTTCGGACGTGATGTGCCTGCGGGCGTGAGTGGTTTTAGCGGAACACATCACATCACTTTGCGGCTCTGACGCAAAACATCACTTTTGCCGTAGGCAAATACATCACTTGCCGCAAGGCGGCAAACATCACTTCTCTTTCGCCCCCTCGGGCGATTTTTCTTTTTCCCTTACCTTCTTCCCCCGTTTCTTTGCTCTGCAAAGAAGAAACAAAAAAGCCGAATGTTAGGGATTTGAACCCTGAAATATACAAATATTGCCCGAAAATATTGATTTTTCACGCTCCTTGTGGTAAACTGAACTTGCGACACAATTGCATATTGCTTTCATCGAACAAGCGCGTTTTTGTTTTGGTAAAAATGCGCTCTCCACGTTTTGCACTTGTTCGGTGTTAAAGCAATTGTGTCGCAGCAATCGGAGTTGTGCGTTTTTCGGTGCGTGGCTTCGGCTGCGCACTTTTTTATTACGAGGAAAAAGACGTGGAAGAAAAGAAACTGACGGGCTATCCGTCCATTGATAAACCGTGGCTGAAATACTATTCCGAAGAGGCAATCAACACCCCTTTGCCAGAGTGTACACTATATGAACATATCCTAAAATGCAACAGTGACAATCTTGACCGCATTGCTTTGAACTATTATGGAACAAATATCAGTTATAGATCTTTGTTTGAAGAGATTGACCGTATTGCGAGTGCGCTTGCCGGAATCGGTGTGAAACAAGGTGATATTGTAACTGTCATAATGATTAATTCTCCTGAAACCGTTTCTCTCATGTTTGCGCTTAATAAAGTCGGTGCCGTTGCAAATATGGTCTATGGAGCCGATACTCCTGAAGAGATTAAAAAGCATATTGTGGATGCCGATTCACAAATCGTGTTTATTTTAGATTTGTTTCAAGATAAAGTGCTGGAAATATTGAATCATACCTCTGTACAAAAAGTCATTGTTGCAAATCTAATGCAAAGCATGTCGTTGTTTAACAGAATAGGCGCGGCGTTATTCAAAAAGCTGAAGCCGTTGCCTTTACCTAGCGATCCTCGTTTTATGAATTGGAAGAGCTTTATTAATCATTGCCCCGGCGCTTTTGAAACAGCACATGACGCCGCAGCTCCTGCGTTCATCACTTATACTGGGGGGACGACTGGTGGCTCAAAGGGCGTACTTTTAAGCAATTTTGCTGTTATCGCGGTTGCACAACAGTACATTATCGGAGAAGAAGAGTTATACCGCAAGAGCAGATGGATGCAAGTCCTCCCGCTTTTTATTGCGTATGGTGTGACTTGTTCTCTTATGATCCCTCTTTCGGTTGGAATGACTCTGATCGTGCGTATTCCAATGAGTGATACAATCGCTCAACTATGTAAAAAGTTCAAGCCGAACCACATTATGTACAGCCCTGCTTTTTGGGAAGCATTTGCAGATGAAAATGAAAACTTCGACCTGTCGTATTTAATTGCACCGATTTCCGGAGGTGATATTCTTCCCGAAAAAGCGGAAAGAAAGATTAATTCATATCTCGAAAAACATGGAAGCCCTTACTGCTTGATGAATGGATATGGCATGACTGAGGTCGGAGCCGCTGTTTCTGTTAATTATCGTCATACCTATGAGTTTGGAAGCGTTGGCGCTCCTTTTGTAAAGAATATAGTTTCGGCTTTTGATATAGAAACCGGGAAAGAATTGCCTTGCGGTAAAGAGGGGGAGATCTGTATTCACACGCCATCTATGATGATTGGCTATCTGAATAACCCCGAGGAAACAAGCAATATAATACGGCGTCATGATGATGGCTTGTTGTGGATCCATTCCGGTGATTTGGGATACATTTCCGAAAACGGGTTTATTCATATTAGCGGAAGACTGAAAAGATATATGCTATGTTTTTCAAACGGTGTGGCAAAAAAGGTTTTCAGCCTTGATATTGAAAAGGTATTAGTTAAGCATCCGAATGTTGAAAAATGTGCTGTTGTACCAATCAACGATGAAGTAATCAACCAAGCACCTGTGGCGTTTGTTGTGCCTTTAGATAATATGGAAAAGAAGGAATTAGAACAATCGTTGATCGGTTTTGCTAACGAAAAGCTCGATCAACTATATCGTCCTGTAAGATATTACTTTTTATCAAAGTTTCCGCTGACAAAAGTCGGCAAAATCGACTACCGCGCACTTGAAAAACAAGCGGAAGAATTGAACAAATAGTATTCTGGTGTACTTTTTGGTGTTCTTAGCTTGGCTTTGGTACTTTTAGTCGCTCTTACACATGAAAGAAACCTGATTTGTCTACCGGACAAATCAAGTTTCTTTCAACTTGTGTTCCGCTGGCGCGGAACGTGAAGCAAGGCTTCGCCTTGTGAAGTGTGCCTTACGGCACGATTAGGAACACTTAACTTCACTTGCCGCGAAGCGGCAAACTTCACTATGCCAAAGACATAACTTCACTTTGCGGCAACGCCGCAAAACTTCACTGAAAGGGATCAAATATGCAGGAATCAAAACTTCGCACTCAATCTCTCGATTTTGCCGTTCAGATCATTAATTCTGTCAAAGACTTGAAATCAAAGCATGAAACAATAATCTCCAACCAAATCGGCAGAAGCGGCACGTCCATCGGAGCGAATATCCGCGAAGCTCAGTACGCTCACGGCAAGCCGGATTTCATTGCAAAATTACAGATAGCGTTAAAAGAAGCAAATGAGACGGGATATTGGCTTGAACTTCTTTACAAAACTGATTACATAGACGAGCAAACGTATAAATCTCTTGATTCTTCCTGTGCGAGTCTCCGCGTTATGCTGATCTCGTCGATCAATACAGCGAAAGGAAAAGAATCATGAAAAAAGCAGAGATGATCGAACTGTTCCGAAAATCCGTTGATACCAAGCCGCTAATCAGAATGCATCTGAAATATGACGCCTATTATACGTATTGGTTTCCTTTTGGCGCAAGTGAAAAACTGTTCTATGCGTTAAAAGAGGAGGATTTCATAACAAACGGTTATTCTATACGCAGGTTCCGCGATATAAAAAAGCTTGAAATCAAAGATGACGAAAAATATGTTGATATTCTGAAAGCGGAAAAAGTTTTAGACGGTGTTTCCGCACCGGATATCGACCTTACGGATTGGAGCAGCGTTTTTCTGTCTTTAAGCCGACTTGGTAAGAATATTATTATCGAACACGAAAGCTTAGATGAAGACGAATGGGAATATTATATAGGCAGGATAGAAAGAGTATTAAAAACAAAAGTCCTTTTTCGGCATTTTGATGCCGACGGGATCTGGCAGGATGAACCATATGAGATACCTTTTTCAAAAATCACATCTGTTACGTTTGACTGCAGATACGTGAATGTTTTTTCAAAATACGTGCAATAATCCGAATTAATACGGGTTTACAGAGGCAGAAAGTGTATCATTTTGGCGCTTTTAGTTGGCTTTGGTATCATTTTGGGGTTCTTATACATGAAAAGAGTGTCTTTTGTCTATCAAAAGGCACTCTTTTCAACTAAATCCGTCCTTACGGACGGGAGAAATCGCCCTATCGGGCGGTGAAATCCCTTCGGGGTGAAATCCTCGCTTCGTTCGGGTTAAGAACGGATTTTATTTTACCGTAAGCGTAGCGAACGATTTCACCAAAGGCGAAAGCCTTTGATTTCACCGTGCCAAAGGCGCGATTTCACTTTTGAATATTTTATACTTTACGGTAGTTATTAAAGAGAAGAAATCGGGAAATCGGAGCTTGGCAAGATAACACGCCAAACAAAAATGGAACGGTGTAGGCATCGGTATCTACAGATAACGTCGATTGTCCGGAATCTCGTAGGGTTCGGTGCCCACACCGAACCGCTTTGAACGGTTTATTCATATCTTGACAAATACCCGTTTGCAAAGACAGCAGGTATTTACCTTTTAGGTGATTTTAGCTTTGAAATATATCTTTTGGATAGTCTTATTCTAAGGCCCCGTCGGCAACAGCCGTCGGATTTTTTTATCCATTGCGAAAGCAATGGTATATCATCACGCCGCAGGCGCGTATATCATCAGCCCGCAGGGCTGTATATCATCACGGCTCTGCCGTGTATACTTATCTCGGAACTGTTTTCAAAAACGTTTTATAAACCTTAATACATTAATTGACATCTCTATTTTTATAGTGTATAATTAATATAATATGAGCGGTTTTGACGGATTTACCGTTTTTGCGTCCGTTCAAGCCGCGTTTATTGAGAAGAACCGCTCACTTTTCAAGACTCCAATTCAACCGATTTTCCGGAGGATGCCGATATATGTCGGACTATATCATCTATTACACCGAGTCGAACATTATTTGTTTGATCTTCTTTGCAATAATCCTGGTCCACGATCTTTTAAGCGTAGACAAGCAGGAAAAGCAGATCAAATATGATCACGCGCTGATCGCGTTTATGGGCTATTTCGTATCAGACGTCTTATGGGCGATGGTGATCGACGGCGTGATACCGAAGAACGGATTTACCGTTGCGGCAACGAACTTCACAAATTATCTCTTTATGGCGGCGATCACGTACACGTGGCTCAGGTACGCTATGGCGGTCGAGCAGACTCCGCACAGGAACAGACCGATCAACAAATTTGCCATATTGTTCCCTTTCATCGTTTCAACCGCTATACTGATATCCCTTTACATTTTCGCTCCGACAACGCTGATCGGCGAAGACCTTTCGTTGAAGCCGGCATATAACATTTTCCTCATCGTCGTTCCGGCGGTCAATATCTCGGCGGTCCTGTTCTATTCGCTTCGCAAAGCAAAGCGCGAGACGAACCCCGTCGAAAGAAAGAAGCATATTTACATCGGCACGTTTCCGCTGCTCGTTATAGTCGGAGGGCTTCTGCAAATAGTCGCTCTGCCGAACACGCCTATCTTCTGCTTCAGCTGCGCGATACTGATGCTGATATTCAATATCCTTTCGATGGAGACTTCGATCTCCCTCGACCCGCTGACCGGACTTAACAACAGAGGTCAGCTGATGCGCGTGACCTCGCAGAAAAGCTCGCTTCTGTCTGACGGAAAGCAAACGTTTATCATTATGATAGACATAAACGATTTCAAATCTATCAACGACACGTTCGGTCACGCAGAGGGCGACAACGCGCTTATAATCATCGCGGAATCCATGAAAAAGATCGTTGACAAAAGCAGCACCGCCCTGTTTCTCGGCAGATACGGCGGAGACGAGTTCATAATGATCGCGCAATCCGATGATTCAATGGACATCGAAGAGCTGATCGAAGATATCCGCCGTCAGATCACCGTCGAGTGCAAAGAAAGAAACGCACCCTATCTGCTCTCAATAGGAGCCGGATTCGACAGGATCGAGGGCGAAGACGATTCGTTCAGAAGCTGCATTCAACGTGCTGACAGCAATATGTACACAGACAAGAAGCTCCGCAAGCAAAACGGCGAATCGACCGTGATCCGCAAAAACGCATAAATTTTGTACGAATAAAGGCACGCGACGCGTGCCTTTTTCTCATTGATTTTTCAGTTTTCACTCCGTCTGAAACATTTTATCATGATCAGCGCGAACCCGGTCACAAACAGCGCCGCGGCGGCGATAAAATAATACTTTGTAAGCGGACTGTCTGAGCCGTAGATCTCGATGACACCGTTAAATATCATTCCGACGGTAAGGCACGCGGTGCCGAGCCGGAAGACGCTCCTTCCCGGACGAGAAACCTCATCGCCAAGCAAATGAAGCAAGGCGGCTGGCGCCGCACCGAGAAAGAGCGGTGGCGCAAAAGCGAGTATCATCGTCAAAGAATAAACTCCGTGACTGAAATACTCATACACCGCGCTGAAGATGCCGACGAGGGCGGAGACAATGAGATAATTCCGCATTATCTTCAAATTATTTGTGCGTTTAATATCCGACGTATACAATGTCGCTCACGCTCCTTTCACTTATGTTTCTTCCGCTTGACGTAGGGTTGTTTACGACTTTACCCATAAAATACATCGTTGACGAGCCACCTCCGTCAAGATTATAGCAGGTCTCGGCGCCAATACTTTTCGCGAACTTTGCAAGCTCGGCGAGTGTAAGTCCTTCGCTCGCCGTCGTTCTGCCGTCACTGACGATGAACAGATAGTGACACTCGTCGACGTACGCAATCGCGGTGCGCGGGTTAGAAGCCATCGCGCGTCCGACCTCGTCATCCTCACCGACAGCGACTTCACCGTCAATTATAAGAGCGGGACCGAACGAGAATACCTGAACGGCGCCGTCGGCAAGAAGATCTTCCGCCGTCACTTCCCTCTCGTTCACGATCGAAAATGAGCCGTCGCTCCAGATGACGAGGTCCTCGTTGCCCGCCGAAACGTTCCTGTAAAGGACGCCGTTCCTGACGACGTAACCTGTATTCCTCGAACCGTAAAAGTCTCCGTTGACAGCGAGGATCGCTCCGTGTTCGGCGGCGATCGACGACGTCTCGTCCTTAATGTTTCTTCCGTACGAATCGTATGCAAACGCGGTCAGCAGATACTCGGGCGAGGAAACCGTCACGTCTGCTACGTAGACCGTGGTGTCGTCCACGCGGTACTCTTCTATCGTCACCGTGATATTCCCGTTGGTGTAGCTGTTTTCCGTTACGACCGCCTCGATCGCACGCTCCGCTTCCGTCTCGGTTTCCGTCTCGGTTTCGGTCTCGGTCTCCGTTTCGGGCGAGCCGTTTGTAACCACCGCATAAGTCCTTTCGATAACAAAAGTATCGAGGAGCGCGTACAGAGTAAACAGTGAAATGACTGCCGCTCCGATCAGACCGACGGCGGATCTTTTTATAAATCTTTTAACGTTCATGCCGCTCCTCCTTCATCTTTTGAGCCTATTATAACCGCGTTTTCTTAAAATTAAATTGAAGCCGTGTGATAATTATGTGTCGCCGCGATGAATTTCACGGCGAACGTTTTTTATCGGTAAAAGCGCTTGACAATTTGTTTATTATCGTGTAAACTATAATTAGTCTATAAAAAATAAACTTGAAAGGGGTCTCTTTATGGAAGAAAACGAAAGCCCGGCGGCGGTCGAACAGGAAGAGAAATGCGACTATTCCATTGAATACGAGATCGACGAAAAATACGCGTTCGAAGGAACGATGATGAGTTACAGAAACTTGTTGATATATTGGTTTTTGATTGCGGTGATCTCCTCCTCATTTTTGATCAATGCGCTGGTAAAAGGCAGACTTTATTTATATACGGCTATCTGTTTGATCGGATTTTCGGTTATTTACGGTTTTCTTTCCGTTTATAGTTATTACAGGCGGAAAAAATACTATTCGATTCAGCATTTTTTAGCAGGAGGAAAACCCACCAGAGTCATCGACAGTCTGGGGGATAAAGTATCGACGCATACAACCACAGACACAAGCTGCCGCTCATACGATTACTCGGGTATCATCTGGCTTTACAAGACCGAAAACATTTACTTTTTGAAATTCAAGCAGAAAATGATGCTCATGATACCGAAAAAGATCGCGCCTGAAGGCGGTGAGAAGGAATTTGAAGAATACGTCATCCGCAAAGCGAAGAACGTAAGGATTAAAAAATTCATTCCGTTCAAACTTCACAGATATCTCTGTTATTTATTCATGCTCATTTCCGTCGCTTGCGCCGCAACGTACGCAACATTACTCATAATATTTAGTTAAAAAAATATAAAAGACCGGGGTTTTTCCCCGGTTTTCTATTGCAATTTTCATAAAGGTTTGATAATATAGTAATGTAGAAACAATTTAGGGAGGAACTTTATATGAAGCGAATTCTTGCATTGATCCTGACTTTTATCATGATCCTCGGCATGCTGGCGGCGTGCGGCGGTACCGGTGAAGATACGGATACCGGATCGGAGACCGAGACCGAAGCGGTCACAGAGCCCGAGGAATACACGCTTGAGCGCGTGGAGGGCTGCAATCAGCTGACCTTCTACTGGTACGCCGACGGCGTTGACTATTCAAAGTGCGACATGTGGATATGGTACCCCAACGCCGACGGCCGCGGATATCTCTTCCATCCGTGCAGCTACGGCGTTAAAGTCGTCATCAACGTTCCCGAAGACATCACGGAAGTCGGATTCATCGTCCGCCGCAGCTGCTCCGATCCCGGAGGCACGAGCTGGGGCGACGCGACGAAGGACTACGACGGCGACAGATACGCGGAAATCACCGGACCGGATACGGAAGTATATCTGAAGCCCGGCGATGCAGCGCAGTATATGAGCAAAGACGGAGGAAAGACCTTGTATCAGGCTAAAGAATTCAAGATGGCGGGGATCATCGCGTTCGATCAGATCAAATATACTATCTCTCCCGCGACAAAGATCACGTCTCTCGATCAGGTCAAGGTCAAAGAAGGAAGCCGCGAGATACCGATCGCTTCCCTCTCCAGCCTCAACAACGAAGTCGTCACCGGCACGATCACTCTTGCCGAAAAACTCGACATTTCCAAGACTTACACCGTCGAGATCGAAGGCTTCGATTCCGTGGCGGCACTCCCGACCGGAATTTTCGACAGCGCTGAATTCGTTGAGAATTACACATACGACGGCGATGATCTCGGAGCTGTGATAAACGGCAACTCGACGACGTTCAAGGTATGGGCTCCGACGGCGTCAAGCGTCAAGGTCAAGCTCTTCAACGAAGGCGACGGCACTGGAGCATACGATACGCTCGATATGGCTCTCGGCGATCACGGCGTCTGGTCGGTCACCGCACCCTGCGGACACGGAACGTATTACACGTACGTCGTGACGACGGCGGCGGGAACGCAGGAAGCAGTCGACCCGTACGCTAAAGCGGCGGGCGTCAACGGCAACCGCGGCATGGTGGTCGACCTTGACAAGACCGATCCCGCGGGATTTGCAAACGACAAATACTACGACGATATCGACTCCTACAACGACGCTGTGATCTGGGAAGTACACGTCAGAGACTTCTCCAACAAGATCACGTCGGCGAAATACCCGGGCAAATACCTCGCGTTCACGGAGACCGGACTTGTCAACTCTTCGGGCGAGTCTGTCGGCATCGACTACCTCAAAGAGCTCGGCATCACTCACGTACATCTCCAGCCCGTTTACGACTACGCAACGGTCGACGAGGCTTCGAACGCGGCGCAGTTCAACTGGGGCTACGACCCGAAGAACTACAACGTGCCCGAGGGCAGCTACTCCACCGATCCGTATAACGGAGACGTGAGACTGGGTGAGTTCAAGCAGATGGTGGCTGCTCTCCACGAAGCGGGCATCGGCGTCATTATGGACGTCGTTTACAACCACACCTACTCGATCGACTCCAACCTCAACAAAGTAGTTCCCTATTACTATTACAGGTACGACGGCTCCGGTTCGCCCTCCAACGGTTCCGGATGCGGAAACGAGACGGCGTCAGAGCGCGTGATGTTCCGCAAGTACATGGTGGACTCCGTTTCATACTGGGCAACGGAATTCCATCTCGACGGCTTCCGCTTCGACCTTATGGCGCTTCACGACGTTGACACGATGCAGGCGGTCGAGAGCGCGGTACACACGATCAACCCGAAGGCTCTCATCTACGGCGAAGGCTGGACCGGCGGCACGACTCCGCTCCGTCAGAATCAGCAGGCTACCCAGGCTAATATCTCGAAGATCACTCCCACCGGCGACGCTATCGGCGCTGTAGCGGTGTTCAACGACGCGATCAGAGACGGTCTCAAAGGAAGTGTATTCGACGAGAAAGACCGCGGATACATAAACGGCAACTCCTCCAAATCCAACGCGGAAAAAGTCGCGTTCGGTATCAACGGGGGCGAAAAGATCGCGGCGGTGTCGTGGAGCGTTGAGAACAACGGCATCATCAACTACATGGCGTGCCACGACAACCACACGCTCTGGGATAAGCTCGAGAAATCGAACGGCGATCAGTCTGTCGATGAAAGACTTCTCATGAACCGTCTCGGCGCGGCGATCATCCTCACGTCGAAGGGCACTCCGTTCTTCCTCGCGGGCGAAGAGATACTCCGCACAAAAGGCGGCGATCACAACAGCTACAACTCGTCCGACGCAGTAAACAACATCGACTGGGATTCCTATACTCCCGGAAGCAACGAGGCGAAGATGCACGACTTCTACCGCGACCTTATCGCGATGAGAAAAGCATACTCATTCTTCACCGAGGGCGACGTTGTATACAAGATCGAAAGCGACGGCGCTATCACCGTAACGTGGAGCGTTGAAGATACCGAGGTCGCATACGGATTCATCAATCCGAACGACACGGCAAAAGACTTCTCCGTTCCTGCAAACAAAGGTGTAATACTCTCCGGCTGGAACACATCAACGGCACCTAACGGCACGGCAAACGGCACTGTAAGCGTTGAAGCAAAATCCATGATGATAGTCGTCAACTGATATTAATCTCAAATATTTGAAATAACCTATTGAAATCTGACTGCGCCTGTGATATAATACCGGTATCGCAGGCGTAGTTTAGTGGCAGAACTTCAGCTTCCCAAGCTGATAGTGCGGGTTCGATTCCCGTCGCCTGCTCCAAAAAGTATTGCCCGCCTAATGGCGG
>JAFSUU010000124.1 GCA_017445115.1 Clostridia bacterium | reverse complement strand
TTAAGACTCGTATCACGGATAAACCACTCGTTAAAGAGATTTTTCACGGGCGCCAGTTCGTTTTCGCCTTTGTTGCTGTCAACGTTATCATTGACGGCGATAAAGCGAATATCGTTGTCCGGAAAGAAATGCTCCGTGTAGTAGCCGCATTGAAGATAGTTTCTCCCGAGCCTCGACATATCCTTTACGAATACGGCGTCTATCTCCCCGTCTAAGATGTCCTGCTCCATTGCCCGGAAACCCGGGCGGTCGAACGTCCAGCCCGTGATACCGTCGTCAATATAGATCTTCGTTCTGGAATACCCGTATTCCTCCGTGACCTTTTGCAGAATTTTCTTCTGATTGGAAATACTGTTGCTCTCGCCGTCCACCTCGTCGTCGCGAGATAATCTGCAGTATATGGCGGCTGTTTTCTGCTCTGTTAAAAATGAATTTGCTATTTTTGTTGACTGATTCATAAATCCTCCTTTCGGTCAGTCAAACAGAGTCAACTCCATTATACAGACTGACGTTTCTTTGTAAAATGTGCGGCTCATTTCTGTGCCTCCGCCGCCTTTGCCTGATTCAAATAACGCAGAGCTTCACTTGCTTTGCGGATCATGATTTCTGACAATCTCTCCTTTGCGCTTTTGGCATCGCCGTTTTTGAAATGGGATTCGACGATAAATTGGATATTTCCGACGGTTTGCTTTCTTCCTATCTTCATAAGCCCTCCTTATCGTGCGTCACGCTGACGCTGTAAAAAACGGTGATAGTGATCGACCGCCTTTACGATATAGTCCTGCTGTTGCTGAACGGAATAACTGCCGGGGATCTTGCCTTTCAACCGGTCAAGCGGGATCGTGACCTTTTCACGTTGATTGGCTTTTTCCTCGCACATAATGGCGTCGATCTCTTCGCGGTCGAGATCCCCAACGGTGTGTGCTTTGTGCATACGGACGGCTTGTGCGTAGGACGGCGTGTTGTCGTTTTCCTCACAGGCGTTCAGGACGTCGTACTGAAGCTGATCGTCGAGGAAAGACAGTTCGACGCCGACAGAGAAAGCGATTTTACCCTCGTCCATCATATCGAGCAATTCGGGGATGAGATTTGTGAGGCGGATATACCTCTTTATTACATCTTTGCTTGTGCCGACTTGCTCCGCTATGATTTCCGTGGATAACTTCGGTGCGATTTGCTCCAAAGTGAGATCCGAACGCTTTCCCTGATGATTGAGTGCTTCTGCCTTCAGCTTGTAAGCGAACGCCTTTTCGGAAGGAAGGATACGCTCGCGGTGCAGATTGCTGTCCACGAGCATGATTGCCGCTTCATCGCGGCTGACGGCACGAATAAAGGCAGGGACCTCGGTAAGCCCTGCCTTCTTTGCCGCGTGATAGCGGCGGTGTCCCGATATGATCTCATAATTGTCTGTGTTTTCAAGCGGTCGCACGATGATCGGCTCCATAATACCGTTATCCAGCACACTCTCTGTAAGATCGTTCATGCTGTCATCGTCCAGCACTTTGTACGGATGACCGTCAAAGGGGACGAGATTATCTACC
>JAFSUU010000123.1 GCA_017445115.1 Clostridia bacterium | reverse complement strand
GCCGGAGCGAAAGACGCCGGGCACGACGTTGAGCTGATCGGTCTTAAGTGTAAAACCGTCAAGTTTTGCATTGGTTGCCTTGCCTGTCAGAAAACGCAGAAATGCGTGCTGAAGGACGACGCGGTTGAAATCGCCGAAAAGGTCAGAAACGCCGATACGCTCGTATTCGTGACCCCGATCTATTATTACGAAATGAGCGGGCAGATGAAAACGCTGCTCGACAGGATGAACCCGCTGTATCCGTCCGACTATAAGTTTCGCCGGGTGTATCTGCTTTCGGTCGCGGCGGAGGATGAAGAAACTACGCCCCAAAAAGCGGTGAACGGATTGCAGGGCTGGGTGGATTGTTTTGAGAAAGCGGAGTTTGCCGGTTCGCTGTTCTGCGGCGGCTTGAACGATTCCGGCGAAGCTGCCGGAAGAAAAGATGAACTTGATGAAGCGTATGAATTCGGGAAAAAGCTTGAGTAAATACGTCTGCCTGTTTTTGTGCCTTGTTCTGATGACGGCGCTTTTCGCGGGATGCACGACAAACGACGTTCCCGTGACGACGGATAATGAAACATCGGCGATGGAAACAAAGTCATCGGACACAGCTGATTCAACGGATGAATCTACACCGGACACTGAAACGAATATAGGTTCGCGTATCCTTGTCGCATATTTCTCCGCAACCGGACACACGGCTCCGATCGCGGAATACGCGGCGGAGCTCCTCGGCGCGGATCTGTACGAGATCAAAGCGAAACAGCCGTACACCGAAGCAGATCTCGCCTATTATACCGATGGACGCTGCGACAAGGAACAGGCTGACCCCAGCGTTCGTCCGGAGATCGACGGCAAAGTCGAAAACATGGAGCAGTACGACATTATCCTGATCGGTCATCCGATCTGGCACGGACAGGCGCCGCGCATCATCAGCACTTTTCTTGAAAGCTATGATTTCACGGGTAAAACGCTCGTGACCTTCTGCACCTCCGCTTCAAGCGGGCTCGGGTCGAGCGCGAGCAACCTGCACGGGCTCGTACCGTCAAGCGTGAAATGGCTTGAAAGCAGAAGATTTGCGATAGGTTCGTCAAAAGACGAGGTCTCCGCGTGGCTTTCGGAGATCGGTCTTGAAAAAAGAACGGAGTCAAAGGAAATGAAAATACAGATCAAAGTCGGCGACAAGAATATGACCGCGACGCTTTCGGACAATGCTTCGGCAAAAGCGTTTTACGAGCTTTTGAAGAACGGTCCCATATCCATCGATATGCACGATTACGGCGGATTTGAAAAGGTCGGACCGCTCGGCACAAGCATCGTCAGAAGCGATGAGAGCATCACGACAAAGCCCGGCGATATCATTCTGTATCAGGGCGATCAGGTGACGGTCTATTACGACGTGAACACATGGAACTTTACGCTTATCGGTCACGTTGACGGCGCGACGGGCGAGAATATGAGAGCGTTTCTCGGAGACGGTAACGTTACGGTCTCTTTCAGTCTCCCCGGATAAAAAGTATTTATTTTCACCTTAAAAAAGAATACCGCAGTAAGAAAGCCGACGGTCAAACGTCGGCTTTCTTACTGATGCGGCCTATTCCCACTCCGGTTTCGGCAGATGATCGGGGATCTTGAGCACCTCGTCGAGCGTGTTCGCAGAGACGATTTTGGAATTGTAGTCGAGGTGCGCGCAAAGCTCGCCTCGTAACCCTGATCCTCGAACTTTCCCAGAAAAACGTCCGTTTTATCTTTCAGGCTGAAAAAGCGATATTCAGCTTTACCGGTATATGAATTTTCCTTCAACGTAAATATGCTGTAGAAGATCCCGCCCTCCACGGCGGTGAAGTTAGCTCGATTATCTATCTCTCCGAGTTTTGTTCCGAGCTTGTCTTTTAACACTATTGGGTTTTCAAGCGTCTTTTGCCTGTCAGTTTCACTTTCGGTGTTATTATCGGTTATGTTTGTCTCGTTGTGTGACGTACAGCTTGCCGTTGTTATCAAAAAAACGGACAAGAGTATCAAAGCAATTATTCTTTTGCGCATTTTATTTATCCATTCATTTGTTATCGGCTCCAATACAGAATGATCCGTATATGTCTCCATCTTTAATACCCAACAAAAAATCGGTTTGATCACACTAATTCTGAAAAAAATTATAGATTTTTTGCCTTTTATATTCAAGGCGTAAATAGTAAAATCTCTTCATATAAGCAAAAATCAGGAGGCGCGCCCCCTGATTTAAGCACAGGTGATATTCTATTCTTCCCCTTTTTTAAGGATCAAAAGTTCTCCTTCAATATCCTGCCATACCGTATATCCGGCATTCAAATACTTCTTTTTAACATCTTTGTCAAGATAAGGGTAGTAAAATACAACGTAGTCAACGTCCGTTTCCGCTTTGTGATAATTGATCTCGTAAACGATGTCATGATCCGAAACGTGCGCCACAATCGGCGAAGAAACGTTAAGAGAAGCGTCATCCGGCAGTGTTTTGAGAACT
>JAFSUU010000122.1 GCA_017445115.1 Clostridia bacterium | reverse complement strand
TGATGAATTAAAGAATTATATCCACTACTACAACAACGAGAGAATCTCTACTAAACTAAAAGAAATGAGCCCGGTTCAATTCCGAACTCATTCACTAATAACTTAATATTTGATTCTGTCTAAACTTTCGGGGTCACATCAGACCTCTCAAAACCTTTTGGACGTTTTTTCTTTAGCCGTCACCCGTCTTCACAGAGGCAAAATGGAGATTATTATGAAAAGATTACTTGCTTTATCATTGTTAGTTTTGACAATTTTATGTTTAACCTCTTGTTCAAAAAGCTTCAACGTCAATGTAGGAGATGAATTTGATATAAATATAGACGGTAATACTCCGTTTCAATATTTAAATACGTTAGTAGTATATAAGGTTGACGATACATATTACGTCATTATAAAAGATTATTCCGAAAAGATACAGAATATAGTAGAGTTTTCATCAGACAGACAATGCTTGAAAGACGGCGGAATAACGCTTTTAAAAGATACCGATCTCGACAAATTCTTGAATACTGATTTCAAAGAATTAACAGATGCAATAGGAGAGCCGCACGCAGACATCGGCAGCGGATTTTATACTCCGGTATATATAACTAACGATGCACATTTAGTAGTTGTTGAACTCACAAATAATATGGTTTTTGAGTTTAGAACCTTTGACTTACTGAACAAATCAGTGAACGGTTCCATATCTTAATAACTTAAAAAACAGCGGGCTCGGTTGAGCCCGCTTTTGTATATCTGAATGAATTGACGCTTCGCGTCATGAATTCTCGCTTCGCTCCGTGAATTGACGGCGAACCGTCATGAATTGAATTGCTCTTCAGAGCATTGAAGAGCAATTCATTGCGCGAATGACGCGAGGATCGCGTCATTCGCTTCTCAGCGCCTCGACGGGATCCGATTTTGCCGCCTTGCGCGACGGGATTATGCCGCCTATCAGCGTCAGCAGCACGCTGAGCAGAATTAGCAGTATCGCCGCGACCGGAGGCAGGATGGCGTTGATACCTGTCTGCCCCGACAGCGTATGGATGAGATAGTTCGCCGGGATGAGAAGTATCAGCGTTATTACGATACCGAGCACACCGGCAAGCAGCCCGATGATAAACGTTTCGGCGTTGAAGACGTTGGAAACGTTCCGCTTCGACGCGCCGATCGCGCGCAGGATACCGATCTCCTTCTTCCTCTCGAGAACACTTATATACGTTATGACTCCGATCATAACGGAAGACACGACGAGAGAGATCGCGACGAAGGCGATGAGTATATAGCTGATAGCGTTGATTATATCCGTTACGGAGCTCATAAGCGTATCGACGAGATCCGTATACACTATGACCTTTTCGCTCTCCCCTGCGTCTTCCATTTTACTGTTGTAAGCGTCGAGGATATTCTTGACCTCGGTCTTTCCGTTGAAGTCGGTGGGATATATCGTGACCGACGCGGGGTCGGAAAGATCCGCGTACCCGAGCTTTTTGAGGTTCGTCTCAAAGCTTCCGGTCTCACCGGTGAGAAGAGTCGTCATCATATCGCGGAGCTCTTCCGCCGACATATTGAACGTGACCGCCTCGGAAAGCATTTTGGGATCGAATTTGAACGTATCGGTCAGGTTCGACGCCATCTTTGATACCGCGTCGTTGATGACTTTGCCGAGTGTACCCGAGAGATTTTTCATAAGATCTCCGACAAGCCCTTTTGCCGCTTCCTCTATCTGCGGCGCGGCGGCGCTCGTGTATTCTGCCATGAGTTCCGATATCTTTCTCTCAAGCCCTGACGTGTCGACCATCTTTGATACCGCGTCTGTGATCATTTTTCTCGCTTCGTCGGAATTCATATACTCGATCATGACCGCGGTGAGGGACGACGGCTCGGGAAGCGAATTTTCCGACGCGTATTTCACGTACGAATCGTAAAGCGCGGCGGTGATCACTTTCGCCTGGTCCTCGTTTATCGTAAATCCAGCGATCTTCGCGCGTATTCTGTCGGCGGAGTCGGCGACGATCCCTTTTACTTCATCCGTATTGAGATAGTCGTAAAGGAGCTGCGCCAAAGTGAGTCCTTCCGCCTCGCGCTCTTCCGCGTATTCCGGAAAACCGTCGGTTATGCTTCGCGCTATCTCCGAAACATCGTCTGTGGTGACGAGTGCTGCGCCGTTTTCCTCAAACGCCTTTGTGATCTCCTCTCTGAGAGTCCTCATCGCTTCGCCGGACGAAAGATATTCGGAGATAGATTCGGGAAATCTCGAAAAATCGGTCGAGGGATCTTTCGCGGCGTACTCCGCAAGTCCGGAGGCAAGATCACTGAACAGTTTTGACAGATCTTCTTCATTGAAATTGAATTTCAGACTTCCGAGCAGTGAGATAAAGTCCTCTGTATCAAGGTCCGGAAGCTTGATATTTCCGAGAGCCGAAAGGTCGATGAGAGACGACAGATCGAGCCCTGACAGATTTAATGAAGACATATCGAGCGGTATGCTGTCAGGCGAGAACGACGAAGGATCGAACGAAAACAGTTTTCCGAGCGCATCTTCGTTTACCGTGAAAAGCGCGGACAGATCGAACGAACCGTTGTTATTCGTCTCGCCGAACTTTATGCCGGTGAAGACGTCCGTTTCGGGATCGTCGAGCTGCTGTTTTACGATCTCCGTCTTCGAAGCGTTTTCGATCATATGAAGCGTCAGCGACGCGGGGTATCCGATGCCCATCTTCATCGACGTATTGTCGACTCCCTCGGCGGGCTGTACTACTCCGACGACAGTCAGATCTTCACCGTTCTCAACCAGTCTTTTCATAAACGCTTCGTCGCCGGAGCGGTCCGTCCATATCCCGTAATCTTTATCGTAAACGTACCAACTCGACGGATCGACGAGCTTGAACGTTATTCCGAGAAACTCGTCGTACGAGTATTTTCTCGTCGTGAGCTTGACGTTGCTCGCGTATCCTTCCGCGAACGCTTTTACCATTTCGTCAAGGTCAGCCGGGTCTTTAAGTCCGAGAGTATAAAGTGTCAGATCTGCGACATAACCTGTGTCGGACAGAAAGAGCACACATTCATTGTAATTCTCCGGCCAGCGCCCCGCCTTGACTTCGTACTGATCGACGTAAAGATCGGGATCGGCGGGCAGACCAAAGAAACTGCTCGTACTGCTGAAGCTCGTCATAAGGCTGCTCATCGTGTCCGTCGCCGAAAATCCGAGAGCTGAAAACGTACGGTCGGGATTTACCTGACGCACCGTACCGTTGCGGTAAGAGAATATTTGCGGTGTTACGTTGTAATCGTATTCTATCGCCTGGACGAAATCGTTTATATTCGTCACGCCGCTGTCAAGATACTGTTTCAGACTCTTGAGGTCGTTGGTCGAGACGCGCGAGAACATCGATGTCACGGCGCGCCATTCCCTGACGACGCCTTCTTCCCCGTCGTCGCCGCTGTCTTTTGAACGCTCGGCTCGCGGAGAAATAAGCGACGAGATATCGAAGCTGGTCTTCGTTATCTGAAGAGGATAACTCTTAAGCGTATCCTCCTGGATATTTCTGATATATACGTTCGCGCCGTTTGACATGGAAAGGATCATCGCGATCCCGATGATGCCGATAGAACCTGCGAACGCGACGAGAAGCGTCCTGACTTTTTTGGTCCACAGATTCTTCAGGCTGAGATTGAGCGCGGTAATAAACGACATCCCCGATTTGCCTGCTTTATGCGTCTTTTCCGCTCCGTCCGGTTCATACGGATCGCTGTCCGAAATTATCTGTCCGTCTTTAAGGCGTACGATCCTCGTTGCGTATTTTTCAGCAAGTTCCGGGTTGTGAGTCACCATAACGACAAGTCTGTCGCTCGCGACCTCTTTCAGAAGATCCATGACCTGTATACTCGTTTCACTGTCGAGCGCACCGGTCGGCTCGTCTGCGAGAAGAATGTCCGGATCGTTCACAAGGGCGCGCGCTATCGCGACGCGCTGCATCTGACCGCCGGAAAGCTGAGAAGGCTTTTTGTGGATATGCTCCGTGAGACCGACTTTGTCAAGCGCCTCTTTTGCCCTCGCTGTCCGCTCGCGTTTCGAAACACCTCCGATGGTGAGCGCAAGCTCTACGTTTGCGAGAATGTTCTGATGCGGTATGAGGTTATAGCTCTGAAAAACAAATCCGACCGAATGATTGCGGTATGCGTCCCAGTCGCGGCTTTTGTATTTTTTTGTCGAGACGCCGTTGATCAGGAGGTCTCCCTCGTCGTAGCGGTCGAGTCCTCCTATGACGTTGAGAAGCGTCGTCTTCCCGGAGCCGCTCTGACCGAGTATCGCGACAAATTCGCTGTCTCTGAGGCTCAGTGAAACGTCGTCTAAGGCGCGCTGAGTCAGCGAGCCGGTCCTGTATGTTTTGCTGATATTCTTGATCTGAAGCATTTTTCCACCCTGCCCGGTTTTCCCGGATATCAATTCAATTCTATGTAATTCTCAAAAAACGTTCAATATATATTATTATACACCGAAAAACGGCATTTGTGAGACTTTTTCGCTCGATCTGCCAAACTTGATCATATTTTATTAATCGCCATTATTCTCCATATCCGGTTGCATTTAGCAAAACCTTGGTGTATAATAATATCGAAAAATGTTCCGGAGGTGATTTTTATGAAACTGAAAAGAGTTTTATCCGTTGTATTGACCGTGTTGATGATCTCATTTATTCTTGCAAGCTGCGGAAACGAAAAGACCCCGGACGCTTCGTGGATGACAGCCGGAACGGACACGGAAAAGTCAACTGAAACCGAGCCGGTCTTTGAAACTGTGAGCGACACGGAAAAGGATACGGAAACAGTGCCGGACTCCGAAACGGAAACCGAAACTGAAACGGAAACCGAAACCGAAACTGAAACAGAGACCGAGACTGAGACTGAGACTGAAACCGAGACCGAGACTGAGACGGAAACTGAAACCGAGGCGCGCGGAGAAGGCAACGAGCCTGTAAGCGATACCGCGAAAGCAATAGTTGCGCTTGCGCAAAGCCTCATTGGAACAACGTTTGAGTTCGGCGGTCAGGGGCCGGATAAATTCGACAATTCAAGCTTTGTCTACTACGTATACAAACAGAACGGATACGAGATACCGAGACTCGCCGGAGGAATGGCGACCTACGGCAAAGGTCTCAAGAGAGAAGAGATGCTGCCCGGAGATATCGCGGTATTCGCAAACGAGATAGGCGGTCCTGCGGAGTTCGTCGGGATCTACGTCGGCGACGGCAAGTTTATCGCCTGCAACAGACCGGAAAAACCGACGGCGCTTCAGAATATGGACAGCGCTTACTGGACTCCGAGATTTATCAGCGGCAGACGCCCTGCGTAAGCAGTAAAACAGAATACAACAGCGGCGTGTCGTTGACTCGCCGCTGTTTTTTCATTCATTGACTTCCTTATAAAATACCTTTAGTATTGTCTCAAACACCGCTTCTCTGTCAAGCTCGACTTCCATATACGTCTCGCCCATTTTAGCTTCTCCCGGCAAAACGTAAATATCGTCCTCGCTTATCGAAAACGAATCGTATTTATCGATTATGACCGAAACGAGATATGTGAACCTCGTTATATCAAAGTTAGTGCATGAGTAATCGGAAGCGATCGAATACAGATCAGCCGCCATCGAAAAGTCCTCTTTGATCGCCGCGAACGCTTTGACGGCGAACGCTTTGGCATACTGCACCTGTCTTGCGCGTCTGAGAGAGTCCGAATTGAACGTCGAGGTATCTCTGATCTGAACGTATTTCTGCGCCTGTCTGCCCCTGAGAGTTTTTACTTCTCCTTCATAGCAGAAATTCTTTATGGTCTCAAGACATACGACCTCTACCCCTCCGACGGCGTCGTTCAGCGCTCCGATACCTTTGAGGTCAAGAGAGAAATAATTGTTGATCTCGATACCGTAAAGAAGTCTTTCCATGGACTTTATTACGTTTTCACAGCTCGTTTCTCTTCCGTCTCCGTAAGAATATGCGAGACAGAGCTGAATCTTTGTGATACCGACCTGCTTGCCCTCCGCGTCATAAATATTTACTTCAGCCATCGCATCGCGCGGTATTATCACAAGCGACATTTTACCGCTCTCTGTGTCGACGGCTATAAGCATATTCGTGTCGGATTGACCGGCGCTGTGAGCAACTCCTTCTTCGGAATCAAGCTCGTTTTTATCAACGCCCATAAACGCGAGGAATATAATGTCTTCATTATATTTATAAGTTTTGCCGTTGTATTTCAGAGTTTTTCCCTCATCGTAAGCGACGACGTTATCCACTGTCTTGATCTCGTCGATCTTCATGACAGCGGGATGAAAATGGCTCTTTCCGATCGCGCGAAGAATGAAATACGTGCCGACGAGGGTAGCGGCAAGTGACAGTATGACGACAAGAACCGTCAGCAAAACTTTTATCAAAACTTTGCCTTTTTTCTTTTTCGTCTTTTCCGTATTTTCCGCTTTTTCCGTCACTTCATCGGATTCAGCGGGTCCTGAGACGTTATTTTCGTTATCCATCGTTTTTATTTTGTCCTTTGATCATCGATGAGCACGCCGTTGACGAGATATCTGTAATTGTTATCCTCCATACAGGTGCTGAGCACTACGAGACGGTCGTCGTCTTTGAGTTCGACTCCTTCCCTGACGTTCTGAGGGATCATCGTCGGATTCATAACGTAATCGAAATACTCGCGAACGACAGCGCTGTCCCTGAAATTGAACGTATTCATTATATGCCTGTCATCATATCTGTACGCGGATACTATGCGATACGTATAGATATGACCGGGAGCGTAAATATAGAATTTTTCGTTTTTATTGAAAAACTCCTCGTTTTCAAAATTGTGGAGCGTCGCGAACATCGTTCCGTATTCCGACATATTGTGTCCGTAGATCAAGGTGACCGGATCGGTAAAATCTTTCTTGTTGCACGACTGTGTAAAAATAACCCCGGAGATATCGTATTCTTCGTCCACGCCCCGTCTGAGATAATACAGATCGTCGACGTCACTTTGAAGTATCGGATAGTTGACGTTGGTACCCGGAATGTATATCCATGCGTAAATATCGTCGTTCAGCGCCCATTGCTTTGAAAAATTCACGGGATTGGACGGCAGTTCCGGCTTTGTCTCGATCTCCTCGGTGCCGTTGCTTTCGGTACCGGGATCAGTCTCGGTCACCGGAGGCTCAGACACGCTTTCCGCTCCGTACGCTGTCTCCGTTTCCGCGCCGTGGCTAAAGAGCGGAGTACACTTCACAAGGTAAATTGCGCAAGCTATCAGTATCAGTATGAAGATCGTGACGGATATATAAAACGCGATCTTTGCTCTGTTGTTTTTCTTTTCGTTTCCCAAAAGGAGTCCTCCTCAGGCAAAAAGACCTCGGTTATTATTCTCACGGAACAGATAACCGGGGCCTTTGTTTTTTTGCTTATTCAGCTTTCAGCTTATTTATCGCCGAAATGTTTCTTTCCGGTATAAACTGCCGCAGCTGCGGAAATAACGAGCGCAGAAACTATCACAAAAGACACAGCTCTCGTTTCATATCCTGTCTCAGGAGATACGGGACCGGGTTCGCTCCCTTCATCTTTTACGAAGTGAGCAGTAAACTTGACGTCCGAAAGAGGTCTGACGACGATAACGGGTTTGTTTGCATCACCGTCGACCCATTCAAATTCACCGTCTGCGGTCCAGCCGTTGAACTTGTAGCCTTCTCCGGGAGTTGCAGTTATCGTGGTTATCTCGCCGACGGGAACAGACGCGGGATTGACGGATACGTCACCGCCTGTCTCAGCTTCTGCCGTTACGTCGTAATGATCGGTAACGGGGGGCGTTGCCACTTTGAATTTGGCTTTGAGAACAACGTCGCTGTGCGGTTCAATTACGATCGTAGCGCTGGTGATGTTGCCTGTGCCGTAGTCAAAAGATCCGGATACGACTACCCATGTGTCAAATTCATATCCGTTTTCCGCGACAGCGGAAACTGTCGATGCTTCGCCTTCTTCAACAGCAGCCGGGTTGGCTGATGCAGTACCGCCGACACCGTCAACGCTTACAGTAACGTTGTAGGTTACGGCAGGGATCGCCTCAAAGTTAGCAACGAAAGAAACATCGCTCGTAGGCTTTACGATAATAGTTGCGCTTGAAGCGTCATAAACTCCGTCAACCGTACCGCTTGAAAGAGTCCAGCCTGCAAACCGGTATCCGTTTTCAGGAGTAGCGGTAAGAGTAGTTGTCTCGCCCTGAGGAACGGAGAGCGGGTTAGCTGACGCGGTACCGTAAGCGGTGTTGTTGGAGCTGACCGTGACCGTATAGTTATTGCCCGGGCTGGGATAGCCAGCAAATACCGCGACAGTCAGTATCGAAGCGAGCATAAAAACTGCTGTAATAATAGAGATAAATTTTTTCATGATCTATACCTCGCATGATCATTAGAATCTAAATATACATCTTTATCATAACACACTTGTTTCGCTTTGTCAATAATATTATATATTATTTTTTCTTGCGCTCAGTATATTTATACTATAAAAACGAATTATCCGGAGAAAATCAAAGGACCGCGTTGCCGCGGTCCTTTTTGATCATTGTTCGGAATTATATTATTTCTTGAATCCGAAAGCAGCCTTTCCGGGATATACTGCAGCGCAGCCAAGGTCGTCTTCGATCCTGAGAAGCTGATTGTATTTTGCAACTCTTTCGCTTCTGGAGGGAGCACCGGTCTTGATCTGTCCTGCGTTGAGAGCGACGGAAAGATCAGCGATCGTCGTGTCTTCGGTCTCACCGGATCTGTGAGAAACGACTGCCGTGTAGCCTGCCTTGTGAGCCATCTTGATAGCTTCGAGAGTTTCGGAAACGGAACCGATCTGGTTGAGTTTGATGAGGATGGAGTTGCCGCAGCCGAGCTCAATTCCCTTTGCAAGTCTCTCCGTGTTTGTTACGAAGAGGTCGTCGCCGACGAGCTGAACTTTGCCGCCGAGCTTATCGGTCATCTTCTTCCAGCCTTCCCAGTCTTCCTCGTCAAGGCCGTCCTCGATGGAGTAGATCGGATACTTGTCGATAAGGGATTCCCAGTGAGCGATGAGCTCGTCGGAAGTGTAATCCTTTCCGGATTTGGGCTGATGATAGAAGCCTTTGCCCTTGGGGCTCTTCCACTCGGAGGAAGCGGCGTCCATAGCGAGAACGAAATCGCGTCCGGGTTCGTAGCCTGCGTTCTTGATAGCCTTGAGGATGTGCTCGATCGTGTCTTCATCGGACTCGAGGTTGGGAGCGAAGCCGCCTTCGTCGCCGACAGCGGTCGTGTTGCCTTCAGCCTTGAGGAGCTTCTGGAGTTCGTGGAACACTTCCGTGCACCAGCGGAGACCTTCGGCAAACGTGGGAGCGCCTGCGGGCATGATCATGAATTCCTGCGTGTCAACGGAGTTCGTAGCGTGAGCGCCGCCGTTGAGGATGTTCATCATCGGAACGGGGAGTTTGTTTGCGTTTACGCCGCCGAAGAACTTGTAAAGCGGGATCTCGAGAGAAGCCGCGGCAGCTTTTGCAGCTGCGATGGAAACTGCGAGGATGGCGTTAGCGCCGAGCTTTGATTTATCTTTTGTTCCGTCAGCGTCGATCATTGCTTTGTCGACTGCGTATGTGTCGGCAGCGCTGATGCCGCAGACCGCTTTGGCGATGGGACCGTTTACGTTTGCGACAGCTTTGGATACTCCTTTGCCGCCGAATTTGGATTTATCTCCGTCTCTGAGTTCAAGAGCTTCGAATTCACCTGTGGAAGCACCGCTCGGAGCAGCGCCGCGGCCGACTGTACCGTCAGCAAGATAAACTTCAGCTTCAACTGTGGGATTTCCGCGGGAATCAATGATTTCTCTGCCGATAACTTTTACGATTTCAAGCTTTTTCATTATTTTACTCCTTAAAAGAAATATTATTATTTTGCGAGATAATTATACACCATCAGCGATTCGTATGTCAAGAGATAAATGGACCATATCGTCAATTAGTGAGGGCGATTTTTAGGTGATTTCATATAAAAGAATAATCGCCGGCGGGATGTAGGATAATAAACAAAACAAAGCGATCCGGAGGTCAAAATGAAAAACGGCAATGAACTTGACGAAGAAAAGAGAGAAGACACCTCGGAGGCGGCGTCTCCGTCGGACCTCGACGAGGTCTTCAAAAGCGGGAGCGTCACCGCGACAGGGCACGGAAAAACGATCCACTGCATATCGATAATCGGTCAGATCGAAGGTCATTACCTGCTCGGAGAAGGACAGAAAGCCACAAGATACGAGCACGTGATACCGCAGATCGTCGCCGTCGAACAGAGCGACAACGTGGATGGGATGCTGCTCATCCTCAACACGATGGGAGGAGACGTTGAAGCGGGGCTCGCGATCGCGGAGATGGTATCGAGTATGTCGAAGCCGACCGTGTCTCTCGTTCTCGGGGGCGGTCATTCGATAGGCGTCCCTCTCGCGGTGTCCGCAAAACGCTCTTTCATAGTTCCTTCAGCCACGATGACGATACATCCGGTCAGAATGAGCGGCACCGTCGTCGGAGTTCCTCAAACCTATTATTATTTCGAGCGTATGCAGGACAGGATAGTGAAATTCGTGACAGGTCACTCGAACGTGACGGAGGAAAAATTCCGCGAAATGCTGATGCGGACCGATCAGATAGCGACCGATACCGGTTCAATAATCGACGGCAAAGAAGCCGTGGAATGCGGACTGATCGACGAGGTCGGAGGGCTTGCGGATGCGATGGCTTTCTTCGGCGCAGAATGAAATATTCTGTCAATATCGTTCCCGGGGGTTGCTATTAAGCTTTATGTCGTGATAAAATATATAAAAACGCGGGAAGGAGCGCCTGATGGATCAGTTGAATGGCAAGACCGTCTGCTTTACCGGTCACAGAATAATACCTGCCGGCGAGAAAGATGCCGTCACAGCGAAGCTCGACGTCATCATCGAGCGGTGCGTTGAAAAAGGATACGGCAGATTTGTCGCCGGCGGAGCGCTCGGATTCGACAAACTCGCCGCGGATCGCGTGATCGCGTTTCGGAAAGCCGGGCGTCCCGTGACGCTTTGTCTCGTTCTGCCGTGCAGAGATCAGACAAAGCTGTGGAAAAGCCTTCCCGATATAAACGAATACCGGAAAATGAAAGAAGAAGCCGACGAGATCATATACGTACAGGAATTCTACGATTCAAAGTGTATGATGAAGCGAAACAGGATGATGGTGGATATGTCTTCGCTCTGCATCGCATATTTCGACGGAAGATCCGGCGGCACTTCCAACACGGTAAAATATGCGAATGAAGTCGGGGTTTCAGTAGTCAATCTTTCCTCGAAAGTCTCAGAATAAATCAAAAAAGCGCGTTCACAAGGCGCTCTTAAGGGCAGAAAATGAAAAACCGGCTGAAGTAAGGAAATAAACTTATTTCAGTCGGTTTTTTGTCGCATATCGGCGCAAGCAGGGAATTTGTATGCAAATTCCAAAGGCGATATGTTTTGCATATATGCAAAACTCGATATAGCGGCTTTGCCGCCTCGATATATTCGTTTATGGACGAAATATATCGTCCATAAACGAATGCGATATGATATTTGCCCTCGTTCGCAAAGCGAACATATCGCGTGCCGAAGGCACATATCGAACACCGAAGGTGTATATCGCTTGCCCAAAGGGCAAATATCGCTGCCGACTGTCCTTTAGAACAGTCGGCATTCACACGCGCTTTTATTTTTTTGTTTTTCTGTATTTCAGCCCGGAGTCAAACCCCGCGCCGCGCATTGGAGTTTTGGCAACCGATAGAACGAAAGCACACTTCGCACCGTGCGACAAAAGAAGTGTCTGACACGCTTTTACGGTCGAACCGGAAGTCACAACGTCGTCGATGATAATATACTTTTTACCTGATATCTCCGCTCTCTTCTTTACAGCGAACGAAGACGCGGCGTTTCTCTCCCTCTCGGCAGCGCCGAGAGTTTTTTGCGCCGTCTTTCCCTTCCTTGAAAACACCTTTTCAAAAGTCATCCCGGTGTACTTTGAAAGACGCCTTGCAAGTCCCTTTGACTGATCGAATCCGTAACGCTTCACCGCGTTTTTCCGTCGCGGCGGAAACGTGACGCTCCAGTCCTCCGAAAATTCGCCGTGCTTTTTGAAAAGGAGAAGCACCTCTCTCGCAAGCTCTCTGGCAAAAAGCTTTTCAACTCCGCGGTCGGAAGAGTATTTCAAGCTCTTGAGCGCCCTCGAAAACACCTTGTTTTCCGGCATATAAAACAGAAGAGACTTCATCGTGCCGTCGAGCTCCCGGCAAAAGTACAGATCTCTGACGCTGCAGACGCAGACGTCCGCCGCCATCTTGCAGAACGGACACTCCGCCGCCCTTTCGGCAGTATATTTTTCAAGGCAATCCGGGCAAAACGTACCCGAACGTTTTGTGACGGCGCCGCACGACGGACACTTTGAAACGGTAAGCAGTTCGTATATATCCGAAAGCTGTTTTCTCATTTTTCAAATCCTCCGAGACAGCGTATCAGCTTTGCGGACTCTCTCATTGCGTTCATATCGAACCGGTCGGTATGTTTTACCTCGAAGCTCTCTTCGACTCCGTCTTTTGAAAATACGAGAGAAAGGATCAGAACGTCGCCGTCTTTCACTTTGGCGTAATACCCCGCCCCATAGGCGCTGCATATAAACGAGAGAACCGAAGTACGGCTTCCTACGCCGGAAAACATTTTTCCGAGCAAGGACAAATTGAAATCTCCGACAAATATTACGTCCCTCGCGCGCATCTTTGTCATGAAATTCATCCTGATACCGCCGCTTTCCGCCTCAAATTCAAGCGACGCCAGACCGTCGCCGGAAATATCCGAGAAAACCGAAACGACAAGAGCGATCATGTTTATAAAACATCTGCGGCTGACGAGAGGACAGGCCGTCATGTCTTCTTGAGTATTTTTGAGAGTCCACTTCAATCTGTTGAAATTGAAATAATTTGTCGCTTCCGCGATGATCCTCTTCGCGGTTTTTGCGAGATCAAGCATCTCCGGAGGACTGTCTTCCAGCGCCGAGCTGTATAAATTGGTCAGCATATTGTAAGCGAAAGTCCTTTCTAATTCTATGCCGATCAACGCGCTTCCCTCTCTGCCGCTTTTGTTCGAATAAACAGGGATCGACGGCACGACGGGAAAGATCAAGGCTTTGCTCTCGCGAGAGGAGAGCATCTCACGCTTCGTCCGGAAGAGCCTGAATTCCGCAAACACCTCTCCGAGAAAAGAACGCGGAGCGACAAGAGTCCATGTAAACTCCCTCGCTCCGTGTGTCTTTGCGGTGACGAAAGCACCGTCGTATTCTCCGAATTTGGCGCAGGAATAAAGCATGGCGAACACGTTCGCCGTGTCTTCCTCCGACAAATATTTTGTCATATCAGCAAGCCTGAATTTGTTTCCGAACGCCGCATTTGCAGCAGAATTCATATCCACTACCGTCAGATCTCCGTCACAGTAAAGCAATGGAAAATGCGAATCGGTAAATCCGGACGCAGCGGCAAGAAACCCCTCGTGAAAGAGAGCCATCAGCTGTCACCGTTCCCGTTGTCAATATTAAATACAGAATAAGTATTGATCTTTTTCGAGTAGTCCGAACCGTCTGAATAGTCATGCCGCGGTGTCAGAAAAGCCACGTTAAGATGATTCTTCGATGAGAATACTGACGCTGTATTCGTTATCGTCTCAACACTGCCTCCGTCTGTGAGAGTCAGTATCGAATACGCGCTGAAGCTTCCCCCGAAATTGTCAAGAAGCGCTGCGATCGCTCCGTCCCCGAAAGCCGTGACGTCGCGAAGGTCAAACGCGAAAAAGTCGATGAATCTGAAGACCAGCTCAAGCGCCGGAGTCTTTCCCGGATCTTCAAGCACGAGCGGATCGATCACGAGACCGAAATCGACGTTTTCACATTCAGTCCTGAGATGCGAAAAATAGCCGTACAGTTCCTTTACAAAACCGGTTGTGATCTCGCAATCGTCGGCGAGCCCCCCGAAAACGATCTCGGAAAATCCCATGGCGGAAAGCTCTTTCACCACCGCGCGGTCGAGCGTGACGCCGACTTTTCCGTCTTCCGACGCCGTGAACACGTCTCCGACGTCGATATACGCGGCGCTCCTCATACCTCTGACAGAGGCGGAATTTACCGCAGAAGACAGAATATCGTAAGACACCGCGCCGCCCTGTGACGTGATATTTGACAGCTCCGTCACGGCGTTTGATACGTACGCGTACTTGCCTCCGTCGCGCTTTACGTTAAAGATGATCCCGGTGTATCCGGCGTCTCTCAGCGATATGACGAATCTCTCAGCGCTTGCCGCATCGGGGCATCCCTCGAGATCGAGACAGCCGAAAACCGCCGACAGCTCTTCGGTGCTGCGGTCGTTTTTGACAAATCCGATCCCGCTCGTCCCGTCGTCGGCGCTTGACGTATCGATGATGGAATCTATCGGTTCATCGGACAGCGGAGCGTTCTCAAGCTTTTTCTTCAGATAATTCCCGAGTATAAGAGCAAACGCGACCGAAAGGACCACCGCAGACACTATCGCAGTGATCCTGATTATCAGCTGTTTTCTGTTGCTCTTGAACCGGCTCTGGCTTTTTTTGCCGCTGTACGTATAATACTTCATAATTCTCCCGAAAAGAGGATCTCGTTTTTTTCAGTATATCATACTTTCGGCGTTTTGGGAAGATATATTATCAATTATACGGCGAGCTTAAGATTATTTTTCGATCATTTTGTGTTTGAATACCGCGCACGCAACGACAAAGATCACCGCGGCGTAAGCTGAAACTATTATGAGCGGCAGCCAAAAGTCTGCAAAGCGATCGTTCACGCCGTTCAGAACGTTCTGCATAAGATCTGTCGCGTTTTTGAAAGGAAGGATCTTCATAACCGTGAGCATACCGCCGCCGAGCCCGTCTACCGGGAACCACATGCCGCTAAGCAGCGACTGCCCGGTGATTATCACGGACGAAACTCCGCCGACCGATCTCTCTCCACACAGCGAGCCGAACAAGATTCCGAGCCCGATGAAGAAGAGCGAAGTCACGACGGAGAGCAGGATGCACCAAATCATACCGACGCCGAAGATCGAACTGTCTATAATACCGCCGGCAGCGAAGAACAGGATCGACTGAAACAGCGTTATCGGTATCACCGCGAGAGCGTACGACAAAATGAATTCATACGGCTTCGTCTTTGAAACGTAAAGCCTCGTCAAAAATGCGCTTCCGCGGTCGATGGAGATAAGGAGCCCGGTGAACAGAGTCAGAAACGTCTGCGAGAACACAACGATCCCGGGCGCAAGGTATTTCATCCCGAACTGAGACGTCATCTCGTGGAACAGAAGATAAAACAGTATCTCCATCACGAGAGGCATCGCCAGCATAAAGATCAGCGACAGAGGATCTCTTACTATCTCTTTAAGATTCCTTTTTGTTAAAGCCTTGATCCGTCCAAACGATCCGTTCATAACGCACACCCCCCGGAAACGACTTCGATAAACGCGTTCTCAACGTTCTGCTTGCCGGTGGCGGCAAAAAGCTCCTCCTTCGTGCCGACGAACATCAACCGTCCGTCTTTCATGATACCGATGCGGTCGGAGAGCGCCTCCGCCTCCTCCATATAGTGAGTTGTGAGGACTATCGTCATCCTCCCTTTCAAAGCGGAGATCGTCTTCCAGAGCTCTCTTCTCGCAATTACGTCAAGGCCGAGCGTCGGCTCGTCGAGAAAAAGTACCTTCGGATGAGATACGAGCGCCAGCGCTATCGACAGCTTCCTCTGCCAGCCGCCCGAAAGCTTTCCCGCGCGCTTGTCTTTGACCTCATCGAGCCCGAACGTCGAATTGACGTATCTTTTCGTCTCCTCGATCTCGTCCGCGCTCTGACCGTTAAGCTCCGCGTAAAACTCAATGTTTTCCCCGACCGTCAGTTTGCGCGCTATCGACGTCTCCTGCATCGAAACGTCGACCGCTTCTTTTACCGCCTCGTGCTCCGTCAGCACAGAGTTTCCGAGGATATAAGCATCGCCGGACGTCGGCTTGACAAGTCCGGTCAGCATTTTTACCGTAGTCGTCTTTCCGGCACCGTTCACGCCGAGAAGTGAAAACAGCTCCCCCTCGCGTATCTCAAGGTTCAACCCCTCGACCGCAACGACGTCCTTGTATTCTTTTCTGAGATCAACCGTTCTTATCGCCGACATCGAACGCGCCTCCCATCATATTATAAAACTCGTCAGCTTTCATAAGCGCGACGCCGCCCCTCGACTTGTCGCCCATCACCATCAGCGTATCGCCCTCTTTAATGTCGAACATCTTTCTCGCCTCGACCGGAACCGTGATCTGCCCCTTCGGACCTACCTTCACGCTGACGATAAATCTGTCGTTCTGAATGACTTTCATCCGAAAACCCCTTTCCGAAATTTCTTACTTTTCTTACTTTTCTTACTTTTCTTACATTGTAGCACAAATTGTGACGGTTGTCAAGGGGGAAATAAAAAATGCGGTCAGACGCCGGATAGGCGTCTGACCTTAGGAATTATTAATTGTCTTTTTATAGATCTTCTTCCGACATTTCATCACCGTTTCTCTTCCTTTTCTTCCAGGGAAGATCGTCCTCCGCGGCCTTGAAATTATACACCGGCTTCATGATGTCAAGAATATCGACCGAATCTCTGATGACGTCGATTATATCGTCTATCGACTTATACGCCATAGGAGCTTCGTCAAGAGTCTGTTCGTTGACGGAAGTCGTATAGATACCCTCCATCGCCGCTTTATACGCTTCTATATCGATCACGTCTCTTGCTTTGCTGCGGGACATGATGCGTCCGGCTCCGTGAGGCGCGGAGAAGTTCCATTCGGGGTTCCCCCTGCCGACTGCGATGACGGACCCGTCGCGCATGTTGATAGGTATCAGCACCTTTTCGCCCGCGTGCGCTGCGATCGCGCCTTTGCGAAGAATCATCTCGTCCGTATCGATATAGTTGTGTATTGTGTGGAAGGATTCGGATGCCGTCATACCTGTCCGGTCGAGTATGATCTCGGCCATCAGCTCGCGGCTCCGGCGCGCGAATCTCTGACAGATCTCGACGTCATGGAGATAGTCATCGAGAAATGTGCCGTACAGCCAGCAGAGATCTTCAGGCACGTCAGGCATCTTCTTTTTGTATTCCTTTTCGAGTTTTTTCAGAGCAGTTTGTATCTCGGTACGCCTTCCCTCCGCTTTATAAGTGGTTATGATTTCATCTCTCTTTGCGAAGTAATCTTCCTTGCCCGCGTGAAGGTCTATTGCGAGCTGCTGGTAGATCTCCGCGACCTGCTTGCCGAGATTCCGGCTTCCGGAGTGGATCACGAGATAGAACGTTCCGTCCGACGCTTTATCTATCTCGATAAAGTGGTTTCCTCCGCCGAGGGTCCCGAGTGACCGTTCAAGTCTTTTCGAGTGATTGAGGGAACGGTAACACTTAAGCACTGTTAAGTCGAATCGCTCGATCCGGCCTTCCCACGTATTCATCCCGGAGGGTATATAGTGCGCGGCTTCGTCGATTTTTTCAAAATTGAGTTCTTTATTTTCAAGCTTTACGGTATACATTCCGCAGCCGATATCGACGCCGACAATGTTGGGGCAAGCTTTGTCCGTGACAGTCATTGTAGTTCCGATAGTGCAACCCTTGCCGAAATGCACGTCGGGCATGATGCGGACCCGGGAGCCCTCTGTGAGCTCGTAGTCGCACATTCTCCGTATCTGTTCGATCGCGTCGTCTTCAACGACTCGCGCGTAGCAGACCGCGGTATTCACTTTTCCTTTTATGTCAAACATATTATTTCTCCTTTCAAGAACGGGCGGATCCATGATCGATCCGCCCGCCTTTTCTACGCAGCTATTTTAGCATAGCGCTCGCTCCCGAGCACTTCCATCATTAATGCAAACGGGGAAAGAATCCCGCCTGCAACCATGGAGAAGATGCGCGGGGTCACACCCGAGATCAACGCTACGCCTTGTTCGTTTTGTGTTACCGGCTGCTGACGGTTACGGCTTGCGACGTTCCAGAATACGATCTTGGGAAGAGTATAGCCATGTGATTCATACTTCTTCTTCGCGTTTTGGAAGTTTACTGCCGACGCGTTGTTGACGCACCGGTCAAATTCCATATCGGAAATGATCACAAGCTTTGCGGGAAGTTCGTTCTGAGAAACGTTGTTCTTCACCGCGGCATTCAGGATCAAATCAAATACGGCTTCAAGGTTCGTGTTTGCTATCTCGTTGAACGAGGTAACATAGCGAAGTCTGTCGGCAAAGGTTTCACCTTTGATCTCTATGAGCTGAGGACGTGCGGAAAATTCTATAAAATGATTTTTGAACGCGCCGGTATTGTGCTCTGCAAAATACAGTCCGAGCGAAAGAGCAACAGCGGCGGGTACGGGATTTGAGCAACAGTACATCGATCCGGACGTATCGATCACTGCAATTGCGTTTTCATCACTGCCGAAGTCAGGAATGGACGCCCAGGTTGCATTCAGAACTTCCTTTTCGGCCGGGGTGATATCCTTACCTCCGTACCAATGCGGTAACAGATACGGCTCAACGAGCTCGTAAGGAGAGACGTTTTCTGCGTGAAGCGTCTTACTCCCGGCGGCGACAGCGTTTATGAATTCGTTATAGCGCTTACTGTCGTTGCGGATGAACGCTTTTTTGTACTTGAACATAGCCCGGGACGGCTGCTTTTCGTAATCAAAAGAATAATCCTTTTCTCTGAGATTGTTCTCTATGATGCGTATTTTTGCACGAAGCGCACTCAGGGCCTTTCTGTACTCAGCTTCAGAGAAACTGAGCGCCTTTGCGATCTTTTTACCGAGCGCCTTTGTCCCGGAGTTCGATGCGTTGACGGAAGGAAGCCACTTTGCCAGAAGAGAAACGTTACCTTCGCTCTCGAGAGCTTCCGTATCCTTGATAAACTGAGCTCTGATTACGTCGATTGCTTCCTTTTCACAAGGAGTACCGATCAGTGAGAGCAGATCGTCATAGCGTCCGTATTCTGCGACGTATTCAAGATTCTTTTTTACCGACGCAGGCTCATTTGCTGCCAGCCAGTTGAGTATCACTCTGAATACGCGTCTCTCGCCGAGGCCTCCCCTGATATCTCTTGCAAAGAAGAGCATCTTCATTGCTGTGTCGGGATTTTCGGTGTATGCACGGACAAATCTGGTTATGATTTCTTCATCGCTCGCACGGCGCAGGGCACCGATGGTCGCAAAGAGGTCGAGACATTCCGAGCCCGTGGACTCGTATGTCGCCGCTCCGTTTTCGGTTAACGTCATGTTTGCTTCATTCTTTATGTATTCCAGCATTAGAATCACTCCTTTTGCATTAAAATCAAATTACAAGGCACCGTTTGTTTCCGCGGACTATATAAGTCCTGCACAGTGATTTTCAGTCACCTGCCGTACTTTTTTGCCGGCTTCAGAGATTACAGTTGCTGTCGGTGCCTTTATTTCAAGGTACGTTACGGCTTTGCATGCCGTCCGTTTAAGATCGTTGTCTTGCGCAAGAATATGCTTTGCTGCACGTACCTTTTTGTCAGAACAAGGCGCAGTTTGATTAACGGAAATGCTTCCGCCAGCGACGGGGGTTTACAAGTCCCCTGCTAACACCAAATATTGCTGTATGCGCCTTTTTACAAGATGCGTTTTTGGAATTTCAAACCGGTAAACGGTTTGGGTCAGAACTTACCTGACAAATACTTTGCTGCCTGCATCTTTTTATTGTGTTTACAAGGCACCCCCGGGTGTTCAAGCCCGAAATGTCTGGAATAACAGACTAATGGAGAACGAATTTGCTGGAAGGTGCCTTTATTCAAGAGGCCATCGCCTCATTGAGTCGGACAAGGCGCAGTTTGTTGCTCGGAATATTATTCCGCCAGCCTCCGGGATTAGAAGTCCCGTGCTCACATAGTTTGCTGTGTGCGCCTTATATTGCGCCGTGCAGGAGTCGGACCTGCCTCACGGGGATTTTTAGTCCCCACTCAACCGCTGAGCTACCGGCGCATATTGACAAGGCACGTTTTCCGATGATCATTTTTAAGTTAGTAGTGGTGGATCACGTTGCTGTCCGTGCCTTTACTTCAAGACGCCTCCTTTCGGCAAGTCCTCGAACACAATCCCGCAAGGGCAGTTCGTTAATGTCAGAACAGATTGCTGTGGGCGTCTTTCTGTCTGCTATTGTATCAACGTCAAAAAGGAAAATCACGGAAAAAAAGTTGCGAACTCATCCGAGCCCGCAACTTTTTTGTTTTTTCAGTCTTTCTTTTATCAACTCCGTAAACGAATCCGGTGAGATGACTTTTATCATCGGTCCGAAGGAAAGTATCCTGATGACGATCTCTGTTTCGTCGTACTTGTCATACTTGAGCGACACGCGATATTTGTTGTTATCGATCCTTTCCGCGCTCTTTTCGAAATGAGCAAAATGGAGCATCGCCCGTTCGAGAGCGTTTCTGTCGTCGGTCACTTCAAACACTACCGTTTTTTCAGACGTCCGCGTTATCACCGGCTTTGTATACCTGAATTCTTTTTTATACGGTTTGCAGTCGACTACACGCGCGAGATTAATTGTTCCGCCGTATCTGTTACCCGTCCCGATCAGCCGGAATTTATCATCTTTCTCGGAATACTCGAGATATTCCGGGACCATGACCATATAGATCGGGTTTCCAACTCTGTTGACAAGATTCAGCGAAAGAGGCGTTTTGTTATTTATCGCTTCAAGTATCTTTCTGAATCGATTTTTATACCCCTCGTCCTCGTACGGATCTCCGTCAGAATATCTATCGTAAACGTAAATATCCTCTTTCCTGAACAGCGGCTCGACGTCGGGAAACAGGTCCTCGTCTCCCGTGAACAGCTTGATCCTCGGATCGAGAGAGATCGCCTTCATCCATCTTTTCTGGAGAGTCGTAAGAGGCATCGTCGGCGCATGTTTCAGGATGCTCCGGCCGTCCTTCATAAGCTGCCATCTTTCTTCCTCTATCGCGGGAATGATCGAAAGAGTACTCTCCGCGAACGCGTATCTTTCAACGATCTCGCGCATCTCTTTTTGACAAAGGGCCTTATCCGACGCCTCTCGTAAAAGTGCGGCTACCGCATTGTAATACGCGCCGTACAGTTCACTGAATATCACTCATCTCACCTCCTTCAACTCCGTACATCTCGCACATCCGGTTGAAGTCGTCCATGAAATGATCTTCAACCGCTTTATTCGAGCAGTGAAGTTCGGTTATTCTGCAGATAAAAGTCCTGATCCACGGCATAAGTTCTCGCGCGTCATAGACGTCTGCCGAAAATTTCGACGTGCTGTCATCGATCCGCTCGACCGTACCGCATCTTTTTTCACGCTCGAGGCGGTTGTGAATGAATTGTTCCCGATCCGAATATACGACGGTGAAATCTATGTGCTCGAGGCGGTCGCCAGAAGTGCTTTGCGTGCTGACTCCCCAGAGATTATCCGCCATTCTTTCGATCTTTTCACGGTGAGAATCATAATCTTTGCATACCTCGCCGGCCTTGACAGATAGTATTCTGTCTACTCTGAACGAAGTCACCCGCTTTACGCTCGGCAGGTAAGCCATAAGATACTGTCTTCCGCTTTGAACGCTTATCCTTATCTGAAGCGGAACGACGTTGAACTCTTTTATCTTTTCCTTTCGTTTCAATTCATTTTCGATAGTAATGTACCGCTTTTCGTTCATCGCCTCAAAGAGCTCGAGGAGGATTCCGCTGTCCATCGCGGACGTTATGTAGTGATGCTTGAATGCGAAGGGCCCGTCTCGTTTTCCTTCTTTATCAAGAATGAACGATCCGACCACACCGCACGGCGCGACTTCGGAGAAAAAGCCTGTCGCTTCGCGAGGCAGCGCAGGCACGTCATCCGCGCGTCTGTAATAAACCGTTCTGCCGCACTTTTCAGCGACTATTATCCCTTCGTTTACGTATTCTTTGAGCTTCTTTCTGACCGTCGATTCATCGAAGCATTTCGGATCTTCAAATACCGAAAGATATGTGTCTATCTTCTCCGTGATCTCCGACAGAGTGAGCGATATGTCCGGCGAACAGAGTATATCGAACAGGATGAAGTGGAGCGTGATGTCTCCGTCCGTAAAGCTCTTCGCTCCCCACGCACGATACAACGGATTGCGGCGAGCCGTCCTGCTGTCTATCGACAGAAATACGTTCTTTCCTTCGGGTGTCTGCCTGAATCTCATATAGTCGCCGAGATAGCTCTCGATCCTGCGGCGCTCATCGTCGTAGGAACGCGCGCTTTTCTTAGTGTATTCATCGCGACTTTTGAACCCGTAAACGTAGAATTCCCGCATATAGTTACGGATCTTCTCAAAGCTCTTGATCAGCTCGCTGTAAGCCATGACTCTATCCTCCTTCCTTCAGTATTATCATTATATCACAAACTGCTGTCCAATAAAAAGTACTTTACAGCTCTTTTTTCAAAAAATCGCGGTCAGACGCGTATCCGGCGTCTGACCGCGGAGGAGTTGGCCTTTGAGGGTTTTGCAAGGAAAACTCATCTCAAAACAGCTGTATTAATAAATGATATACGTTTTTCAATACGCCAGCAGGCGTGATCAACGGCGGAGCCGTAACATCATTGCTCCGAAGGAGCACATCGTTTGCCGCAAGGCAACATCGTTTGCGCCAACGGCGTAACATCGTTTTGTGTCCGCATATTTTTTGCCGGTCGTCAGACCGAACGATGTTGACAGGGCTTTGCCCTGTCAAACGATGTTTTCGCTGACGCGAAAAAAGAAGTTGTGCCCTACGGACACAAACACAACAAAGAAACCGCTTTTGTCCGAAAGACAAAAGCGGTTTCTTTGCTGGTGACCCGTACGGGAATCGAACCCATGTTTTCGCCGTGAGAGGGCGATGTCTTAGCCTCTTGACCAACGGGCCGGATCGATAGCTTATTAAGTATACCATAAGGCTTTGAAAAATGCAAGCCTTTTTTCAAAAAAATTTCAGCGGGAGAATTTTGGCGCATTCTCCCGCGAAAAATCTTTTATTTATTTCTCCACGCGGACGGCGCAAGCGCTATCAGGAGCGGGAATATTTCAAGCCTTCCGAAGAGCATATCGAACGACAGAGTCAGTTTCGATACGACCGAATAGCCCGCGTACGTTCCGAGCGGTCCGACTTTTCCGAGGCCCGGTCCGATATTGTTGAAGCAGGCGACGACCGACGTGAAAGACGTCGTGGTGTCAAATCCGTCGAATGAAACTATCAGTGTCGACACGGCGGTGAGCAGAACGTAAACGATAAAATATCCGCACACGTTCATTATGACCTGGTGTTCAACCACTTCACCATCGCAGGTGACGAGGTGAACGCTCTTCGGCTTTACGGAACGTCTCACCTCTCTGATCGCGGCTTTGATAAGGATCAAAAGACGCGAGACTTTAAGCCCGCCGCCGGTGGATCCCGCGCAGGCTCCGATGAACATCAGAAGCACCAGAATGACCTGCGACATCGCCGGCCAGAGAGTGAAGTCGGCAGAGGCAAATCCGGTCGTGGTCATTATCGACGCGGTCTGGAAGAACGAATGCCTGAACGCCTCTCCGAACGTCGTATAGACCCCGCGGACCATCGTATTTATCATGATAGTCGCGGTGGCGGCGCCGATTATTCCGAAATACCACTTGACCTCCTCGTTTTTGAACGCCGAGGAGAAGCGCCTTATCAGCATAAAATAATATACGTTGAAATTTGCTCCGAACAGCACCATAAACACCGCCATTACCATTTCGTAATACGCGTTGTTATAATGCATGACGCCGTCGGCGAAAATACTGAAGCCTCCGGTTCCGGCGGTCGCGAACGAATGCACGACGCTGTCGAAGACCGGCATTCCGCCGAATATAAGAAAGAGTATTTCAAGAACGGTAAGACCGAGATAAATACCGTAAAGAATCCTCGTGTTGAAACGGAGTTTTGACACGAGCTTGCCGTAGGTCGGCCCGGGGGATTCGGCGCGCAGGATATGCGCTTCGCTTCCCGATTCGTCGCCTTTTCCCTTCATGCCCGGGAAGAGCGCGATGCCGAACGCGAGAACGCCCATACCTCCGATCCAGTGAGTGAAAGAACGCCAGAACAGAAGCGACCTCGCCATATTCTCCACGAGCCCGCCGACAGCCGACGACGTCGTCGTCTTTCCGATGATACTTGCTCCTGTCGTCGTGAATCCCGACACAGTTTCAAAAAACGCGTCGATGAAATTCGGTATCTCGCCGCTTATCACGAACGGAAGGCAGCCGAAAACGGAGATCAGCACCCATGAGAGCGCGGTTATCGTAAATCCCTCGCTCGCTTTGTACTTTCCTTCCGGTCGAAGGAACATACACGCGGACCCCGCGAGGCACGCCGCAGACGCAGGAATGACGAACGGAAGTATCCTTCCGTACTCTCCGTAGATCAAAGCGACAATGACAGGGAGAAGCATCAGCACCGAAAATACGACAAGGATACGACCGGTGAAGAAAAGTATTCTCTTTAAATTCAAACGATCATCTCCTGTTCCTGTTATTCAAGGATACCGTCAAGCTCGTTGATAAATCTGTTCGTCGTGACGACGATGACGATATCGCCCTGCTTTATCGTGTCGGAACCGCCGGGGAATATGACCTTTCCCTGCCTGATGATTCCGGCAATGATAAGATTCTTCTTTGTTTTGAGCTCTGCAAGAGGAATGTCTGCGGCACGGCTCTTAGCGTCGACGACGAACTCCATCGCCTCCGCCTTATCGTCCGCAACTCTGTAGAGCGTGCGGATCTTACTGCTGCCCGTCTTCTCCGCGGATCTGACGTACGTCAGCATGACTTCCTGAGTCAACTGCTTGGGCGAGATCACGCACTCAATACCGACTTTTTCCGCCATGGCTTTGAGTTCAGGCTTATTGATCTTTGTGATGACCTTCGGCACCCCTATCAGCTTTGCGTAAAGGGAAACAATGACGTTGTCCTCGTCTATGCCGGTCAGCGCGACAAGGCTGTCGTAATTCTTGACGCCCTCTTCGTCAAGCTGGCTCTGGTCAATGCCGTCGGCGCAGATTATCGTCGTCTTGGGAAGCATCGCCGCGAGTTCAAGACATCTTTCGCGGCTCTTTTCGATTATTTTGACTTTGATGCCGGAAGCCTGGAGCGCTTCAGCGAGATAATACGAGATCTTACCTCCTCCGATGAGAAGCGTGCTCTTGATCTTGTGAGTCTCAAGCCCCATCTCTCTGAAGAACGTACCCATCTCCTTCGGCGTCGCGGTCAGGTACACTTTGTCGCCGGATTCGGGAACGAAATTACCTGTCGGAATAAGCGCTTCTTCGACTCCCGGACGCTGGATCGCGCACACAAGGATCCTTGACTGGATAACGCTTTTCAGGTTGACAAGCGGAACGCCGCACATAGGAGACGTGTCGGTCAGCTTTATCTGAACCATGTCGATCCTTCCGCGCGCGAACGTGTCGACCTCCATAGCCGACGGCATGAGGATAAGCCTCGCCGCCTCGCGCGAAGCGAGAAGCTCGGGGTTGACGGTCATGGATATTCCGAGATGTTGGCTGAGATAAACAGCGTGAGCGTTCTGCTTCGGGTCGCGCACTCTCGCGATGCATCTCACCGTTCCCATATCCTTGGCGATGATGCATGAGAGCAGGTTGACCTCGTCGCTCGTCGCCGTCGCGACTATCATATCAGCTGACGCGGCACCGGCTTCGGAGAGCACTTCATAAAGTGTTCCGTCGCCGCATATACCCTTGACGTCATAAGTATAAGTCACGCGGTCGATGACGCTCTTTTGGTTGTCTATCACGCAGATATCGTGTCCTTCGCTGCAAAGCACGCCGGCAACTGCTTCGCCCACTTTGCCGCATCCGACAATAATTATCTTCATAAACAATACCCTTTTCTTGATCCGCAAAAGCGGCGTTTTCCGACCTTACCGGACGGTTTTGTCATGCGAGAGGCTCGCCCTCTTTGTTGAACAGAGGAAGCTTCTCCAGATATATAATATCGTCGCGGGAAGCGGCGTCGCCCTCGGCGAGGATCGCCATTCTTCCGCAGACGATCCCGCCCGCTTCGTTGACGAGCTTTTCAAGCGCGGCAAGTGATTCTCCGGTGGATATAACGTCGTCGACGAGAAGTATCTTTTTGCCCTTCATAAGTTTGGCGTCGGCGCCGTCGAGATAAAGTTTCTGCTCCCCCTCGGTAGTGATGGAACGGACTGTCACTTCAAACACGCCGTTCATATAGAGCTTCGGTTTCTTTCTTGCGAGAAAATATTTGCGGTTCCCGTCGAGACGCGCCATCTCGTGAACTATCGGTATGCCCTTTGACTCCGCGGTGATAGCGTAGTCGTATTCGGGCGCGAGGGAGTTGAGCTTTTCGGCGCAGGCGGTCGTCAGCTCGGGATCGCCGAATATGACGAAAGCGGCGATCTTCAGCTCGTCATTCAGAGGGCAGAGCGGAAGGGAACGGTCGAGACCGGCGATATTCATTTCATAAGTCGTTTTCATAACGTAACTCCTTTTTGATGATTTCGTTTGGAACTGCTTTCGTTTTTCGGGCACATTATTTCGTTCGCACGTCGGCGCCGAGAACGTGAGATATTTTTCTCATGACCGCGTCAGCTACCTTCTCGATCTCCGCTCCGGTGAGCGTCTTATCATTCGAGCCGATCACGAGACGCACTGTGACGGATTTCTTTCCGTCGGGGATCTGGCGTCCTCTGTACTCGTCGATAAAGAGTACGTCGCGGAGCAGATCGCCTTCGGTGTTCTTTCCGAGGATGGAGCTCTTCATCGTCTCCCATTTGACCGATGAATCGACGAGGAACGAGATGTCGAACGTGTTCTCCGGGAACTCGGAGATGTGCTCAAAGCGGTTCGTTCTCGATTTGAACGGGACAAGCGCGCCGAGGTCAAGTTCGACGAGTACGGCGGATAAGACTTTAATCCCGCATCCCGCCGCGGCTCTTCTCGAAAGAAGAGCGAGGTCGCCGATACGCTTGCCGTCAACGCAGATATTGAGCCATGCGGTCTCATCAGCCCAGCACGGTTTTTCAATTCGTTCGAACGTGAAGCCCTCCATGTGAGTGTATCTCGGCATCGAACCGATAACGCCCTTTGCACGGTAGAACAGACGCTCGGCATTTTCCGGGCGAGCCGCGAACGCGCAGCCGAGGCGGCGCTCCTGACGCGGCAGTTTTTCGCCGGGATATTCTTCCGTATAATCGCGGTCGAGAAATACTTTCGCTTCCTCGAAAATATCGAACGCATCAAAATCGTGCTCGTTCTTAACTATCGCGCGGCAGATATTCGGGAGAAGCGACGAACGTAAATACTTTTCCTCAGGTGACGGAGGAGTTGAAAGTGCGAGGATGCCGTCCGTCGTCGGGAAGAGAGCGGTCACGAATTCCTCGCTCATCCAGGGATACGTGAAGATCTCCTGCATATCGCATCTGATCGCAAGATACTCTTTGATACGTCTTACAAGGTCTTCGCCGAGCTGGTTGATCGCGCCTTCGAACGTGGTCGTGATATTGGTCGGCTCGAAGTTGTCGTAGCCGTACATACGGGCTACTTCTTCCATAATATCCGCTTTGATGCCGACGTCGCCGGTCGATCTCCACGTGGGGACCGTGACCTTCATATACGTGTCCGTGTATTCGACATCGAATCCCATCGCGCCGAGCTTGCGCTCCACGATCTCCTTGGGGATCCTCATGCCGAGACGGCGGTCGAGCCATTCGAGCGGAACGTCGACTTCTTTTCTCACGAGCTTCACGGGATATTTGTCCGAGAAAGCCGTGACCTTCATATCGGGATAAAGCTCTTTGAAGAGCTTCATCGCAACGGAAAGCGCGAGATCGCATCTTTCCGGATCTATCGCTTTTTCATATCTTGCCGAGGACTCGGTCCTGTTGTCGTAGCGGAGCGCCGTGCGGCGAACGCCTCTTGACTCGAAGTTCGCCACCTCGAGGATGACCGAATCAGTATCGGGAAGGACGGAATCCTTCGCGCCGCCCATAACTCCGGCGAGCGCGACCGCGCCTTCGGCGTCGGCAATTACGAGGTCGTCCTCCGAGAGTTCAAGTTCCTTGTCGTTGAGAAGCTGAAGCTTTTCGCACGCTGCTGCGCGGCGGACTTCTATGTGATCCTTGATGTGATCCGCGTCGAAAACGTGAGTCGGCTGACCGACCGCGAGCATGACGTAGTTCGTCACGTCGACGAGAGCGTTTATCGGGCGAAGACCGACGAGCCACAGGCGGCTTTGCATTTTGAACGGAGCGGGTTTTACCGAAAGCCCCTCTATCTTCGAGCCGATGTATCTCGGGCAGCGCTCGTTGTCGATGATCCTGACGTCGAACGGCGTTTCCGTTTCGGGAACGTACGCGTCGATCTTTTCAAGCGGAAGATCGTAGATCGCCGAAAGCTCTCTCGCGATCCCGTAATGTCCCCAGAGGTCGGGGCGGTTGGTCATCGATTTGTTGTCTATTTCAAGAACGAAGTCGTCGATGCCGAGTGCCGTCGCAACGGGAGTTCCCGCGGGAGCGTCGAAGCCTGTGAGGTCGACTATTTCGTGGTCGTCCTTCGCCGGGAAGAGATCTTCCATTCCTATCTCGACCGCTGCGCAGATCATGCCGAAGCTTTCAACTCCGCGGAGCTTTGCGTTTTTGATCTCGACGGGTTCGCCCTCTCCGTGCCAACGGACGTAAGCGCCGGGGCACGCGACGACGACCTTCATTCCCGCCTCGAGGTTGCTTCCGCCGCAGACGATGTCTTTTATGTCGCCCGTACCGACGTCCACCTTGCAGATGCGGAGCTTGTCGGCGTTCGGATGGGGCAGGACTTCCTTAATTTCACCTACGACGATACCGTCAAAGCGGCGCGCGACTTCTTCGACGTCCTCGACTTCGACCGTTCTCATCGTAAGATCGTATGCGAGTTTTTTCAGATCCATTCCGTCGGGGAGACGGACAAAATCTTTGATCCAGTTAAGTGATAATTTCATGGTCTTGTCCTCCTCTCAATGGAATTGTTTGAGGAATTTTAGATCGGTCCCGTGGAAGAGACGGACGTCGTCGACGCCGTAGCGCATCATGACGAGTCTGTCAAGACCGATGTTCACATAGAATCCCGTATATTCATCCGGGTCAAGCCCCGCCGCGCGGAGTACGTTCGGATGAGGTGTGCCGCCGGGCATGATCTCTATCCAGCCGACGTGCTTGCAGACGCTGCAGCCTTTTCCGCCGCAGACGAGACAACCCATGTCTATTTCAAATCCGGGTTCGACAAACGGGAAGAACCCCGCTCTCATTCTGACCGGTACGTCGCGTCCGAACACTTTTGACAAAATGGATTTTATCATCACTTTACCTGCGGTAAAGGTGAAATCGTGGTCGACTATAAGCGCTTCATACTGGAAGAACGCGCGCTCGTGACGTGCGTCTGTCGTCTCGTTTCTGTAAACGTGGCCGGGATATACGAAGCGGTACGGCGGTTTATGAGTCTGCATATAACGGACGCTGTCCCCGGTGAGGTGAGGGCGCAGGCAAAGCTTGTCCGCGGCGCTTCCGGAGTCGTGTCCTTCGAGCCAATACGTATCCATGCTCTCTCTCGCCGGATGGTTCGGAGGGAAATTGAGGTTGTCGAAAGCGTAGTATTCGCTCGTTATCTCGGGACCGCCGAATATCTCAAATCCCATGGAACGAAACGCATCGTTGAGGTCGTAGCACATCTGAGTTATCGGGTGCAGGCCGCCGGCTTTTACCTCGTCTCCGGGAGCTGTGTAGTCAAAATCGGGAGAGACTCCGAACGCTTTGAGCTCGAACTCCTCTTTTTTCTTCTGGAGCATCGCCTCGATCTCGGCGCGGACCTCGTTTGCGATCTGACCGATCTTCGGTCTTTCCTCGGGGGAAAGCTGTCCCATTCCGCGAAGCACGCCGGTCAGTTCTCCCTTTTTGCCGAGATACTTGATCCTGATGGCTTCAAGATCTGCGGCGGGAGCCGAGAGCGCTTCCATCGCTTCCGCTTTGATTTTTTGAAGAATTTCCTTCATTTCCTTCTCCTTTTTGCTATGTCAATTTTATTATTTTTCTGTCGGGGAAATATAATACCCCGTCCGCAACGGGACGGGGCAACAATACTCCGCGGTACCACCCGAATTCCGGCGAAGATCCGCCGGCACTCTTGCAAGATATAACGGTCTCACCCGTGCCGGACTACGTATCACCCGGCAGGCTCGGGAGTGAAATGATTAGCGGCGCGATGGGCGGCTCACAGCAAGCGCCTCCCTCTCTGAAAACGCGGACTCCGCATCTCCGTCTCCGTCATTGCCTTTGACAATATATAATAACATAAATAATTTGAAAACGCAATACTTTTTTAATTAATTATATTCTTTATAATTCGGATCGACCACGGAGAGCTCCTTTACCGAGTCGATCTCGACTATCTGATCGTGAAATACCTCGTGGACGGTGAGATCGATATTCTTTATCTCCTGATTTACGATATCGTCCCAGAACAGCGTTTCGTACGTTCCGGGATGACGGTACGCCTCCTCGATCGCGTCGGCGACCTTCTTCGCATCCGCGGCTTTGAACCACGCAACGCCGCACATATTGAAACAATCGTCGCCGTATTTGCCGACTCTCGTGATCCTTCCCGTCCCGTCCTGCTCGAATACCCAGTCGTCGCTGTGACCTTTAACCATCTTTCCGTAATAGCAGGAATGATCGAGCTCTGCTTTGAAGATCGAAGGATCGGACACGTAAAGATCCGCCTCGCATATAAAGCAGTCCTCTTTGCCCATGACCGGGATCGCGGCGTGTATCGAGGAGATATTGTTGACCTCCATATACTCTTTGTTCTCTATCAGGGTCAAGTTGCCGTATTTTCCGGTCAGATGTTCGAACTGTTCTTTTTTATAACCGACGACGACGTAAATGTGCTTTACCCCGCGTCCGATAAGGCCGTCGATCACCGTTTCTATCATAGACTTGCCGAACACCTTTACGAGCGGCTTCGGCGTCTTTTCCGTCAGCGGAGCCATTCTCGTTCCGAGCCCCGCCGCCATCAGTATTGCTATTTCGTTTTTCATATCTCTTTCTCCGATTTGTATTTCGAATAATTATACCATACTCTTCCGAACTTGTCAAATCGCATAATAATTCAGCGTCGCTTGTCGCAAATTCACCAAAGAAGTCTGTTTGGCACTATTAATAATATTTATGCAACTTTTTTGAAAATCCCTTGCATTAAAGCGATCATTGTATTATAATGTTAGTAAATATTTTCAAAGGGGTGCAACGCTATGTGCTGCTGTTCCGGCAAAGGGTGCGATCTCTCGCTTCTCGACGGTGTTCTCAAAGAATACGCCGACGTACCCGGAAGTCTTATCACGATCCTTCAGAAAGCGCAGGAGATATACGGTTATCTCCCGACCGAAGCGCTTTATCATATCGCCGACCGCGTCGGCTCGACTCCCGCAAAAGTTCTCGGAGTCGCCACGTTCTACACTCAGTTCAGATTCAAGCCGGTCGGCAAGTATCTGATCCTTCTGTGCCAGGGCACCGCGTGCCACGTCAACGGCTCTGAGAGGATCGCCGACGCCGTATACGAAACGATAGGAATAAGAGACGGCGAGACGACCGACGACGGGCTCTTCACGCTGACTCACGTTGCGTGTCTCGGCTGCTGCAGTCTGTCTCCCGTAATGATGATCAACGGATCGACATACGGCTCGCTCACTCCTGCTAAAGTGAAGGAAATTCTCACCTCACTTGCAAAAGAAACAAAGGAGGAGGCATAAAATGACAAAGATCATAGTCGGACAGGGCAGCTGCGGTATCGCCGCGGGCGCCGACGGCGTTTTCTCCGTTCTTAAAGAACGTCTGCCGTCAGACGTGTCTCTCGGCATCACCGGATGTATCGGTATGTGCTTTCTCGAGCCGATAGTAGACGTTTATACTGACGGCGAGCTTTGCGGCAGGTACGTCAAGGTCGACGCGAAAGGCGCGGAAAGGATCGCCGACGCCGTATCGGGCGGTGATCTATCCGGGATTGCAGACCTCGCGATAGCGAAGGAAGACGAGGCGTTTCTTACAAAACAGACGAGGATCGCGCTTCGCAACTGCGGCATCATCGATCCTACAGATATCAATTCATACATATCCCGCGACGGCTACAAAGCCATCACGAAGATCCTGAAGGAAGGCGTCACTCCCGAGGAAGTCATCGAGACCGTAAAAGTCTCCGGGCTTGCGGGACGCGGCGGCGCGGGATTCCCCACCTGGTTCAAGTGGAACGCGGCGAGAGCGTCGAAGGGTGAGAAAAAATATCTCATCTGCAACGCCGATGAGGGCGACCCCGGAGCGTTCATGGACCGCGCCGTGCTTGAGAGCGACCCGCACAACCTTCTCGAAGGAATGCTGATCGGAGCTTACGCGATCGGCGCCGACGAAGCGGTGATATACGTCCGCGCGGAATATCCTCTCGCGATCGTCCGTCTTACCGCGGCGATAGCCGAGGCAGAGGCGGCGGGATTTGCCGGCGACAACATTCTCGGATCCGGATTCTCCTGTCATTTCCGCATCAAAGCGGGCGCAGGCGCGTTCGTCTGCGGCGAGGAGACGGCGCTCATCGAATCACTTGAAGGAAAGCGCGGAATGCCGAGGCTGAAACCTCCGTTCCCGGCGGCGTCCGGTTACTGGCAGAAGCCTTCCAACATCAACAACGTCGAAACATACGCGAACGTCGCGTGGATCATAAACAACGGCGGCGAAGCTTTCGCCGCGATGGGCACCGAGACGAGCCGCGGAACGAAAGTTTTCGCGCTCACCGGCAAGATAAAGAAAGGCGGTCTCGTCGAGATCCCGATGGGAAAGACGCTCCGCGACGTCATCTTCGACATCGGCGGCGGCATCAAGAACGGCGGAGAATTCAAAGCGGTACAGATGGGCGGCCCGTCCGGCGGATGTATCCCGGCTAATCTTCTCGACACGGTCATCGACTACAAAAAGCTCTCCGCGACAGGAGCGATCATGGGCTCCGGCGGTATGGTCGTCATGGATTCTTCGACCTGTATGGTCGGCATGGCAAAATTCTTCCTCGACTTCACCGCGAAAGAATCCTGCGGCAAATGCGTTCACTGCCGTATCGGCACGAAGCGTATGCAGGAGATACTGACGAGGATCGTCGAGGGCAACGGCCGCGAGGGCGACATTGAGCTTCTCGAAGAGCTCTGCGGCGCCATCAAGGACGGCGCGCTCTGCGGACTCGGTCAGACCGCTCCGAACCCGGTCCTCACGACCATCAAATACTTCCGCGACGAGTACGAAGCTCACATCAAAGAAAAGAGATGCCCGGCTCACGAGTGCGCCGCGCTCCTCACTTATTCAATAGATCCCGACGCGTGCCGCGGATGCACGATGTGCGCTAAAAACTGCCCCGCAAAGGCGATCGACGGATCGGTGAAACAGCCTCACGCGATCGACCCCGAGCGCTGCATCAGGTGCGGAATGTGCAAATCTGTCTGCAAATTCGGCGCGATAAAAGTCAACTGAAAGGAGAGACGGTGATGAACGAGATCAAACTTACTATCAACGGTATTGAAGTCGTATGTCACGAGGGCGACACGGTCCTTGCGGCGGCGAAGAGTGCCGGGATCGAAATACCGACTCTCTGCCAGAGCAACATTGTCAAGGTTTACGGCGCGTGCGGTCTTTGCACGGTAGAGATCGAAGGTTCGCCGAAACTGTTCCGCTCCTGCGCCACGAAGGCGGCAGAGGGAATGGTCGTCAGGACAGACACGGAGCGCGTCAGACATTCGAGAAAGATAGCTCTCGAGCTTCTGATGAGCGACCACGACGGCGACTGCCGCGGTCCGTGCTCGCTGAACTGTCCCGCCGGAACAGACTGCCAGGGCTACGTAAAGCTCATCGCCGACGGCGACGATCACGCCGCGGTAAAACTCATAAAAGACAAACTTCCTCTTCCCGCTTCTATCGGCAGAGTCTGCCCGCATCCGTGCGAAAAGGCGTGCCGCAGAAAAATGGTCGAGGAGCCTATCTCGATCGCGAGATTAAAATACTTCGCGGCTGACCGCGACCTTGAAAAAGACACGTTCCGCCCGGAGATCGCGCCCGAGACCGGAAAGAGCGTCGCCGTCATCGGCGGCGGTCCCGCAGGTCTCACCGCGGCATATTTCCTTCGCGTCAAAGGTCACTCGGTGACGGTATACGACGCGATGCCGAAGATGGGCGGTATGCTCCGCTACGGGATCCCCGCGTACCGTCTTCCGAAGAGTATCGTCGACCGCGAGGTCAAAGAGATCGAAGACCTCGGCGTCAAGATGGTGAACAACTTCAAGATCGGTCGCGACGCGACGCTTTCCGAACTTCGCGAAAAGTTTGACGCGGTGTACGTTGCGATAGGCGCGTGGAAAAGCAGTTCGATAAGATGCCCTGGCGAAGAGCTTGAGGGTGTTCTCGGAGGTATCGATTTCTTACGCAAAGTTTCGTTCTACAATTCCGGCGACGGAGATAAGCCCGAGATCGGCAAGCGCGTCGCTGTAGTCGGCGGCGGCAACACGGCGATGGACGCCTGCCGCAGTGCGGTACGTCTCGGCGCTGAAAACGTTTACGTCATTTACAGACGTACGAGAGCCGAAATGCCCGCCGAGGATATTGAGATAGAAGAAGCTATCGAAGAGGGCGTCGAGTTCAAGTTCCTCACGAATCCCGCTGAGATCATTGACGAGGACGGAAAAGTCAAGACGGTGAAGCTTCAAGTCATGGAGCTCGGCGAACCGGACGCTTCCGGACGCCGCTCTCCCGTTCCTGTCGAAGGAAAATTCGAATACGTTGACGTCGACACTGTCATCGCGGCTATCGGTCAGACGATCTCCGCCGGAGGCTTCGACGAGCTTGAAAAGACGAAAAAAGGAACTATCGCGGCGGATGAGACGACTTTCCGCACGTCGCTTGACGGCGTCTTTGCCGGCGGCGACGCGACGAACCGCGGCGCATCTATTGCTATTGAGGCGATAGGCGAGGCAAACAAGGCTGCTGCCGTTATTGACAGCTATCTCGCCGGAAACACCGTTCCTTACAGAAAGCCGTTCGTTTCGGAGCGCGTTGTAACGCCCGAAACGTTCGCCGACCGCGAAAAGCTCCCAAGGGCTGTCATGCCGACGCGTGACGCCGCCGAGAGAAAGAACGATTTCGACGAGATCTATCTCGGGCTTTCAGAGGACGTTGCAAGAAAAGAAGCGAAGCGCTGTCTCTCTTGCGGATGTCACGATTACGGCGAGTGCAAGCTTATTAAATACGCCGACGCTTACGAAGTTCATCCCGAGCGTCTCGCCGGCGCAAAGAACGTCGCTCCGGTCGAGCAGAAGCTCGTCGTCATTGAGAGAAATCCCGCGAAGTGCATCCTTTGCGGTCTTTGCTACAGAGTTTGCGACGAGGTCGCGAAGAAGGGGTTGCTCGGCATCGTCGGACGCGGATTCTCGTCAGTCATCAAGCCGGAGTTCGACACGCCCGACAAGATCGCCGGATGCGCCGACTGTCACCTTTGCGTTGACGAATGTCCCACCGGCGCGCTGAAGTTTTTGAAATAAGAATTAAATTAAATGAATATGCGGGGGAGCCTTTGAAAAGGCTCCCCCGCACCCCTTTCCAAACTTTCTGAACATTAAAATACGCGGCCGGTTTCCCGGTCGCGTATATCATATTGCGAAGCAATATATCATACGGCATCAGCCGTATATCGCAGATCCGCTCAGCGGATCTATATCATCGCACACTGACATCGTCAGTATGCTTACCTACGTCGAGGGTGCTGATCGACGAAAGAAAAACACGGCGCACATTCAGTCCTGTACTGAATGTGCGCCGCTTTGTTAACTAACGATTATTGCAAATCAAATATCGTTTGCGCCTGTTTTTTCGGTGTTGCCGTCAGATCGCGCTCCTGATTCGCACACCTTCGGCGAAGCGCGAGGCAGCGAAACGAACGAGAGCAAGCCGAAATAGAGAGCGATGAGATGGCGAGCAAGATTGCGCGTTCACGACCCGTCAGGCGTAGTTGCCTACGTCAAGGGGCGCGAACGCGCAAAGAAAAAAGACGCGGCGAAAGTGTTCGATACGCTTTCGCCGCGCTTGCTGATTATATCAGTTTTTTGCAAATTGAATTAAGTCTTGCCCGTCTTTTTTCGGTGTTGCCGTCAGATCGCGCACTCAATACGCTATGCCTTGCCATTTCATAGCTTCCGCAACCTTCAGGAATCCCGCAATGTTAGCACCTGCCACGAGATTGCCCTCGCAGCCGTATTCTTTTGCAGCGTCGCTTGCAGCTTTGTAAATGGATTTCATTATGCCGGAGAGCTTTTCGTCGACCTCGTCGAACGACCAGTTCAGACGTATCGAGTTCTGAGTCATTTCAAGTCCGCTCGTTGCAACGCCGCCCGCATTTGCAGCCTTTGCAGGACCGAAGAGGATGCCGGCCTTCTGGAACGCTTCGACAGCTTCGGGAGTAGACGGCATATTAGCGCCTTCGCAAACGCAGATCACGCCGTTCTTGATAAGAGCGGCTGCGCCTTCGGCGTCGAGCTCGTTCTGAGTCGCACAAGGAAGCGCGATGTCGCACGGTACCGTCCAGATACCGCGGCAACCCTCGTGGAATTCGGAGCCGGGAACTCTCTTCGGATACTCGGAGATCCTTGCTCTTTCGACTTCCTTGAGCTGTTTGATAACGGCGAGATCGATACCGTTCTTGTCGACGATATAACCCGAAGAATCGCTCATCGCGATGACTTTCGCGCCGAGCTGAGTTGCTTTCTGATTTGCGTAGATCGCGACGTTGCCGGAGCCGGAAATGACGACTGTTTTTCCTTCAAAGCTCTTGCCTGCGCCTTTCAGCACTTCGTTCGTGAAATAGCAGAGACCGTAACCGGTAGCTTCCGTTCTCGCGAGAGAACCGCCGGAACCGACTTTCTTGCCTGTGAGGACACCGGTGAATTCGTTGCGGAGTCTCTTGTACTGACCGAACATATATCCGATCTCACGAGCGCCGACACCTATATCGCCGGCGGGAACGTCCGTGTCCGCGCCGATGTGCTTTGCAAGCTCCGTCATGAAGCTCTGGCAGAAACGCATGACTTCCGCGTCGCTCTTGCCCTTGGGATCGAAGTCGGAACCGCCTTTACCGCCGCCCATAGGGAGCGTGGTGAGGGAGTTCTTGAATATCTGCTCGAATCCGAGGAATTTGATAACTGAAGCGTTTACTGAAGGATGAAGTCTGAGGCCGCCCTTGTACGGACCGATCGCGGAGTTGAACTGAACTCTGTAGCCGCGGTTGACCTGGACTTTGCCCGCGTCGTCTACCCACGAAACTCTGAACGTGATCATTCTTTCGGGCTCGACTATTCTGTCGAACACGCCGGCTTCGATGAGATCGGGACGGCGGTCGGCGACGACGGAAAGAGACTCAAAGACTTCTCTTACTGCCTGGAGAAATTCTGCCTCGCCGGGATTTCTGCGCTCGACGTCGGCATATACCTTTTGAAGATAAGCGTTAGCTATTGCCATAATGCATACCACCTTAAGTTAAAAATATAATATTGAATTTACTATAACAGTTTATCACAAAAAAATTGCAAAATCAAGCCCTTTTAGAAATAAATATGCGTGATTTATGAAATATTATGTATTTCAAAAATCATTTTTCAAATCTTCAGTCGACCGTTTCGATAAAAAAGCTGACCGGGCGGAATCCGTCGTTGCACGAGATCATAGCGGTTTGCGGATCCTTCATCCATCCGTCGAAGAAATTCCCGCCTCCTTCGGCGAGCTCCCTTACGAATTTCTCCATCGATTCCCACGCCGACGGGCAAAGATCCTCCGGGCGCTCCCCGTCTTTCGACACAAAAACGTCGCCGACTTTGACATCGCAGGTATGCTCTATCGGGTTCTCGTACCTCTCCTGAAGGTCTTTATAATCCGCCGCGCGGACCGCGGTTATCCTTACTCTTTTCAATTTGTCATACCTTCCGTACGTTATAAATTTTATGCGCCGCGTCCCGGACGAGACGCGGCGCTGTGAGCTTTCCGGCATATCAGACGCCTTTCAGCTCCTTCTTATTTTTATACATCTGCGCGTCCGCGCGTTCGAACACGCCGGATACGCTTCTCTCGCCGTTGTACTTCGCCATACCGCAAGCGACGATGACCTTTCCTTCGGCGCCGTTCACTCTGTTCGCCTCCGCGATCTCTTCAACGAGAGCGTCGATATTGTCGTAATCCTGCCCTTGCGCGATTACCGCAAATTCATCTCCGCCGATACGGAACACGGGGCTGTGCTTGAATATGCCGCAGATCACCGAGCAGGCGCTTTGTATGAGTTCGTCACCTTCGCGGTGTCCCATCGTATCGTTGACCTTCTTCAGTTCGTTCACGTCGAATACGACGAGCGCGAATTCTACGTCCTCGCCTTCTTCAAGGCTGCGGTTGATGCCGGTCTCGACGTCAACGTACGCGTGTTTGTTCTTTACTCCGGTCAGCGCATCAATGTTCGCTTTGTTTCTCTCGACAGAGAGGTTATACGCGTATTCTTCGTCGCGTTTGACCTGTTTGTCAATATTGACGACACCAACGATCAGCTGCGGGCCGTCCTTTTCATCGATCATCGCGGCTTTAAGGCTGACGTACACCGGATTGCCCTCGAGCACGAGCCTGTAATCGAGAACGAAAAGCCCGTTTTCTTTGATCTCTTTCATCACGTTTTCTTTTGTGAAAACGTTGACAAACCTTTCACGATCCTCACTGTAGAGACTTGAAGCGCTCTCTTCGACGGATCTCACAAAGAAATCGTCTCCCTCTTTGGCAAGGCCCAGTCCTTCGTAATCTTTAGTCGCACTGTACTCTATGTAATGATCCGTTTCGGGATTGACCGTATAAATACAGATGTAGTCGCCGGACAGGGCGCTGATCCTCGTGTAAGTGATCTGCTCTTCTTTGATGCGCTCGATCGCTTCCTGATACTTCATCTGCTCGTCAACGTTGTTGATGCCGATGATCAGATGGTTATCGTCACCCTTCATCCTGGTCGCCTTCATATTGAGATATACCGGCTCGCCGTCAATTTGCATCCTGTACGTGAGCGTGAACGAGCCGCGCTCGTCGATGGTATTTAAGATATTTTCCTTGTGGAACACGCCGACGAACATATCGCGGTCGTCCTCATGGAGCAGCGTCATAGCTTCTCTTCTGCTCTCGCCGAAGAAATCGGGACCGCGTCTTTCGACGGAAAGGTTCTCGTCTTTTTATCGGAATGGTATTCTATGAATTCATCCGTTTCGAGATTAATGTAGTAGAGGTAAGTGTAGTCGAGAGACAGCGCGCGGGCGATATTGGAATACGTCACGCTGGCGCTCTTTGCCTCCTCGTAAGCTTCCTTGGCGCGTTCCGATTCCGCTCTGAGCTTCATCATCTCGGTGACGTCCACGCTCATACCGAGAACGCAAGTTTTGCCGGAAGTGTTGACGTATTTCAGCTTGGTCGTCTGGAACTGTCTGGGATTGCCGGACGGATCCGTTGCCTCTTCAAAGTATATGTACGGGCCGTCCATTTCGAGCATCCGCTTGTCGTATTCCGCAAAACTGTCTGCAGTCGCTTTTTCAAATAAATCGTAGTCGGTAAGCCCTTCGACTTCCTCGGGGCTCGTTTTGTTTGCATAAGCGGCAAACTTGCGGTTGCAGGCGAGATACTTTCCGGTCTCGATATCTTTCGTATACGTCATGGCGGGGATGTTGCTGATAAGGTTCACAAGCGAATTTGAAAGTTCCGAGATCTTTCTTGTCGCTTCCGCTTCGAGCGCGAGCCGCTGACTTTCCTGCTCCGCCTGATCGGCTCTTCTTTCCGCGGTGAGCGCGTCGTCGACATACACGCGGATATCCTCGGTCATCTGAGTTATCGCTTCTCCGAGAGACTGCACCTCGTTTTCGGAAGTTATGTTCGGGCTGTTGTAGCTGAGTTCGTTCGTTCTCTTTGCGCCGCGGCTCTTCTTAGCGTATTCACGGGTGCTGACCTCAAGAGCGAGTATCGGGTTGGTGACTTTCTTTCTGAGCCAGGTGATAACGAGAACGCCGAAGCCGCCGACGGACAACACGGCGAAGATCGCGCTGAACATAAGCACGTTGTTGAGTTTGCCGTGTACCATTTCGGAGGAAAGGTCGACGCAGATCAGACCGACCGTCTCACCGTTTGAATCCCTCATCGGTTTGCACGCGGTGTAGAACGCGCCGTAATCAGACGTCTCCTCGAAATAATTGATTTTGTCGGAATCCCAGAACGAGCGGTATCTTTGAAGCTCCTCCGGCGTATACGCGTCCGTCGCCTCGTTCACTTCCATATCGACTGCTCCCTCGGCAAACTCCGCCGCGCTCGTCGCGGAGATCACGTTGACGAGCACCGTCTCCTCGGGAATGACGATATACAGATAGTCGAGTCTGAGGTCGTCAACGATCGTGTTTAGGAACTTCTGGTACTGCAGATACTTTTCCGATTTAACGCCTGTCTTGACGCAGTTTGCAAGGTCGTCGGGATCCGCCTGATTCTCGACGTATGTGATCACGGTATCCAGCTTATCGTTGAAATTCCGGTACAACGTCCTCGAAAACGTATAATACGATACTCCCAAGAACAATATGCAAAGAAGAAGCATCAGCAAACCGCCGCGAAGCAGCACCGTTCGCTGTATCGGCCGCTTGACCGAGCCGCCCTCTCTTTTCGCTCCGTTGATTTCTTTCTTCATGTCGTAGATTCCCTTAAAAACGTTATAATAATAACTGCCTACGCTGCAAGTTCGATAAAAATGCCGCGAGTCGCAAAGCTCTCGCGGCGTGATGACATACTTCTGCCGTTAAAGATCAGTATTGCGGCAGGCAAATACTGAATGGATTGCAACTGGCTGCCATTTGAGGCCCTATAGCTTTGCGTCGCCGGATTTCTCCGGGTTTGCCGAAATATTAATTTATTCTATTATATTACATATTATAAAATTTGTCAATGCAAGAAAAAATTTTAACCAAATATCTAAATATAATAACGGTTGCTTAACAGTTCATTAACTTTTATAAGGCGGGATCTCCGAAGTGAAGGAAAACAAAAAAGCGGAGAAATGTTTTTCACCGTCTCTCCGCTTGTTCATAAGCACTTATTCCGGAATATACTCCATTATGGTCTCTTTGGGCTTCATGCCCATCTTTTTATAAAACGAATAAGCTCCGTCGTTTCCTTCCCATACCGCGAGAGTGACGCTGCCGCATCCGAGCCTTTTCGCTTCACCGACCGCGAAATCGAATAAAGCTTTTCCTATCCCTTTTCCGCGGCATCCGCCGTCAACGCAAAGATCGTCGATATAAAGACTTTTCGATCGCGTCATATATCCGGTGCTTTTTCTCTCCCTCACGACGCAGAACACGTATCCTGCGACGACGCCGTCAATATCGGCGACGTAGACCGGCGTTTCATCGTTTTTGAACTTTTCGGCGAGTTCTTCCTCCGTATATTTCGTCGTTCCGGGGACGAAAATATCGGGACGGATCGCCGCGTGGATCTCAAGCACTTCCGAAAGAAGAACCATGACTCTCGGAACATCCGCCGTCTCTGCCCTTCTGATCTTCACCGCGCTTCCTCCTTGACCGCTCTCGTTGCGATGAACGACGGTATGTTCATATCGCGGAGCCTTCCCTCTCCGTTCGTGTCCTCGTAGAGATCGGTCAGCCGGAAGCCCGCCTTTAGCTGACCTCCTATCTGCTCCTCGAGCGTATGGGAGAACTGAATGCCGCAGTCTGATTCTTTGAGCTGTCTCATATGTTCCGAGTTTAGGATCGGATCGAACGGAAGCGAGTTCACGACGTATCTTTCGTCTTCACCGTCGAACAAGAAGTTGATACCGTTGTCAAGTCCCGCGATCAGGACGCCGCCCGGCTTCAGAACGCGGTAGCACTCGCGCCAGACAGGTTCTACCTCCTTGATATAGATGTTCGAGACCGGGTGAAAGATGATGTCGAACGTCCCGTCGTCGAACGGAAGAGGTTTCGTCATATCGGCTCTTATCGTCTCGACCTCATATCCCTCTCTCTTCGCGACGTCGATCTCGCTCTGTATCTGACGTTCGGAATAGTCGAGCACGGTGCAGTTTGCGCCGAGCGCCGCGAACACGGGGATCTGCTGACCGCCGCCGGATGCGAGTCCGAGGAGCGTTTTACCCGACAGATCTCCGAACCAGCCGTGCGGAACGTACTTTGTCGGCGTCAGCTTAACGCCCCAGACGCCGCGAGCCGCCTTTTGGAATTCCTCATGGCTGATCGGCTGTCCCCACTCCCAGCCTTCTTCGATCCAGCGGTCGATGACCTTGGCGTTCACGTCCTGATATGGTTCGTCGTACTCTTCCGCTCTGTATTCGTCAAGCAGCTTATCCATACCGTTTACAAAATCGTGATAGCCGCGCGGGCTCTTGTTCGAGCCGTGAGCATAAATACGCTTTCCGCCGTTGACCGTTGCCGTGAGCGTAAACATATAGCCGTCGAGTACTTTTGAATTGACTCCGGAAAAATCGTTCCACGACGCGAAGCCGCACTCGTTCATCAGCGAGACGAAAACATCCGGAGCGAGATTCGCTCTTTTTCTAAGCACCCTCTCTTCGCTGCCATTTGAATAACGCGTCTCGTAACTCGAAAGCTCGGCGATGTCTTTCAGCGTCACCGCCTCGTATTCTTCGGTATGTCTCATACCGGATATCTTCAGCGTGACCTTTTCAAACGATTCGATCTTATCTATTTTTTCTTTCTTATCTTTTCCGAACATTTATATCACCTCCAGAGTTTTATCAGTCTTCTTCCGCGCGTCGGCGGAGCGCTTCGATCACCGCGGGGATGAACTGCTTTTTGCGCGATACGACGCCTTTCAGAACGAGAGGAGCTTCATCCGGCAGTCCGAACGACTCGCGAAGCAGATCTTCGGCGGCTTTGTCGGCGCAGAGCACGACGCAGTTCTGATCGTTGATATCGGTCAGAAGATAGTAGTAATAGCGGATGTCGTCCGCGCTCTTTGCCGCGGCGAGAGAATCCTTGACGATCGCCGTTGCCTTCTCTATCGCGTGCGGACTGAAGAACATCGACTGGCTGACGCCGATGCGCGTATCGTACGCCGAGAATATCTTGTAGTCCTGGTGGAGCAGTTCCTCCGCGGTCTTTCCCTCAAGATCCTCGCCCGCTTCAAACATCGACTTCGCCGTCTCGTCAATATCCACGCCGGCGATCGCGGCGAGCATATTCGCACGAGCACGGTCGGTTTCGGTGCAGGTCGGCGAGCGGAACATAAGCGTGTCCGACAGTATCGCGCAAAGCATAGCCCCGGCGATATTTTTCGGTATCTCGATCCCCGCCTCACCGTACATTTCGGCGATTATTGTGCAGGTGCTCCCGAGCGGCTGATTTCTGAAGAATATCGGACTTATCGTCTGGAGCCCGCCGACTCTGTGGTGGTCGATTATCTCCTGGATATCCGCTTCCTCCCAGCCGGGAACGCACTGCGAACGCTCGTTGTGGTCGACGAGTATCAGGCGTTTTCTGCGTCTTCCGAGCATGTTTCGCTTTGAAACGAGGCCGTAATAACGCCCGTTCTCGTCGAGCACCGGAAAATACGCGTGTCTCGTGCGGCTCATCACGCTGAGGACTTCCTCGACGGGAGTCTGAAGCGTGAAGCTCGTGAACTCGTCGTTCGTCATATAGTGCCCGATCGGCACGCTCTGATTGATGTAATATGCCGTTTTATACGTATCGTACGACGTCGAGATAAGAACGCATCCTTTTCTCTCGGCGGCGTTTCTCACCTCTTCGCTGACGTCGGCGAACGTCGTGACGACGACGCACTGCGCGCCGAGCTCGACCGCCGCCATCTGAGCCTCCTCGCGGTTCGACGTGATAACGAGATCGCCGGGCTTTATCATCTCTTTTATCATTTCGGTGTCGCCCGCCGCAACGTGGATCCTGCCGCCCTTCATAACTCCCGAAGGATCGCCGAGGATCACCTCTCCCTTAAGAGTTTCGGCGATGCTCGCGTAGCTCGTGTCGGATACGATCAGCGCGTGACTGCTGAAGCTGTCCATGAACGCCATCGCAAGGTCTCTCAGCGAGATAAGTCCGATAAGTCTTCTCTCGTCGTCGATTATCGGAAGCGTTGAGATATCGTTGTTGTGCATGATGTTCCAGGCTCCGCGCACCGAAAGCTCGCGCTTTATACCGCGCACTCTCCTTATCTCGGCGTCGCCGAGCTGAGGAGAGACATCGGTCAGAAGACGCGGCGAGTCAAGCCCGAAACGGCGGAGCACCCACTTCGTCTCCGCGGATACTTTCCCCGCCCTGCAGGCGACGAAATTCCCCTCCGCGGACTTGCTTTTCAGATCGGCGTATGCTATCGCGGCGCAGATCGAGTCCGTGTCGGGATTCAGATGCCCGGTTATCAGTATTTCATCTTTCTTATATTCTTCCATTGTTCGCTCCTTTCACGGAGTTTCCGTTCAAAGTCAATATTGTCAATTCTACCGCAGGATCACTTATGAATATACATCCTCGACTCGCCGTCGCAGCACCCGACCGGGCAGACGTACTCCCACCCGTAGCGCTCGTAAAAACCGACGTGGTCCGTCGCGAGATAAACGGGAGATATTCCGTGCGACCGCAGGTCTTCCACGGCGTTACCCAGCAGTCTCCCCGCGATCCCGCGTCCCCGGTGCTCCTCTTCGGTAAACACCGCGCAAACGTTTGGAGACAGGTCGGTCCTGTCATGAAAATCGTTTTCTATCACGCCGAGCCCGCCGACGATCTTCTCGTCCGAAAGGCAGAGATACCAGCCGTACTCGGTCTCGCCCTCAAGGTACGGCGTAATGCATTTAAGGTATTCTTCCGCCGGGACTCCCCACTTCGAGCAGAACCATTCCGCGGCGGATTTTTTTAGCTCGGGACGGTCCCGAAGAGTTATAAAAGTATAGTTGTCTGTCATTTTTCTTCTTTATTTTGTTTCAAAGTTTTTGTAACGATTATCTAAGTGTCTTCAGATATTCCTTATGTTCGTCGGTTACCCGGAAGCTCTCGATCGCCTTCTGTATCGCCTTGCCGTGCGTCCATGGTTCAAGCCGCCGCTCATCGATATACAAAACGCTCTCGTCGTATCTCTTTGCCAGCGCGGTCGCAAAGTACCACGCGACCATCATTTTTATATAATAATCGTCACCTTTTACCGACGCGACCCATTCGAGATACTCAGGTTTGAAATCTTCTCCGAGAAATTCGTTCATCAGCATCCTGATCCCGAATCTGGCGGTATACACATGATCCGATCCGATCCATTTTCTGATGAGCGGAAGAAGTTTCTCGTGATTTTTCGCAAAGACCTTCGGGCTTGACTGGTCGCACACCGGCCAGCAGTCGACGTACGGCAGAAAAGTCTCAACCGCCTTCACGCATTCGTCAAAGTCCTTTATCATCGCGATAAGGAAGAAGTGTACGAGGTTCTCTTCGTAGTATTTGTGCGGAAGCACCGAAAGAAATTCTTCCGCCTCTTTTGTACCTTTTATCTCCTTCGCGATCCTTCGCATATCGGGCGTTCTGACGCCGATCATCGTCTCATTCGGGATATTCGGAACGAGCTTGCTTTGAAACCCTCTGTATTTTTCATCGCCGCATGCGGCAAGTCTCTCATATACCGTCGTTCCGCGCGGTTCGTTTTTCTTTTCCGCCATAGTTATGGCCTCACTCCGTTTCTTATCGCGAAGCGATATATCGAACCCCGAAGGGGTATATCGAACGCGAAGCGTATATCGAAAATCCGCAGCGCGGATTTATCTCGACGCGAAGTGCCGCGATAACATCGCGACGACTTCGCAGTGTTTCGTCCTGCCGAAAAGATCTATACCGACTGCGTCGCAAAGTGCGTATTTTTCGGACAGAAGTTTTACGTCTCTCGCGAGAGTGGACGGATTGCACGACACGTAAACTATGCGCTTCGGAGAGAGTTCAAGAAGCTCACAGACGGTCTTTTTTGACAGTCCGGTGCGCGGAGGGTCGACGACTGCGGCGTCAAGCGAGTCTATGCCCGCCTTTGACGCGAGCTCGGAGCTGTCGCCCTGCATGAAGAATGCGTTTTTGATACCGTTTCTCTTCGCGTTTTCGTTCGCGTGGCGCACCGCGTCGGCGTTAAGCTCAATTCCGTAGACCTCGGCGCCGGGGGCGTTTTTGGCGAGAGTCAAACCGAAAAGTCCCGCGCCGCAGTAAATGTCGGCGGCGCGCTCGCCGTCCATAAGACCTGCAAAACGGACGACGGCTTTTGCGATCTCGCATGCGCCGTCAACGTTAACCTGAAAGAACGACGCCGGCGACACGGAAAAGTCAAGTGATGCTGCGCGCGCGGAAATCTCTTCTTTTCCGAAGAGGAGCTCGAAACGTTCGTCCTTCGCCTCGGGAGAGCTTTTTTCACCGCGGACGACGCACTTAACGTACGGCAGTTTTCTGGCGAGCTTTTTTGCAAAATCCGCAAGATTGGCGTCCCCGGTATAGCCTATCGCGACCGACGCTTCGTCGGTTTCCTTCATATATCTTATATATAGATACGTAAGATCGGACGGAGAGAGCTCTTTTTCGCCCGATAAAATCTCTTCGACCGTGTTTTTTATTTCATTGATTTTGTCGTCGCACAAAAAGCATTTTTCGATTTTCACGAACTCGTGAGTTTCCGCGGCAAAAAAACCGCACTTTCCCGTTTCGTCAAAATGGAAAACCGCTTTGTTTCTGTAGCCCTCCGTGCCGCAGGAGACGACCTCGGGCGGATCTATTCTGATGCCCTCTCTTCTGAACGACGCGGAAATGCCCTTAGCCTTGACCGATTTCTCATATTCGGGGTCGACGCCGTCGAACTCACAGCCTCCGCACACGGCAGCATACGGACAGCGCGCCTCGCGTCTGTAGGGTGACGGGACGATGACTTCAAGACGTCTTGCCTCGGCGAAATTCTTCTTTACGTCGGTGACGAGCGCCGTCACAACGTCGCCCTCTATCGCGCCGCGGCAAAAAACTACCGCGCCGTCAACTTTCGCGACGCCGTTTCCGAGCATATTCGTTTCTGTGATCTCAAGCGTCAATACGTCGCCGTGCATTATCATAAAGCCGTTCTGCCTTCCGATAAAAATATAGGGAGACCGTGATGACACAGTCTCCCTTCACATTCAGCTTCAGCCGAGTTTCGCACCGTTTACTCTGATGCCGGGGCCCATCGTGGAAGCCACGACGCAGCTCTTGATATACTGACCCTTTGCAGCCGCCGGTTTTGCCTTAATGACAGCGCCGACGAGAGTATTGAAGTTTTCCATCAGCTTTTCGGGACCGAAGGAAGCCTTGCCTATCGGGCAGTGAATGATGTTCGTCTTGTCGAGACGGTACTCGATCTTACCTGCTTTAGCCTCAACGACCGCGCGGGCAACATCGGGAGTGACCGTGCCGGCCTTCGGGTTAGGCATAAGTCCTTTAGGACCGAGGATCTTACCGAGACGGCCGATAACGCCCATCATATCGGGGGATGCGATGACAACGTCGAACTCGAACCAGTTTTCTTTCTGGATCTTTTCAACGTAATCTACGTCGCCGACGTAATCAGCGCCCGCTTCGCGAGCCGCGTCAGCTTTGTCGCCCTTCGCAAAAACGAGGGTACGAACAGTTTTACCGGTACCGTTCGGGAGAACGACCGCACCACGGACCTGCTGGTCTGCGTGACGGGAGTCAACGCCGAGACGGATGTGGATCTCTATCGTCTCGTCAAACTTCGCCTTGGAAGTCTGGCATACGAGTCCGATCGCCTCTTCGGGATCGTAGAGTTTGGATTTTTCGATCAGCTTTACGCTGTCCTTATATTTCTTGCCCTTAAACATTGCGCTGCCTCCTTAGTCCGCAACGGTCACGCCCATGGAGCGCGCCGTGCCGGCGATCATGCTCATAGCTGCTTCGAGAGAACCTGCGTTGAGGTCCTTCATCTTCGTCTCGGCGATCGTCTTGATCTGCTCTTTCGTGATGGTAGCAACTTTGACTTTGTTCGGAGTAGCGGATGCGGTCTCGATTCCGCAAGCCTTCTTGATGAGAACGGCTGCGGGCGGGGTCTTCGTGATGAAGGAGAACGAACGGTCAGCATAGACCGTGATAACTACCGGGATGATAAGGCCGATATCGTTCTTTGTTCTCTCGTTGAACTCTTTTGTGAAGTTCGGGATTGCAAGACCGTACTGACCGAGAGCCGGACCTACAGGCGGCTGAGGAGTAGCTTTACCTGCAGGGAGCTGCAGTTTAATGTAGCCTATGATTTTCTTTGCCATAGTAAAAAATACCTCCATGTGTGGTTTATGACGGAAGATTCAAAAATTTTCTTCCTCCCACGACGGCTTTTGAGGGGAGCCTTACCCCCGAAGGATCACTCTTCGACTTTTTTGATGTCCTTGACGTTAAGCTTGACGGGCATAACGCGTCCGGGCGTTGAGACCATGACGGTTGCGTCCTCGCCGTTTTCGGAAATCTCGGAGAGCTCGCCGACGTAATTGAACGCGGCAAACATTCCGCCGATAATGGCGACGCGGTCTCCGACTTTGAGTGCGGCGACCTCTGTGACGTGCTCTTCCGTAATAAGAGCGGCGACCTCCTCTTCCGTGAGGGGAACGGGACGGCTTCCGGGACCGACGAAGCCCGTCACGCCGGTGATATTTCTGACGACGTGCCAGCTCTCATCGGTCATCGTCATCTTTACGAGAACGTAAGCGGGGAAAAGCTTGCTTTCGATGATCTTTTCCTCGTCTCCCTTTTTCTCGACTATCGTTTCGGTCGGGATAACGACGTTATAGATAAGATGTTCGAGATGACGGTTTTCGATGATCTTTTCGAGATTTGTTTTTACTTTGTTCTCATATCCGGAGTACGTGTGAACGACGTACCATCTCGGACCGAGATTCATTTCATTGATATCGCTCATGTTGACGATCCGCCGATCAAATCAGTTTTCCGAGGATCGTGAAGCCCTGCGAGAACAGATAGTCGACAAGACCGATGACGGCGCTGACGACGACTATGCATACGAGGACTACGATCGTGTTGCTTCTGACAGACGACCAGCTTGCCCACACGACCTTTTTCATTTCGGATTTGCAGCTTCTGAGCCATGCAGCAAATCTGGAGAAAACAGAGGGCCTCTTAACCTTCTTGGGAGCTTCCTTTTTGGCAACTTCCTTGACTTCTTTTACTTCTTTATCAGCCATTTCTTTTCTCCTTTCTCACTTTGTTTCTCTGTGCAGGGTGTGCTTACGGCAGAAGCGGCAGTACTTGTTCATCTCAAGTCTGTCGGGATCGTTTTTCTTGTTTTTCTTCGTGTCGTAATTTCTCTGCTTGCACTCGCTGCACGCGAGAGTGACCTTTACTCTCATATTCGGCACCTCCTGTGAAATTCAGGGTTTTCTACCCTGTGAAATTGTACCTCCCTCAATGAGGGCGCTGCGCGATTACGGCGCGCAAAAAAAGAACCCTCCAAACGAGGTGATGACAGTATAACATAAAAAATACGGCTTGTCAATACTTTTTTATAATAAATATATTTATAGGGAGCCGGTCAAAAACCCGTTGACAATATATAGCGGTTTTTCCCTCGTACTGCCCTATATGCATAACGCCGGCTCAAAATATCATGACGGCTTGCCGTCAATTCATGGCGAAACGGATTCATAAAGCAAAGCGTCAATTCATTAAGTTAAGCAAAAATAAACGGGAGGCGCGAGCCTCCCGATCCTTATAGAAGCTTTTGGTAGTCTCTTGCTCCGTAGATGATCCGGTAAACGATAACTCTTTTCTCGTCCTCAAACACCTTGAAGAAAAGAATATAGTTCTTGATCAACGCCTTGCGGTATCCTGCCTTTTCCAGACGCGCGTCCGCGCTCTTTGCGTAAATGAACGGGTTTGAGCGAAGATTAGAATAGCACTTGTCCACTTCGTCAAGCAGATCGCCCGCCGCAATCGGATTTGACAACTGAACGGCTATGTATTCTACAATCGCGTCCAGATCTCTCCCGGCAAGCTCGGTAATCAGAATTCTATACATTGTACTTTTCCCGGATACTCTTCAAACCTTCATCGGCGTCAAGTACCTTTCCTTGCTGAACCTGCTCCTCGGCGGCGTCAAGCTTCGCGTACACGTCGAGCATATACATCTTCTTTTCGTACATTTCCATACTCATAATAACCATATCGCCGTAGCCGTTTTTTGTGATAAAGATCGGCTCGGTGGCGTTTTTACACATTTGAGACAACTCGCTTGTCTTTTTTAAATCTCTGATCGGAATAATTTGAGGCATAACGTACATCTCCTTTCGTGACATTATTGTATCACAATTATGTCCCGATGTCAATAAAGATATGCAATAAACAAAGAAAAGTATACAAACGAAAACAGGGATAAGAAATAAAGCCTCCCCCTGTCTTACAACGCGAAACGATGTTATTGCTTTTCTTTCTTTATCAGATCGAACAACTTATTCTTCTCAATTTCAAACGAACTGCATACAATACGGTCTTTTTCCCATGAAACAAAATCTATAGGATAGCAAACATACGACTTATTCTCTTCCACGGGTTTCAGGTATTCTTCCCCTACCTCGCTTAGATCGAGCCACCTGTCCTGTTCGACGATCTTCATAGGATCGCTGAAATCGAGGACGATGACCGAATACGGTGCTGCCCAATAGCAGCCCACAACTGCGAGAAGATCGCTGCTTTTGTCATAATGTAATTTCACCCATATAAACGTCTCATTAAAGTCGTCTCCGGACTGATACGATTCCCACGGAAGATAATGAACAGCTTCACCAGTTTCAAAGTCAAAAACACCGTATCCGTACAATGCTTCTTTGAAGACCAGATACTTTTTCCCGTTTGAATGATCAATAATATCGAAGTTTGAACGCTCGCCATAGCACTTCCACTCGAAAGCCAGCTCAGAATCCTTGTACAGCCTGCATACTTCCCCATCGCGCTGTGCAATAAACGGGTTTCTGCTTTCTTTCGCATAATAATACCTTTGCAGTACATAGCCACCGTCGAGTCGTTTATTTTCATAAGGCATAGAAAAATCAATGTGTGAAAAGACTGCCTCGTTTTCTTCTTCGTCGAATTTTTTAAATTGTTCACTGCCGTAATAATTCATCTTAATACCCCATATGTTTCCCCTTTCGTAAGACAGAGGACGGCACACCGTGTCTTATTTGTCTGTCATTATTTCGAGGAACTTTTCTCTTAAATAATCTGCGTTTTTTATGAATAAAACCGCCTGTTCCTCGTCAATAAGAGAATCTGAATATCCGCTGTAAAGATGATATTCAAAATATTTAGAAGAACATGAAAACCATATGTGGATGTAATGTCCGCCGCGCAAAGAGTCAAGGCACATTTTATATTCAATCCCGCCGATGATCTTGCTCGTTACTGCTTTTTTATAGTGGGAATCATTGCTTTTTTGTTCCCAGCCGTCTGTGCAGAGCATTTCCTTTTCGAGTTTTTTTATATTGATTCTTCCTTCGGGGTGAAGAGCTTCTTCAATCGAAGGCTTTTTCAACTTGTTCGGGACAGTCTGCGGCAAATCTAAACTCAAAACTTTATATTTATTGATGCGGCGTTCAACAATCTCCCTCGTCTTATTCCATACCTCGCGTTCTTTTTCGTCAGACGGTGCAAAGATCTCTTTTTCATATTTGATTTTTCCGAGAAATGCAATCAGTTGCTTGACGCAATCGAGCTCTCTATATTTACTTTCACACGAAAAATAAACGATCAAGTTAGGTTTGTTAATTGGAGTCTTTGTTATTATAACACTGTTCGAAAGATATCCTTCACCGATATCATAAGCAGTCTTCGCAATTTCGTATCCGTGAGTGCCCTTTTCTACCGCAGAGCCTTCCCATTTGATCTCGTCCATTCCAACCATAAACGAGGTGTAATGAGTTCCTTTCATGTTTTGACACAAATCTATTATTTCTGAAAACTTATCTTCGTCTATGCTTTCGTGGCAGGTGGGATTACCGTTTTTCCAATTATCATCAAGATTAGAAATGCTGTGCCATACCGAGCCGGGATATCTGGAAAACAACGGATAGTCCGGGTTTCTTAAGTGAGGAAGAATATATGAGTACGAATACTTTTCGAGTCCAAGACGCTCATACATTTCATTAATTCTCTTTGACTTTATGTTATTAGGCTTTAATCCAAATATCTCAAACAGTCTTCTGTCGTAGTCAAAATGGTTATCGACGTAATTGACTATGTCAATTAGTTTTACCTCTTTGTCACATTCAATTTTAACGGTGTAATAGTTTTTCATCAATTGAAACCTCTATATAAGCTAAAACAAATAAGACAGTAGACGGTTTATGTCTTTTCGTGACAGCATGGCGGTGTTTTGCTGATAGTGAGTTTATTCAGCAATTATTTATCGCCCGGAAAATGATATATTCCAAAGCTGACGCTTTGAAATATGATATACCGGCAGCGAGGCTGCCGGCATGATATCTGCCCTGCGGTCAGATGATATCCGACGCGTTGCGTCGGATGAAAAGACCTTTTCCAAAGTTTTTGAAGGGAGGTGCGGGGGATGCTTTTTTCAAAAAGCATCCCCCGCATAATATACTCATCTCTTAATTAATGCTCTTATACAGCGGGCCGTAAGCGGCGCACGCTCTGTAGTCCTGGCCCTCTTTGTCCATACCGAAGAGGTTGAAGGAAGCGGGACGGAAGATATCCGTCACGGGGACGTTGTGGAGCGAGATCGGGATGCGGAGCATCGAGCAGAGCGTGATGAGGTCTGCTCCGATGTGACCGTAGCTGATCGCGCCATGGTTAGCGCCCCAGTTGTTCATAAGGCTGTAAGCGTCCTCGAACGGATCGCCCTTGATGCCGTTGCAGCGCGGAGCGAACCACGTGCAGGGCCACGTCGGGTTAGTGCGTTCCATAAGAACGTCGGTGACTTCGTCAGGAAGCTTGACGGACCAGCCCTCGGCGATCTGAAGCGCCGGACCGAGACCTTTGACGAGATTGAGTCTTATCATTGTGACGGGCATTTCCGCTCTCGTCACGTAATGGCTTGAGAATCCGCCTCCGCGGAAGTTGTCGAAGCCTGCCTCGCACCAAACGGTCGCGGCGCTCATCTTCTCGATATCTTCCTCGGTGACGTCCCACCACTGCTTCATAACGTGGTTGCCGTTCTCGTCCGTAGCTTCACCGCAGGCGTCAAGACATGCCGCGCCGGAGTTGAGCAGATGGAGAATACCGCCGTTCTCGGCAGCTTTGCCCTCAAGATCGTAGTTCGCAACTCTCTTGACCGCGGAAGGCGACCAGTACGTGCGAACGTCTGCGAAGATCTGAGCTCTGTTCGTGAGCAGCTTCATGAAGAGCATACCGATGCCGTTCAGAATGTCGTTCTCGGTGGCGAGAATGTACGGCTCGCGCGCGCCGGTGAAGTCGAACGTCGAGTTGAGGACCGCCTCGGGATAGTCGCAGTTCGGCCAGTGGTCTGTCCACTGCCTCTGTCCCTGGAAGCCGGCGGCGATAGCGTTGTGTCCCGCCATCTCTTCTTCAAATCCCTTGGGCAGATTCGGGTTGCCGTTCATCAGGTCCTTGATGATGCAGTACATCTTGATCGTGAACTCCCACTGCTTCTCTTTCTGTTCGGGGCTGAATTTTACGAAATCGGGGTTGTCGTCGCGCCCCTCTTTGCAGTGCTTCTTCGTCCACTCGAGAGCCTTTTCAACGTCCTCTTTGACGTAAATGCCCTCTTCCATACGGCGGAGGATCTCGACCTCGTCGACGGACTCGACTCTCATGCCGAGATAGTCTTCGATGAACGCCTGATCCATGATCGAACCGCCGATACCCATCGTAACGGAACCGATCTGAAGATAGCTCTTGCCTCTCATCGTTTTAGCCGCGATAGCCGCTCTGCCGAATCTGAGGAGCTTTTCCTTGACGTCCTCGGGAATGTTCGTCACGTCGCCGATGTCCTGGACTTCGTGTCCGTAAATGCCGAACGCGGGAAGTCCTTTCTGCGCGTGTGTCGCGAGAACGGAAGCGAGATAGACCGCGCCGGGACGCTCCGTACCGTTGAAGCCCCAAACCGCTTTGATCGTGTGGGGATCCATATCCATCGTCTCGGAGCCGTAACACCAGCAGGGAGTGACCGTCAGCGTGATGTCAACACCCGCGCGGCGGAACTTGTCGGCGCAAGCCGCGCTCTCGGGAACGCGTCCTATCGTCGTGTCGGCAACGATGACCTTTACAGGGTCGCCGTTTGAATAACGAAGATTCTCCTCAAAAAGTTTCTTCGCCGCAAGCGCCATTCCCATCGTCTGATCCTCAAGACTCTCGCGAAGCTTCAGAGGTCCGCGTCTGCCGTCGATCGTCGGACGGATGCCGATTACCGGATACTCTCCGATGTACCTGTTTTTTGCCATATCGTATTCTCCTTTTGGAAATATAAAATTTTATTGAAACTCCCTTTCCGGGAGCGGTTTACTTCTTCTTTCCCGCGCCGCTCTTCGTCATGATCCTGGCTATCACGGGGCGGTGAACTTTCAGCGCGCCCTTCGGGCAGAACTCCTGACAACAGAAGCAACGTATGCAGACCGACCGGTCTATCTTCGGCTTCGAGCGCTTCATCGTGATCGCCTTCGCGGGGCATATCCCCTCGCACTTGCGGCACCCGACGCACTTCGAGGCATTCAGCTTCGGCCTCGACGACAGCGCCGCTTTCGCGATGCGGTTTATGAATTTGCCCTTGAGTCCGAGGATCCCGGTGAAAAACTCAATGTCGTTCGCGCGCTCAATGTTTTTAAAATCCCCGATGCGAACGTCTGCTCCGTCGCCGACGACTTCGATCTCATCGGCCGCCTTGCCGAGCCCGCGCTCGATCGCCTTCTGAAGCGTCGGTACGCGGTCGGCGGTGAGCCCCACCACTCTCGCGCAGACGGAGTCGAGATCGTAAGGAGAGCGCGACGCCGCGAGGATCCCGATCTCCCTCGGGTCGCCCACCGACGGTCCGTTGCCCTCCATACCGACGACGCCGTCGACTATCGAGAGCGCCGGCTTGAAATATTCGTCTATGTCTATCAGCATGTCGGAAAAGTCCGACGGATTCGGGAAGCGGTAGTGATATTCCGGCTTGATCATCCCCGGGATCGTCCCGAATAGATTCTTTGCCGCCGCGGAAAAACTGAGCATACCGTGAGTCTTCAGCTTTGCGAAATTTATTATCGCGTCCGCCTCGCCGAGCCACGAACAGTACGAAAAACTCTTGAGTACTTTCGCGCCGGGATAGCTCTCGCAGAACGTGCTCTCAAAATTCATATTCAGCTTTCCGCCGACCTCCTCGACCTCGGTCATACCGGTCACGGAGTACACGTTTTTGAGATGCATCGCGGTGAAAGGTCCCCCCGGCGAGTCGCCGACGACGGGCATCGCCCCGAGCGACACGATCCTACGGCAGAGTTCTTTTACGAGCGCCGGATGAGTCGTCGCCGCCTTCTCCGGCTTGATCGCCGAGACGAGGTTGACCTTGATCGCGACTACCATCCCCGGCTTCACGAAGTTCAGCGCGTCTACCGGGGAAAACAGCCTGTCAAACGCGTCTTTTACGGCGTCCTCTTCATAGCTGCCGCATTTTACTATCGAAACGGCGCAGTTTTCCATAATCACCTTTAATTACATATTTTAATTTATCGTTATTATTGTACCATAATGAAACGCAAATTTCAATCTTTTTTGTCAATCAAGTTAAATTCTCCGATTTTTTGATTTAACGGTTGATTTTTACATCCGTACGCGTTAAAATATACGTGTAATAAATACGTCTGACGACGAGGAGGCAATCATGGCACTTGTAACTACGACTGAAATGTTCAAAAAGGCATACGCCGGCGGATACGCCATCGGCGCTTTCAACATCAACAACATGGAGATCATCCAGGCTATCACCGAGGCGGCTGCGGAGGCGAAGAGCCCCGTCATCCTTCAGGTGTCTGCGGGCGCGAGAAAGTACGCGAAGCACGCGTATCTGATGGCTCTTGCAAAAGCCGCGGCGGAGGATTCCGGCGTTGACTTTGCGCTCCATCTCGACCACGGCGCAGACTTCGATATCTGCAAATCCTGCATCGACGGCGGATTTACGTCCGTCATGATAGACGCTTCCAAGTATTCTTTTGAAGAGAACATCGAGATCACAAGACGCGTCGTCGACTACGCGCACGAAAGAGGCGTCGTGGTTGAGGCCGAGCTCGGTAAACTCGCGGGTGTCGAGGACGACGTAAAAGTCGCATCCGACGACGCGATCTACACGAACCCCGACGACGTTGAGGAATTCGTCTCCCGCACCGGCGTCGACTCCCTCGCGATCGCGATCGGTACGAGCCACGGCGCTTACAAATTCAAGGGCGAGCCGAAGCTCCGCTTCGACATCCTTGAGGAGATAATGAAGAGAATCCCCGAGTTCCCGATAGTTCTCCACGGCGCATCCTCCGTCATCCCCGAGCTCGTCGACGAGATCAACTCCTGCGGCGGCAACCTCTCCGGCGCAAAGGGCGTTCCGGAAGAACTTCTCCGCCAGGCGGCAAGACTTGCGGTCTGCAAGATCAACATCGACTCCGACATAAGACTTGCGATGACTGCAGGCGTACGCCGCGTCCTTGCGGCAAAGCCCGAAGCGTTCGACCCCAGAGAATACCTCAAAGTCGGCCGCGAGGAAGTCAAAAAGATGGTCCTTCACAAGATCTATAACGTGCTCGGCTCGGCGAACACACTCTGATAAAGACACAACTGACCCCTTCCGAGCGGAAGGGGTCTTTACGTTTAATTTCGCAAGGAACGGAAAGAATGAAACAAACCGAAAAATACAAGATAAACGTCCACGATACCGATTACAACGGATTTCTCACGCCGACCGGGTATCTTCGCTACCTTCAGGACACGGCGTTCTGCCAGATGGAGCACGACGGTCCGTCTTACGATGAACTTTTCGAGCGCGGACTTGCGTTCATCCTCAGCCGGATGAGAATTCTGTTTTTTGAACCGGTGCGCTCTCACGAGAACGTGATCTCTTCTACCTGGGCGGCGGGCGGCCACGCCGCGTCGTTCGTCAGATGCTACGAGATGACGCGCGATGACGGCAAACCGGCGGCAAAAGGCAAATCGGTCTGGGCGCTCTGCGACCTGAATAACAAAAGACTCGTTCGTATCTCCGACGTGGAGCTGAACTACGCCTCCGACACCGAGAACGACGTCGAGCTTCCGAGAAAGCCGGAATTCGCCGGAGAGCCCGCTCTCCTCGGTACGAGAAAGGTCTTCTACACCGACGTCGATCAGAACCGTCACATGAACAATACGAGATACGCCGATATGCTCTGGCATTTCATCCCGGATAGGGACGGACGCCGCATCACGTCTCTCGATATTTCATATTTGAACGAAGCGCCGCTGGGGTGCGAACTCGAGATCTACGGCAGCGAATCCTCGGACGGCGACGGATATGTTTTCAAAACGGTGCGAAGCGAAGACGGAAAAGTCAACGTCCTCGCCAAAATCACTTCGACAAAGATTTGAGGCAAAGCGATGAAAGTCGAACTGAAAAATTTAACGAAGATATTTCCTTCGAAAAAGCGCGGCAGCAAAGAGACGGTCGTCGCGGCAGACGACCTCAACTTTGAAATACCCGACGGAAAGCTCGTCGGTCTTCTCGGCCCTTCCGGATGCGGAAAGAGCACCGCGCTCAATATGATAAGCGGACTGCTTGAACCGACCTCGGGAAAGGTCTTCTTCGGCGACGAGGACGTGACGGAACTCCCTGCGGAAAAGCGCGGAGTCGGAATGGTGTTCCAGAACTATGCGCTCTACCCCCACCTCACCGTCGAGCAGAACATACGCTTCCCTCTCGAGAACTTCAAGGGGAAGGATAAGCTCAAGCGCGAGGAGATGGACAAAAGAGTCAGCGAGGCGGCAAAGCTCGTTCAGATAACGGAGCTTCTCGACAGACGGCCGAAGGAACTCTCCGGCGGTCAGCAGCAGAGAGTCGCGATCGCGAGAGCGATAGTCAAGCTCCCGAGAGTGCTCCTTCTCGACGAGCCGCTCTCAAACCTCGACGCGAGACTCAGACTTCAGACGCGCGAGGAAATCCGCCGCATCCAGCGTGAAACGGGGATCACCACGATCTTTGTCACTCACGACCAGGAAGAAGCGATGAGTATATGCGACGTCATTGTCGTTATGAACTCCGGCGCAGTACGTCAGATCGGCGCGCCCCAGGACGTCTACGACGACCCGCGTGATCTCTTCGTCGCAAAATTCCTCGGAACGCCTCCGATAAACGTATTCTCCGGACGTGTCAGGGACGGAAAACTCTTTATCGGCGACGAGGACGTCCTTGAAGCAGAAGGCGTCCGCGACGGGAACGTGACAGTCGGCATCCGACCCGAGGGCTTTATCCTCTCGGAGAACGGCCGCTTCACCTGCGGTCTTCAGAGAGTCGAGGTCATGGGGCGCGACGTCTCCGTCGTATCGACTCATCCCGCCTCCGAAAACGAGGTCATCCGTTCGATAATCGACGCCGGAAACGCGCCGGGAATCTCACAGAGCGTAAAATTCGATCTGAAGAAAAACAAAGTCTTTATCTTTGACCCGGATACCGGGGAAAGGCTTGCGTAAATAAGATGAAAAGCAGAAACCTCAAAGGGTGGCTGTACCTTCTGCCTGCGCTCGCGTTCGTCGGCGTGTTCCTCGTCTATCCGCTCGTCGACGTCGTGGTGTACTCGTTTGAAGAAGGCTACAACTTCGCCTCTCAAAGCTTTACGGGCACGGGATTCAACAACTTTTCGTACGTCCTTCGCGATCCGTATTTCCTGCAGGCGCTCAAAAATACGTTTATTCTCGTCATCATCACCGTTCCGGTGTCTACCGGACTTGCGCTCCTCATCTCTCTCGGGCTTTCTTCCATCAAAAAGCTGCGCGAACTCTTCCAGACGGTGTATTTCCTGCCGTACGTGACGAACACTCTCGCCGTCGGTCTCGTCTTTATGATCCTTTTCAAAAAGACGCCGTACTCCGAGGGTCTTGTTAACATACTGATAAACCTTTTCGGCGGGAGCTCCGTCGACTTTATTGACGGACCGTACTGGGCAAAGATGTTCGTACTCTGCTTCTACACGGTGTGGATAGTCCTTCCGTTCAAGATCCTCGTTCTGACGTCGGCGCTCGCCTCCGTCAAGCAGGACTACTATAACGCCGCGGCGATAGACGGAACTTCGCGCCGCCGCGTCTTTATGAAAATAACTCTGCCGATGATCTCGCCGATGCTCTTCTATCTGATCATCACCGGCTTTATCGGCGCGTTCAAGGCGTACAGCGATTCCGTCGCGCTCTTCGGAACGGACCTGAACGCCTCCGGGATGAACACGATAGTCGGGTACGTCTACGATATGCTCTACGGCAACAGCGGCGGATACCCGTCCTACGCTTCGGCGGCGGCGATCATACTCTTCGCCATAGTTCTGACCATAACGTGCATAAACCTGCTCGTCAGCAAAAAGCACGTATACTATGATTGAGGAGGCGCGGTATGAATAAGAAAAGAAAATTCAAGCTGTCAAGCGCCGTGATATATTTCTTCCTCTCGGTGTGGGGGATAATCGTCCTCTTCCCGTTCTACTGGATGATACTCACCTCGTTCAAGAGCTATGGCGAGTATTCGTCCGAGACGGTGCCGAAATTCTTCACCCTGTCTCCCGCGTTCGACAGTTTCAAGGAAGCGTTCACCTCGGTGCCGCTCGCAAAATATTTTCTGAACACCCTTATCTTTACCGTCGTGACGACGGCGCTTATGCTCGCGGTCATAATTCTCGCCGCGTTCGCATTCTCAAGGCTCAAATTTGCGGGGCGCGACGCCGTCTTCACGGCGTTCCTCGCGCTGATGATGATACCGAACGAGCTCGTTATAATCACGAACTTCGTCACGGTGACCGACCTCGGACTGAGAAACACTTTCCTCGGTCTGATACTGCCGTCGATCACCTCGGTATTCTATATCTATCTGCTTAAGGAAAACTTCTCGCAAATACCCGACGAGCTCTATCTCGCGGCTAAAGTCGACGGGACGGGCGACATAAAATATCTGTTCAAAGTCATGGTGCCGATCTGCCGTCCGACGATCGTCACGGTGACGATTCTCAAGGTCATCGAGTGCTGGAACTCATACGTGTGGCCGCGCCTCATCACCGACGATCCGAATTACTATCTCGTCTCGAACGGTATCCAGGAGATACGCGAGAACGGATTCGGCAGGGAGAATATTCCCGCCATGATGGCGGCGGTCGTCGCGATCTCCGTACCGCTGATAATCCTCTTCCTTATTTTCAGAAAGCAGATCATGGCGGGCGTCTCGAGAGGAGGTATGAAAGGATGAAAAAGATCATCTCGTTTCTGATCCTCTCGGCGATCCTTATCACTTTCTTTGCTTCCTGCCACGGAAGGAGCGCTCTCTCGGACTTCGACGTGCCCGACAGCTTCGACGAATCGAGGCATTTCACTATAAATTTCTGGGCGAAAAACGACACGAACAAGGTCCAGAGTGCAATTTATACAAAAGCCAAAAATGACTTTGAGGCTCTCTATCCGAACGTCACGGTCAACGTAAGATTCTACACGAATTACGGCGATATTTACAACGACGTCATAACGAACATCGCGACGAAAACAACGCCGAACGTGTGCATCACGTACCCCGACCATATCGCGACTTATATGACCGGAGAAAACATCGTGGCGCCGCTCGACGCCCTGATGGCGGACAAAGAGTACGGTCTCGGCGGGAGCCTTCTGAAGTTCGACTGCCCGTCAAAGGATGAGATCATACCCGAATTTCTCGAAGAAGGATATCTCGGCGGAGCGTTCTACGCGCTGCCGTACATGAGGTCGACCGAGGCGTGCTACATTAATAAGACATTTGTCGAAAAGCTCGGTTACACGCTCCCCGAAACGCTGACGTGGGACTTCGTCTGGGAGGTCTCCGAAGCGGCGATGAAAAAGAACGCCGACGGCACGTTCGCCGTCAACGGACAGACCGTGATGATACCCTTCATTTACAAGTCCACGGACAATATGATGATACAGTATCTGCGTCAGGCGGACGCCCCGTACTCGGAAGAGGACGGCGACATACTGATCTTCAACGACGACACAAAAAGCTTTCTGCTCGATATAGCGGATCACGTGAAGGCCGGTGCTTTCTCGACGTTCAAGATCACGGGGTACCCCGCAAACTTTTTGAACGCCGGGCAGTGTATCTTTGCGGTCGACAGTACTGCGGGTTCGACCTGGATGGGCTCCGGCGCGCCGCTCGTCGACATCGCAGAGGAGAAGATAGTTGATTTTGAGACCGCGGTGATGACCGTTCCTCAGCTCGACCCTTCCTCGCCGAAAATGATCTCGCAAGGACCTTCCGTCTGTATTTTCAATAAGGAAGACAAGCAGGAGGTGCTCGCCTCATGGCTGTTTGCGGAATTCCTTCTGACGGACGGCGTGCAGATCGCGTACTCGAAGACCGAGGGCTACGTCCCGGTGACAACGAGCGCGAGGGTGAATCCCGATTACGTCGACTACCTCTCCGGCGCCGGCAAAGACGGCGACGAACACTACTCAGTCAAGCTCGACGCGACGAAGCTTCTGCTTGAAAACACGGAAAACACGTTCACAACTCCCGTGTTCAACGGATCTGCTTCCCTTCGCGACGCGGCGGGACAGCTGATAGAAGAAGTGACAAAATCGATTCGGCGCCGCCAGACCGTCGACGACGGGTATATCGAAAATTTATACGAAAACGTCGCGTCTCTTTACAGACTCAAGACCGTTGAATCCGAAGGTCTGCCCGCGGCTTCTGTCGTACTCATCGCAGCTATCGGAACCGCGTGGGTCGCGATGGGCATATACGTTTTGATGAATAAAATTAATAGCAAAAAGAAAAAACATTCAGGGGCTTGACATTTCCGAAAAAAAGTGTATTATAGATGTGTTATTATTTCCGGGGTGATTCCCGTTTGTATCTTGAAAGGGGTATAAAAACAATGAAAAAACTTATCGTAATCGTTCTCGCTCTCGTTATGGTTCTTGCTATGACAGCGTGCGGCTCGACCGAAAACAATGAAACCGAAAGCAACGTCGACACGACTCCCGATACGACAGAAGACGGCGCAAAAGCTATGACATACGCTGAATACGACGCAGCCGCTCTTGACGACGCGGTAGTCGTTGAAGCATACGTTCAGGCAAAGCAGAGCTGGTGGGCAGACAAAGCTACCGTTTATCTCCAGGATAAAGACGGCGGTTACTTTGCATACAATATGACTTGCTCCGAAGAGGACTACGCAAAGCTCACACCCGGAACGAAGATCCGCATCACCGGCTTCAAGACCGCTTGGTCCGGAGAAGTTGAGATCGCTGAAGGCGCAACATTCGAGTTCGTTGAAGGCGCTGACACTTACGTTGCAGAAGCTCTTGACGTTACCGCTCTTCTCGGCACGGAAGAACTCATCACAAAGCAGAACCAGTTCGTATCCTTCAAGGGTCTGACAGTCGCCGCATACGACGAGACAGGCGCTGCGTTCGCATACAAGAACGCTGAAGAGAAGACGGACGACCTTTACTTCAAGGCAACTCTCGGCGACGCTGAGTACGCCTTCTGCGTTGAGTTCTATCTCACGGGCTCCGACACCGAAGTTTACAAAGCAGTTGAAGCTCTCGAGGTCGGTCAGGTCATCGACATCGAAGGTTTCCTCTACTGGTATGAGGGATCCAACCCGCACGTAACGAGCGTTACGGTCGTCGGCTGATATTTCACAGAAAAACAAAAAAGGCTTCCGGTCTTGCCGGAAGCCTTTTTCGTTCTGTCAGTCTTCAAGTTTATACTTCTTCAGAAGTTTGTCCGCAAGGAGTACGAGCGGAGGTATGAGCACGATCTGAATGATTATCCCCGGTATCGACCCGGTGATAACTCCCGCGATGAACGCGGAGAACGGAAATTCCGTCGCCGAAAAGCCCGCGATCGCGAACTTGACGAAGCCCCACACGAGACGGCCGCCGATCATCGCGAGGACGAGCTCGGCGTAAAGGAACGGATATTTTCTCGGGAAGACCTTTCTGAAAACGCCGGCGAGAAGTCCGTAAGCCGCCAGCTCGAACGTCATCGCAAACGCGTTCGGAAACATAGGAGGCATCCCGAGCGTCAGCGAGCGAAGGATCGGAAGCACCGCGCCGACGGCAAGCCCCCAGAACGGTCCGCAGATAAAGCCGCAGAGAAGAACGGGAATGTGCATCGGGCAGAGCTGCTGTCCTATCGTCGGTATATGTCCCGTTATGAACGGGAGAAGATACCCCGCCGCAATGAAGAACGCGGCGAGTATCAATTTCATCAGTCTTTTTCTGTTTTTTGTCATTTCAGCCATAACGTTTCTCCGGAGCGGGAAGGATGCCGAGCGGACGGATCATTGTAAAGACTTTCGGGATCATTCGACGCACCCGTCAAGTATTCTTTCGATCTTAGCGGCTGCGTCGTCGATAAGCGCGGAAAGGGACGTTTCCTTAGCTCCCGCGATATGAGTCTGACATTTAGAGACGGGAACGAGCACTTTTTCGGCTCTGCTTCTCGATACCGCCGACGCCATTTTCTCCGTGATCTCTCCGAGCATAGAATCCGCCATGACGATCCCGACCGGACCGGCGATAACGTCGGCGTCGCGCGACAGAACGACGACCGGGTTCTCCCCCGTCGCGCCCCTCGCGCCGGATTTGATCATCGCGGAAGTTGCAACGCTGTTCGTTCCGACAACGTAGACCTCCGCGCCCTCTATCAGCACGGCGCGCTCCGCTATAAGCTTACCTATTCTGCCGCCCTGGCCGTCTATGATCAGTATCTTTTTCATATCATTTTTCTCCGTCCGGTTTTATTCCGCTTTCCTCAAGCAGCGCCGTCGCGTCGCAAAGAATATCCGGCGCGCCGCGAAGTCTCCCGTCCTCCGAGTCGCCCCACACGACGCGCAGATCCTTATAACGCCTGAGCCACGTGAGCTGGCGCTTCGCGTAATTTCTCGTCGACTGTTTGATGCTCTCTGTCGCTTCCTCAAGCGTCAATGCGCCCTCAAAATAACCGATGAATTCTTTATATCCTATCGCCTGAGACGCTATCTTGTCCGGCGAGAGGTACCCGGCTTCGTAAAGCGACTTTGCTTCCCCGAGAAGCCCCTCCTCCATCATCCGGTCAACTCTCGCGTCGATCCTGCGGTACAAAAGATCCCTGTCGTGATAGAGGATCGCGAGGCGCACACAGCCGAACCTCGGCTCCGACTCCTTCGATCTTTTGTCCCAGACGCTCTTCGGCGTCCCGGTGGTCTCGAAGATCTCTATCGCGCGGATCACGCGCTTGACGTTGTTCTCGTGTATTGCCGCGGCGGACTCGGGATCTACCGCTTCAAGTCTTGCGTGAAGCGCGGCGGCGCCGTGCTCCGATGCGAACTTTGCAAGTTTTTCGCGGAGCGCGCCGTCCTTCGACGACTCCGAGTACGACGACACTTCTGTCAGCGAGTCGAGATAGAGGAACGTTCCGCCGCAGACGATCGGAAGCTTTCCGCGTCCGAAGATATCCTCTATCGCTTTCCCCGCGAGTTCGGAATAATCTCCGGCGGAAAACTCTTCGTCCGGGCCGACCGTATCTATCATGTGATGAGGCACGGCGAGCCTTTCCTCCGCCGTCGGCTTCGCGGTGCCGATATCCATTTTTCTGTAGACCTGCATCGAATCGCAGGACACTATCTCGCCGTTATACTTCGAGGCAAGCGCCAATGCGAGGGCGGATTTGCCCGACGCCGTAGCGCCGAGTACTGCAACAAACGTATTTTTCATCTTCGCCCCCCATCCGACGTGACTTTGCTTCGGCACGCAAACATTATAACATATTATTAACAGTTTTACAATAATACTAACGATTATTTTATAACATACGTATATTGACAAAGCACCTCTATAATGATAGAATATATTGAATATTGTTTGTTAAATTCAAGTGCGTTTAAAAACTCTTTATCGAAGCGGAAGGGTCATATAATGAAGATATTGTTATACAATCACGGCACCTCATATAATCACGGCTGTGAAGCTATCATCAGAACCATTTCGGGTATCATATCCAAAAGATATCCCGACGCTTCTTTTACCGTTTCCTCCCTTCGTCCGCATGAAGACCTTGAGTTTATCGACAGCGAAAACGGAAGGATCGATTTCATCGACTCGGACAGCTTTAACAATCTGACTTTTGAAAAGCGCCGCCTTCTCGTAGGCTCCGCGTCCACCGTGCTTCACAATATTCCGATGTTCTCCCGTTTCTTTAAGGACACCGTCAAAGCCGCAAAAGAATCCGACGTTATGATCTCAGTCGGCGGAGACTCTTTTTCATACGGAAAAAGCGCCGAACTGACCACCATTTCGAACAAACTGAGAAAATACTGCGGAAGATCCGTACTTTGGGGATGCTCGATAGATCCGAAATATCTCGAAGGGGACAAGTTCAAATACAAGGTACGCGGTCTGAAGGATTTTTCTCTCATCACGGCGCGCGAATCCCTGACCTTTGAGGCTTTTGAAAAACTCGGCTTCAAAAACGCGAAGCTTTGTCCCGATCCGGCATTTACGCTGAAGGCCGTCGAGCCTAAAGAACCCATGTTCGATAACGACCGCGATATCGTCGGGATCAACATCAGCCCTCTTATCATGAATTACGAAACGAGCCGCGACGCCACTCTGAAAAGCTACGCCGCGCTCGTGAAAAAAATACTCGACACCACGGATTTCAACGTGGCTCTCGTTTCTCACGTCATCTGCAAGACGTCAAACGACACCGAAGCGTCGAAAAAGCTGTCGGACGCCGTCGGAAAATCCGACAGGATCAGGATCTTCAGCGACGGCAACGCCGAAGAACTCAAGGGCGTAATATCGAAATGCCGTTTCTTCGTTGCCGCCCGCACTCACGCGTCTATCGCCGCATATTCGCAGAAGATCCCCACTCTCGTCGTGGGATACTCAGTCAAGTCAAAAGGTATCGCCAGAGACATTTTCGGATCATACGAGGGGTACGTCGTTCCCGTCCAGGAGCTCGGCTCGGAATCCGCTCTCTGCGACGCCTTCTTCGGATCGATCGTCAAGAACGAGGATACCATCCGCGCACGTTACGATTCGGTAATGCCGGACTACATCGCGCGCGCCGATTCCGCCGGAGACGAGCTTTCATCATTGCTTGAAAGACCGGAGGGCGCAAAATGGTAAATCAGAGACGCGCCGGCGCGCTTCTGTCCTACATATACATCGCCGTAAACTCTCTGATCGCTCTCATATATCTCCCCATCGTCAAGAGGGCTCTCGGCACGTCCGAGTTCGGTCTGTATGAACTTGCGGCGTCCATAATCAACTACATGAGCGTGATGGATCTGGGGTTCGGAAACGGCATCGTCGTCTTCACGTCCAAATACCGCGCCGCGGAAAGATTCGAAGAAGAAAAAAAGCTTCACGGGATGTTTTCCCTGATCTTCAAAGTGATCGGGGTCGCGGCAGTCATCTTCGGACTTGTGATCACGCTGTTTACCGGTTCGATATTCGGAAACTCCCTCACGGCTGAAGAATTGCCGAAGGCGCGGATCATCATGGCGATCATCACCGCCAATCTCGGGCTGACCTTTCCTCTCAGTATGTACGGATCGGTCGTCATCGCCCACGAAAAATTCGTATTTTCAAAGATACTCGTCATTCTGAAAGCGGTGCTCAATCCGCTCATTATGCTTCCGATACTGATCCTCGGCGCGGATTCCATCGCGATGGTATCCGTCATGACGGTCATCAGCGTCGCGTGCAACTTCTCGGCGTACTTTTACTGCAAAAAGCGTCTCGGCGTCAGCGGAAAGTTCATCGGGTTCGACAAGCGCATCTTCAAAGAGGTGGCTTCGTACTCCGCGTTCATATTCATAGCGGAGATCGTCGACAAAGTGAACTGGTCAGTCGACCATATCATTCTCGGCATCGCGAAAGGAACTACCGAGGTGACCGTTTACGGAATGGCGTCGAACTACAATCAGCTCGTACTTCAGCTCTCCTCCGCACTGTCCGGAGTCATGCTCCCGAAAATATCGCGGATGGTGGAAAAGAAAGAGGGTGACTCCGCGCTGAACCGTGAATTCATAAAGACGAGCCGTCTTCAGTTCTTTCTCATTTTCCTTGTCACCTGCGGATTTGTGATGTTCGGTCACAAATTCGTTATCATACATTCCGGAGCCGACTGCGAGACGTCGTATTACGTCGCGGTCATACTGATCGTCGCATCTCTGATCCCCATCACGCAAAGCGTTGCCATCAGTATCGTCAAGGCTAAAAACCTGTTCAGGTTCAGGGCGTTCACCATACTCGGAATGGCGATCGCCAATATAGGGATCAGTATTCCTCTTGCGATAAAATACGGAAGCGTCGGAAGCGCGATCGGCACCGCCTCAGCGCTCGTTTTCGCGAACATCGCGATACTCAACGTCTACTACAGCAAGAAGTGCGGAATCGATATCAAGGGATACTGGAAAAACATCGGCGTAATGGCTTTGAAGTTCATTCCGTCGATCGCTGTCTCTCTCACGCTCAAACTGCTGTTCCCTCTGAAAGGGCTCTTCGAACTTCTGGCTTACGGATCGGTATTCGTTCTGCTCTACTCTCTGACCTCATACTTCTTCGTAATGAACGATTATGAGAAAGGACTTGTCAAAAAATACGCGGGTAAACTTATTCCCGCTCTGGGTAAGAAGAAATGAGCTTTTCTGTTTGTGATAAAGATCTTTGCGTCGGATGCGGCGCCTGCGCCGACGCGTGTCCCGGCGAAGCGATAACCCTTTCGCAGGACAGCTACGGATTTTTGCGTCCGGTGATCGACGGCAGCAAATGCGTCGTGTGCCGCACCTGCCGCGGCGTCTGCCCGGCAAACGGTTCGCACAAGGGCGGTGCGTCGGGCGTCTTCGCCGCGTATGCAAAAGACAAAAACGTCAGGAACAAGTCTTCCTCGGGCGGTATTTTCCGCCTTTTGGCAGATAAAACTCTTGAGGACGGCGGAGTCGTCGCAGCGGTCGGATATGACGAAAATTTCCGCGTTGTATACAAAGTGGCGTCAAGCGGAGCAAAGCTTGACGAGATGATGGGCTCCAAATATACGGAAGCCTTGCCCAACGACATTTACTCGAAAGTAAGAGACGTGCTCGATTCCGGCAAAAAAGTTCTTTTCGTCGGAACGCCCTGCCGCGTCGCGGCATTAAAAAATCTCACGGGCGACAGAGAGAACCTGCTGACGGTCGATTTTCTCTGCCACGGAGTTCCCTCCGGGCTTCTCTTCGAGAAATTTATAGACGAGAATTTCAAAAAGCGCGATATCACGGACGTTTCTTTCCGGGACAAGACTCACGGCTGGCAGGAGTTTTCGATGAGAGTCGACCTCTCCGTCGGAAAGCCGTACGTCTGCTCTCAATATAAGGATCCTTATCTGCGTATGTTCCTTGGGAACAGGTTTTTGCGCGAATCGTGCTACAACTGCAAGTTCAAGCGGGACGGTTACGTTTCGGACGTCACGCTCGGCGATTTCTGGGGGATCAGTTCGTGCATCCCTTCAATGAACGACGACAAAGGCACCTCTGCGGTCGTTGTCCGCACTGAAAAAGGATCTGCGGCGTTCGACGGTATAAAAGATCTGATCGTTTACAGAGAGACAACGGAATCCACGCTCGGAAAAGCAAACGCGGCACTGAATAACAGCTCAAAAAAGCCCGAAGGCAGAGACGCGGCTCTCGAAATGCTGAAGAACGGGAATTCTTTTTCCGACATAGCGGGAAAGTACGGCAGACCTGCTTCGGCAAAAGCTGTATTGACGGAGCGCGCAAAGCGCGGCGTCAAAGTAATGCTCGGCAAAATCAAAAAGTAATATTCATCCAAAGGAGATGGGATAAATGAAGGTCACAGCGCTTCTCGGCGAGCGGTTCAAGGATGCGCCCTCCGACTGCACGATTGAAAGTCACAAGCTGATGGTCAGAGGCGGATATATGAAAAACGTCGCAAGCGGCATTTATTCACTTTTCGCCCCTGCAAAAAGAATATCCAAAAAGATCGAAAACATAATCAGAGAGGAAATGGACCGCATCGACGCGCAAGAAGTTATGTTCCCCGTCGTGATGCCCGCGTCCCTCTGGGAAGAGTCCGGCAGATACACGAGCATCGGCGCCGAAATGGCGAGATTCACCGACCGCAACGGCAACCGTCTTGTGCTCGGAATGACGCACGAGGAGGCGGCGGTACATCTCGCGCGTAACACTGCTTCTTCCTATACGCAGTATCCTTTCACCGTATATCAGATACAGACGAAATTCCGCGACGAGCCCCGCGCCCGCGGCGGACTGATCCGTGTGCGCGAATTCACGATGAAGGACGCGTATTCGTTCCACACGTCGCAGGAAGACCTTGAGAAAACATACGCGAGATTCTACGACGCATACGTCAGGATCTACAAGCGAGCAGGCGCGAAGAACGTGGTCGCAGTCAAATCCGACTCCGGTATGATGGGCGGCTCCGTTTCCCACGAGTTCATGCTTCTCACCGACATCGGAGAGGACACTCTCGCGATCTGCCCCGAGTGCGGATACAGCGCTAATATGGAAGTTGCCGCGTGCGACATCGAGAACGAGGCGGGCGAGATCGAGGAACTGAAGAAAGTCTCCACCCCGAACGTAAAATCGATCGAAGGGCTGAAGCGCTTCTTCAACGCCGACGAAAAGAAGTTTGCAAAGGCGGTCGTATATCAGAGAAACAGCGACGACAGCTATATCGTCGTATTCGTCAGAGGCGACCTTGAAGTGAACGAGACGAAGCTCCGCAACTACCTCGGCGAAGAGGTGCATCCTGCCGCGGTCATCACGGAGGACTCGGGTATCGTCGCCGGATTCATCGGTCCCGTCGGCTTTGACAAGAATATAAAGACCGTTTACGACAAGTCGCTTGAGGGCATCAATTCTCTCATCTGCGGTGCGAATGAATCGGACTTCCACTTTACCGGAATGAATATCGCCCGCGACGTGGGAGAGGTCGAATACGTCGACGTCGCAAAGGTCTACGAAGGCGCGTTCTGCCCCGCGTGCGGAAAACCGTCGATCACCGTCAGGCGCGGTATCGAAGTCGGCAACATATTCCAGCTCGGCACGAAGTATACAAAAGCGATGAACATGACCTATCTCGACCGCGACGGCGAGGCGAAATATCCCATTATGGGATGCTACGGTATCGGCGTCGGACGTCTTATGGCGTCGGTATGCGAGGAGAGCTGTGACAAGTTCGGCCCGATCTGGCCTATCTCCATCGCTCCGTGGCAGGTCGAGATCTGCAATCTGCGCTCCACCGACGAAGCGGTGACCAAAGTCGCCGAGGACCTCTACGATTCTCTCCAGAGAGACGGCGTTGAAGTGCTTTACGACGACCGCGACATCCGCCCCGGCTCGATGTTTGCTGACGCCGACCTCTTTGGCATCCCGGTCAGAGTCGTCGTCAGCCCGAAGAACTGCGAGGCGGGCGTCGTCGAAGTGTCGACGAGAGACAAATCGATCAAGACCGAGTTTGCGATCGCGAGCGCGAAAGACGAGATCAAAGCGCTTGTTGCAAAGTTGCTCGCTGAATACGACATATAAAGAAAGCGCGCCCAAACTTCCGTTTGGGCGCTGATAATTAACGATGATAAAGAACGAACTTAAACACACGGATCTCACTCTGAAAGATTTTTACTACGATCTGCCGGAGCGCTTTATCGCCCAGACGCCTGTCGAGCCGCGCGATTCCTCGCGTCTCATGGTGATCGACCGGGCGAGCGGAGAGATCCTGCACCGACATTTTTACGATATAGTCGACTTTCTCGAGCCTACGGACACTCTCGTTATCAACGACACGAGAGTTATCCCCGCGAGGATCGTCGGACGCCGCGCCTTCAGATACGAAGACGGAGAGCTCGTTGAGACCGGAAGCACCGCGCCCGTAGAACTTCTGCTTTTGAAGCAGCTTGAGAACGACGTGTGGGAAGCGCTTGCCGGACCCGGCAAAAGAGCGAAGACGGGCGACCGCCTTGAATTCGGCACCGGAGAGCTTGTCGCCGACATTATAGACGTACTTCCCGATGGAGGTATCAGGCGCGTAAAATTCACGCCCGACAAAAAAAGATTCGACAACGTTTACGCCGCGCTCCACGCGCTCGGATCGATGCCGCTTCCGCCTTACATCAAAGAAAAGCTTGAGGACGCCGAGAGATACCAGACGGTCTATTCAAAATACGAAGGTTCGTCCGCAGCTCCCACGGCTGGACTTCACTTTACTCCCGAACTTCTTGAAAAAATAAAAGCGAAAGGCGTCGCAGTCGTTCCGGTATTGCTCCACGTCGGTCTCGGAACGTTCCGCCCGGTGAAAGAAGAGCGGATCGAAGACCACGAGATGCACGCGGAGTACATCGAGGTCACGAAGGAAGCCGCCGATACGATCAATGCCCGCCGCGCCGCTGGCGGAAGAGTCGTTGCCGTCGGCACCACGTCCTGCCGCACGCTCGAGAGCGCAGCTAACGACGGCGGGATCCTTCATCCCGTAAAGGGCGACACCGGCATTTTCATCTATCCCGGCTACAAATTCAAGATGACCGACGCACTGATAACGAATTTTCACTTGCCGGAGAGCACGCTTCTCATGCTCGTCTCCGCGTTCTACGATCGCGAAAAGATGCTCGAAGCGTACGAAACTGCAAAACGTGAAAATTACAGATTCTTCTCATTCGGCGATGCAATGCTCATACAATAACAAAGAAGCCGCGGTTTCAAAACCGCGGCTTTTCATTTTAATTTCATCAAGAGAAATTGTTTATATAATAATCCGAATACTTCTGGAGCTCTGCGTTGAATTCATCGAATCCCATTTCTTCGGCGAGTGTCGGAAGGTATGAAAACATACTCGTCCCGAGTCCGAGGCGGTCTCCTACTACGTCGAACCCCATAGATTCGAGTATAGTCGGGAACATATCGAGCGTCGTGAAAACTCTGTCGTACGTGTTGCCCTGAACTTCGGCGGCGGAATTGATAAAGCAGTTGTATATCATTCTGTCGTAATAATCGACGCTTTCAACGAGACAGGTGTCCATCCTCGGGTGATCGCCGGTAATGACTATCACAGTGTCCTCGTAAAAATCCTGCGCCTTTATCCAATCGATAAACTCCGCAAGCTGCCTGTCCGCGCAGGCGACGACGTTTGCTGTTGTGTCGGGATAATCGTTTCTGCAAAGACTGCAAACGTAACCTTCCACGTGATGAGTGTCCGCTGTCAGCATGGTCAGATTGAACGGTTCGTCAAGAGAAGCAAGCCTTGTAAGCTCATGCTTCGCTATCTCGTAAAGATGCAGATCCTCAAATCCCCACCAGACAGCGTAATCTTCCGGAACAAATCCCTGCTCTCTCGCGGTGAAAAGATCGAAAATATCGTAATCTCCGTGCTGAACGTAAAAGCTCTTTCTGCCGCCGAAGACCGCATCCGATCCGCAAAGGAACTCCTGCGTGTATCCATACTCTTCAAGCAAGTCCCCGAGAGTCACGAGACCGGAGGCAAAATGCTCGCTCTCGCCAATCGAATTTCCTTCGACCGGGAACGAGAAAGGCACTCCGGACGTACTCGACAGGATAGCGCCCATCGTCCAGCCGGAGCCGACCGAACAGCAAAATCCCCCGAGAAGCCCTTCGCTTTTGTCGGAGAACGAAACGTTCTCTTTCGCAAGAGCGGTCAGATGCGGCATATAGTTCTCCGTTTGATAGCCTCCGATGTCGGTCGACGCATAGGTCGTTTCCATGCTCTCAAGATAAATATAAATGAGGTTTTTGGTCTTTCCGTTCGCGACCACATTATCCGCATCGGGTTTGACGTAATAATTCTCATATATTTCCGTCGGATGATTCTTTGCATAAATAAAATCGTCGACGCCGAGTGAATAAAACGTCGTTATAAGAGAAGCGGGAACGGCAGCGAGCCCGAGGACGATGCAGGTCAATTTTACCGCTTTCCACCCGCGGCTGCGTCTCAGCCTCGAGAACAGGAAAAAGACGAGAAAGAACGAAAAGATGGCAATGATCGTGGGAAGTATCTCCGTAATGCCGTCAGTAACGACATTCGAATCGGTCCCCTTGAGCGGAGACATGATCGTATAGTATATCGCAGTAAAATCTATGCCGTACGTGTTGTTGAAATAGCGCAGTGCAAAAAAGATCGAAATTCCGACGAGAAACAGGACCGAAACCAACACTGTAAAGATCACGTTCGGTCTGTTTTTCTTTTCGATCACAGTATTATCTTCTTTGATCTTATTATCTTTTGACATTTTTCCTCCATTTACGGAAAGAATGCAACGTAAAGAATATTTATATTTAAATATTATCATACTTTAGCGCGATTGTAAAGTGAACGGCGTCATTATTTGTCGAATTTTCGCCCCCGGCAGCTGATGCTCACGCAGAATTCTGTAAACTTTTAGATTGACATAACTATTAAAGAATAGTATAATTATCAAGTAAAGTATCTACATAACTTATTTGAGGATTGAAAGATATGTTTCAGGATAAAAAAGTCGTATTTTCGGGGGTACAGCCGTCAGGCTCGCTGACGCTCGGAAATTACCTCGGCGCAATCAAGAATTTTTCAACGTTTTCCGACGTATACAGATGTTATTACTGCGTCGTCGACCTGCACGCGATAACTGTCAGACAGGACCCCGCGGATCTTCGCCGCCGCACGTTCGACACGATGGCGCTCTATATCGCCTGCGGTCTCGACCCGGAAAAGAACGTGCTCTTCGTACAGAGCCACGTGCCCGCTCACGCTGAGCTCGCATGGATCCTCGACTGCTACACTATGTTCGGCGAGCTCTCCCGTATGACTCAGTTCAAGGACAAGAGCGCGAAGAACGCGGATAACATAAACGCTGGGCTATTCACATATCCCTCTCTGATGGCGGCCGATATCCTGCTCTATCAGACTGAACTCGTCCCCGTCGGCGCTGACCAGAAACAGCATCTCGAGCTCTCCCGTGACATCGCGACGAGATTCAACGGGATCTACGGCGACGTCTTCGTCGTACCGGACGGATATATCGCGAAGACTTCCGCAAAGATCATGTCACTCGCGGAGCCGACCAAAAAGATGAGCAAATCAGATCCGAACGAGAACGCGGTCATAAGGATCCTCGACGATAAAGATACGATAATCCGGAAGTTCAAGCGCGCCGTCACCGACTCCGGCTGTGAAGTGAAGCGCGGCGAGGGCAAAGAGGGCATCGAAAACCTGATGTCGATCTACAACGCTGTCACCGGCAAGAGCTTCGACGAGATCGAGAAGGAATTCGAAGGACGCGGCTACGGCGATTTCAAGCTCGCGGTAGGCGAGGCGGTCGCCGATTCTCTGGCGGGAGTGAGGAGCGAGTTCGCGCGCCTTTCCGCCGACAAAAAGTATCTTGAAGAAGTTATGATCAAGGGTGCGACGGAGGCCGCAAGAGCCGCGGCGCGCACGATGTCAAAAGTTAAGAAAAAAGTCGGATTTACCGATATCAGATATTAAGAGGGTGTTTTTATGAAGACAAAGGCAATGCGTCTTTACGGAAAAAACGACATTCGCACCGAGGAGTTTGAGCTTCCCGAAATGAAGGACGACGAGATACTCGCGAAAGTCATCTGCGACAGTATCTGTATGTCCTCTCACAAAGCCGCTCTCCAAGGCGCGGACCACAAAAGAGTTCCCGACAACGTGGCGGAAAACCCGATAATCCTCGGGCACGAGTTCTGCGGCGAGATCCTCGACGTAGGCTCGAAATGGGCGCACGAGTTCAAGCCCGGCGACCGCTTTTCGATACAGCCCGCGCTGAACTACAAAGGCACGCTCGCGGCTCCCGGATATTCCTACCGCAACATCGGCGGCGGTGCCACTTACGTCATAATTCCGAACGAGGTCATGGAGTGCGGATGCCTCCTGCCCTATAACGGAGACGCCTTCTTCTGGGGCAGCCTTTCCGAACCGATGAGCTGCATCGTCGGAGCGTTTCACGCGAACTACCACGTCAAGCCCGGCACTTATGTCCACGAGATGGGCGTCGTCAAAGGCGGCAACATGGCGATACTCGCGGGAGCAGGTCCTATGGGACTCGGCGCCGCGGACTACGCGATCCACGGCGGGCGCGCACCGCGCCTTCTCGTCGTCACCGATATAAACGACGAGCGCCTCGCCAGAGCCGCGTCTCTTCTGACGGTCGAGGACGCGAAAGCGAACGGAACAGAACTCGTCTATCTCAACACCGCGTCTCTCAAAGACCCGGTCGCATATATGAAAGAACTCGCGGGCGGCGAGGGCTACAACGACGTCTTCGTTTACGCTCCCGTCAAGAGCGTCGTCGAGACAGCAGACGCGATCCTCGCGCGCGACGGATGTCTCAACTTCTTCGCAGGTCCGACAAATCCCGCATTCTCCGCGGAGTTCAACTTCTATAACGTACACTACGCGGCGACTCACGTCGTCGGCACGAGCGGCGGCAACACAGACGATATGAAGGAAGCGCTCGCTCTCATGGAGTCCGGCGCGATCCACCCGGCGGGAATGATAACCCACGTCGGAGGACTCAACGCCGACGCCGAGACCACGCTGAACCTGCCGAACATCCCCGGCGGCAAGAAGCTGATCTACACGCACATAAACCTCCCGCTCACCGCGATCGCCGATTTCGGAAAAGCGGCAGAGGCGGGCGGACCTCACGCTTCTCTCTTCCGCGACCTCGACGAGATCTGTAAGAGAAACAACGAGCTCTGGTGCCGCGAGGCCGAAGAGCGCCTCCTCATCGAAGCGACCGAGGACTGAAAACAAAAATCACATTTTTTCCGAAAACTCTTGATTTATCCCTCCGAAGAGAATATAATATATTCGTCACGGAGGTGTAGCTCAGCTGGTCAGAGCGTTCGGTTCACATCCGAGAGGTCTTGGGTTCGAGCCCCAACATCTCCACCAACACAAGAATGGCGTCCACAGGACGCCTTTTTGTGTTGGTGGAGATGAATGAAGTCGCCCTCTACGAGGGCTAATGAAGACGCTGACGCTAATGAAGAAATGAAGACGCTCACTTTGTTCGCTAATTAAATGGCGGCTTCGCTTCATTAGACGACTGAGTCGTCGTCTTCATTAAGCCGCAAGGCTGTCTTCATTAGGGCATAGCCCGTCTTCATTACCATATCTCCCGCTTCACTGCCGTTGACAAACACCTTGCAATGCGTTATGATATATTTCGGAGGTGAATAATATGCGTAACGATCAATTATCAACACAGTCTATGGATTTTGCCGTTTCTGTCATAAACCTCGTAAAAGACCTGAAAGCAAAGCACGAATCCGTTATCTCGAATCAAATCGGAAAGAGCGGCACCTCAATAGGAGCGAATATCAGAGAAGCTCAGTACGCTCACGGAAAGCCGGATTTCATATCAAAGCTTCAGATAGCGCTCAAAGAAGCGAACGAGACTGGATACTGGCTTGAACTTTTATATCGAACCGATTATATTGATGAGCAAACGTATAAAACGCTCGACAACGCCTGCGCAAGCATACGCGTAATGCTCATATCGTCGATCAATACTACAAAAAGTAATAATAACCTATAACGACACCCCGCCCGCTCTCGTATGAGAACGGGCGGGGTTCTTTGTGAACATTATTCCGTCCAACCTATCATCTTCTGTACGGCGTTGTCTCCCCGGTATCCGTCTGCCCGATCAAATTACCCTCTGCGTCAAAGGTGTATGCGAATACTTTACAGGTCCCTCCGATAGTAAATGAGTTCGTGACGGGAGAAAAGAAGGTCGACACAATACTTTCAACATTCCATTCTAACAGCTCTGCATCATCCACAGAAAATTTGCCCCCCAATGAACCTTTAACGGAATAGAAGGTTTTCGGAACTCCGCCTTCAGAATCACACACAAGCATAACGGCGGTATAATTATCGCGAACAATCGGAGTCAATTCTTCATCTGAAATATTCCATCCTTTGTTCGAGACATAATCAAGCACGTTTGCGATCTCGTGCCGTCCTCCTTCATCGTCCTGCTTGGGAACGGCATAGGCGGAAAGATAAACGTGTCCGGCAAACTCGATCATATCCGTGAGATAATATTCGCAGTCGTCCGCTTCGTACGAAAAGCTGTCGGTCACATTGCCTTCGCGGTCCATTTTGTACAGAAGCGCGTTTACATGAGACGTCGAATTTCCAAGCTGAACGATATATCCGTCTCCCAGACGGGCCGCATTCCAAATACCTAGATTACCGACCTCTGTTTTACGGAAGCTGAGTTCATTTCCGCCGGCATCACAACAGCAAAGACACAAGTACTGCAGATCCCCCCTGCTGATCACCGCCCACGTGCCGTCTGTGTTTCTCAAAATTGAAGCAACGTATTCATTTTTAAAATCGTGATCGAGGCGACGCTGCCAGATCACATTCCCCTCATGATCCACAAGAGCGATCCATCCGTATGACGTATCGCTTGATGAAAGGATCAAATTGCTCCCCCAGACCGCAGTTCCGTCTTTTGTGTATGAATACCCTTCCACATAGAAATCGGTAAATTCTGCACTCCAGAGCTTTTCCCCGTTACTATAGCATTCAAGAATGCACTTATCCAGAACGTCAAATCCTTTCTGCTGATCAAAAACATACTGTGAATCCACGCGGTAATCTACCCCGCTTTGCGACACCGACTTAATCCATACGTTTCTGTTCCAAAGGGAGGCGAGTTCCTCCGGCGTTGGCTTATCCTGACCGATTTCCCATCCGGGGACAACTTGTTTAAGTACTTCTGCGGTTTTTCCAAAAGTAAAACTGTTTGTTGTGATGTCACGATATACCGCTTTCACTTCCGAACGACTGAGCCCATCCGCAGACAACCCGTTTTCTTCAAAGAAAGATACAGCGGTTTTGTATTCCGCGGCTTCAACTGCAAAAGCGGTCGCGGTGAAACCAATAACAATGAACAAGGCAAGGCAGGCAGCAAGTACCGTCCATTTCAGCCGATACGGTTGCTTCTCCAATTTGATTGAAAATGCAGGATGCCTTTCGTTTTTCTCTTTATTGCTGTTCAAAGCAAACTCTGTTGCTTCATCGATATATTTTTCATCAATGTTATTGATGATTTCGGAAATCTTTTCTTTTTTCACACAGATACCCCCTTATCTGTCAAGTATTGTCTGAGGGCTTTCCGGATTCGTGAAAGACGTACGGAAATATAATGTCTGCTCTTGTGAAACAGCTTGGCGAGTTCTTCGACCGAATCAGCGCACCAATAACGCCTGACAAACATGATCCTGCTTTGCCGATCCAGTTTTTCGAGAAAATCGTCGATCATCCCGGCGACTTCCTTTGCTGTGATCTCATCCGTAACAGATGAAGCCGCGGGAATGCACTCCGCAATTTCATCCAGAGCGATATCATAAAAACTGTTTCTTTTCTGCGCGGTATTCTCATGATATTTCTTGAGAGCAAGATTCCGAACGATACGGCAGACGTAGCTTAATAGCGGATTTGGTCTTTGAGGCGGTATCGTATTCCATGCCCCTAGGTAAGCGTCGTTTACACATTCTTCTGAATCAAGCCGGTTGTTCAATATATTATCAGCGACCTTGCGGCATACAGAGCCATATTTGTTTGACAGTTCGATGATTGCCTGCTCTGAGCGCTCAAAGAACAATTCAATTATCTTACTATCGTCCAATCTTTCACCTTCCTTCCTGCCTCACCAATATACTACGGATTCGAAGGAAAAAATCTCAAAGTTCGCTCCATTTGCCGATTTATGGCGACTTCGCTCCACTTTGTGACTGAGTCGCCGTCTTCATTAATCCGCAAGGCTGTCTTCATTAGTCGGCTCTGCCGACGTCTTCATTTTTATTTCAACACCCTTTTAATTATCCCCAGCTGCGCTCTTCTCGGCAGGGCATTCAGCATAAGGAGAAGAGGATTGCGGTTGAGTTTATAGACGAGTTTCGGGTGTCCTGAACGGAGGGCGCGCAGAACCTTTTTTGCGAGCTTTTCGGGCGGGACGCTTTTCGACTCCACGCGGTCAACGATCTTTCTGAAGCGCGCGGCGTTCAGGGCATAGAGCTTTGTCTTTTCGCAGAACTCGTCGAGCTTTTCCACCGATCGCGGCAGCATACCGGTCCTGACGGCGCCGGGGCGGACGACGATGACGCGGCGGTCGATGAGCCGGAGCTCCATCCGTAACGAGTCGGCGTACTTTTCGAGCGCGGATTTTGTCAGCGCGTAGATACCGGTGAAAGGAAGCGGATCGAGCGGCGCGAGTTCGCTCGAGATGATGACGACTCTCCCGCCCTTTTTTATAAGCGGCAGAAAGAGCTTATTCACGCGGTAGACTCCGAGCAGATTGACGTCAAAGTCGCGTTTTATCGTCTCCTCGTCAATTTCGGCGAGGGAGAACAGGTCGTAGATGCCCGCGGCGTGGATGACGCCGTCGAGCTCTCCCGCCTCGGCGCTGACTCTTTCAAACGCGGCTTCAAGTGAAGCGCTGTCGGTGACGTCGGCGGCGATGATGCGGCGTGTGTCATCACGCGGCGCAAGGTCGATCCCCCACACCTCGTCGCCGTCGCCGCAGAGAGCGTCGTAAATCGCTCTTCCCATGCCGCCGCAGGCTCCCGTCAGCAAATATTTTGCCATTTTTCCCACCTCGTTCCGTCTTTTTCATATCAATTATATCACACGGCATCCATCTTGGAAACAGAATATTCCAAATATTTTACGCGGTTTCGACCGCGAATTTTTATGCAATTACGGCGTTCGGCGAAACTTTATAAAAAATATATGAAAAATTCTGTTTTTGCTATTGACAAATCAAAAAATGTATTGTATAATTATCCGCGAAAAGTCAATTATTCTGAATATTTTATCACAAAAGGGGCAAAAACATGAATAAATCCGACATCAAAAAGGTAGTACTTGCATATTCCGGAGGCCTTGACACCTCCATAATCATACCGTGGCTCAAAGAGAACTACAACAACTGCGAGATCATCGCGGTCTCCGGCAACGTGGGGCAGGCGGACGAGCTCGAGGGACTTGAAGAGAAGGCGCTGAAGACCGGCGCGTCGAAGCTCTACATTGAGGATCTGACCGACGAGTTCGTGAACGATTTCATCGTCCCGACCGTCAAGGCGGGTGCTCTCTACGAGGAATACATGCTCGGCACGTCGTTCGCACGTCCGCTCATCGCGAAGCGTCTCGTTGAGATCGCGCTCGCCGAGGGTGCCGATGCGATCTGCCACGGCTGCACCGGCAAGGGCAACGACCAGGTCCGTTTCGAACTTGCGATAAAACATTTCGCACCCGACATGCCGATCATCGCTCCCTGGCGCGAATGGGATATCAAGAGCCGCGAGGAGGAGATCGACTACGCGGAGGCGCACAACGTACCGCTGAAGATCAACCGCGAGACGAACTACTCGAAGGATAAGAACCTCTGGCACCTCTCTCACGAAGGTCTCGACCTCGAGGACACAGGCAACGAGCCTCAGTACGAGAAGCCCGGATTCCTTGAGATGAGCGTTTCCCCGCTCGACGCGCCCGACACGCCCGAATACATCACGCTCGACTTCGAAGCGGGCGTTCCGGTGGCGTTCAACGGCACAAAGATGACTCCGAAAGAGATCGTCCTCGCGCTCAACGAATGCGGCGGCAGAAACGGCATCGGCCTCCTCGACATCGTCGAGAACAGGCTCGTGGGCATCAAATGCCGCGGCGTGTACGAAACTCCCGGCGGCGCGATCCTCTACTTCGCGCACAACTATCTTGAAACGGTCTGCCTCGACAAGATGACCGCTCACGAAAAATCCCGCCTCGCGATCACGTTCGCGGAGCTCGTTTACAACGGTCAGTGGTTCACACCTCTGCGCGAGGCGCTCTCCGCCTTCGTCGACAAGACGCAGGAGAACGTGACGGGTACGGTCAAGCTTAAGCTCTACAAGGGCAACATCATAAAGGCGGGCGTCTGGAGCGACTGGTCGCTCTACAGCGAGGAGATCGCGACGTTCGGTGAAGATCACGTTTACGATCAGTCCGACGCGACCGGATTCATCCACCTGTACGGACTTCCGATCAAGGTGCAGTCCGTGATAAACAAGAAGAACGGAAAAGCAAACTGAAATATAATAAAAACGTTAAAAAGAGGTAACTGTTTTGGACAAGCTATGGGCAGGAGAGCTCCACGGAGAGCTTGACGAAGGCGCAAAAGATTTCAATTCTTCAATAAAATTCGACTCGCGCATGTACCGTCAGGACATCAAGGGTTCGATGGCTCATGCGGCGATGCTCGGTGCGGCGGGGATAATCCCGGACGCCGACTGCGAGGCGATACTCGCGGGGCTCGAGGAGATCCTGTCCGAGCTTGACTCCGGCGCGCTCGCGATAGATAAGTCGTGCGAGGACATTCACACGTTCGCCGAAAAGACTTTGACAGAGAAGATCGGCGACGCGGGCAAGAAGCTTCACACGGCGCGGAGCCGCAACGATCAGGTCGCGACCGACCTGAGGCTGTATCTGCGCGACGAGGCATCAAGCGTTATCTCTATGCTGAAAAAACTGACAGCGGTGATAGCAGACAAGGCGGAAGAATATTCCGACGTCGTGATGCCGGGCTACACGCATCTTCAACGCGCTCAGCCGATCACGTTCGCGCACCACGTTCTCGCTTACGGAATGATGTTTTGCCGTGACGTCGGGCGTCTTTCCGACGCGGCGGCGCGCATGAACGTGAATCCGCTCGGTTCGTGTGCTCTCGCGGGGACGACGTTCGCGATAGACCGCGCGATGACGTCAGATATTCTCGGCTTCGATTCGTTCTCGCAGAACAGTATTGACGGCGTTTCCGACCGCGATTTCTGCGTAGAGCTTCTCTCGGCGCTCTCGCTCGTGATGGTCCATCTCTCCCGCTTTTCCGAGGAGCTGATCCTCTGGTCGAGCAAGGAGTTCTCGTTCGTCGAGCTCTCCGACGCCTACACCACCGGTTCGAGCATCATGCCGCAGAAGAAGAATCCCGATATGGCGGAGCTCGTTCGCGGCAAGTGCGGCAGAGTTTTCGGTGATCTCGTCGCGTCGCTGACGATGCTTAAAGGTCTTCCCCTCGCGTACAACAAGGATCTGCAGGAGGACAAGGAACAGATCTTCGACGCCTTCGACACGGTAAAGATGTGTCTTTCCGTTTTCGCGCCTATGGTCGAAACGATGAAGATCAATCGCGACGCGATGTTTGCCGCGGCGAAGAAGGGCTTTATCAATGCGACCGATCTCGCCGACTACATGGCGAAAAAGGGTGTTCCGTTCCGCGTCGCTTACAGGGCGGCGGGCGACATTGTCGCGTACTGCACTAAAAACGGAAAAACTCTTGAAGAGCTAACGCTCGATGAGTACAAACAATTCTCGGACGTTATCGACTCCGACGTTTACGGAGACATTGACCTCAAGGTCTGCGTCGAAAAGCGTATCTCCGAGGGCGGCTGCGGCGCCACTTCCGTCGCAAAGCAGATCGAGTATCTGAAGAGTATGGCTGAATGATGGATATTATTAAGGGGGAGCCTTTGAAAAGGTTCCCCGCGTTATTATTCTCATCATTTAGCAGACACATGGGAACGAATGCCAGAAATATCGTTCGGGCGGAGCCATCAAAGTCTCAGTTGTTTAGCACTTGTGTTACAAGAGTGCTAAAATTAACGCGCAGTTCATAAAATAGCCGCAAAATAGTCATAAATAAAGGGTAGAATGGTATCATCGGGCGGGGTATTCCGTCCGACTTTGATATTGTAAAATATAATACCTTTCGGAAAGGGTGATGATAATGAACGCGCAGAAATTCACACAGAAATCGTTGGAGGCGATCCAGGCGGCGCAGTCGCTGACCGTTGAAAACTCCAACCAGCAGATAGAAGAACAGCACATTGTCGCTGCTCTCTGCAGCGCGGAAGAGGGGCTGATCCCTCAGCTTCTTAAAAAGATAGGAGTCGACGATGCGCAGTTTTCAGTGGCGCTTGACGTGTCGATCTCAAAGCTCCCGAAGGTGTCGGGTGTCCGCGAGTCGGGCAAGATATACGTTTCCGCGGACGTTGACCGCGCGCTGAACGAGGCGGAGCGTACTGCCGCTTCGATGAAGGACGAGTTCGTTTCGGTCGAGCACATTTTCATGGCGATCCTCGAGCACCCGAACGCCGAGATGAAGAAGATCTTCGGCGAGTTCGGGATCGGCAAAAACGATTTTCTGAAGGCGCTCCAGGCGGTCAGAGGCTCGAAGAGGGTGACCTCGGACGACCCCGAGAAGACGTACGACGCGCTGAAGAAATACGGCACGGACCTCGTCGAGCGAGCGAGACTTCAGAAGATGGACCCGGTTATCGGGCGTGACGACGAGATAAGAAACGTTATAAGGATCCTCAGCCGTAAGACGAAGAACAACCCCGTGCTGATAGGCGAACCGGGCGTCGGCAAGACGGCAATCGCCGAAGGACTCGCGCAGCGTATCGTCAGCGGCGACGTGCCGAACAGCCTCAAGGACAAGACGGTCTTTTCGCTCGACATGGGTGCTCTTATCGCGGGCGCCAAGTTCAGAGGCGAGTTTGAGGAGAGGCTCAAAGCGGTCCTCGACGAGATCAAGAACAGCGACGGCAGGATAATCCTCTTTATCGACGAGCTCCACACGATCGTCGGCGCCGGAAAGACCGACGGTGCGATGGACGCGGGCAACCTCTTGAAGCCGATGCTCGCACGCGGTGAGCTCCACTGCATCGGCGCGACGACTCTCGACGAATACCGCGAGTACATCGAAAAGGATTCCGCGCTCGAGCGCCGTTTCCAGCCGGTGCTTGTAAACGAGCCGACGGTCGAGGATACGATCGCGATACTCCGTGGACTCAAAGAGCGCTACGAAGTCTACCACGGCGTCAAGATTGCGGACAGCGCGATAATCGCCGCGGCAACACTTTCGAACAGATATATCACCGACAGATTCCTGCCGGACAAGGCGATCGACCTCGTCGACGAAGCGTGCGCTATGATACGTACCGAGGTCGACTCGATGCCGACGGAACTCGACGTTATAAGAAGAAAGATAATCCAGCACGAGATCGAGGAGGCGGCGCTCAAAAAGGAGAGCGACAAACTTTCCGTCGCGCACCTCGCCGAGATACAGTCCGAGCTTGCCGAAATGAGAGAGCAGTTCAACGAAATGAAAGCAAGATGGGACAACGAAAAATCTGCGATCGAGGAGATCAGGCACCTGCGCGAGGAGATAGAACGCTGCAACGCCGAGATTGAAAAGGCGCAGCGCGAATACGACCTCAACCGCGCTGCGGAGCTCAAGTACGGCGAGCTTCCCGAGCTTCAGAAAAAGCTTGAAGCGGAGGAAGCAAAAGCGGAGGAGCGGAAGGACAAAGGCTCCGATCTGCTCCGCGACAGAGTCACCGAAGACGAGATCGCGCGGATCATCGAGCGCTGGACCGGTATACCCGTATCCAAGCTCATGGAGGGCGAACGCGAAAAGCTCCTGAACCTTGAAGCGATCCTCCACCGCCGTGTTATCGGCCAGGACGAAGCGGTCAAGAAGGTCTCCGAGGCAATAATGAGAAGCCGCGCGGGCATCCAGAACGAAGGGCGTCCGATCGGTTCGTTCCTCTT
>JAFSUU010000121.1 GCA_017445115.1 Clostridia bacterium | reverse complement strand
TGCACAAGGCGATTTAGCGATTTACTTTGTTGACCTGAACGAACAACTCATTCTTAGTCTGTTGGATGGTATTGCTTTATTCTTCGACGAGTACTGCAAACTTATCTTCAACGAGGATATTGAATCAGCTAATTGGAATTATGATAAATATTTTCTCGATCGTGTCAACGATGAAATCGAAAATTTCACTAATCCGCTGGGATTGGATATGTTTGATGATATAGATTAAGACCAGATATCCACATAAAATCGGTATAAAAAAGGTATAAAAGTCGTTTCAAAATACAAAACAAACTTGATAAAACGCAAGATAATTGATGATTTCAGCTGTCAAAAACGGCACAAAACGAAAGATGTTTGAAGGAAATGAACGATTTTGATATCGTTTGCAAAATCGCGGATTGCTCCTAAGGCGGGTGTCGGGGGTTCGACTCCCTTCACGAGCGCCAACCCTGAACGCTGATTTCGATACGATTTCGGCGTTCTTTTTTGCGTTTTTAGGGCTAAAATGCCCATTTTTGACCCAATTTTTGCAGTTTTTCTCTTTTTCAGTTAAAATTTTTGCCTACTAATGGCGTATCAAAATAACGGCAAAAAGAGTAATCGTGCAAAAGTAGGGGTATTCGTGCAGAAGTAGGGGTATTCGTGCAAAAGTGGGGGTAATCGTGCAAAGGTTGTTTTTACCGTGTATCAAAATCTATTGCAAGAGGGTCGCTGGGCGCAGATATTGATACAATTGTGGGCAAATGTTAGCCAATGGATACTGAAGAATATCTGTTAAATCGGAAGACTGTAATTCCGATTCTTTCTAAAAACGCGTTAAAGGCATACTACTTTTTGCGTTTCTTTGCTCTGTAAAGAACGCCAAAAAGGGACGGGGTGGGTGGATTTGAACCTTTTTTAACAGCGAAAACACTCAAAAAACACTGATATTTCGCAAATCAAGCTGATTTTTGGCAATTTTCAAGTAAAGAAAAGAGAGTGCAGCGAGTTTGGCATAGAAGCAAACATCATTTTCACTACCGTCTCAGCGGAAGTGATATTGTCCTCAAGCACCCATTCGCGGGTCATACCGACCGCGCCGGTGCAGTAAAAGCGAATACTGTATGAAAGCTGTGTGTCGAGCGTATCGACGCCCAGCTTTTCCTTTGCGAGATCCGAATACCGCCTGACGAAATACTCGATCATATACCGCCACAATGCGTTTTGCGACTGATCCTCGTACGCGCGTTTGTAAAACAGGATCTCTTGCTTCATTTTATTCAGCCCCGCCGCGGCTGATTGGACAGACAGAACGTCGGTGTCGACCGCGTCGGAATAAAACATCCACGCCACAAGGTCGTATTTGTCCTTGAAATGATAATAAAACGTCGGGCGTTCAAGCTCCGCCACCTCGCAGATTTCGGTCACGCGGATCTTTTCGATGGGCTTACGCTTCATCAGCTCCCGCATTTTATCCGCGATCCAGTTTTTCGTGATCTTTGCCATGCCGCACCTCTTTTTACACATTTGAATTTATGTAATGATTTCTGACGATATTGTACTTCTGTATATTGAAAAAAGTCAAGGCGAATGCGTAAAATATGTATGAAATCAAAACCGAAAAGGAGAATACCGATGAACCGAGTTTGTGAAATACTGAAAATCAAATATCCCGTGATCCAGGGACCTATGGCGTGGATCACGTCGTCCGATCTTGTCGCCGCCGTATCGAACGCCGGAGGGCTCGGCGTGCTCGGAACGAGCGCTGACTCGACCGAGATCGTGCGCGGCGTCCCTGAATCTGTGGAAGAAATGCGCAAAGCGATCCGCAACACCAAAGCCAAAACCAACAAGCCCTTTGGCATCAACGTATTTCCCGAGGCGGGCGATCCTTACGGCTTCAGCAAAGCCATGATCGAGCTCGCAAAGGAAGAAGGCGTGATGATCCTCGTCGTTGCGGGAAACGTTTCTCCCGATGAGATCAGAGCGTGGAAGCGCGACGGCTTCACCGTCATTATGCGCGAAGCCAACCCGACCGTTCGCGGAGCACGGCTTGCCGAGGAGGCTGGCGCGGATATCATCGTCGCCACCGGATGCGACGAGGGTGGATGTATGCCCGGTCTTTCCACCGGCACGACCGCGATAACGGCGCTGCTTGCGGACGCCGTCAACATCCCCGTTCTCGCGGCGGGCGGCATCGTAAATGGTAAGATGGCGAGGGCCGCAGAGATCGTCGGCGCCGAGGGCGTTTTTGTCGGCACGCGTTTCATTCTTTCAAACGAATGCCGCGCGGCGGAAGCGACCAAAAAAGATATTATGGATACCCACCCGGATGACTTCATCGTGTTCACACAGTCGGACGGCTATTCCAAATGGAGAACGACTCCTCACAAGTACGGCAAAGAAGGGCTGGAAGCAAACAAACGCGGCGACATGAATCCGCCGTCCGGCAGCTTCTATTACGGGATGCTCAAGGGCGATCCCGACGCGGGCGTCAACACCGTCAGCAACCTTTCGGGGCTGATAAAGAGCATCGACCCCTGCGAAAAGATCGTTGTCGAGCTCGGCGAGCCGTTCGTCGGATAAGGAGGATCCTATGAATTTTCTTGAACTTGCCAAAAACAGATATTCGGAGCGTTTCTTTGATCCCCGTCCGGTGGAAAAGGAGAAGCTTAATAAAATACTGGAAGCAGGGCGGATCGTGCCCACCGCCTGCAACTATCAGCCGCAGCGCTTTTACGTTCTGCGCAGCCCCGAGGCATTGGCGAAAGCGAAGACGGTGACGCCCTTCCACTACAACGCGCCCCTGATGATCCTCGTCTGCTACGATCTTGTTACCGTGTGGACCGCGCCTCATGACAGAATGTTCCGTAATTACAATTCCGGCGAGCAGGACGCAAGCATTGCCGCGACGACGATGATGTACGAGGCGGAAGAGCTTGGCGTTCACAGCGTATGGCTGCGCGGATTCGACGCGCTGACGGTCGCGGAGGTCTTTGAACTGCCGGAAAACATCATCCCCGTAATGATGTTCGCTATGGGTTACCCGTCCGAAAAATCGAAGCCCAACGCCTGGCATTTCAAGCGTATGCCGCTTGAGGACTTCGTGACGGAGCTGTAAGGAGGCGCGAAATGCATTTTACAGACACCGTATACAGAAACCCGTACTGGCCCACGTTTCCGCTTCTGCAGATCACACAGGGCTGTACTCATAACAGCTGCAAGTTCTGCACTATGTATAAGGGCGTGCCTTTCAGCTTGCAGCCGATGGAATGGATCGAGGAAGACCTGAAGGAACTTGCCGAGGTCGTCCCGGATGCAAAAACGATCCAGCTTCTTTCGGCAAATCCCCTCTGTATGACCTACGACAAACTGGCGCCGATCCTTGAAATGATAAACAAGTACCTGCCAAAGATGGAGTATATCTATGCGTGCACAAGAGTTACGGATATCCGCAACAAAACGGTTGAGCAACTGAAAAGCCTGAAAGAAATGGGTCTGCGCGAGATCTCGCTGGGCTCGGAAAGCGGCGACGATTGGACGCTTGAGCGCATAGGCAAGAACTGCAGCGCGGCAGATATCGTCGAACAGTGCGGAAAACTGACGGAAGCGGGAATTGACTTTTGGCTCTGCTTTCTTAACGGCGTTGCCGGAAAAGAACACAGTATGGATCACGCGATCCACTCCGCGGAGCTTTTCAGCCGGTGCAAGCCGATGCTCGTCGGTACGGGCGGGCTGACGCTTTTCCCCGGAACTCCGCTTCTCGAAGAAGCCGAGCGCGGCGAATTCACACCGCTTTCCGAAAAAGAAATGCTGGAGGAACTGAAGGTTTTCGTAGAGCACCTGACCTGCGACTGCTATTTCAATACCCACCATACTTCCGGCATCCATCTGTCCGGTCCCGATTTTCTGAAGAGAAAGGATAAGATCATCGAGGCGTTGGACCGTGAAATCCGTTACGGTGATATGGACAGACTTGCGGCGATCCGCCAAAACAAGAGGACGCTCTGATGAAAAACGAATTCAACAGAACCGACGGTTTGTTCTCACTCTGCGGACTCAACTGCGGGCTTTGTCCCATGCAGCTCCGTGGAGAATGCAGCGGGTGCTTCAACGGCAGCACCTGCTATCAGACCTGCCCCATAGCGCCCTGCAGCGTGAAGCACGGCGGCGTGGATTACTGCTTTCAGTGCGGCGAATACCCATGCAAGAGATATGACGGCATCGATCGACACGACTCCCTAATCTCCCATAGAAACCAGAAGCGGGATATGGCGAAAGCGAAGGAGATGGGCATCGATGCCTATCTTGCCGAACAGCGCGCCAAAAAGGAGATCCTGACCCGTTTTCTGGGAGACTATGACGACGGGACAAAGGAGATTTTTTTCTGCCTTGCGGTCAATATGCTGGGGGTCGAGGAACTGCGCAGTGTCCTTTCTCAAGCTGATTTGCAGACTATAAATCTATCCCGGCATGACAAGGCAGAACATATAGAAATACTTCTTCGGGAGTGCGCTGCTGTCAGGCATATTCCCCTCGTGCTTCGTCCGTGGTAAAAAACGGACAAGCGGTCCCGCAGTACGTTATTTTTCAAACGATATCGGCGAAGGAATACGGCCGACGATTCAACGGGCAGCGAATATAAGAGAAATACGTGCTGTTGAGGGGTCAAAAATGCTATTTGAAGATATAGCGCCTCTGCTCAATGTAACATTTGTTAGGAACGGACAATTGACCGTCATTCCTTTCCCATTTAAGCATTTGAGAGAGTATATGTTATAGCATCATGAGATGATCCCGGCAACGGCTGAAGAATTATCGTTTGTGGAAAGCCATTCCGAATTGAATTACAGTCAAATCATAAAGGCTTTTCAGCCGTTTTTGGGCAACAGAAGGGTTCTCAAAGAGGTCGTTGGGGTAACTCAGCAACAAATGGAAGATATTATTGCGATCATTAAATAAGGGAGGAACAGGGCGGAATCACCCACGCGAGGATGCCTTTCACCCATTTGAAGTAGCCGTTCACCCATTCGCAATACTACTTCACCCCTTTGGCTCTTGACTTCACCCACGGAGCGGTTCATTTCACCCATTTTAATACTATGTATTAAAAAATGCAAAATTTGCCAAAAAGAAGCCGTTTCTTGTTTAAGAAGCGGCCTCTTTTTGTCCACAAATGATTACGGTTTTTTCTTTGTAATGCTGTCCAATGCATCGATTACTTTCTCCTGTGTATCGGGTATAAAGTGGCTGTACACCTTTAATGTAGTTGTTGAATCCGCGTGCCCCATGTACTTTGATACGGTTTGAATAGGCACGCTCTGAGCCAACAATAATGAACAATACGTGTGACGCAATCCGTGACATGACACGTGCTTAAATCCGTTTCGCGTTTCAAATCTTGTTAGAACTGTTCGTAGTGTTAGCGGATGAAGCGGCTGACGATCTACACCTGCTGCCAAATAATATTCGTCTAACTTCTCGTCA
>JAFSUU010000120.1 GCA_017445115.1 Clostridia bacterium | reverse complement strand
GAAGTCGATATCTCCACGATCGTTGAAGGTATGGACGACCTCGCCGTTTTCCAGTTTTCTGCCCATCACTTCTTCAATAACGCTGATGCAGGCGCCGAGATCGGTGTGCGTCGCCTCGTTCGCGCCGCCGTCCTCGACCTGTACGACAAGGATCGGCTTTACGGGATCGTCATCGGAATCCGTTTCTTTCGCACAGTAGGCGCTCCAGTGAGCGCACTTGTCAAGCCAGTTGCGCACAGCGCTTTCAAACGTTGTCATATCGGCGGTCAGAGCGATCTCCGGGATATGCAGGATGATACGGTCTTTCAAAAGACCGGAGCTGCGCACGTCGGCGGGAGATACGACCACCTTCTGAACGGTAGAGGAAGTACCGGCGACGAGCGCGTCAAACCTTTGCGGCGTTGCGGTAACGCCGATCACAAGCGGCATGACGCAAAGCCCGTCCTCTTCGCTGCCTTTGATAAACTTCTGCATAATGGACTGCGCCTTGTTTTCCGCCTGCTTTGACTGCATCGTACCGCGGTGTGCCTCGTCGATCACGACGTAAAGGTGCTTCGCTGACCGCTTTGCGGTATTCGTCAGAGTCTCCCATATCGTATAATCGTGGAAATCGTAGTGCGTGGTCAGCAGTTTGTCCGTACCGAGCTTCTGTGTATTCAGGAAATAGATGTGCCCACCGTCCAGATGCTCACGGCTGAAGGAGGAATCGATCGTAACGAGATCGCAGACGCGGATTTTATCCGACTTGCCTTCTATTTTCAGCCGGGTCTGCTCGTTGAGCTGCGGGGAATCGGAAAGCCAGACGATAATGGCGTCGGGATCGGCAAGCTCGTCCGCCGTACCGAAGAAAAGCTCCTCGAACAGCGTAGTCATAATAATGGTCTTTCCGGCACCGGTCGGCGCGGAAAAAGATATGATCTGTGGGTTATCCTCCGACCACATCAGGTGAGCGTTTTTGATTTTCTTGTGCAGGTCGGCGAGCGCCGCGTCCTGGAAGGGGAATAAAGTATCTCTCATTGCAAAGCCCTCCTTGCGCCGATCATAAAGTTTTCGAGGTAATCTTTATATAACTGGTAGGTGTCGTTTTGCTTTATCCCGTCCGACATTTCTCGGAACGCGGAATCGGAATTGGTGACGAAGAACACCGTCTCGACTCCTTCTTTTTCCGAAAGCTCTTTTGCGAAAACGGAATAGAGCGCTTCTTCGGTCAGCACGGCGAAGCCATTTTCCGGCAGGATCAACATTTCGGGGATCTCTTCGCCCTCGATTTCGGGTCGCTTGCCTTTGGCTCCGGCTCTCAGCCACAGAAGAGGCAAAATTTCGCGGAACTGCATCCCGACGGAGACGCGCTTTTTGTCAAGGAATCCGAGCTTGAAGTATTCGCAGTTGGCGGCAAAGCCGTCGGACATGGGGATATCGCTGCCGAGATAGCTTCCTTTCAGCGGATCTCCATTCACGTCGTGCCCTTCAATGGAGCAGACAGTGCGCGGCCAAGTAACGTACCGCGCAATTCCGAGTTTTTCCCATTCTTCATCGCCGGGATTGAATCCCCGTTTTCTGAGATTGACTGCTTCGTCTGATGAAACCTCATTATTCGTAACGAGGATACACCTGCGGTTGCCGCCGTCTTCCGCATTCAGCAGGTTGACCGCGTGGAGCGTTGTGCCGGAACCTGCAAAGAAGTCAATGATAAGAGCATTGAGCTTTTCTTTTACAAAGAAACTAACAGCATCGTGCGTCGAATACAAAGACTTTGGATATGTAAATCTTTTATTTCCCAAAATACCGTTTATTAAGTATGAACCGTATTGTGTAGCGTCGTGTGTCTTTTTATTCCACACTGATTTCGCAGGTAATAGTTTTTCAGAGTGTCTTTCGAGTATTAACGCACCGTTTTCATCTCGTCCTTTTACAATTATTTCTCCTCGTTCGATTTCACGAACCATTCCTTCACTAAGATAATTCATTGCATAAGCGCCAAAACGATTCTTCTTTCCCAAACGAGCGGTGCCTTTTTCTAACGCTTCCATCAATTTTGGACGGCCAATCTGCCAAACACCCTCATCACCATTACTGTGTATTGGCCAAACTGCTAAGCATCCTTCTGGAGCAATAACTGTATTTCGATCAACACCTTTTCCTGGAGGAAATCCAACTGAGTCAATTTTATCGGTTGTTGTGTTTACAAAGATAGGATAAAAGCAGTTTTCAGAGTGTTGCCTAAGGGAGTTGCTTCCTGCTCGGATCATTCTTCGCCAAGTTATCGAGCTACCTGCGGTTTTCCCATAATCCCCGGTCATTTCAAAATCAAGCATACTATCGGCGGTTAGTGCAGGTTTTGCTTCTCCTATCGCAATAAAGAAAAGATACTCATCGACTCTGGAAAACTGATTCGTTCGAGCAACTCCAGACGGATGGATAACATCACTTACCATCTGAATATTTGCATTAGGGAATATTTCCTCCAATAGGCATCCAAGATGCAGATATTCTTTTTCATCAATGGTAACGATCAGCACGGAATCGGCTGGGTTCAGCAAATCCTTCGCCAGTTCCAGACGTTTTTTCATCATAGAAAGCCATTTGCTGTGGCGGTAGTTGTCAGCGTTGTCAACGTAATCGTTATTATATTTCCAGTCCTTCGCTCCCGTATTATACGGCGGGTCGATATAGATGCAGTCCACCTTACCGGCGTACAGATATTTCAAAAGCTGGAGAGCGTGATAGTTATCCGCTTCGATCAGCGCGTGCCAAAGATCGCTGTCCGGCGCGTTGCAGACCGTGTCGATCGGCTTGAGATACGGGTAGATCGGGTCGCCGAACTGCGCTACGGCGATTAGCTCGTCGACAGGTATCTCTTCAACGGTATTATCCGTCTTTTTGCAGCAAACGGCGATGCCGTCGCTGATTTTCAGAACGCGGTAGACTTCGTTGATCTTGCCGGGCATATTGCGGGCGACGGTGGCGCCGCTCTTGACCGGAACGTCGTATAAAGGTGTGCATTCGGGAATGTGTTCTTCAAACACAAGCCCGAATTTTTTATTCTTCGTCAGGCGGTCGATCTCCACCTCCAGCCGTGCGCGGAGCGCGGGATCCTGCACCTGTTTCAGTAAATCGTGAATGGCAGCCATACAAGTTTCTCCTTTATTTCTTCTTCGTCCAGGATTTGCCGTACAGTTCGTTTCCGTCGTTGAGCGTCAGGACTGCGGTAGATTCCAGTATTTCTTT
>JAFSUU010000119.1 GCA_017445115.1 Clostridia bacterium | reverse complement strand
TTTTATTTTTAATTTATTTTTTAATTTGATTTATCGGACGTTTTTCAAAATAAGTCATTAAATCCTGAATCGGTCCTTCTGACGTGACTTTGAAAAATCGTATGCCGCGGGGGCGAAGACGGTCTTTGCGTACTTCGCGCGATCCGCCTCGTCCGCGACTATCGCGCTCTCCGCAGCTGCGGGGGACGCGTCGTATTCATCCGCGGGGATCGCCGGGCTGACTTTTTTACCGTCAGCGTCGAGCGATACTGCGGCTCCCTCTCCGAATGCAGCGATCGGATCAAGTGCAAGAGCGGACTCTGCAGCGTCTGCCCCCGCCGTGTCTTCGGCTTTATTCTCTGCTACCGTTACGGGAAGCGTCAGAGTGTTTTCCGCTCCGTCCTTCCACGTTACTGTCATTATGTATTCACCCATCGGGATATCGGTGAATTTTACGTCTTTCATCGTGACGCCATTCAGATTGAAGACCTCTTCGCCGTCTTCGCTCGTGAGAGTTACGTCAACCGTTCCGCTGAAGGAACCGAGCGTCATAACGCTGTTCACCGTGAAGTACGGAGTGTATCCTATCGCGAAGAGCGAGAAACGATCCGTGTAAATGAAGATCGTACCGGCATCTTTGTCAATGCGGAACGTGCCCTCTGCTCTGCTGTCGCTCTCCGTGAAAGTCCTGACTTCGTCACCGTGGCACGCAAACAACGCGATGTCGTGTCTGTCGGTCTTCGGATAGGAGATCGCGATCTCAAGTACGTTCGTCGTTTGTTCGAGCACTGTCGTGACCGAATCCACCGTCTTTTCAACTTTTACCGAGAAGAATTCGAGACGTTTGTTGGCTGCGACAGCATAGATCGCGGCGGCGCTGTCGACTTCTTCCGTGATTCCCGTTCCGGCTTCGACCGTCATGACTACGGAGACCGTCTGGTTCGCGGGGACGTTGTCGTTCTTTCTTATCGAACGGGCCTCTGCATCGAGTCCTCCAACTGCGACACCGATTGCTGTGTCGTCTTCGGAGTTGACTTTAAGGATAGATTCCGTATTCGCCTCGGGCATTCCGATATCCTGTTCGGTTTCGTCCGTGACCGTAGCGAGGACCGTTATAGTTTCACCCTCATATTCAGCGACGATGTTGTACACTCCGCTCGGGACGTTGAATTTGTATATGCCGTCGGCTTTCGTAACAACGGTGTCGACCGTCTGGTTTCCGCTAATAAGCGTTACAGTAGCGCCTTCAAGCGGTGTTTCGCCGTCGTTCTGATACAGCACGCCTTTGAGCGAGCCCCACTCTTCGTCCGCGATGACTGATTTCACGCAGACCGCGGGGAGACTGTTGTGGTTAGCGTCGCCTTCGACCTTGTACCAGACGTAATAAATGCCGCTTTCCTTTGCCGTGGGGATCCTTCTTACGAATTCCGCGTCGGCGGGTGTTGTCGTCTCGTCCGTGCCGAGCGCGTACAACATTGTGCCGCCGTATGCCGCGCCTTCTGTGACGAGCTCCTGATCGGCTTCGAGATACTCAAGCACTTTCTCAGCGGGAGCTGTCGTGACCTCAGCGTCGACGGGAACGATCGACAAGAAGCCGTCGGTAACGAGGAATGTCACCTTGGCAAAGTTCTTGTTGGTGTTCTCAAACTGATCTGACGTGAGTCCCATAGCAGTCGTTCCAACCGTTGCCCTGCTCACCTCCGCCGTTCCGCTGAACGTGAAGTCTTTCTCCACGTCGTAAACGTCGACGTTTGCCGTCGCCTTATAGCCCTGGACGGTATGTATCGCTTCGTTATACTCCAGCGTGTCGTTATTGCCGATGATCGTGACCGTCGCGTTGATAGGATCTATTGTCACTGTAGCCGAGCCTGACACGGGGATGAATTTATCTTTGGATGCCTGATAGTATACCGTATACGTACCGACATCGGTATAGCCCGGATTGGAGTCCAGCGTGTAGCTTCCCTCTATTGTGCCGTATTTCACGGTCACACCCTCGGGGACGTTGACCGTTATGTAATGCGCCGTGCCGTCGTAATCACCGGTGAAATCTTCAGCGCTGACGCCGGTGAGATCGGGATAGCCGATCAAATATTCGTCGCCGCTCATCTTGAATATGTAGTCGATGTAGTCGCTGACAAAGTATTTATCCGGTTCGGCGTCGCCCATCTTGTCTTTCCAACCGGAGGTAAACACGGAACTTTCGCTTTCCACCGTGATACCGATGGATGCGCCGTCAGTCAAAGCGTCGCCGATCACGATCGCTTTGCCGGTCGGCAGATATACGTTGACCGGGTTACCGTCCTGGGTGTTACCGGAGATCTCAACATCGCCGGAAATGATGAACGTTCCGTTATTGCCAACGTAAACAGCGCCGCCGGTTTTGCCGGAGCCGAGCGTGTTGTTGACGATTCTGCCGCCGGTCATATTGAATGTGCCGCCCGCCTCGTTTGTATTGCTGTAGGTACGCACAATTCCGTCTACGGTGTCGCCGTTGACAAGACTGTTTCCGCTGATCTCGCCGCCTGACATATTGACCGTGCTGCCTTGCCAGGTAATTACAATGCGCGAGGTAAAGCCGGTAATCGTACCACCGTTAAAGTTTATAACAGATCCGCTGTCGCGTGTAAACAACACGGTGCCACCGAGATCACCGCTTTCGCGGGTCACAACGCCTGTCTGTTCTTCGCTTGTATCCGTAAGCGTGAAATTCGCGCCGCTGTTTACGTCAAAGACCGTGCCGTCTCCCGTCGCTGCGCGGGTATACGTATTACCGTTAAGATCAAAAACGCGCGTTTTGCCGTCTGTCAGTATGATATTATTATTATAGGTTACGTCTTTGTAGAGTTGGAGAATTGCGCCGTCTGTCGAATTGAGCCAAGCGGTGACAGCGGACGAAAAGTCGGTGTAATACGAATTATTGCTGCCTGCTGTCACGAAGGCTACCGTGTTTTTGTCGATCAATTCCAACTCGCCGCTGCCGTTCTTCACGACCATTAAATCGGCGTTGTCGCTCTTGAAGAAAGCAGATATCTCGGCGTTACCCATCTTATCATTCCAACCATCCGTGATCGCTCCGAAGTAGTTCGTCTGTCTGACGCCTATCTTCGCACCTTCGGTCAGCGCGCCTGTGAATATGATCTTACTTTGCTGATCTCCCGCCTGGAAGAACAGCAGATTCTTTTGCTCGCCGTTGTATGTATTGTCATAAATCACGGGAGCTCCGCTTATCTGAGCTTTGGCGTTTCCGCAGAGGAATACCGCACACTGGTTGCCGTTGTTCATCCTGTTACCGGTAAATGTACAGTCTTCCAGAATCAACGTTCCGCCGCCCTCCGCGTAAATACCGGAGCCGCCGAATCCTTCAGAGGCGGAATTATTCCTTACGATCGCTCCGTTCTTCAGCGTTATGGTGCCGGCTTTCAAATACAGACCGCCGCCGTAATGTCCGGCGTTTCCGCTGATCTCGCAGTTGTCGAGAACAAGAGAGCCATTTCCTTCAACGTGAATACCGCCTCCGTGGAAGCCGTTGCCGCCGGTGATTTTTCCGGGGCCGGTGACCGTCAGGTTCGCCCCGTTCTCCACGATGATAACGAGGCCGGAATTGTCGTTGCCGTTAGCGCCGGTCCTCGTGATATTGAATCCGTTCAGATCGAGCGTATGCTCGCCGGCGGGGGCGGTGATGGTACTGCTTGTCGTGACGTCAGACATAAGTTTTAGCGTACTGCCCTCCGTCCACGCGTTGAGCGCATCGGAGAATGTACCGTATTTAGTGGAAGTTTCTCCTTTTGTAATACGTGCAGCAGGAGGAGTGCCTACCTCTGCTTCTCCGCTGTCATTCAGAAAAACCTTGTAAGCCGGATTACCGCAGACAAAATATTCTGCCGGGTCGGCGTCGCCCATATATTTGCTCCAGTTCTTGGTAAACACAAAGGACTTGCCGTTCGCCATATCGTTCCAGCGATAAAGCGGTGTAATGGTAATCTTGGGCGCCCCGGTGTCGTTAGTCAGCGCGCCTTCAAGTTCGACGTTCTGAATAGCGTTTCCGACATTATCAAGATTTATATGAGTATTCGGCGCGCTGTTTCCGCTCGTCTTCCAGTCGCCGTAAACTGTCGGATTACCGGACAGAAGAAGTCCCGAACCAAAGTTGACCGTCGCTTCTCCGTCCTTGTCAGACGTCCATTTTGAAATATTGCCGACGATCTCGACGTCGCCGCCGATGCGGAAGGTCGCGCCTGCAGCTCTTCCCGCCCATATCGCGCTTCCGAACCGTTCTGTTATATTGTTCTTTATCACACCGCCGGTAATGCTTACCGTGGTTGCAGAGGAGTCGGTGCAGACGCCTCCGCCGACGTACGAAGTATTGCTGGAGATTTCGCCGCCTTCCATGTAAAACTCGCCGCCGTTTTTCACGTGAATACCGCCGCCGCAGTTACCGATGCCGCCGTAGGTATTCGCGTTACCGCTGATCGCGCCGCCGCGGAGCGTGAGCGTTCCGCCGTCGACCGTAACGCCGCCGCCGAAGTTCTCTCCCGCGCTGCCGCCCGTAACGTAACCGCCGGTCACGTTTGCGGGGCGGTTGCCGCCGTCGTTATTATCCGGATCGCTGTCGACTATCGTCAGATCGGCGTCGCTGCCGACCGTGATCACGCTGAAGCCCGCCGAGGCGGCTTTGATACCGTGACCGTTCAGGTCGAGGGTATGTTCGCCGGAGGGAACGGTGACCGTGCCGCTCGTTGTGACGTCAGCCGTCAACTTGAGCGTGCTGCCGACTGTCCACGCGCCGAGCGCGTCGGAGAAAGCGTTGTAATTTGTCGTGGTATCTCCGCTGATGACGCTTGCCGCGGGAGGAATAACGATCTCCGCCTCGCCGTTGTTATTCAGGATAACCGAATAATCGCTGTTGTCGCTGGTAAAATATCTTGACGGCTCGGCGTCGCCCATGTTGTTTTTCCAGCCGGAGGTGAACACGCCGGTACCGGTAGTCGTTCCATATCTCACGCCGATCTTTGCCTCTTCGCCGAGTGCGCCGGTGACGTTCAATTTATGACCGTGGTTATACTCGGGACGGTCCCAGTCAAGGTTGCTTTGCGCGCCGTTGCACAGGTTGCCGTAAATGACCGCATCACCCGAAATAAAGACTTCGTGGTCCGCGTGCGCGCCTGCGGCAAAGTCCGCTGCGCCGGCAAAGTTATTTTCAATGCGGCCTCCGTTGAGATGGAGATAATGACTGTGGATACCGCCCGGATTATTTGAAGCCACGTTGCACGCGACGGTACCGCCGTTGATCGTAACGCCGCCGTCGGAACAAATACCCGCGCCGTAACCGCTGACCGTATTGTATATGACTGCGCCGCCGTTTACGGTAACGTTTACGTTGGAGTCGTCGCCGTTGTTGTCCGCTTTGATACCGGCGCCCATAAAGCTCGACTGATTGCCTATGATAGTTCCGCCGTTAAGCGTCAGATAGGCGGTGCCGTTAACTTTGATACCGCCGCCTTCTCGCGCGTTGCCGCCCGTGATATAGCCGCCCGTGAAAGACTCATATCCCGAAGTCAAAGCGTCGTTGACCGTAGCCAGACCCGCCCCGTTGGATTTTGCGTTTGCAACGGTGAATCTATGTTCTATTGTCGGAGTGCTGTCTTCCACGTTCAGCGTCGCACCGTTGCCGACGCTGATAACGCTGCCGGAACCGGTCATTCTGATACCGCGTCCGTTCAGGTCGAGGGTATGTTCGCCGGAGGGAACGGTGATCGTGCTGCCGGTCGTAACGTCGGTCCAGAGTTTGAGCGTGCTCCCCGCGATCCAGTTCGAGCTGTCGGACGCTGCGGCAAAGCTGTCAAAATAATTTACCGTGCCGTTCTTCTCTACAGTTGCGGCAAAGAGCTTGATCTGACCGTTTCCGTCCGGGGTGACCGGGGTGCCGCCGCTGCCGAGACTCGTCGTATAGAAATCGTTCAAGAGCGTGACCGTTCCCTGACCCGACTGATAAGCGACCGGGTGGAACGACGCGCCGCTGCGGTACGTTCCCGCAAAAATGCAGTCCTTGAAAGAAGCGTTGAATTTTGTATTATTGGCCGATCCGCCCCAGCCGATGAAGCCGCCCTGAATGGAGCTTGCGCTGATGCTGCCGTCAAACACGACGTTCTCCATCGTGATGACCGTCTTGTGAGCGTGTCCGACTACGCCCGCGACGTGCGAATTGCAGCTGACGTCGACGCTGACAGTGACGTTCTGTACCGTGAGATAGCTTTCGTCATGCACACTCACGCCCTTTGAAGCCGCGACAAGTCCGGTCGCGTGGTTGGACGTGCTGTTCACCTTACCTGTTACGTGAAGATTCTTTATGGTCGTGTTATGCGCTATTGCGAAAGGAGCGGCAAAGCCGGATACGTTTATATCGACCTCCAGCGTGTGTCCGTCGCCGTCGAACGTACCGCAAAAGACTCTGTCTTCGCTGTCACTGCTGCCCGGACGATTGCCGAGCACAGTCGTAACTTTGATATTCTTTGTCAGTTTGAAAAACTTTCCGCTGTAATTCGTGCCGCCGTTGTTTATGTATTCGCTGAGCGCATCCCAGTCTGCGGACGAACGGATGAGGTACGGTTCCGCTTCCGTTCCTTTTCCCGCGAACAGACTTCCATCTTCTATCGTCTGCGCGTTAAGCGAAATATTGGAGGAAACGGAGAACGTCGCCGTCGCCGTCTCGGCGCCGCCGTCGGTGAAGGTCACACCGTTCGCGCCGCCCCATCCGGCAAAGCTGTAACCGCTCGGCACGTCAGCCGTTACGGTCACGGCATCTCCTTCTGCCGCCCAGCGTTTGTCCGCCGTTCCGTTCGTTACCTCAACATAATAAACGTGTTCAAAAATCAGTTCGGGGCCGTTCGCGCCCATTTTCCACGTATTCTCAAAATCCCAGTCGGTATAGCTTGCAGGATCGGTGATCGCGTCCCCGGTCAGCTTCACAGCCGCGCCCTGCACGGTGCTGTTCCAGTCATGCGATTCGCCCGGTCTGTCGGCGTCACCGAAATAGTAGCAGTTTTCGATGATCTTCGGATCCGACCACTGGAGTTCTCCGCCGGCGATGTAATAGCCGTCGGTGGGGCAAACCGAGCTGTAGCAGTTCGTTATCGTGAACGCGCCGGTGTTGCTGTTGGCGATACCGCCGGCTCTTCCGGCGCCCGCAATCGTACCCGTGTTATAACAGTTGATAATCGTACCGCCGCCGAGCATACCCGAGATGCCCGCGTTGCCTTCCCATCCGTTGCTGACGTTCGCTTTATTCCAGCAGTTCCTTACAGTACCGCCGGAAAGGCAACCGACAATGGCGCCGGTCTGTCCGGACGCGCCGTTCGGTCTTGTCACGTATCCCGTCGTGATAAGATTCTCGACGGTGCCGGACAAAGTCTGGAACAAGCCCTCGTCCCATGAATTATTCGAAATACTGAGATCGACCGTATATCCGTTTCCGTCAAAGACGCCGGAGAACTCTCCCGCGATCATCTGATCCATGGAAACGTCTGCGGTAAGTCTGTACTTACCCGACAGAGGATAGCCGTCGTCCGTGCCGATCTTTTTGAGTTCTTCCGTCGTTCCGATCGGTACAAAATCCTCATCGATCGCGCCTCTGACGGAAGTGCTGTTTTCATTGTTGAGCAGCACTTTCGCCGAGATCGCCGTATTCCCCATAGTTATGGATAATACCAGGATCACTGAAATTGCGATCAACGAAAGACGTGCTTTGCTAACTAATCTGACATTCTTCATATTTTGTTTCCTCACCGCGACTTACAGTACATATTTACGAATTTCAGTTGAAATTTTACAAATTATTTGTCTAAACTATTGTATCACATTTAAAAAAATGATACAATAGTCTCAAAGAAACTTTTTCTATATGTTTATAAAATAATACAAAAATTAATAAACTGTCTCAAATGTATATTATTAGAGGTGTAATATGTATCATGTCTCAAACAACGCAAGAGCGAGGAAAACGGCCCGGATTATCTGCGGCGGGCTTGCAAAATGTCTTGAAGAGAAACCTTTCAAAAAGATCCGGGTAAACGATATATACGAAAAGTGTTATGTTTCACGCGCCACGTTTTACCGTATGTTTGACAGCATTGCCGACGTTCTTTCCTATGAGAGCGACTCGATCTTTGAAGAATGGATGAAGCTTGACGAGGCCATGACTTTTCCCACAAAAAAAGAACGCTCTCTCTTTACTATAACCGTCTGGTTGCAGCACAAATCTTTCATAAAAGCTCTCGTTGACAACGAGCTTGGCTGGATACTCCTTGAGACTTTTTCAAAATATTCGGGCGATCTCAAAAAAATATATTCCATTCCTTTTGACGACGACAAAAAATCAGATTATTTCATATCATTTTTTTCGTCTCTTATCTATGCGACTCTCGTCGTTTACTTCCTTCATAACGAGAGCGAGTCGATCGAAGAGGTCTATGAGACGATGAGCTACAGCACAAAACTGTTAGCAGAAACGTTCGAATAAAAACAAAAAGCCTGGAAATTATCCAAGCCCATTATTAATCATTTCGTAAATCGTAATGATATACACGCCGTAATGCCGCATTGATCCTGACTTTACAAATAAATATCCACCCGCCATAGCGGCGGGGTTTCAGGCTAAAAAAACGTGACCGCTGTTTTGCGATCACGTTTTTTTGTGTTTAGCGTAATTTAAAGATTTTTCTATTGATTTTTCCGAAAGCAGAGAGTATAATGATGACAACAGAGTAGGCGCGCTTGTGTGGGCAGAATTTTGTCCTGTGTGCCGGATGAACGGGGAGTTGTCGTCCGGACGAAAGCCGAAGGCTGCAGTAAGCGCTCCGCATCCCGCTGTCATAACGAGCGGCTTACGCCTCCCGCGAGTGATAAATTCGGGATTTTGACTCGCGTGGAGGTGTTTTTATATGAAAAAAAAGAATCTTCGGGCGCTGATAATTACAGCTGTATTCGCAGCGTTGTCGATCGTTCTCGGCAAATTTGCCGCTATAAATATCGGCGATACGATCCGTTTCAGTTTTGAAAATCTGCCGATAATGCTGACGTCATTTCTGCTCGGACCGCTCTGGGGCGGCGCGTGCGGACTCGTCGCCGACGTTCTCGGGTGTATCCTGCGCGGATATGCGATCAATCCGGGAATTACCGCGGCGGCGGTATTGATGGGCGTCATCCCCGCTCTGATGACAAGATATATACTGAAAAAAGACGGAACGGTTCCGGTGCTGATCTCCGGATTTACGTCGCACGTGATATGTTCTATGCTTATAAAGACTGTCGCGCTTCACATCGTGTATCTCACTCCGTACGGCACGCTGTTCGCAACCAGAGTTCCGACGTATGCGGTCATAGGACTTCTCGAGTCGTATATATGCGCGCTGCTGATGAAGAATAAGACCATACGCCGTGAGCTTATGAAATGATTTATACACTCGCATAAAACGGATATATTTTGCAGATGAAGAAAATGAATTACAAAGAAGCAGTTGATTTTATTGAAGCGGTATCGTGGAAAGGCTCCGTCCCGGGGCTTTCAAGAATATCTGAATTGTGCCGCCTTCTCGGCAACCCCGAGCGAAAAGTGAAATACGTGCATATATCCGGTACGAACGGTAAAGGCTCGGTCTCCGCTGTTATATCGTCGGTACTTACTGCAGCCGGATATAAGACGGGGCTCTACACGTCGCCTCATCTTGTCAATTATACCGAAAGATTCAAGATAAACGGCTGCGACGTCAGCGACGATGAGTTTTGCAGGTGTGTTTCCAAGGTAAAAGAAAAGGCGGTCACTATGGACGACGCTCCTACAGAGTTTGAACTTTTGACCGCCGCGGCGTTCGTATGCTTCGCCGACAACGGCTGCGACGTTGCGGTGCTTGAATGCGGAATGGGAGGGAGACTTGACGCGACAAACGTCATTCCGTCCCCGCTTGTCTCTGTGATAACCAACGTCGCGCTCGACCATACCTCGGTTCTCGGAGATACCGAACTCAAGATCGCGCACGAGAAAGCCGGTATTATAAAGAACGCCCCGGTCGTGATAGGCAAGGTTTCAAAAGAAGTGGAATCCTATCTGCTCGGTGTGATCGGTGAGAAGAAATTGACCTGCTCGCTGTATTATAATGCAAATGTAGAAAATGTATCTTCGGATAAATCGGGCATATCTTTTGATTATCACGGGATTAAAATGACTTTACCTCTTCGCGGAGAATATCAGAAGATAAATCTTAAAACTGCAATTTCGGCAGTTGAATTATTGAAAGATCAGGGGCTTGATATTTCTGACGGTGATATTGAACGCGGTATCGCATCCGTGCGTTGGATCGGGCGTTTTGAAAAGCTCTGCGGCTCACCCGAGATCTATTTTGACGGCGCACACAATCCCGACGGAGCGATATACACCGTTGAGACTTTTAAGCACCTTTTTCCGGGCAGGAAAGCTGTTGTCGTAACGGGTGTGATGGCTGACAAAAACTATTCCGAGATCGCGAGAATGATCTCCGGGATAGCAAACGTTGTCTTTTGCGTTGAACCCGCAAACCCGAGAGCGCTCGGCGCTCCGCGCCTTGCGGAAATATATTCGGATCTCGGAGTCAGCGCTTTTGCTTGCGACAGCGTTGAACACGGGGTAACGTCCGCCGCTGAAGTCGCTGAAAGAGAATCTCTTCCGGTTTTGTGCGTCGGCTCGCTGTATATGTACTCCGACGTGTATTATGCAGTCAAAAAAATATCGGACAAAGAAGGAGGCGCTGATGAAAAGAATGAAAATTAAGCGCATCGTCAGAACGGCGGTCGCTGCTGTTCTGTCTTTGTTCACCGCAGTTTCGTTTTGCTCCTGCTCACTCGGCGACGCGTTTCTTTCCGCTATGGGATTCGATACACACGACTACGAAGCCGAAGAAGTCGTTGAGATTCTGCCGTCCGACAATGACGAAGTAGTCAGACTTTGTGAAATGATAAAGATACTTTCCGTGAACGATCCGATCCTTCCGGAATTTTCATCTTCCGGAGAAGCGGTAGATAAATGTCGCGATTCCGTGCTTAATTATATGCTTTGCACCGAATTTGCAAAGTATATGGGGAACAACGACCTGATTGAAAAGGTCCGCGAGAATTATCCGGAGTTCAATCTCATATCCGTCATTCCCGGAGAAGATTTTGAGGATTTCGTCTACACTTATTTCGGCGGAAACGCGAAACTCTCGCACAGCAGCAGCGAACTGTTCACATACCTTGATAAAGCGGACGCGTACACTTCAGTTACCGTTCCGGTTGAGAGCAATATCACGTTCGAAGTGATAAACTGCGAGAAGACCGAGCGCACTTACAGATTCAAATTCAAGTGCATCGCGGGCGATTTTAAGTCCCCGGTCTACGAAACTCTGATAATCAACCGTTCAGACGGTTCTTCGTATTTCAAATGGCTTAGACAGGAAACAAAATAAAACGGGCGGTCCTTTCGGACCGCCTTTGCGTTTATTGTTTCTTTTTGAATAAACTTGTCTTCGTCTTTTCGAGCGCGATGAGAAGGATCATTCCGAGAAGGTAGATCGCGAGTATCTCTCCGATACCTACCGTCAGCATCATAAACGGTATCGCGTCGTCAAGCTTGTAAGCAAATTTCAGAACGAACGGAATGATAATTACGTTTGAAACGATCGGCGGGATCGGCACGAGCCATTTCTTCTTTCTGAGAAGATAAGAGCCGACGGCGCCTATCAGCGTCGCGAGGGATCCGAAGATCACGTCCCATATAGGCGCGCCGGTGATAAGGTTCCCGAGCACACAGCCTATCGTCACGCCCGGTATCGCGGCGGGAGTAAAATAGGGAAGAATGCAGAGCGCTTCCGAAACTCTGAACTGCACCGCCCAGAAAGAAATGGGGGCGAAGATCCAGGTCAGGGCGGCGTAGAGTGCCGCGATGATCGCGGTTTGCGTAATAAACGCGGTTTTTTTGTTTTTCATATTCAATTTTCTCCGTAGTTTTGATTTGACGCGTTGGCGTCTGTGAGGATTTTGCGAACTCACGCTGATTATATTACCACATATTTTTCAAAAAGTAAATAGGAAAAATAAAATCGGCCGTATTGAATATATACCATACGACCGATATTCTTTTATTCTTCTATCTGTTTTCCGAGAAAACTTGCCGCCGCCTGGATCAGCTTCGTCTCGACTTCCCTCGGAACGTTTCTCGATGACTCGTCCGTATATACCGAAGCGACGCACCCGGTCACGTCTCCGTCTGTGATGATCGGCATCGCGCAGCTGACTTTCGCCGCGCCTCCGTCCACGACGTATACTTCCTCGTGCCCGCTCGCCTGGTACAGCGTCCGGTTCTCGATTATCCGGTCGAGCTCCGCGCTGATCTTCCGGTCGGAGTACTCTTTTTTCGGTATCCCCGCGCACGCCGTCACCGCGTCTCTGTCGCAGATCACGACGGCGACAGAGCAGGTCTTGTATAGCGTCTCCGCGTATTGCGCGGAAAAAGTCTGCATCTCTCCGATCGGGGAGTACTTTTTGAAGATCACCTCTCCCTCGCGGTCAGTATATATCTCCAGCGGGTCTCCTTCCCGTATATGCATAGTCCTTCTTATTTCCTTCGGAATTACGACGCGGCCGAGGTCGTCGATCCTTCTTACGATTCCTGTTGCTTTCATAAAAATCTCCTTTGCTTACCGAATTTTACAGTTCTATTATCCGTAAAAATCGGATTATTATACTTCGTTTGCGTATCTTTCGCTCCGGGTTTCCGTTGGCGTTGGGAAATACTGAAAACAATTTTCATATAATATTGATTTTATGAATTAATTGAGTTATAATTATCGCGTAAGAAAAAACTCAGGAGGACTTTTTTATGAGTACGAAAGTTGTTGCAAAGCCTGTAAGTGCAGTGATCGCAGTTATGTTGGCGGCGATCATTTTGGCAGTCAGCTTGCCGTTTGCATCGATGGCGGCTGTTGACGATTTCATTGAAGACGGCTCGCTCATTTATCTTGTTACCTCGGAGGACGACGGTTCAGGGTACGGTACGGTAACTGTTGGTTTTAACGAAGACGTTGATCCTGAAAATGTGACCTCAATAAAGATCCCCGACACGGTGACGTATGGCGACAACGTCTACGTTGTAACGGAGATCGCCGAAAATGCATTCAGCGTCTGCTCGTCGCTTGCGTCGCTCGATATTTCGGAATGTTACGATTTAACTACTATCGGTCAGGGCGCGTTTTATGAATGCGCAAAATTGAAATCAATATCGGTTCCCTGTGACTTTGACATGTCTGTGCTCAAAGGTTCAGGTATTGTGCCGACCGAGGACGGCTACTACGTCGAAGGCTTCGTGATGGTCGTCGGAGAAGTGATCTCTATGACAACTGAACCTTTAGTATACGGCGAGTTCACCTATTGCCACTCCTGGGAAGTCAATGACAAAAACTATGCCGAGCATAAATGTTCAATATGCGGTGAAAAGGCGAGCCACAGCTGGCAGCCCGACAAAAATAACGCGTCTCAGCACATATGCACCGTCTGCAAATATACTGAAGCGCACTATGGCACGGCAGATTGCAACGGAAATGCCAAGTGTTCTGCCTGCAGTGCTGAATTCAAAACTGAAAAAGGTTCTCATGCCTGGAACGTAATAGCTGAAACGATCGGTACTACTACCGCCGAGTACGCCTGCTCAGCTTGCACGACGACAAAAGAAGAGAGTATCGGTATCGGTGAAAATGAAGCTGAATTTGAGGGACAGCGTATCAGAATGATCCTACAGGACCCGTATAAGTGTTTGCCCGAAGGCGTAAGATTGTCGGCAACTCCGATACAAGCAGGCGCCGCAAGATATAACGAGCTTAAAGCTAAGCTTGACGATGAAGTCCATGATAAATCTTTGGCATTCTTTGAGTTGGAACTGTATCAAGCTAATGGAGAACAGATCAGTGGTGCAATACCCGGAAGAGTCAGAATTCTGATTCAGATCCCCGACGGCTGGGAAAAAAGTGACATTGAGATTGCTCTTATTATGGATGGCCAAGATTTGGAGTTTGAGGAAAGCATAATTACCATAGATGGAGTCGATTATGTGGCGTTCTGGACAAATCACTTCAGCCCGTATGCTATGATGAAGGTGACAAATTCAGAAACAAGATCACCTGAAACAGGCAGCCCGGAATACACGCTTATACCTGCGTATATTCTTGCCGCGTCACCGGCGATATTGATCGGTTTTGCAGTTTATAAAAAGAAAAAGAGAATATAACGTGAGAGCCACGCCGCTGAAACGGCGTGGCTTATTAATTTACTTGACCGCGTAAGTCGATTATGGTATAATAAAATAAGTGAAACCGAAACGCGAGGTGAAACGATGAAATATATAATCATTTGCTCGGCGGCGTTTCTTGCGATCGCATTGGCGTTAACCGCGATCTTTCTGGTTAAGCGTTCGAAGGGAAGTACCGGTGAGGTGCCGGAAGACAGCGCTCCCGACAGCACCGGCGATACGGTGACGGGAAGCCTGCCGGACGTGCCGGAAACCGACAGCATAAAGCCGAGAGCGGTGCTCGTCATCGAAGCCGGCGGCCGCATATTCTACGCCCACTTCGAAGACAACTCCTCGGCACAAGCGTTTCGCGATAAACTGAACTCAGGCGGGCTGACCGTCGAAATGAGCGATTACGGCGGTTTTGAGAAAGTCGGAGACCTGCCGTGGGAGCTGCCGCGGAACGACGCGCAGATCACGACGAAGCCCGGCGATATAATTCTGTATCAGGGCGACAAGATCACGGTCTACTACGGCGAAAACACCTGGAACTTCACCCGCCTGGCTTCGATCGGCAACACCTCGAAGGAAGAACTTCTTTCAGCTCTCGGTGAGGGAGACGCGTCGGTGACGTTCTCTCTCGAGTGGAGCGAGTGACGCCGCGGCGCGATTGTCCGATAATCCAAAAAACAAAGCTGAGAACGTTTGCCGTCCTCAGCTATTTTGCTTATTCGCCTTATTCTTCGTCCTCGTCAGGCATATCCTCGAAGAACATACAGTCGTGCTTTCCGTGGTTCTTCACGTAGTAGAGCGCGACGTCGGAGTTATTGACTACCGTCTCGGGGTCCTCGTCCTCGTGAGCGAAAGCGGCGCCCGCGCTGATCGAAACCGAAGCGCCGACGTCGAGAGATCTCAGCGAGTGGTTGATGTTGATGATCTTTCTGCGGATCATCGTTTTCGTTTCGTTCCGTTTTGTTATATGGTACATAAACACGACGAACTCGTCGCCGCCGACGCGGCAGATGTTGTCGTCTTCTCTGAAATTCTTTTTGATCTCTTCGACTACGGCTGTGAGAGCGCGGTCGCCTTCAGCGTGTCCGCAAGTGTCGTTGATCGACTTAAATCCGTCGATATCGATCATGAGCACCGCGTAGTTGTCGTTGTAGATCGATGCGATTATTTTGTCGTAACCCGCTCTGTTGAACACTCCGGTCAGCGCGTCGTGAGTTGCGGCGTGAGTGAGTTTTCTCTTTTGTGCCTGGTTCGCGTCGAACATCTTGTTGTAGGTCTTTGCGAGATACTTGTACTCGTAAGCGCCGCGGACCGGAAGCGGTTTCTCCTGCTTGATCCTCGGAATGGCGCTGATGAGAGGGGAAATGACCTGAACGGACGTGAGGACTATCACGATAACGATGACCACGATAAGTCCTATCGTCAGTACCTGCTGTACTATAAGAAGCACACTGAGATGGTCGAATTCACCGGAGATATTCTCCTCGGTGTATTCCGCGAGAGAAGCGACGCAAAGCCTGACTTCTTTATAGATCTCGTTTTTGTAATCGCGGTACGTGCCGTCGAAGACAAGCGACTCGGCGAGCGCGTACTTTTCCTCATCGGAGAGCGATGCGTCAGCGTCCGAGAGCTTGACGTCCCGGATCTCCTTCGGGAATTCCTCGGGATCGTATCCCTTCGACTCGACCGTGAGGCGCATAGAGTAGTACTCGCGATCCATCAGCTCGACGGAGACCTCCATCGCGCGCTCCAGATGAGCGAGCGCGTCCGAACCGGCGAGGTTTTCTCTTATCGTCTCGAGCGCGGTGTCTCTCTGCTTCGTGACTGTGGACTCATTAAAATAGTTGTCGAGGTGAGTTCTGTCGCCGGTGACGGAGAAGGAGCGCACTTCTTCGGTCAGGTAGTCCGAGCCGATCTGAAGCTGTTCCGCCGTCTGCTGCCATAAAATATAATTGTTTGTGTTGCTTTGAACAGTAGAATACCGCGAAGCAGTCATAAAACTTGCGACGAGCAGAACGGTCGATATAATTATAGTGAGGATAGATATCAGGTAATTCAGTTTACGCAGAGAAAGCCCTTCGGCTTTTTTTGTTTTATCGGATTTCATTATCTGACCTCGTGACTGAATATTCTTCTACTATAATTATTATAGAGCAATGTATCCGAAAAATCAACATTTTTGATATTTTGTGTAAAATATGTAAAATATGCTGTAAAATAATTTATTGAAAAGAATTTTTCTATTACATATTGACATATTTGAAAAGATGTGGTAGAATTGATAAAAATAAAATATTTGGCAAACCCGGAGCGATCCGGCGACGCAAAGCTATAGGGTCTCAATGAGACAGCCAGTTGCACTTTTTACGGCATCAGTATATTGCTTTGCGGCAAAATACTGTTTTTTTGTCGCAAACCGAGCATAATACTGACACTGTATAGCTTTGCCTTGCCCGAATGGAAAGGCAATTTTTTTATGTCAAATCCTTATAGTATTCGATTTTCACTGAGAAAGAAAACGGTCCTGATGATCGTGGCGTTCGCGCTCGCGCTTATCACCGTTTCCGTCGTTATCTTCTCGAGCAGAATGACGGCGAAGACGGACGAGCGTTACCGCTCGAAAGCGAACGAACTCGCGGCGACTGTCGCATCTACGATCGACGTCGACCGCTTCGTCAGAGTCAAGGAGAAAGTCGAGGCGATATATAACGCGACCGAAGACAAGGTCATGAGCGACGAGTGGGGAAGCGATGCGTTCAACGCGTACGTCGAGCGCTATGCGTCGGTTGAAGAAGATCCCGATTTCATTGACCTTCGCGTGTTTATGAGAGGTATCCAGAACGTCAACCTCGTAAACTGCGTCTATCTCTCGTTCATCGACCCCGTGGATAAGAAATTCGTCTACGTCGCCGACTCGGCGATTGAAGATCCGTGTCCTCCGGGATGCATCGATGAACTGTACGAACAGAACCAGGCGATCCTGACCGATCCCGCGCGCGGATTCCCGGCGTATATCACCGACACCGAGGAGTACGGCTGGCTCGTCACCGCGGGCGCACCGATCCACGGCGCGAAGGGGCAGGTCATCGGCTACGCCATGGTCGATATTTCAATGGAAGAAGTCAGAAACGAACAGCGCGCCGAGGTTTGGCAGCTGATCGGCATTTTGCTTACCGTTATGGTCGTTCTTATCGTCATAGGCCTTATCGTTATCCATTTTATGATCGTCAAGCCGATTAAAATCCTCTATAGCGCGGCGACGAACTTCAGATTCGACGACAACGCGACAATTACCGCGTTTGAAAAACTTAAAATCAATACCGGCGACGAGATAGAGGTCCTTTCGAGGTCGATGAAGATGATGGAGGAAGAGCTCAACAAGCGCTATGCAAAACTCACCGAAGCGAACGAGGAGATCGCGGAGACGCAGAACGTCGCTGAACAGATGACCGAGCTTGCGAACCGCGACGCCCTCACCGGAGTCAAAAACAAGACCGCCTACGTCGATGCGGCGAAAAGACTTCAGAGCGAGATCGACGCGGGAAGCGCCGAGTTCGGTATCGCGATGATCGATATGAACGGAATGAAGGAGATCAACGACACGCTCGGACACGACGCCGGCGACGCCGCCCTCCGCAAACTCACTTCCGTTATTTGCTCAACTTTCAGTCACTCGCCCGTGTTCAGAGTCGGCGGCGACGAGTTCGTCGTCATCATAGAAAAATACGACTACCGCAATTCCGAGCGCCTTGTCAACCAGTTCAACAGCGCGATCGACGAGATAAAGAACGATCCTTATCTCGCCCCGGGAGAGAATATCACCGCGGCGATCGGCTACGCGAAATATAACAGCAGCGTTGACAATACCGTTGATAACGTCCTGAAACGCGCTGATAACGCCATGTACGCGAGAAAGCGAGCTATGAAGGCGCGAGCTGCGCGATGAAGCCGCCCTGCGGGCTAACCAAGGCTCCCTCCGTGATGGAAGCTAAAAAGGCACCCCGTACCAAGGCTCACGGAGGGAGGCTAAGAACGAAGCTTTCTCTACAGTAACATTTTTGCCGATAATTGAGCATAAAAACTCTGTTTGCAAACAAAAAGCAAGTGCCCATATCAAGGCTCCCTCCGGGAGGGAGCTGTCAGCGAAGCTGACTGAGGGAGCCTGCGGTATAAACGAGTTTACTAACGGCGGGCTCCTTCCGTCTCGCTGACGCGAGCCACCTCCCTCCCGGAGGGAGGCAGATTTGGCGCCCTCGCTCCGCTACCTCCCGGGGGGAGGCTGAAAAGGGATTAACTAATGTCACAAAATTACAATCCGGATAATATAAAACTTGCCAAAGCGTTGCGAAAGAACGCAACAAAACAGGAAAATCATTTATGGTATGACTTTTTATCTGACTATGTACCCAGATTTCAGCGTCAAAAAGCTATCGATAATTTCATAGCGGATTTTTACTGTCATAAAGCAAAATTGATTATTGAAATAGACGGATCACAGCATTATACTCCTGAAGGAAAAGAACATGATGAATTTCGTGCCCAAGTACTTGAAGGTTATGATTTGAAAGTGATCCGTTTTACTAATCGTCAGATCGACGACAATTTTCAAGGTGTGTGTAAATACATAGATTCTGTTGTGAAAGTTTCCCTCTATGAGGGAAGTTAAAAAGGCACCCCGTACCAAGGCTCCCTCCGGGAGGGAGCTGTCAGCGAAGCTGACTGAGGGAGCCTGCGTAATGGACGATATTAACGGCGTGCTCCTTCCGTCTCGCTGACGCGAGCCACCTCCCTCCCGGAGGGAGGCAGATTTGGCGCCCTCGCTTCGCTACCTCCCGGAGGGAGGCTCGTTCTTAGCCTTCCCCTAAGACGCGAACCCCAAAACTCGTTTTGCGAGTTTTGAGGACCCAGACGGTCGGGGAAGGTGTCAACGAAGTTGACGGATGAGGTGTAGCTTGCGGAGCAAGCGTTATATGTTTGTTCATTTGTTATATTTATGTAAGTGAGCAAACAATAGAATGGCATCCTGATCCGTGAACCCCAAAACTCACGTCCATTACATCGCAACAATAGTTATAAACTGGCAAACGATTCTCATCCTTATTGTAGACATTGTCTCTCATTATCACGAGTAATAGCACATTTTTGTATATTTTATCCCAATTAAATGTGAAATTTTGTTTATTTCGACAAAAGCCGCAAATTGTTTTACGCTTGACAAATGTATAATAATATGATAAAATACCCTTGATGAAGTTGTATGGGAGGGTCGGATAATGAGCGAATTCTTGTTTGAAGAGCAGAATTCAGCTTCATCCGTTCCGTCCGAGGATATTCAGCAAGAAGAAATTACCGCCGCCCCGGAGAGCGTTCAGCCGGAAGAGATCCCGGTTGAAAAAGCTCCCGCCGAGGAACTCCCGGCAGCAGAGCCTGCCGCGGAAGAAGTCCCCGCGGAGGAACCTACCGAGGAATCTCCGAAGTACCGCGACGCGTCTCTTGCCGACTATCTTGAAATGACTATCCAGTCCTGCGTGCTGCCGCTCGAAATGAGATTTTCTCAGATAAACGGCTGCTATCGCAGATACCCGAGAGCATACAGATCATATACTTTTATAAACAGCGTCATTGAAGGCGTCATCCCTCCCGAAAAATATTCCTTCGCCGCCGACCAGACGGAAAGAGGCATCCGCCTCACGAAGTGGAATATCAAGGAAGCGGCAACTGCGATCGATGAATTCATGCAGGCCGGAAGGCATATCGAATTCGTCACCGCAAGAGTTTCTCCTCAGATCGTAAGAGAAGTCGATTTCTTCGATTATATTAAAACGATCCTCGATGAGTGCGAGCTTGTCGATTACGGAAAACTCTGTCTTGAATTTCCGAAGACCGTTCTTTTTGAAGACAGAGAGGCGGTCCGTACGGCGATCCTCAGCCTGAAACTTTTGAAGGTTCGCAGCGCGATCTCCGGTTTCGGCGACAGAGACTCGGCGATAACCCCGCTTTTTGAACTCCCGTTCGATTACGTCATCCTCGCTCCGTGGCTCATAGAAAACGTGAACGACAGAAACAAGGAACTCCCGTTTGAGAACCTTCTCGGCTTCATCCACGGCCTCGGTGCCGGCGTTATAGTTGATGGCATCAAATCGGACGACCAGCTGACGATCCTTTCAAGATATGATACTTTCGGCTATATCCCTTCCCCCGCTTATAAAGGGGAAGTGGAGCACGGCAGACTACGTATGCCTCTTGACGAAGCGAAACTCCAGGAAGAGGAGGCAGAGTATTAATGGCACTTAAGACCACGACAGTTTCTCTCCGGAGGACCGCGACGGAGGTCAAAAGATACAGACAGTACAAAAAGACGGTCCCGATAGCGATAGCGATAGCGCTTTTGATCCTGATAATCGGTTACGTTCTTTCTGTTATGTATATGAAGTTCGGCGCCTTCACGGTTGCGGTCAACAAGTTTGACAACCTCGACTATGCGCTGTCCCTGTCGACGTCGCCGTCCTTCACGAATGGAACGTCCCGCCTGAACGCGGACATCTACGAAGAGATAACGAATATAGACGGCAGACTTCTGCCGGACTATCTCGATAATATCGACGGCGAACATAACGGCGAAAATTACATAGCTTATACGTTTTACTGTAAGAACGCCGGACGAAGCATAGTAGCCTATACGTACGATCTGTATATAGCCAATATGACTCTCGATACCGAGAAAGCGGCGCGTATACGTCTCTACGTCAACGGTGAATATACCGACTACGCTTATCCGAGAACGGACGGCGTCGCCGGTCCCGAACCCGGTACTACAGCGTTTGAATCCCGTACCACCGTCGTCAAAAAGAAAATTGAAAACTTTGCCCCCGGCGATATGACGAAATTCACCGTCGTGATCTGGCTCGAAGGCAACGACCCCGAATGTGTTGACCGTATCCTCGGCGGCACGATGAAAGTCGATATGATGCTCGACGTGGTGCAGGAAGAGCACCCGAACAACCCGATCCAGGATTAATACGAATTGACGTTGGCGGATGGCGGTCTGCCGGCTTCAATATAAATCAATTCTATTCTAAAGAAAGGTACACAAACGATGAAAAAATTCATTAAACTCATCCCGGCCCTCGCAATGCTGCTCATCGCTACGATGCTCGTAAGCACCGCAACATTTGCATGGTTCTCGATGAATACGCAGGTAACTGCTACTAACATGAAAGTTAAAGCAGTAGCAGAAAGCGGTATTGTTATTTCCAATACAAACAAGACCACTTGGTCTAACACAGCAGAAGCTCAGGTCAATGCTGCTGAAATCGTGCCCACAAGTGCTGCTACACTTACTGCACCTGCTTGGGTACACGCTATGTCGACAAATGCTGATGAAGCACAGCCTAATCAAGCTGTTGCTAATTACACAGATCTTTCTCTTGTATGGGAGACAAATGGCGTAGAGGGCATTGGCTATACGGACAATGACGGAAGCTCCACTAAGAATGCCGGCGATACATGCTACGTACTTCTTAACAACTTCTATATTAAATCATCCGGTGACGCGATCTCTGGTACACTTTACATCAATGATCTTTCAGTTACTTCAAACGCAGCTGGTGGCGCGTTTAACAAACTTGACAATGCACTTCGCGTTCTCATAGTTGTAAATGGTACCGATGCGTTCACATATGCTCCTGTAATCAATCAAGCGGGCGGTACAACTACTACTTCTTATAAGTGGAAGAATACTACCGTTGTTGACGCTCTTTACAATACTACAGCTCTTGACAAACAGTGCACGTCAGTTACATCTATACCTAATACAAATGCTGATGCGATCAATGTCAAAGTCTACATGTATTTCGAAGGTGAAGACGCTAACCTCAAGTCAACGAACATTTCCGGTCTTACAATGAATGATCTTAGCCTCACAATCCACTTCGGAACAACGCAGACTAACACTATTACCGGCGCAATTGGCGCAGCTGAAACTGTCGGTGAAGGTACATATTACCCGATCACAGGTACAGAATATTATGTTGATTCCTCAGCTGCTGCTGCAGGCGCAACGCTTTACACGGTGAGCGGAGACACAGCTACAGCTTTAACAAACAAGGTTTACGGCGGTACAGGCGCTTAATTCTTAAGCTATTATCATATTTCCAAGAGGGAGCCTCGCTCCCTCTTGGAAACTGGAATTTTAATATTTTGCGCAAAATATTAATGTTACGACCGGTGGACGCGACCGGTCGTTTTCTGTTGTGTAGGACCTTTTCTGTCATCCTCGAACGGAGCGTAGCGGAGTGAAGGATCTCCTCGGCATAGAGTAACTTTGTGCAAAGGAGATCCCTCGACTTTGTACCGGGGTCCTCAAAAATCGTCAGATTGTTGTGGTTCGCGCGTCAGGATGACACGGGGGTTGAGCTTTGCAGGTCAGGATGACTTTTTAAGCTGTTCGCTTCTATGTTGTCACAAACAAAACCCCGAGCCGCGTCCGCTCGGGGTTTTCGTTTAATAATCTGCGCAAATTATTAAATTTGGTTTTGTTCCGGGAGGGAGTTACCCTCCCGGAATTTGAATTCTTTATTATGCTGCTGTGTAACCGAAAGTTACATTAACTGTGATTTCCTCAAGTGTTGCAGCCAAGTTATTGGATATGCAATTTACATCTTCGCCTTCGAACCAAATAAATATCTGAACGTGGATAGGCGAATTTGTTGATCTTGCAGGAATTGTGGTTATTGCAGAATTACTTTCATCGTCATACTCTAACGGTTGAACTTCTGTGCGTTTGCCGGTAGAGTCATCATAATCACCGGTCTGATTTGTAACAGTGTATGTATCTGTAAATCCATCAACAGGAGCGTAAATGTATACGTTCTGAACTGCAGGACTACCGGATTCATCACCATCGATCAGGATACCAACACGAAGCGCTTTAGAGAGTTCCTGAGAAGCGGCTGCGCCAGAAACTTTAGCTTCAACCTCTTTTACATCAAGAGAAGAAACTGTCAAATTGACACCCGCAGAAGATTTAATATAAAAGTCATGAATAACATAGTTGACATCTTCTGTAGCGGCTTCATATTCCTGCTGAGTATTTTCATCAGAAGGGTCAGTACTTACGCTATGGAACCAATTTTCAAGGTCTGATGTACTGCCGGGCTTTAATCCAGCGACTGTATTAGCCTTTGTTGTGTCTGCGGTCTTATCATATGTACCGTTAGTTGCATTTGAAATTACAAGGCCTTCTTCAGCAACAGCCTTAACCTTCATATTCTTTGCTACTACTTCCTGGTTCATCGAGAACGATGTTTATTAAATGGAAAAAGTGAGGGTGATCCCGGTGAATTTCAGGTGCGCGGTGACGGTGCGGTCAGGGGCGACGGAGAGGTATTCGATGAAGTTTTCGGGCCGGAGAAGAGGATGAGATCTGTCCTGCGTCGTGAGAAGTGTTGCGACTTCTTCGTTTGTTTTGCGAAGACTTTTTATCGTTTGCTCCAACTCTTCGGTGCGGGATGACAGGACAGGGAAAGAGTAGAGCTCGGAGAGCTCGGCTTCATAGGCACTGATGACTTTTTCGTCTGTAACGAGTGAAGGGAGAAGCGAGAAACGCAGATCGTCCTCGGACTCGATCTCTCTTTTTGCGATTTCGAAAATGTTTTTCATTTCTTCTCCGGTGAAGTACGGCGTTTTGCAGTTCCCGCATTTGAACTTCTTTCCGCAGCGCCAGACGCGGCGCTCTGACGCTGTGCCGGGGTGCCATACGGTCTCGGTATAGAGGTGTCCGCAGACGGCGCAGCACAGACGGTATGGAAACCCACTGACGCACGGAGCCTTTCGGGGAGGGGGAGAGGCGAGCGCTTCGCGAGCCTTGTCGAAGAGTTCGCGCGAAATAATGGCGGGATGTCCGTTTTTAACGTAGTACTGAGGTATCTCACCCTCGTTTTTCTTCCGCTTTTTCGTCAGAAAGTCTGTGCAGTAAGTCTTCTGAAGCAGCGCGTCGCCAATGTATCTCTCGTTAGTCAGTATGCTCTTCACGACTGATGACGACCATACGTTTTTTCCCATGGGAGTCGGTACGCCGTCGAGAGTCAGTATCTTTGCGATCTTATAAGTGCTGTTTTCCTCAAGGCACATATAGAATATACGCCTGACGACTGATGCTTCTTCGGGATCTATCTCGGGCGATCCGTCCGCACCGCGCCTGTAGCCGAGGAATTCGCTGTAGTGTATGTAATACTTTCCGTCGGCGAAGCGGCGCCTCGTGCCCCAGGTCACGTTCTCGGAAAGGGAACGGCTCTCCTCCTGCGCGAGGCTCGAAAGAATTGTAATCAGAAACTCGCCTTTCGAGTCAAATGTGTAAATGTTCTCCTTCTCAAAGAAACACTCCACGCCCGCTTCCTTGAGCCGTCTGATCGTCGTCAGACTGTCGACGGTGTTCCTCGCGAAGCGGCTGATCGACTTTGTGACAATAAGGTCTATCTTTCCGTCGAGCGCGTCGGCGATCATCTGTCTGAATCCGGCTCTGTGTTTCGTACTTGTACCGGAAATCCCTTCGTCCGAATATATTTTGACAAGGGACCAACCTTCGTGATCGCAGATGTATTTCGTGTAGTATTCTATCTGCGATGCGTAGCTCGTGAACTGTTCGTCCTTGTCGGTGGAAACTCTCGCGTATCCGGCGACGCGCCGCTCCTTTTTTTTCGGCTCTGCTGCTTTTTTCTCATCCGGGGATATGACTTGTACGGTTCTTTCGATTTCCATTATTTGTTCTCCTTTTTTGTCGATTTTACGTTTATTATCGCCAAAAGAGGACTTTTAACGGACGAAAGGCCATTGTTAACAAAAAATTTACAAACGCGTTTTGAGTATGCGACCGCTTATTATTTCGGGTATTATTTGGTATTTTTTATTAAAATTTTCGCTCCCGTACGGAAAAAATAAAAAATTATCTTTACACACAAAATTTATTATGTTATAATATAAAAGCTTATAAAATTATGCAAAGGAGGCTGTCCGTATGTTTCTCAAAATAAGCGACAAAAAGAAAAAATACCTGATCCTTGCGGCCGGCTTTCTTGCGCTGGTTTTGATCCTTTCCGCGGTCGTAATGGCTGTGGGATATATGCTCCACCGTTCGTTCGGCTGGTTTGCTGCCAATGAGTCCGTTTCCGGTACCGATATGTCTGTTCATTCGACCGGAGATCTCTTTGAGATCGCCGCTGTGAAAGTCACGGGCAACGCTACTGCCGCAAAGAATATCGAACAGCGCTCCGGACTTACCGCACCGTCTCAGGGAGGAAACAACGTTCTCGATTATCTGAAAGCCGAAGGCGGCTACGACGTGCTTTACGAGGACACTTACGGACCGACCGACAACATCGTGAATATAACCAACAATTCAGACACAGCTATATTCTTCAGGTTCTCAAACGAGAATACCGGCGGTCAGGAGATAAAGCCCGGAGATTTCGGAAAGCTCAGCTTCGACATCGTTCCTAAAGTCGATTACGATCTCAATCTGTCAATCACGTTTGAAGCGCGCGGTATCAAAGTCACTTCCAACGAAGTCAACAATCAACTCGTTCCTGTATATACGTTTCTCGACGAGATAGCGGTCCCGACAGAGGACGAAACAGCGGCGATGGATCTGCTTAAAGGTCACATACTTTTCTTTATGGGCAGAGAACAGATCGCGGGTACTGCTGAGTATCATTACAGCGATCATCTTACGAGCGGAACGTTCACTTATAATACAGGCGACAACACCCCTATCACCGACGTCGGAGACGGGCGCGACCACTACCGTATAGAGGTCTACTGGATCTGGCCGTCGACTTATTCGCAGATCGTCTTTGAAGAGGGCGACGAAAGGCTTTACGGCGCACACGCGCTGTTCGATAACGAGCCCGCGGTTCCTGATCCTTTAGATCCGAGCGAACGCCAGGAGATGCTGGACTTTATGGAGGATTACGGTTCGATCGCCGACGGTGAAGAAAACTATTTCTTCCACAACTGCGCACTTGGCTTTGACCAGGATGAGAAATCGACTAAATATATCGAATACAGTGACGGCTACAACAACGCCGACCAGATAATAGGCGATAACGTGCATTACATAGTCGCCGCCGTTACGGTAGACCCGATCCCCGAATCATAAGAAAACGCTATTTGCCGGCACCGCGCCGGAATGAATAAACTTGATTTTTACGGACGGAATTATGAAATCAGAACGACCTTTAAAACTGAATAATGCGCGCATAAGGCTCTTCCTGCGCATGACGGCTTTGATACTGCTCGTCGCTCTGTATCTCGCCATGCCGGTCTACGCCTGGTTCTACCAGGGCAGGACCGCGGCGGCCGCCATAAGGATCTCGAACCCGACTGCCATCCACGTCGACGCGGCCAACAGCGAAGACATCAGATATCTGGACCTCTCCGGTATCGACGTTGAGAGCAATGAAGATCAGACTTATGCCGACTACGTTTTCAGCGTAAGCGGACACGACGTCACGAACTATATGCTTCAGCTCGCATATACGACGAACAATCAGTTCGAGTATGAGCTCTATCACGCCGCGCTTTATAACGGCGTCGGCGCTGAACCTACGACCGCCAACTCTTTCACCGTCGTCACTTATACGACTCACCCGCCGGTCGGCGAGGGCGTTGAACAGAAGTATTACGTTGAGTCGGCGGCTGATATCGTGACCGGTCACACCCTGAACCGCGATACGACCGAGACTGACGATATTATCCTTGCGTACGATTACACGGACACGGCAGATGATCACGATAAATATCACGAGGCAACGTACGGAAACACGGATGAAAATATGGTGACTACCATATACGACAACGTGAACAAATACGCCGAGCCGATCTACTGGCAGACCACGACGCCGATAACCACGACGCGTATTCCGGGTACCACAAACTTCTGCGATTATTACGTCCTCAGAGTCATCTGGACCGCAGATTCCAAAAACGACAAAGAGACCGACATCATCTACATAGCCGCAAAGAACGTTACCGGCGGCGCCGACTGATACCGGCGATCGGTTAGATTTTCAGAGAAAGGAGAAAAGCGCTTTGAAAAAGATCAGAAATCGTATGCTTTCAAAAAGAATAATTCTTGTCACGCTCGCAACATTGCTGATCCTGTCCGCCATAGGTGTCGTCGCTTACGCGGAGTTCACCAAGAGCAGCAGAGCAAAGCGCGTTGTGGCGTCTTACGAAGCGAGCGCCGCTCTCTTCTCTTCAAACTATCTGCTCAGGCACACCGGAACCGCGAACGAGGCGGCAAACAGAAAAGCCGTTTATATGAGCACGGCTCTCAGCCCCGCGGTCTCGCACGTTACGATATGCAACTACGCGCAGGGAAGTCCGGCGAAGGTGTGCGATACCGATATTAAATACATGCTCCACGCAGAGATCGTCAAGATCACGGACGGCATCAAGACCGTCGCTACGAACGCTGATGCGGAAGATCTCGGCAGCAGCGTTGCCACTATCACGTATAAGCACGGCGACGGCGCTTCACAGGTAGTTCGGCTCGGCATCGGATGCGGAGAAGGCGGGACAAACGTATATGAGTATACCTTCACTCCTCAGGTGCTCACCGGATTGACTTCGGATATGCACAGCTGTACGCTCGAAATGTCGAGCGATTTCCTCGGGACGGAAGGAACGCACTTTTTCGTCTATATGTCCGCGGTCCCCGTCGCGCTCAATACCGCCGATAACGCCGACGATCTTTCGTCAGTAGTCGTCAACAACGCGTTTCCCACTCTCGACTGCAGTTTCTATTCTTCGTTGTCTGCGGAGACGACGCCTGTCACCTGGACGGGCAAATTCAATGAACCCGGCGCTCTGACCAATCCCACGTCCGCTCCTTATCCGAACGTTTACGACGGCTTCAGATACGTCATAGAAGGCAACGGCACGGGAACCTTCAGACTCTACTGGAACAACGCGTATCTGACCCCGAGCAAACTTTTCCTGCAGAGCAGAATCGGTGCAGAAGGTGAGACTTCGGGCACGATCGATATCGAAAACGTTCTGAAGGACGATCTGTATATGACGACCGGCTTGACGACGCTTCAGGTTCACACCGTTAATGATGAGAATGACGCGCCAACTACCTGGAGATACGTTGAATTCGGCGTCAACTCCGACTTTATTTCGCGCTACGACCTCCAGGTCTATTATCAACCCGGCGCGGCGGGAATGTTCACGTCGTGGGATCAGCTGGTAAGCGAAGAATATTCCGGCGACGCGAATTCCCCGTATATCAGATACGAATATACAGCCGAATAAACTTGATTTTTTCGCGCCGGCTTACCGCGCCGGCGCGTTGCCCATATTTCATTTGAAAGAACGGTGACGAGATGTTAAGACGTGACAAAGGTAAAAAGAAAAAGCTGCTTACCGCAGGGATCATTTCCTGCGTTATCGCGCTTGTTTTGGCCGGCTTTTTAAGCCATAAGCCTTCTTATGCCGCCGAGCCTGATACATACACTATCGGCGACAGCGCCGCTCTTATCGAATATGCGACTCAGTACGCCGCGGGCAACCGCAACCCTAACGACACGCTTCTGATCAACCTCAAAACTTCTACGGCCACTGCTTTCAAAGTCTCCACCGCTAACGGATTCGTAAGCATAGGTAATAGTACTAACCCGTTTTCCGGAAAAGTGATCTTCGATACGCAGGCCGTCGATATCATAGTTCTTGACGCTCCGCTGTTCGGAGTCGTCACGACGGACCTCAGGATCGTTTACAACGACGGCACCGCGGATAGAAATAAAGTTGTTCAGCTCGCAAGGTCCGCAAACGTCGCTAACCAGCCGCTTTTTGCAAATGAAGTCAGGGCGGGGACGAACGCCGCCGACTGGTCGATCAATCTTCTCACGGATATATATACTTCTGAAGACGAGACCACGGCTCATCCGTTCGCCGGAGTCATAGGAACTATCGGCGATGGCGCGGTAGTAAAAGTATCTTTCGTCCACGACTCGGTATTCAGCGACGCTGACAACGTTATCCATACCGCTCAGTGCGAAAGATCTGCGACCTCCGGTATGTCAGGCACTCCCGATATCGGTCTTATCTGCTGGGATCTCGGAGAAGGCGCCTCGCTCACCGCGACGGCTTCTCTCGGCGAAAATATGGCGGGCCAGGAATTCACCGTGACGTCATACGGCGGCAACGCCGGCGGCATAGTCGGCAATATGCAGGACGGGTCGCAGGTAAAACTCGTCAACGGTTATTCTTCCATTTGCAACGTCACGACGACAAACGGTTTCGCGGGCGGCATCGCCGGCTCCGCGCTCAACGCTACCGTCACCGCGGAAGATCCTTCGAATGACGAGACTTTTAACGTTACGAAGACCGTCACCGGCACCCAGGGCGCCGGCGGTATCTACGGCTCGTACGTATGTACCGAAACTTCGTCTGAAATCGACGTGAAGTCGTTTACGAGCGACTCTTCGTTCGTTCTCGCCGGCGGGACAAATGTCGGCGGCGTCTGCGGCAAGCTGACCGTGACGGGAACCGCCGGATCACCCGTTTCTTTCACTGTCAAAGACAGTTCCGTTTCCGACGTCACTGCCGTCTCGTCGATAAACAGGGAAGTCACGTTTACCGGCGGCGCTAACCGCGGCGGACTTATCGGCGGATATGAAAGCAATTTACTGAAAAATACTCTCGTTGTGAACAACGTCACGGTCCAGGTCGACGGAAGTACCGGCACGTCCACAACTTCCGGCGGCGCGATCGGCGCGATACTTGACGGCACCGGCCAGAATGCCGCGTACGTTTATTTTGACGGCTTCAGAGTCGATAATGCCGGGGAAAACGAGATCTTCGCGGGCGCAGTCGGCACTATGGGCGGCAAAGGCAGTTTTGTCGATTTCCATAATGAGTATCAGGTGAACGGCAAGGTCAGGTCCGGCCTTGTCGACGATATGAGCCACGGCGTCATTCGCCTTCAGGGTCTCAGCGATCTCTCGGGCGCAATTTATACCTCAGCTGATTCGAACAAGCATCCCGCTCAGCTCGTCAGAAAACGCGGCAACGGCTTGATCTATGCCGTGGGCACGGGTGCCGATACGGCTTCTGTCGCTGACGGCAACTGGACTTTCAGACGCGGCACCGGCTATTATGACGACATAGACGACTGGGGCGAAGTTTTCCGTCTCAACGATTCGGCAGGCAGTAACGATTACGATTTTGCCGAGACCGATTTCTTTAACGTGGACGATTCTGTAGAGCACACCGTGACCGTCTATAAGGCTGTTCAGAACGGCAGCGACGTCGCTGATATCGACAGCCTTGAAAAGTTTATCAAAGTCGCGCTCAATATGCAGATGAACAGCGACGGTGCAAACAGTGCGCTCAAATTTGAATCCGGATCTCTCACCAGCGCACAGCTTCTCGGAAAGGATATCACTCTCGCAGCGGATATCGATCTTTCTCACACCGGTATCATATCACTGATGAAGGATGATGGTTCACAGAATGGCTATTCCGGAACTTTCGACGGCGGAGCTAATACCGTCAGCCTTGCCGCAGGAGAACCTTACGGAGTCATCACCGAAAACTCCGCCGACGTCCTGCTCGATCAGAGCAATATCGGCAACAATAATTACGGCACGATATTCTTCCACAAATGCATCGGGTTATTGGCTAAAACGAGCAACGCCACCGTCCAGAATCTATCTGTCGACGGTTTTATGTCCGTCTCTACGGCTAACGGCACGTACAATATCGGCGGAGTTACCGGTACCGCAGGCGGCACCGGTTCTCCCCTTACGCTTAAAAAAGTCACGACAGCGCAGGATATCCTTCTTTATCAGGAAAAGTACAGCGGTAACAGCGCGCAGACGGGAAATATAAGCATGAACGTCAACTGCGGCGGAGCGGTCGGCTCGATCATCAGCGGTACTACGGGTACTGTCACGATCGGCGACGCGTCGAATAAATGCGTATTCGACAATGACATTTTAGAGCTTAAATTGGACGGCGCTACTTCCCGCATAGGCGGCGCGATAGGCAATATCGCCGCTACCGGAAGCCTTACTGTCAACGTCAACACCGTTGACCTTTCCGGCACTTATGATAACAACAATGATTCGAGAGTTTCCGCGTCGGATTCTTTCGGCGGTCTCCATTACGGCGGCCTTATCGGCAGTATCGCTTCTAACAGCGGATCTTTCAGCAGAAACGTCAGCATCAAGAACCTGACTGTTAAAAATGACGTCGGTATCAACTCAAAGATATCAGATGATAAAGCAAGAACTGCAGGCGCAGGCGCGTTCATCGGACACGACTGGTTAGACACTAACGTAACTATCGGTACTTCCATCGGAAGCACCGACGGTATCACAATCGGCGAGAGCGCTTCTTCCGCGCCCTCTATCACTGTGCCCTCCGGCAGTAAAAACGTAAATGTCGGCGCGCTTGTTTATAAGGCTTCGGGACACTGGGCTGTAAATCATCTCGATATCGATAAGATGAGCGTTTCGTCCGGTATCGCATCTTCCACTCTCGGTATAATAGTTAACGACGGATGTGCAAGCAGTTCCTCTCTGTATCTCGATCTTTATATGCCCGGTTATACTATTGACGACTCAAACTCTAACGTCAGCATAGGATCGAACTTTACGACTTTCGACGAGGTCGTCGCTTATTCCGCTTTCTCGAATAAGAGTATATATGAAAACGGACAGGCGATCGTTTCTATCCGTACAGCGCAGACCGATCCTACGCTTACTATGGACGGCTCCGATTGCAATACTTATCAGAACCAGACATATTACGGTAAGAATACTGTCAAGTCTAATCAGAACACAAGATATTACTATAACCTTGACTATATCCGCGATCATGAGGCAAGCGCTTCCGATGCGGAGAATATGCTTCTCTGGAGCCTGAAACAGTATGCCGCAAATTCGATAAAGAACAACGGATATTTCAACGGCAGTTATTCCATATCCGGAAATTGTGATATGGAAGGACTTTCATATTACCCTGTGATCGTCAATAAGAGCGCCACAGACACCGCTTTCTCGATCTCAAATACGACGGTTAAGTTCCACAACCAGGGCATTGAAGACAGCGAAGCTGCGGGCCCCTCTTCCGGAAGCGATTCGTACGCCCGCTCGACGAGGACAACAAGCTCGTCTCCCAGCGTAACTCAGCATTATCTGATGCACGAGGGCATTTTCTACAATTTCACCGGTCCTCTCAGCATTTCAAACCTGACTTTGAAAGGCGACGTCAGCAATCAGCACACCGCTTTTACCGGCTCAGGCTTTATCGTCTGCAATACTCTCGGCGGCGACCCGAACAACCTTACCAACGTTACGATCACAACGTTGACTCTGTCCGGCGCTAAGATCGACCGCGGCACAAGCGGCGATTACGCGCCTCTGATCATAAATAAGATCGGTCAGAACACTTCGGTAAATATTTCGACTGTCACAACTACCGGCAACAGTACCGGCAGTGATGCATACAATTCAAGCAATACCGTTGTTGCAGCGTCGAGCCTTATGGGTGAAGTCGGCAGTGCCGATGCTACTAACATTAACCTGTTCTTTTCGGATATGCGTCTTGACGCAAGAACAAAAAATGTCAGTAACGTGAATGGAGTATTAAATACCGCATACCAGACTTCTCGCGCTATCTTTGACCGTTCGACTTTCCTTGAAAGCTTCAGATACGCGAGCGACAGTATTGCCGAGTACAATTATACCCATGCTGAGGACTGGAATGGCTCGACTCCGTTGCACCACGTTACGTATGGTAAAGAAATATCTTCCTCAACAGAGTATTCCGGAGAAGAGAATCATTATATCGATTATTATGGTCAAAGCGATCACTTTACTTCTCCTGCAAGCTATAATGCTGGGTCTGCATATTCTTTTTTAAATAATTTCCTTCCTCACGTTAAAGTTGCTTACGATGCCGATACTAAGTATCATGAGGTTAAGGTCAACGTTAAAGCGTACGATCTTGATAACGGATGCGGTCAGTACAATCACCCGTATTATATAAATGAGGGCGGTATGCTTGCTACCGCGGCTAAGATCATAAGCGGCGCAATGTCCACAACAGACGCAGGTATTAAAGTAGTTCTTCCTCTTGAGCTCGGCTCGTCGGCATGCCTTGAAGATAATACTCTCGATATGTGGTGCACCGACAGAACTTCATGCGCCGAGTACGAGTGGAACGGTACGAGTTTTGTTTACAACGACACGAGCAAATCGTTGGAAGACGTAAGAAAATATCTCGCCGGCGCATACTATCAGATCACACAGAATATCGACTTGCCGCCGTCTTATATAGGTCTCGGCAGTGTTACATATAATGCTGACGGAACGCAATGGATCGATGAAGAGGAATATGAGTGCGCTTATGCTTTCCACGGTGTTATTGTCAGCGAGACGGGCGAGTTTAACAAAATCACGAATAAATCGAGTAGTCCCCTTATTAAGAATTCGAACGGATGCGTCGTCAAAGACGTTCTTGTGAGTTGCGAACCTTTAACAAACAGCAGTATTTCGTTAAATCAAAAGGTTAATAAGACGTTTTCGTATGCGTCGACTGGGTGTGATAGCTATGGTCTTGTAATCGGTAAGGTTATGGGTGGCGATAACATTATCGACGGCGTCGGCGTTGATTTCAGCAACGGCAATGCAAAAATTACAGTAAATGGCAAGGACAATTATCAGAGACTGATATCAGTCGGCGGATATGTCGGCGTCGCAGTCAGCGGCGGAGTCATATTCCGCAATATGACGACATCGAATACAAATCTGTACAGCGAGGGAACAAAGGATTATCGTGTCGGTTTAACAACTGATAATGTTAAAAATAGTAGATTTGTTGAATCATATCTTTACATCAACCAACTGATCGGCAGAGTCGTTTAGGCATACGTCTTCAACGAGGCGTCAACTTATGCCGTTAGCTCGGCTTCGCTTAACAACGGTACGAAGAACTACGTTATCCCCGACGTTGTTCCGGGTTCCGCCAATAAGCTTGTAGTAAACGCTGATAGTGAAACAAATCATACTATAACTGTCCCGGATGCACAGTCTCTCTATATCCTTTCCTGTGTCGTCAACAGCGGCGCCGGCGGCGCTGCATACAACAGCACTTCAACAGGGAATTATAGTTCTTCTTTGACCTCTGTGTATAATGCGTACCGCTCATATACTCAGACGAGATGCGCGTCGTACGATCAGGTGGGAAGCGCAACTTCTACAGATTATACAAGTAAGGTTTCCGTATATGACACGTATAACAGCGCGTCATCTGTTCCTTACGTTGTAAGGCAGTACACGAAAGATACTTCAGACAGCGGCAAGTATTTTGCAAGAAGTATCTGCGGCAGTAATACAAGAGTTGCAAGCATCACGCTTACAAGCACCGGCACCTATAATCTGCCTCAGGGTTACAGAGGAATCGGAAATATTTACGATTCTGCTGATGCCTTCAAACTTCAGTTCAAAGATTTTCACGGTACTTCCGCAACGGTAGATGGCAATCAAGTCGAGTCAACCGTAAATCTTCAGATGAGTTATTCTGACTATTCGGGTACAAAAGATTTTGAAAATTGTCCATCTTTCGAGCCGACAGGATTTGGACTGTTCAATAAAGTGTTCAATGTTCCATCTACCGGTGATTCGATCCATGATTTCACTCTAACCGGTTCAATTAATTATTTTGTATATACAAATGGCGGTGGAACTCCAGATTATAGCAGTATTGGCAAAAACCAAACTAATATATTGAGTGTTGGAGGCGTTGCGGGTTATACCGATTATTCGATCAGAATTAAAAACGTAACTCTTGATACTTTCACAGTAAACGGAATTAGAAATAGCGGAGGACTTGTAGGTTGGATTAATAACGCAAGGAATACGACCGAGATCATTGACTGCGGAACACCGGATGCTTCAAAAGATTTTTCAAAAGCTCTGAGTGTCAGTTCGTGGATAAAGACCGGAGGATTTGTCGGCTATATCAGCAATTCAAGCGGTTATGGAACGGTTGATATATACGGAACCGGCGGAGATACTGTAGTGTATCTGAAACAAATTTTGGGAAAATATAATAAAGCTGAGACCAGCAAGGTTGGGGGTTATTCAAGAGACAATAGACACTTTGAGGTTTGCTGCGGAGGGATCATCGGTAAAATTAAAGGTTCAAAAGAAGCGAACATTTCAAATATTTCGATAATCGGGGCAAATGATAGTGATTACTGCGTTAAAACGAATGCCCCGAGCTTACAGACTTATGATTCTGCGGGCGGAATTATTGGCTGCGCGCACGCTATTGGTAACTTAACTGTATCAGGTTTGACGCTTAAAAAGATTGACGTTCTCGGAAGTATGGGAGGCGGTATAGTCGGATATCTGTTTCAGGAGACAGTTAAGGGTAATCACAGGGTTGTAAATACATCTATCGACGGTTTAATCAGCGAAGGTAATTATGCGTCAGTTTCGGCATACCGTTGTGCAGGTGCATATTTCGGTAGAATACAAAAGAAAATCTCTGATGATTTTATTGTTAACGTTTATCTTGGAGAAATAGAGAACTTAAATATTATATCATTGACAACAGATCCTGGTGATAGTCCTAACTGGCGAAATGAGTCTTGTGTTGGCTCGGTTATCGGAAGCTTTAACTGCGTTACGAGTACATCGAATAATAAAAAAGCCTATATAGATATTTACGACTTCCGAGTTGATAACTGTAATCTGGAAACAAGATATAAAAATAGCACTAAAACGCCATTGTTTAGTGGAGTTGGCGTTAGCGCAAGTACTAATACTAACTATGATCAAGAAGTACTTCAAAATGGTGCAGGAGGACTGATTGGTTCCATATGCAGTGAACAAAGTACTCATACTAATGATACTTATAGAGTTGCGGTCTACGGCCACAATATACTGCTTAATAGGATCAATATTAATCACTATGATAATGGTGGTTCTGAACCAGACGAAGACTGCGACGTGAACGGACTAATATGCGGAAACAATCTGACGTTGTCTCCTATCAAGATCGTCGGTATATCTCTCCAGAATTTTGATGAACTACCTCACCTTTCGGGTTGGTATTATGCCGAAAGCGGAAAGGACTATTTAGGCGGTTTGCTTGATGAAAATGGCAAGAACACCATCGGCTATACCGTTTTCGCGGATTTCAACGGAAAGTCGCTTGAAACCGATAACCATAAAAATACTGACTTCCCGACTTACGACAAATTTGATTCCGACGTTCCGCTGTATTCTATCGCGAACGGAACAGCTACCGTAGATTCTACTGGCGGAACGTACGTAGAGTGTGATCTCACAACGACGGCAAAAATAAACGGCACAGGCGACGACAAGTATTTCTTCTACGCGGGAACGAGCTACGCTTCCATCACGCCGAGATACGATATCGCGGACGGTTCAGCAACCTTGAATAACTTGACCGGCACTTTCGTTGAGTGTTACAGCGCAACGCTGAGCAGCAATACAAAGTATTTCCGCCTCGCCGCCCCCGCGTCTCCTTACGTCACGGTGAACGGTTCGGCGTATATCGGTACCGACACGCTTTTCCTGACCGGTGACGCCGCCGCGTCAAGCGTTGACGATATCCCGCTTGAAGACATCTTTGACGACAACAGATACGCTTTCTCTGTAAATAACGTCAGCGAATATACGGCGATATTCAAAACTTATGCCGAGTACGAACCAAAGATCTCGACGTTTGACGCCGAGCAGGGAAGCAACTTCGGCGCCAACGGCAAAGATTTCGTTGTTCTTGTTCTCGACGACACAAACAAATTAAATTCGACGGCTCTTGTCAATAACTATATCAGACTTCTTACAAACACTGATATAAAGTATAGCGATAATAATAAGCCTGCAGTTTACAGCATTGAGATCAAGAGGATGAAGTACAACGGCTCCGGATTTGTGATCGACACGAGCGCTGACCCAAATCTGAAAATGAGCAACAGCCAATTTTATATGGAGAGCAGCAGCCCCGATACCGAAGTCGATCCCACGTATGATCACGGCGTACTCTTCTCGCTGATCGACGTCAAGTATTACGATCCCGCCGACACCACAAAAGTCGCTTACCATCTTTACGTTCCCGTTATCGTCAGGAAGATGCTGAAGTATGACTTCAAAGTCGCCACCGGCACGAGCACGGTCTACTATAGTACGTGGTACAGCGACAACAACAGATTCGGCAAGTCCATAATCGAGAACCTCGGCTCTCCTGAGACTCTGTATTTCGAGTATGACTACGTAAGGACCAAGTCGGAACTTCAGAGCGTCATCAACTCGGGCGAGTCGCTGCTCCGCAACTATAGTAAGAACCTTGTCTTTACGAAGCAGGAGGCGGCGGGCGTTGTGATCCCCGCCGGTACGGTGGTAGACTGGCCGAGCGATACGATCCTTGTCCTTGTCGATGCAAACCGGGGAGGAATGCCGTATTATTCGACGTTCGGAGACGCTTATAACTCCGTGAGCGGAGTATTAGAGCTTGGTGAATTCACCTCCGCCGACGGCACTCCGTTCACCCCCGTTCAGTTCAACGATATGATCAGTCTGAAAGAGGTTTCCGGAAGCACTTATAAGAAATTTGCCTCCGGCGAAGACACCTCAACTGCAACCGTAAAGATCGGGGACGATTATTACAAGCCGGTAGAATCGGGCGGCACCTGCGCCATTGAACTCGATTATAACAATCTCGGTGACAGCGATCGCGTGCCGCTAAAGGAGTCGTATTATCTGACTTTCTTCACTAAAAAGCCTGCGAACGAAGACGACGCGGTCTTCTGCCATTATATGGCTACCGCTCCGAACGGATTCGATGAGTCGGAATATCCGTCGAAGATGAGAAACCGCGGCGCCGGAGAAGACGGTGCGCACGTCTATACCGCCAACGTATTTGTCCAGTCGGAACAGTCAATGGTTCCCGGAAACGACAAATCTGTCATCACCGCGTACGACAACGACACTCTGACTGCGACGATGACGACGAAGATATCTCTGATAAACAACTCATATATCAGGACTGTCTTCACCAACACGATCGAAGACAACACAACTTCGGATATTCAGGTCTATCAGAGCTTTATCGTTAATCTCACGCGCCTCGACGAGCTCGACGGCGGCGGATATTCGTCGAGAAAGATCATAGCCGGGGATCCTTCGTCCGGCGACCCGAACCTCTATTACAGTGATAAAAACGGGGTCAGAACTTACAGTAAATACAGAGTTTATTACCCGGGTGACAACCCCGACCTGATCCCCTGGAACAATTATCTGACCACCGCTATCAACGGCAACAACAACTATGCCGAGTACGTGACGAGGTCAGACCTGCTCTCGCCTCAGGTCTCACTTAACCGATACCTGAAGAACGGCGGGGAGGTTGTTATAGAATCGCAGATCGTCATTCAGTACGAAGGAGTATCGACTATTTCCGATCAGTTCCCGGCGAGAAAAGGAAAGGCGGCAGAAGTTGCCGGCGTCAAGATGTCAGGATATTCGAACATCGGATTCGATCCCGGACTCACCGCTTTCAGCAACTCGTCTGTAGAACTTCCTGTCGCTCCTGCGGTCGACTACACTTATTACCGCCTCGTCGACGATAACAGCGCTACGCTGTATTATAACGTCGTTCCTGACGCTTTCGGCGGTGACTACGGTAATCTCGGTATAAACCCGCTCGACTCCAACGATCAGACGGAAGTCGACGTTTCGACGATCGGCGTTCTCGATATCTCCGAGATCTTTGACGACGTCGTGGGCACCAGAACTGTCGGTGCCGACACGGAACGCTATTTTGAATACGATACCGTCAAGTGCTATATAAGGCTTTATAACAAGGGCGGTCTGACGCAGAGCGCTTACGGCAATCCGCTCGTCTTAAGCAATTACATCACCAACCTCACTCTTACCGGCGTTACGTACACGACGGCGGCGGCAGAGGGAGAAGGAGGTACGAGAGCCGTATTCTATTTCCCGATAACGGAAGTCAACGACACGCTGCTGAACGACGAGAACGATCCGAACCAGACGTCGCCTAACCCGAATATCGTCATCCCGATCGATTTCAAGGTCAAAACGGGCGGCCCGTTCGAAACGGCAGGGTATTTCTACTCCAACTATAAGGTGGAACTCGAAGTCGAGCTCGTGAAGTCGACCGACCACGAAAACAGGCTTCAGAATTCCAACGACAAAAACTACATCATCTACACGAACGCAAGACTGCTCCCCGACTATACTATCTTTAATTGACACGGTCTTGACCGTTATATTGATCGGTGTATGCTCGTCTTTTTCCGCATTTGCGGAAAAAGACGAGCGTTTTTGCTATTTTTCATAAAAAAACTCTTTACAAATGACTTTTTATATTATATAATATTAAAAAGTAAACTGGTGATTTTTATTCTCGGTTTATTTAACATTAAACGTGTTATTAATTTATATCCTTTATGGAGGGGTTATCTATTATGAAAAAAGAATCTGCCGAAGTCGTTCAGACGAAGGGTTCAAAGAAGAAGCTGACCGGCAAGAAAAAGGTATTCAGTATCATCGGCAACGTGCTGATGTGGCTGTTTATCGTTATTGCCGTCGTGATCACGATCTTTGCTTTTTCCGCTCAGTCTAACTCCGACGGAATCCCCACAGTTGGCGGAAAAGTGATAAGCCCGGTTCTTTCCGAATCGATGGCTCCGACTATCAACAAGGGCGATATTATTCTGAGCCGCAAGCTCGCTGATAATGAAAAGACCGGTCTTGCCGTCGGTACGATCATATCTTTCAAAGCGGACCTTGACGGCGACGGATCTCCCGAGATCAATACTCACAGGATCATCGATATCATAGACGGTGAGTACAAGACTCAGGGCGACAACAACGAGTTCGCGGATAATTACAATGTCAATCCGACAGACGTCATAAGTGTATTTGACCCCGAAAAGGATACTAAGATCCCGGTGCTCGGCAACGTTATCAATTTCCTGCTCCAGCCTACAGGATTCTTCTTCGTGATAGTTATCCCGCTGATCGTGTTCTTCCTGTTTGAGATCATCATGTTCGTTCGTAAGCTCATCGAAGTCAAGAACTCCGACAAGAAGCAGATCACGGCCGCTGACGAGGAGCTCATTAAGAAGAAGGCTATCGAGGAATACTTAAGACAGCAGAATCTCGAAAACGAGCAAAAGAGCGTTGAGACGCCTCAGAAGGAGCCCGAAGAGGAACCCGCTGAGGAGCCTGCCGAGGCGCCTGTTGAAGAACCCGCAGAAGAGGCTGAAAAAGAAGAAAAACCCGAATGACAAATACGCGGTCAAGCGCTGAAACGTTTGGCCGCCTTGCCGTAAAATCGGCGTAGCTATATAATTTTAACTGCAAGTTTTGATAGGATGAAGGTTTAGGTATGGATGCATTTTTGAACTGGTTCTTCGCTTTCATAACCAAGCTGCTTGAAGGTTTATGGACCGGCATAAAAGGCGTTTTTAACGCGATATTCCAGTTTTTCAATTTTCCGGAATTATTTGACCAGCTTTCGCAGTATAAAAACGACTTTAATGCTCTCGGGTGGGTATTGTGCATACTTGCAATAATTTTGATGTACGCTATCCTCGCGGGCATAATATTCCTGATAGTAATCGGTATAAGAAAGTATCTTAGATTCAGAAAAACACTCGTCGGAAACGAGGATATGCTTGAAGAGATCGCAGACCTCCACCGTGACGTTATTAAGCTCACGGAAGAAAAAGAGAGGATCCTCGCTCACAAGTTCGATCCGTCCGGTGTCACTTACGAAGAACTTCGTTCGTTCTTCGCCAGCGAGAACGAAGCCGCGGCGGAAAGCCGCGCTGCAGCCGGTGCTCTCGCACCTGCCGGCTCGACGGGTTCCGCGGAAAGTGCCGCTGCTCCGAGAGAAGGCACGGCGGATACGGGTTCCAAGCGTTTCTACCGTCTGTCCGCGGTCGACGAAAAGTATACGTATTACGTGCCGCCTCAATATGAGCGCGTTATGAGTCTCGAAGAGCTCTGCGACGATATCAGAAACTACTCCTGCTCGAGAAGCAAGCTTTATTATGAGATCAAGATCATCCGCCTGATGATCGCAGGTCTCGCTTCTACGAAGCTTATCCTTTTACAGGGTATTTCCGGTACAGGTAAAACTTCGCTTCCATACATGCTCGGCAAGTATTTCCAGGTCGACGCGACGATCGCATCGGTACAGCCTTCCTGGAGAGACAGAACGGAGCTTTTCGGATTTTTCAACGAGTTTACCAAGAAGTTTAACGAGACCGAAGTGCTCAAGAGAATCTACGAGGCGTCTTACAATGACGATATCAACATAATCATCCTCGACGAGATGAACATAGCGCGTGTCGAGTACTACTTCGCCGAACTGCTTTCAATCCTTGAAATGCCGAACCCCGAAGAGTGGAAGATCGAGCTTGTTCCGTCAGCTTGGCCGGGCGACCCGCAGAGACTTCGCGACGGTAAGCTCCAGATACCGCAAAACGTCTGGTACATCGGTACGGCTAACAACGACGACTCAACGTTCGCTATCTCCGATAAGGTTTACGACCGTGCGCTCGTTATCAACCTCGATTCCAAGGGTATCCCGTTCGATGCTCCTGAAACTTCGCCGAAGTGCATAAGCTACTCGTACGTTGAGGAGCTTTACAAAAAAGCGATCGAAGAACATCCGGTCAGCGACGAGGTCATCAAGAAGATCGGTTCGCTCGACCTCTATGTTATCGAAAAATTCAGAGTTGCGTTCGGTAACCGTATCATCAAACAGCTTCGCACTTTCGTTCCCGTATTCGTCGCCTGCGGCGGTACGGAACTTGAAGGTATCGACTACATACTCGCTACAAAGGTCTTCAGAAAATTTGAAGGTCTCAACCTCTCTCTCATCAGAGACGAGATCCGCGGCTTGATAATGTATATGGAAAAGCTGTTCGGAAAAGGCGAGATGAACGAGTGCATAGCTTACCTGCTGCGTCTCCAGAAGATGATGTATTAAGGAGGAGCCCGATATGGCTGAAAACACGGGAGCAAACAAAGAGAGTATGCTTCGCTCTGTTTATGATGACGCAACGTATTTCATAGACAGTATAGTCCAGGAATACGGTGCTTTTCAGACCATCCTTGACAGGATGAGAAAAGGCGAGGCGACGGTGGAGCTCAGAAAACGATACTTTCTGCGTGCCATTGACGAGACCTGGGTCAATATAATTGAGGATACGCTTCCGGCGCTTGACGTCATTATCCGCAATCCTTCAAAGTTCATCGAAGAGAAAGAGGAGATCGTAAACGCCGAGCAGGCGCGTAAGGTCACCGTCAGAACTCTTCAGCATCTTTCACAGCACACAAACTTTATCCAGAAGATCGAAGGAGACACGATAATACCGAAACAACTTCTCAACGTCTACAAAGAAGAAACGATCCAGACGTATGAGAATAAGTTTATCAATACTCTCATAAACCGGCTATATATTTTCGTAAACCGCAGATATGAGATCGCTCTTAAGTCCGGTCAGGATGAAAAAACCACCAGCCTTGAGTTCAAAGACAACTTCGATCACGACAAAGTTAAAGTCAGAATGAATTTCCGCGTCGAGATCGCGGAATCGTCCGACGACGATGATGAAAAGATCGACCAGAACTATTCATATACCACTGACCTTTGGAAAAGGGTCAAGAGACTCAACAGCATAGTTTCGACGTATGCTGATTCCGAGTTTGTCCATATGATGGGGCGCAGTTATATCCGTCCTCCGGTCATGCGTACGAACGCGATACTGAAAAACAAGAATTTAAGGCAGTGCCTTGAACTCTGGAGATTTATCGAAATGTACGACAGTGCGGGTTACAGCATGCTCATACAGGAGAACCTTGAATCTGTCGATGAAGAGTACATCAAAGAGCTTTACTCGACCCTTGCGCTTCAGTACATGATCTTCAGATACAATATAAGAAACGATTTCGAGATCGACAGCACGCTTGCAAGTGAACTTACGAACGATGAACTCAGACCTAAGATCATAGGCGAACTCAGCGAGATCTCAGCAAGAGAATTCGACGTACAGGGCGGAAAGGAAAAAGAGCCGGAAATCCCGGAAGAACGGTTCGCCAAAGCGCCTAACAACATTCGCTATGAAACGCTGACTCCCGAAGACTATGTCTTCCTCGATGCTCTCGATGTTGCTATGGATGCGTCGGATATCATCCGCGGTAACGGCGAAGAATTCATTTATTCTCGAACTGATATCGCGGAACCGGAAGACGACACCGAGCCGGTTCTCGGACTTGTTGTTGAAAAAGAACCGGAAGAGCCGGAACCGGATCTTTTTGAAACTGAAAAGCCAAGCGAACCGGATCCTTTGCAAGAAGAATTAACAGCCGAACCGCAAAGCGAGGTACCCGCCGAGACGGAATCAGTTTCAAATGAAGAAACCGGTCATTCGGAAGAAGAACAAACTGATATACAGGAAGAATCATTTGGAGATATCGAGACAGATGAAAACAGAAAAGACGACGAGATTTAAAACTTTAAAGATCGTCGGCGACGTAATTGGATATCTCGTGATTTTTGCTATAGTCGGCCTTCTTGCGTTCGTATTTATATCGAGAGCCACCGGTCACACGGTATTTATCTTCGGAAAGACGACCGCCTGGGTAATGACGCAGAGTATGGAGCCCGAGATCCCGGCGCAAAGCTTTATTTTGGTCAGAAAAGCAGAACCGTCTGAGGTCAAGGTCGGTGACGTCATCATATTCAGCTCGGACGACCCTTATCTTGAGTCTGCTTATAATACTCACCGTGTAATTGAGATCATCGGAAACGGGGAAGAGTTCGTAACAAAAGGCGATGCCAATTCGGTGGAGGATCATTATACCGCTAAAGGCTCGAAGCTTCTCGGTATTTATGAGAAGAATCTTCCGTTTTTGACAGCCTGGGGCAGATTCCTGTTTTCCGGGATCGGAAAACTCATAGCAGTCGCCGCTATTCTGGGAGTGATATTGTTAATGTACGTTCCCGGTATAAAGAAGGCTAACAAAAAGAGAAGCGAAGAGATCGAGAGAAAGCGCGAGGAACAGATCGAATCGCTTGTTCGTGAGGAAGTGGAAAAGCTCAAGGCAAAAGGCTTCGGCAGTTCCCAGCCTGATGGCGAACAGTCTTCTTCTGACGTAAGTCCTGCGCAGGAAGCGTCTCCCGGTGACGACAGTTCGCAAGGCGCAGCGCCGGACGATGAAAGTAACAACATCAACGTATAGTTTTCATTTAAATTTTTTTCATTCAAAGGAAGAAATATTATGTTCGAAAAAATGAAGTTGAAGAAAGAGATCGCCAAATCAAAGGAACGCATTGATCAGATCGAGCAGAAGCGTTCCAGATCTCAGGCAGCGCTTGTCGACGCGATTCTTCGCCATGTCGAACCGGACGATCAGGATGTGGACTATTTTAACCAGTTTACGTCACAGATCGATGAAGAAAGAGCGAATCTGCATCGCCTTATGAAAGAGTTGGACGAACTGGAAAAGAAATAATGTCGCGGGGGTAAAGAAGTGAAATCCAAGACTTCATATAATTCCTCGAACTCAAATAATAAGCCGAAGGCGAAGTCACATAACTATATACTCCTGCTCGCGTTTTTCGTCTGTTTGCTTATGCTCGTCGCATGCTTTGCAATGCTGGCGCAGTATTCCGGCAATATTGAGGAAGAAGCGGCAAGAATCGCTCAGCAGAATATTCAAAACGCCGCTTATAACTTGAGAAGCGGCGTCGAAATATATAAAGCGTACGCCGATAACTTCGGCGCGACGCTGCTCAGCGGCTCTTACGAAGACGAACAGGACTTTTCCATACAGATGCACCGTATCAGCAGAGAATCTCGGTTCGGAAGCATCACGTGGGTAAGATACTATAAGCTCGGCGCGGAGTTTAACGTTAATGATGACGAGTTCGATATATCGATGGAATTGCCGGAGATCCTCAATTCTATTGAAAAGAACGAGCTGTGCTGCATCGGCGCTGTACCTGACAGACAGTTTAATTTGAGTTCAATAGCTTATTGCGTACCGCTTCACAACTTTGAATATGCGGACGCTGTCATCGTTTTCTTCTGGGTCAGAGACATTGCGGCTACTACCGAGGAATTTGACAAGAGTTATATGAATTCCCGCCTTACGGTATACTGTACGCCCGAAGGCGAGATCGTTAAGATACTTCACGCTGAACCTGAAATGAACATCAGGGAATACGGTGACATATATGAAATATTGAGGAATGAGCTTAACGATAAGCTGTTCGTCGATAATTTCAGAGTCACTATTACAAACGGAAGTACCGATACATATAAAGAGAACGTTGCCGGTGACGATTGCATATTCACCGTCAGCAGTGTGACCGAGAATAATAAAACGCTTTTGTCCTCTGTCGGTTATTATAAATCTGCGGACTTATATCCGACCGGATATGAAATACTGAGAGCAATTCTCGGAACTCTGCTCGTGTTCTTTATCGTAGTAATAGTTGTTACGCTGTTCGTTCTTATTCAGCGTATTATTACAAGACGCCGCCACGCGGCGCTTACCGATACGAACCTGGTTCTCGGATGTTATTCCAGATCAAAGTTTGAAAGCGCATCTTCGGAGATCATTTCGAGAAACAAGGCGACAATGTTCGCTGTAGTCGTTATTGATATCAACCACTTTTCGTATATTCACGATCAGTTCGGCATGGAGACGACGGTCAAGATACTAAAGTATCTCGAACTTCTGTACAGCCGTATTTTACAGTTGGATGAGGTCTACGGATATGCGGACAACGGCAGATTCTTGCTTCTTCTTCACTACAGAGATCTGAAGACACTGGAACAGAGGATTTATTCGCTTGTAGCGCTCGCCAGCGAACACAGCTCTCAGATGACCGACAGCGTTATGCTTTCGCTCCTCGGCGGTGTGTATACGACAGAAAAGAATCTGACGTCCAGCGTTTCCAAGATGGTAGACCTTGCGATAGAAGCTGAAAACGCGTCGAGATTTCCGTATGATTTCGCTCAGTTTCGTTACTATAATGAAATGCTTCATTCGAGTGCGGTACAGAACGACTATATCGAACTTCATATGGAATCCGCTCTTCAGAATCATGACTTTAAGGTCTTCTATCAGGCTAAGTACAATATTCTTGAAAAGCGGCCGGATGGATGCGAAGCGCTTGTGCGTTGGTATAACCCTGAGCTTGACGAGTATATGCAGCCGGACGTTTTCCTGCCTCTGTTTGAAGCGAACCACTTCATTGTCAAGCTTGACCATTATGTGTTTGAACAGGTTTGCCTTTATATTGAAGACGCGGTCTTGAACGGACTTCCGTTGTATCCTGTATCAATCAACGCTTCACGTATCACTGCGACGTCAAGAGATTTCGTTTCGTTCTATACGGAAACAAAGAAGAAGCACAATATTGCGGATGACTTCTTGACGATCGAGTTTACGGAAAGCTTTGCGTATGAGGATTATGATAAACTCCGTGAAACCGTTAACGTGCTTCATAAAAACGGATTTAAGTGTTCAATCGACGACTTCGGCTCAGGATTCTCTTCATATAATATTCTTAAAGAGCTTCCTATGGACGAGATAAAGCTTGACAGATTCTTCATTAAAGAAGGATTTTCTCCTGACAGAGACCTCAAAGTATTGTCAAGTATCATCTCGCTTGCAAGAGAACTTCATATGAAGGTCACGCAAGAGGGCGTTGAACATCAGGATCAGGTCGAGCTTCTTAAGAGCCTCGGCTGCCAGGTCATTCAAGGCTACTATTATTCGAAGCCTTTGTCGCTTACGGACTATACCGGCTTCCTTGACAACAGCAAGGTCATATAAACTTCGTAATACAAATCAAAATAATATACCGCCGAAGCAAACCTGCTTCGGCGGTATATCTTTGTTGGAAGAATACTATTTGAACTGATTTGAGATCCTTAAGAAAGCTTCCGCGACCAACGGGTCAAAATGCGTGCCGCTCTCTTCGTTAATGATCTTAACAGAAGTTTCAAATGTAAACGGTGCTTTGTAGCTTCGCTTTGAAACAAGTGCGTCGAATACGTCTGCAACTGCCATTATTCGTGCCGAAAGCGGAATTTCCTCGCCTGACAGACCGTCGGGATATCCGCTGCCGTTCCACCATTCATGGTGGTAATGAGCCATATTGATGGCTTCTTTGAGATAATCGGTATCGTCTGAATTGACCATGGCGTTAGTGAGGATCTCAGCGCCTGCACTCGCGTGAGTTTTCATGATCTCAAATTCTTCATCGGTAAGCCTTCCGGGCTTGTTGAGGATCAGGTCTGAAATGCGTATCTTCCCGACGTCGTGTAGAGGCGCGGAACGAACGATCTTCAAAATATAGTCATCTGTAAGGACGTTGGTATATACTCCTTCGTTCCTGAGTTCTTCGGCGATCATTTTGACGTACATGGAAGTCTTTTTGATATGGTCGCCTGTGTTCTTGTCTCTGTTCTCGACCATATTTGCAAAGTCAATAATTATGGCTTCCTGAAGCCTGTTCATTGACTCTGCATCCATCTTGATTTTTTCTATGTAGTCAGTTGAATCTACGGCGAGCTTTTTAAGAGAGTTATACAATTCCTCGACTTCATCACACGAATTGATTTCGAGGTTCATTATATTATTATTACTGTTTTTCTGTGTTTTCTCGTTATCAAAAGCAAAATCAGATGCCGCATTTGAAATTCTTTTGATCGGCTTTACGACGCCGTGATCAAAGATGTTAAGAACTATAACAAGAACGATGATCGACGCTCCGATCAGAACCGAGACGGTTTTAACGACAAATATCAGCTGGTCGATTTTCAGCTGGTTCATCGAAACGTCCGCACATACGTAAGCGACACAATTTCCTTCGTTGTCTCTCATCGGGTTGAAATAGGAAAGCAGCCAACCGTATTCGTCGTCGGTTATCATAATGTCGATATTTTCACCGTTCAAAAGAGCTTCCTTCTGATCCTGAAACGACTCGCCGAAGTCAATTTTGGTAGCGTATTGTTCATGATCTATGTCGAATACTATATGGCAGCCGTCTTCTTCTACTTTGTATATGTACAGGTATTTAAGACTCGGGAATGTTGCGGCGATCTCCTCGAGCCTTCTCTCCGTCACCAAGTAATCTGAAGAATACTTTTGATGGGAAAAATCGTAATAATCGGTAAAATAATCCGGATATGATTGAGGATCCCAGGCGCATACTGCCGGTAGATCCTCAACAAATTCATCGAAGATCTCCTGACGTTCTGTTGCAAAGTTGTCTATCAGTTCGGGATTGATAACGTTAATCGCCAGATCTGTTGCACTGTGGCAGCTTGAAGCATATTTGCTGACGTTGGTGTCCTGATACATAAAATAGCAGATTACTGTTGATAGAGTACACAGGATCAACTCAAACAGAAGCATCGTTTTGACGACTTTACCGAGGAGAGAACTGTTGAATTTTTTAAGCTGTTTAAATATAGATACGTGTGCTGCTTCTTTTTCCTGATAACCGAAAGAGTCTTTAATATTTTTCGGGCAGAATCTGAAAGCGAGGCATGCCGCAAATACAGTTATAATTTTATCAAGAATGTTTATAAAGATTTCTGACGCGAATTGGGAGGTAACAGGGTATATTCGCCAGTCAGACGTCATTTTTTGTGCAAGCGGAGCCGAGATTTCAGATCCGAAATCAAAGCCGTAGATCAGCCAGGTTAAAAGCGCACCGAGAGAACCGCATATAAGCGCTATGAACAACGAGGATAACAAACGCTTCCCGGGCGTTTTGAAACGTCCGTTTACAAAGAGATATCTTGCTATCAGTGCGATAAATACGCTTATCGTTCCATAGTACAGGGTCAGCTCAGATGTAAATATCGAGTTGATGGCGTTGGTTGCGAATCCAACGATAACGCCGGGAAGAGTACCTCCCAGCATCGCGGCGAATACTGTTCCTATATTGTCAAGATAAAGCGGAACGTATTCAAAATTCACAAGTCGCGCGACGAAGGAGAGCAGAAGATTTACTCCGAGGCATACTACTATCAGTATAAAAGATTTAGCAAAACTGCTTGTCTTTATAGATTCTCTGAAGCGATTCATACCGGTTCTCCGAATTTTGCGTAAATATATATAATAACTATGTATGTAATTTTATTAATCTATTATATCATAAGAAATATACTATTTCAACACAAAATTGCTAAATTTTTGCTGAAAATTGTTTCATTTAACGAGACTTATTAATTTCAGCACGTCAGAGGCATTATTCTCTGCATTAACTTTTACCATAATGTGCTCGATATTTCCCTCAATATCGATTATGAACGTAGATCTTACGACGCCCATCACCGTTTTTCCGTAATTCTTCTTTTCCTGCCATACGCCGTATTTTTGTATCGCATCAAGCTCAGTGTCAGACAGTAAAATGAACGGAAGTGAGTATTTTTCAGCGAATCTTTTGTGTGATTCGACGCTGTCACGGCTTATGCCGATCACTTCTGCTCCGAGCTTTTCAAACTCCGGATAGTGCGCGGCAAATGCGCAAGCTTGCTTCGTACATCCCGAGGTGTTGTCCTTTGAATAAAAATATATGACAACTCTTTTTCCTTTAAGATCTGACAGTGATACTTTGTTTCCGTTTTTGTCGCTGAGCGTGAAATCCGGCGCTTTTGATCCTATTGACAGCATATTCCCACCTCTTGTAATTATATCTATATTTATTATTTCATATCATAAATATTTTGTCAATATGCCCATGCTTCAAAAGATATTTACGACACAGGTGACGTAAAATTACAAAAAAGTTACATGAGGGTTAATGCTCTAAAATATAATTTGTGTAAAATATATTAAGATGAAAAAATGATTATGACAGATCATGATATCGAGGGGGCGCTATGAGACAAAAAGCGATAAAGCTAAACGACCTTGTTAAGATCGCATCTATGTCGGCTCTTCTTGCGGTTTGTTCCTGGGTGACTATACCTCTTCCGTTTTCGGGAGTTCCGGTCACGTTACAAACGTTTGCCGTGTTTTTTGCGATCGGATTCATCGGCTGCAAAAGAGCGCTGATCTCATATATTGTTTATTTGGCACTCGGAGCAGTCGGCGTTCCCGTGTTCTCCGGATTCGGAGGAGGCGTTGGTCATTTGATCGGTCCGACCGGCGGCTATCTTTTCGGATTTGTATTTACGTGCCTTTTCTGTATGATTTATGAAAAAAGACATAAGTCAGGCTGGATTCATTACATCATCCTTGCTTCCGGTCTTTTGATATGTTATGTTTGCGGTACTGCCTGGTTTGTTTTTCAGACAGAAACCGGGGTCTGGAAATCTCTTCTGCTTTGCGTCGTTCCTTACATAATTCCCGATGCGGTTAAAATCGTTCTTGCATCGTTAATTGCTTCAAAGATGAAAAAGATAATTAAAGTTTGACTAATTATAAATGCCGTAGTATAATTGTATACAGCGGAGGTTTGATATGTATTATGTATATGTATTAAGGTGTTCTGACTCTTCTCTCTACTGCGGCTATACGACAGACGTTTTGCACAGACTTTCAGCTCATCTCGGAAAAGTTCCGGGCGGTGCGAAATACACGAGAAGTCATAGACCGGTCAGATATGAAATCGTATGGAAGACCTCCTGCAAAGAATCCGCTCTTAAACTCGAGGCTCAGTTTAAGAAAATTCCGAAGTCCGAAAAAGAATTTTTGATTGCCGGCTCCGGCAACTTTGAGACTGTGTTCGGTGACAAACTCAATGCCGATGACTATGAGAGGGCGGCGGAGTACGAGCGCAGCTTAATTGAATCACAGGAATAGAGGCGTATTATGAAAATATCAACTATATACGAGAAAAAGAGAACTGTTTTTTCGCTGGAAGTCTTTCCACCTAAAAAAACGTCTTCGGTTGATTCTATCTATGAAACTCTTGACGGACTCCGCGGGATCAACCCCGATTTTATAAGCGTTACTTACGGCGCCGGAGGAAATATTGCGGACAGCAATACCAGAAATATTGCCGAAATCATTAAAAAAGAGTATGGCATCGAATCTATGGCTCACCTCACTTGCGTCAGCACTACATACTCTGACGCAGGTATTATTCTTGACGATTTTTCCGAGCACGGCATCGAGAATATTCTCGCTTTGCGCGGGGATATAAGTCCCGACCATCCGCCGAAGCACGATTTTTCTCACGCTTCCGATCTTGCGGCGTTTATTAAGAAAAACGGAGCGTTTGATATCGGAGGCGCTTGCTACCCCGAAACTCATGCTGAAGCTGAAAATTCGGAAAAAGATATTGAAAACCTGAAAATCAAAATCGAATCCGGTGTGACGTTCCTTATCAGTCAGTTGTTCTTTAACAACCGTCACTTTTATGATTTTTCCGATAAAATTGTTAAAGCGGGGATCAACGTTCCGGTTTCTGCGGGTATCATGCCGGTGATGAACAAAAAACAGATCGAGCGAATGGTAACGATGTGCGGCGCTTCGATACCGAATAAGCTTTCAAAGCTTATGATGAAATACGCGGACGATTCGGAATCATTGAAATCTGCCGGGATCGAGTATGCTGTCGGGCAGATAGAAGAGCTCGTATCGAACGGAGTTCGCGGCATACATCTGTATACGATGAACAATCCGGAAGTCGGTAACAAAATATACAACAGTATCAAAAACATATTGTGATCGAATGATGATAAAAGTTCAAAGCCTGATAGACAGAAATAACGCTTTGAGATATATGGGGTTCAAGGGAGAACCCTCTGAGGAGATTATAAAAATAGCGGAAGAGAGGGAGCTTGAGCTTTGTTCCGTTATGACTCCCCGCTATATTTATAAAGTGTTTGATATTGATGACGATCGCGGCGTGCTTGCGGGAGAAGACGTTGCGCGCCATCTTGACGGTTGCGGCAGATATATATTATTCGCAGCCACTCTCGGCGCCTCCGTCGATAATCTGATAAGAAAGTATCAGGCGACCGACGTGACGAGCGCTCTTGTTGTCGACGCGGAGGCGTCTGCTGCAGCTGAAATGCTCTGCGATTCAGCGACAGATGAAATAGCAAATAACGTTGGGGGCAGGCTCACTTCAAGATTCAGCCCCGGATACGGTGATTTTCCGCTTGAAAAACAAAAAGGACTGCTGCTCGCACTCGACGCGGGAAGAAAGATCGGACTTTTTGCGGGGGACAGCTATATGCTTTCTCCGACGAAATCAGTGACCGCTGTGATCGGAATTGCAAAAGACGGTAAATGCGATGACGGCTTCGCGCACGGAAAGTGCAGGAACTGCACATTTTTTGATAAGTGCTCGGTGAGAAAGGAGTGGTGAGTGCATGAGACTTTGTGAATTGCTGAAAAAAGAATTCGTAATTCTTGACGGCGCCTTGGGTACTGAGCTTCAAAAGAGCGGTATGAGACCGGGAGAACTCACGGAGCTTATGTGTTTTAATGATCCCGAGGCTGTAAAGCGCGTGCATCTCTCCTATGCAAAATCCGGATCAGACGTTGTATATGCAAACACTTTCGGCGCAAACAGATATAAACTGCAGGGAAGCGCTTATTCGGTCGACGACGTCGTTCGCGAGGCCGTAAAGATCGCAAAATGCGCAGAGATCCCGGTGGCGCTCGACGTCGGACCTCTCGGACGCCTGCTCATGCCTTATGGCGATCTTTCTTTTGATGAGGCATACGAGGCTTTTTCTGAAGTCGTTAAGTGCGGCGAAAAGTACGGCGCTGATTTTATTGTCATCGAAACGATGACAGATCTGTTTGAAACAAAAGCCGCGCTGCTCGCTGCGAAAGAGAATACGTCTCTTGAAGTTTTGTGCAGTCTTTCTTTTGAACAAAACGGAAAGACTTTTCTCGGCTGCGGCGCCGGAGAAGCTGCGATAACGCTCTCCTCGCTCGGCGCTGATGCGATCGGAGTCAACTGTTCAAACGGTCCCGCTGAACTTGTCGGTACGGTAAAAGAGATACTTGCGTATTCGAACGTACCGGTTGCGGTCAAACCGAATGCAGGGCTTCCCGATCCGGTTACCGGAGAGTATTCCGTCGGTGCGGCTGAGTTTGCGTCTCTGATGAAAGAATACGCTCTGATGGGCGTAAAACTTCTCGGCGGATGCTGCGGAACTACACCCGACCATATATCAAAGCTGAAAGAAACAATTAAAGATCTCGCTTATGTTCCTCCGGTAACAGAGAACAGAACGGTTCTTTGCTCATTTTCAAAAACAATTATATGTGATAAGCCGGTCGCAGTCGGAGAAAGGATCAACCCAACCGGGAAAAAGCTTGTTAGAGAGGCGCTTTCGCGTCTGGACTTTGACTATATAATTACCCTTGCGGCTGAGCAGATAGATTCCGGAGCAGATATTCTTGACGTGAACGTCGGACTTCCGGGAGCTGATGAAAAAGCTCTGATGTTAAGAGCGATCGAGGCCGTACAGAGCACGACCGATGCCCCGATACAGATCGATTCATCCGACCCGGACGTTATCGAGGCAGCGCTTCGCGTGTGCCGCGGCAAGCCTATTGTAAATTCAGTAAACGGAACTGAGGAAAGTCTGTCCCGCGTTTTGCCTCTTGTTAAAAAATACGGTGCCGCTGTTATCGGACTTGCGCTCGATGAAAACGGTATTCCGGAAGATGCCGGAGAGAGATATAAGATCGCAAAACGCATAGTTGAGAGAGCTGAGTCGATCGGGATCAATAAACGCGATATAATTATAGACTGTCTGACGCTCACCGTATCTGCCGATCAGACGGCGGCAAAGAAAACTCTTGACGCTTTGAGAATGGTCAAAGATAAGCTCGGTGTGAAGACAACTCTCGGCGTTTCTAACGTTTCGTTCGGACTTCCCGACAGGGAGACAGTGAACGCCGCGTTCTTAGTTACTGCGCTCAACGAAGGACTTGACTTTGCTATAATCAATCCGAATTCAAGACGTATGATGTCCGCTTTCAGAGCGTCCAACGTTTTATCCGGATATGATATCGGCGCGTCTGAATATATCAGCTTTTCAGCTTCCGGCGAAGCTGAAAAAGTGCAGGAGAACAAGAGCGGCGTAACGCTTGACGTTGCGATCGAACGCGGAATGCGGGCGGAGTGCGAGAGACTTACCGGTGAATTATTGCTTACATCTTCTCCGCTTGACATCGTGAACGGTGTTTTGATACCGATCCTTGACGGAATCGGAGACCGCTATGAAAAAGGCGTGCTTTATCTGCCTCAGCTGATAATGGCGGCAGACACAGTCGGTGTATGTTTCGCTGCGGTCAAACGCAAAATGGCTGAAACTTCCTGCGATACCGTAAAAGGTGACAGGATCATCCTCGCAACGGTCAAAGGCGACATTCACGATATAGGCAAAAGTATAGTGAAAGTGCTTCTTGAGAACTACGGTTACGATGTTATAGACCTCGGAAGAGACGTTCCGCCGGAGACGGTTTTGCGCTCGGCAGCAGAGAATGACGTGAAGCTTGTAGGGCTTTCAGCCCTTATGACGACAACGCTTGGCTCTATGGAGACAACGGTGAAGTTGTTGAAAAAAGAGCTTCCGGGCTGTAAGGTCATGGTCGGCGGCGCGGTACTGACGCCCGAATACGCTGAATCCATCGGCGCCGACTATTACTCAAAAGACGCAAAAGGCGCGGTCGATATCGCGAAAAAAGTATTCAAATAAAAACTTTCGGGGAGGCGCCGCCTCCCCGAAATAATTTATTCTTCATCCGCTTTATCGTCGTAACGGCTGAAATAATCGCTCAGATAATCGTTAAACCACATATCCATCATTGCGTAATATCTGTGATGTGTTCTCCATCCCTGGTCGACCGATCCTTCGCCTTCCCTTACGATCTTTGCGTCCGGATAGGTCTCAACGAGAAGTTTAACGTCTTCCTCGGAGACGTTCGTGGATTCAAGCCAGAAACGTTCGAGAAGCGGAAGATCGAGAAGGGCACTGATATCACTGATTCCCGGGTTGTAACTGATGTTGAGATCGACCATTTCTTTCAGTTCTCCGAGCGGAGTCACATCATATATCCAGTTTACGAAAAGCTCCAGATAGTGAAGATGTTTAAGATTCGTCAGCGGCCATAGATTGGAGACGAAGTTGTCGGCAAGTATTAAAACTCTGAGCTCGGTCAGATATTCTCCGATGACCGAAAGATCCGTAATCGCCTGGTGCCCGAGATCGAGCGCCATCAGGTTCGTGCAGTATTTTAAGACTTCAATGTCGTTTGAAGTCAGTCTTGTATGAGTGTAATCATATATCAGTACCGAGAACGCGACCGCGTCCGTCTTCAACGACCATTTTCCCATCGTAAGAGTCCAGACAACGTCTATCTCAGGGTGTTCTTCACGAAGCATCGCCATTTCCTCGTTAGTCGCGTTGCAGTACGACATATCGAGCCTTTTGAGATTCGGGAAGAGCGGAAGAGCGCTTCTTACAAGATCAACGGTAACGGTATCGGCTCCCGTCAGATCGATCTCTTCACACATTGCGTCGAACACTCTGCCGTCAAAATCTATGTCCCACGAAAATTTAATTTCCGGGAAGCGCTCGATCAATGTATTTTGAAACTCTATATCAAGTTTCGCACCTTTGAGATCTACTGCTTTAAGGTCTTTCAGCAGAGAAAGATTTTCGATCAAATCGGAAGTATCCGTGATGCCACGAAGGTCAAGCGATTCCGCATCGTCTCTGATTACCGTCCCGAACATTTCGTATGTTGAAACGATACCGAATTTGACGTCCGGCTTGACAGCTTCAACTTTTTCCTTGTCTTCGTGGGGGATCAGGTTTTCACCCAGATCTACGGATCTCAAAGAATCCAAATACGGAAGGGCGTCTATAAGTTCATCAAGATCGTCAACGCTCTTTGATGACAGATCGAGGTCGGTCGTATCGGCCGGGATCCGGTCCCCGTACAGATCGACGTATGTGTTATATATCAGATCGACTTCCGGAAATTCGGAATTGAACGAACTCGCGCGCTTTGCGTCGACTTCAAAAGAACCGAGATCCACCTGTTTTAATGAATAAAACGGTTTCAGATTCTTTGTAAGATTCTCGATATTATCTATTTCCGCTCCGTCGAATTCAATGACCTTTGCGTCGAGCGTATACTTGTGTCCGTATACTTCAACTTCCCTGAAAGCGTATAAACAAAAGCATATTCCTGCGAATACTATTATTGAGATCGCGACAGATATTATTTTTTTCATAATTACTTCGCTCACTGTCTGAAATTAATAACATAATCATTCTATCACATCAGTATTATATTTTCAATATTTAATCTTGTTAATCGGGAATAAATTTGAATTTTTTGGCTGATAGTCGAAAAGGGGAACGTATGTATGTCTGTTATTAAAAGGAATAATATTTATTGACACATCACCAAACTTATGCTATTATTTTTAGTGAATTCAAAAGGAAGGATGCTGACGATGAAAAAAGCCCTGTGCCTTGCACTTGCATTTATACTTCTTATTTTGTCTTCGTGCGGTTCAATTATTGAAAAAGCTGAGTTCACGCGCGGAAAGACAGAAAATAATGTCTATGAGTGCGGCATGCTGAATATCAAATTTGTCCCCGGTCCCGCCTGGGTATTCGGAGAAGACGAATATATTTTGCTGCAGAGCGGAGTAGACCCCGACACGTTGAGGGATGCTGATTCGGTTGCCGATCAGCTGAATAATCTGTCTACGGTTTACGATATGACGGCGGAGGACGAATCTGCGGGGATATCTGTTGCGGTTTCTTTCTACAACCTCAGCCTGTATGTCGGCGGCAGGGATACTACCGAAGAAGAGTATGCGGAGCAACTGAAGCTTGAACTTGCAGAGACTTTTTCTGATTACAATGCCGAAATATCTGACGGCGGGGTAAAAACGATAGCCGGATATGATTTCAAGCGCATAGTCGTCAATTTAAGGATCGGAGATTCCGACGTTGAACAGTGTTACTATATCAAAAAGCTCGACGGCTTTATGATGTCCGTTTCGTTTACCGCTGCTGCGAATGACGGAACAGAAGATATGATCCTCGAAATGTTTTCAAAAACCGGTGCATAAATCAAATTGGTATATTTATCGCGCCATTCCTTCAAATTATGCACTATTTTATCGCTGAATTTTGAAAATATATGTTATTTTTGAATGAAATGTTTATTGAAGTTGCATTTTTTTGCATAAACGATTGACACTTTGTCTATTAAATAGTATAATTATTTCAACGATGTTTATTCGTACAAATAATGAAAGGTGAGTAAAGAAATGAAAAGAGTATTCAATTTTTCAGCGGGACCTTCAATGCTTCCTGTTCCCGTACTTGAAACGGCAGCTTCCGAAATGCTTGACTATCACGGAAGCGGAATGTCCGTAATGGAGATGAGTCACCGATCTCCGGTATATGATGCGATAATCAAAGAGGCTGAAGCGAAACTTCGCGAGCTTATGAATATACCCGACAACTATAAAGTTCTGTTCCTTCAGGGCGGCGCTTCGACTCAGTTCGCGGCAGTTCCCCTTAACCTTATGAATAAGAACGGTAAGGCTGATTATATCCTTTCCGGTCAATTCTCTACAAAGGCATATAAAGAAGCGCAGAAGTACGGCGACGTAGTCGCTGTTGCGTCTTCAAAAGAAGACAACTTTACCTATGTTCCCAAGACGACAAGGGAATCGTTCAGACCCGATGCCGATTACGTTCACATCTGCTTCAACAACACGATTTACGGAACAAAGTATCCGTACATTCCCGATACGGGTGATATTCCCCTTGTTGCAGATATGTCATCTTGCATTATCTCCGAGCCCGTCGACGTATCGAAATTCGGTCTCATCTATGCCGGAGCGCAGAAGAATATGGCTCCTGCCGGATTGACTGTTGTGATCGTAAGAGAGGATCTTATCGGCAACGCGAGACCGGATACTCCCGCTATGCTCGATTATAAGCTTATGGCGGATAATGATTCTATGTACAATACGCCTCCTTGTTATTGTATTTATATCGCTAAGCTCGTGTATGAGTGGATATTGTCCCTCGGCGGTCTCGAAAAAATGAAGGAGATGAATAAGAAGAAAGCGGATCTCCTTTACAGCTATCTCGACAGTCAGAATTACTATATTGCTCCCGTAGAGAAGGAAAGCCGTTCTATGATGAACGTAACTTTTGTTACGGGTGACGCAGATCTTGACAAGAAATTTGCTTCCGACGCGGCTGCAAACGGCCTCCAGAACCTTAAAGGCCACAGAAGTGTCGGCGGTATGAGAGCTTCCATTTATAATGCTATGCCTTATGAGGGAGTAGAGCGCCTTGTCGAGTTTATGAAGAAGTTTGCAGAAGAGAATCCTAAAGGATAACAGAAGGTGCAATATGAAAAATATTAAGCTATTAAATAAAATATCTAAAGTCGGTCTCGATCAGTTCAGCGATGACTATGCGTTGTCGACTGACATTGAGAATCCGGATGCAATAATGGTGCGTTCCGCCGCAATGCACGATATGGAGTTCAAAGATAATCTTCTCGCAATCGCGCGCTGCGGAGCCGGTGTAAACAATATTCCGATAGACGACTGCGCAAAGAAGGGTATCGTTGTATTCAACACTCCCGGAGCAAACGCTAACGGCGTTAAGGAACTCACTATTGCCGCTCTTCTTCTCGCCTCGAGAAATATCATAGGCGGTGTCGAGTGGGCAAATACATTGACCGAAAACGTTGCAAAGTCTGTAGAGGCAGGCAAGAGCGCATTTGCCGGATGTGAAGTATACGGAAAAACTCTCGGTGTAATCGGCCTCGGCGCTATCGGCGGACTTGTCGCAAACGTAGCGCGTCACATGGGAATGAAGGTTCTCGGATGCGACCCGTATATCACGGTTGAAGGCGCTTGGCATCTTTCGAAAGATATTGCACAAGCCAAGACGTACGAAGAAATTTACAAGACCGCGGACTATATCACCCTCCACGTTCCGGCTACTCCTACAACGAAGAATATGATCAACGCTGAAACTCTCGCGATGATGAAAGACGGAGTGAAGATCATCAATCTTGCGCGCGCTGATCTTGTCAACGCCGCTGACCTTAAAGCAGCTATAGAGTCCGGTAAGGTTTCCGCGTACGTAACTGATTTTCCCACAGAAGAAACTGTCGGCGTTAAGAATATTATAACGATACCTCACCTCGGTGCTTCGACAGAAGAGTCTGAGGATAACTGTGCTGTGATGGCAGCGCATGAGCTGATGGAATATCTTGAACAGGGCAATATCAGAAACAGCGTTAACTATCCCGCCGTTTCAATGCCCGTGACTCCCGGCGCCGTAAGGCTTGTTATTCTTCATCTTAACGTCCCGAATATGATTTCTCATATTTCCACAACACTTGCAGAACATAACATCAACATTGAAAATCTCGCCAACCGTTCAAGAGGAGATTATGCTTGCTCTTTGCTCGACGTTGAAGAGATCACCGATGCTATCGTCGATAAAATTATGTCGATGGATGGAATTATCAGAGTCATCAGGATAGGTTGAATATAAACAGGAGACGGACTTCATGTCCGTCTCTCAGACAGAAGACAAACTTGGTAGAACGCAATGACAGCTGTGTATTTCAAATGCGCATAACATCATAAGACAATAACGTTTTCCCAAAAGGGAATGTGACGGGGGTAACACGAAAACGTGTGACCCCCGTCATCATTGCCTTTCGGCGATCTTGCCGCTTGACGTATTCATATACGCCTGTCGCAGCGAGATCTCCAAATCTACCGGCGTTTCTCTTCGTCTGCCCGGAGTGAAGTCTTTGTCTTCACTCCGGGAGACGGACTTCATGTCCGTCTCTTTTTTATTTTCAAAAAACCACATTTTTATATATATGTGTAGCAAAATACACGAAATAAAGCTGTGACGTCTATTTATTTTTTTATTACATAAAATAATAGTTGATTTATTTTATTTTTATTATATA
>JAFSUU010000118.1 GCA_017445115.1 Clostridia bacterium | reverse complement strand
GATGACACGTTTGGTTGTTCAGTTTTGATTTTTCGTGCACTGTATCTCTGTAAGTACACTATACCATACTGTCATCCTCGACCCGCGAAGACCTACCCTCTTGTCATCCTGATCCGTACCGGGAGACACTGTAAGTGGCTCACGAGGAGAAGGATCTTCGTATATACGGTTCTTGGGTATGTACCCTCGTGTCGTCAGTCGGTGGATCCTTCCCCTCGTGTGACGCTCGCGTCCCCCGGTTCGTGTCAGGATGACACGTTTGGTGTAATTATGATTATAGTGGTCTTGTTTTGCAATAACCTATCGCGCAGAAAATGATATATTTCAAATCTTTGCTTTGAAATATGATATACCGGCAGCGGTGCTGCCGGTATGATATCTGCCCTGCGGTCAGATGATATCCGACGCGATGCGTCGGATGAAAAAATCGTCAACAATAAAAATATTTTTCTATAGTTTTTGAAAGGGGTGCGGGGAAAATTTTTTGAAAAAAGTTTTCCCCGCATATCAATTCACCATTTCATTAAAACACCAAGCTGTCGACCTCGTCGATAAGAGACATAAGTCGGTCGCGGAAGCCGTTGATCGTCGCTTCGGAGTCGTTCTTGCGGATAGCGCGGCGATAGAGACGCATGAATCCGGCGAGCATCGCCTTTTTCTCGACCTCGGCGATCTTCGCCTCGTCGTCGGTGCCGAGGTAGAGACGGAGCGACTTGTCCCAGATCTCGCACGTCGTCTCGTAATCGATCCCGAGGAATCTCTTTACGACTTCATGATCGACCTCGGAGAAACCGCGGTAAGCGTTGAACATCGACGCGAGTTCAAAGACGGGATGACCGTGGCAGATCGTGTCCATATCGATAAGGAGCGCCTCACCGTCCTGAAGCATCACGTTCTTGACGTGATAGTCGCCGTGCATCATGTGAAGGTCGTCGGGAACGGAATCGACGAGCGACCTCAGCTTCGCGCCGTACGCTTCCGGCAGATGCTTCGCCGACGCGTCAGCCCAGCGGAGAGCGACGTCTTTCATAGACGGCATATCGTCGGGCTTTACCTCGGTCGAGTGGATCTTCTTGAGCAGATCTATGTACATCTTTACAACGTGATCGACCGTGTCGAGCCCCTCGGTGATCAGCTTTGCGAACGACTTTGCGTTAAGAAGCTCAAATACCGAGCCGTAGCCGTCGCCAACCTTGACGACGTCGTAGGGAATAGCCGTCGGAATTCCGAGCACGAACGCGCGGCGCGCAAGCTCGCGCTCCCGCTTGATGTCGGGCAGAGAGTCCGGATCGCGGTAAACCTTGATTATCGTCTCGGGATCGATGCGGTATACCATGCCGTTCGCGCCCTGACCGATCACCTCGCAGCCTTCGACGGAGACGCGGCGGTAAGCCTTTTCAATGTCGAGCATCTCGGTGAAACCCGTAATGTCGAATATGTCGTAAACGTCGTTTGAGACGTTGATGATCTTCATATCCGGATCGCGCTTTCTCATACGAAGGAAAACTCTGAGCCCGGCGCTCGATACGTATAAAAGATCCTCTGCGTCGATGACGGTCGACGTCGCGCCGTCCATCGGCTCCGCGTTGATCGCCGCTTCTATCTGCGGCGCGTTCATTGAGTCTATTTTCCCGGACAGGCTGATTATGCGGACCCCGTTCTCGATCCTTGATTTTACGTTATCCATTTTGCTTCTCCTCTTTTGCGCTGTTGTTCGGTACCCACGTCCTGCAGAATACCGCGTTTACCAGATGCTCAAGCTCGATGTATTGAGCCGTCTTGCAAAAAGACGACGTCCCGTCGAGTATCTCGCGGTAATACCATTCGTGCATCTTCTTGTCTTTTTGATTGAATCTGTCAAAGAAAGCGTCTCCTTCGGCGAGCACGCCCGCGTAATATGAGCGTATGTTCGAGAGCTTGTCGGCGATCCACATGATCTTAACGCCCTCGTCGCAAGTGCTCTTGAGCTTTGCAAGAGTTTCTTCTTTGCGAACTTTCCACGTGTCTGACTTGGACTGTCCCACTCTTTTGTCTTCAGTCTCGGTCGAAACGAGGCCGGCAACCCTTTTTCCGAAGCGCTCTCTTATGTCTTCGAGCGAATACGCCGTGTCCTCCGCAACGTCGTGAAGGATCGCCGCCGCTATGATCTCATCGTCATTTGTCAGCGCGCCGGCGATCGCCGCCGCTTCCATAGGATGAATTATGTATGGCTTTTTGCCGACCTTCCTCATCTGTCCGGCGTGAGCGTCTGTCGCGAATTTGATCGCGTCATCAAGCAGTTTTCCCAATTCTGTTATACCGTCTTTCCTGATCTGCATTTACATGAGCGCCGCGTTCTTCACGCAAATTACTCTGTAACAAATTAATTATACAACATAATTTGCCGATAATCAATCCAAAAATCTTGAAATAAAAAAATAAATATGATATAATTTTATAGATTAATACAAAATTGAGAGGGAAGTCATGGAAAAACTGTCCGTCAGCCTCGATAAAATAATCGAAGAAATGAAACTCAAGCCGGTGTATCTGCCCGACAAAGCGGAGAATATAAAGATATGCCGCACGGAGATCACCCGCCCCTCTTTCCCGCTCGCAGGTTTTTACAACTGCTTTGAGCCGGACAGAATACAGATAATCGGAAATACCGAATGTGAGTATCTCGATATCCTCGACGACGACGAGGAGACTCGCCGGATCGACGCGTTTTTCGCGACGAAGCCCGCGACGGTCATCTATACGCACTCCACGAGAGTCCACGAAGCGGCAAAAGAAGCGGCAAAGCGAAACGAAGTCCCGCTTCTCTCGACCGACCGGTCGACTTCGGCTTTCGTATCGTCGATAATCGCCTACCTCGGCGTAGCTCTCGCCCCGCGCATCACGCGCCACGGCGTCCTCGTCGAAGTCTACGGCGAGGGTGTCCTCATCCTCGGTGAATCGGGCATCGGCAAGAGCGAGACCGCGATAGAACTCATCAAGCGCGGCCACAGACTCGTCGCCGACGACGCCGTCGAGATAAAGAAAGTCTCCGACAAAACGCTCGTCGGTTCAGCGCCAGACATCATAAGACACTATATGGAGCTCCGCGGCATCGGCATCGTCGACGTCCGGCGCCTCTTCGGTATGGGCTCCGTAAAGGACACCGAGAAGCTCGACCTCATAATCGAGCTCGAGCCCTGGGAGAACGGCAAAATGTACGACCGTTGGGGCATCGAGGAGAAGTACACCGAGATCATGGGGAACTCTGTCCCCACGATGACGATCCCGGTCCAGCCCGGACGTAACCTCGCCGTGATCATCGAGATCGCCGCGATGAACAGAAGACTCAAAAAGATGGGCTACAACACCGCAAAGGAATTCAACGACAGACTTCTTGAACAAATGAACAGAGAACAGGGGAACGGAAATGTTTGACGAGATCAATAAACTGCTTGACGAAATAAAAAAGACGGTATCGACCGACGACAAGTCGAAAAAACTGCCGCAGAACACGTATTTTCTCGACGACGGCAAAATAGTCTGCCTTCCGAGAGAGGGCGGCGAGAGCCGCTATCCCTACGACGAGGACGGATTCGTCGTCTGGGCGTACCAGAACGGATATATCACCTGCGTTGACAGTATCTTCACGATACTCCGCGCGTCCAATTACGGCGAGGAGCCCTGCGTCAACTTCTTCGCGGGCGTCGAGTACCCCGGCGGAGGATTCTTCCCGCTCTCCGTGACCGGAGCGTGCGCCGGACTTCTCGAGCCGGAGGGCATTGAGCGCTATTGCGTCTTCGCGCCGAGATGCGCGTACTATATCACAGATACGCCGGACGACACGTTTGCCGTAAGACTCAGCGTCGGCTCGGATAAAAAGATAAACTTCGCCTTCACCGCCGAGAGCAAGACGGACGAGACGAAGAAGATATACCTCGGCTACTTCGTCGAGGCGCTTCTGCGCTTTATGGAGTCCGAGGGCTTTTGGGACAGAATGTCGAAATACGGCGCGCTGCGCGACGACGGAACGCTGCTCTGGAGCCGCAACGGTATGTTCGACTGCCTCTCTGTCGCCGTCAAGGAGACCGAGGGCGCGCCCGTCAAAGTTGAGCGCACTGTCTCGAGGAACGTGTTTACGGGCATAAAGGGCAGAACGATAACGAACGCCGAGAGCCTTAAGTCCGGCGAGTTTTCAAAATACGTCGCTTACGTCAACACGACAGACCTTCCCGCCGCCGCCGCGTACTACCATTACGACGTCGCGCCGCGCGGAAAAGTCAGACTTGACATCGCGCTCGACGTACACACCGGATACGACGACGTCTCGAAAGTCGTCATCGCCCCTGTCGACGAAAAGTTCGTGGAGCGCGAGATCAGAGAGCGCACCGCAAAGGACGAGGCGACGTTCGCAAACTTCAAAGTCCGCTTTGACGACTTTAACGGCGCCGAGCCGAAGATCATGGAGGGCTTCACCCGACAGGTACAGAAGCAGACCTCGTTCTGCGCACTCGGAAACAACTACGCAGGTCCGAACATCGGCTTCCGCGACGTTATGCAGCAGCTCGAGGGATCGCTTATGTGGGATCCAGCGACCACGCGTCAGAAGATAGTCCGCGCGATGAACTATATGATGACGAACGGCAGAGTGCCGCGCCAGTTCTCGATCCCGAAACACCCGGGCGAGCTGCCGGACTTTGACCTTCGTATGTATATCGACCAGGGCGTATGGGGGATCACCGCTATCTATACCTACGTCGCTTTCACCGGCGACCTCTCGATACTCGACGAGGAGTGCGGCTACTACACGCCGTCCGACGACAAGTGGGCGGTGCGCCTCTCCGACGAGCGCGACGACGTGCTCTCACACCTGATACGCATAACCGATTTCTTTATTGAAAACCTCGCTCCCGACACCGGGTGCATAAGAATACTCTTCGGCGACTGGAACGACGCGCTCGACGCGCTCGGCCACACCGACGACCCGTCGCGTCAGTACGGTGACGGCGTCTCCGTGATGACGACGCTCCAGTTCTATCAGAATCTCGATGAGCTCTCGAAGCTCATCAAAAAAGCGGGACGCCACACCGAGCGCCTCGCCGAGTTCGCAGCTCTGCGCGAGAAGATCAAAGAAAACCTCTTCAAATACGCCGTATCGGCGGATAAAGACGGACACCGCCGCGTCATCCACGGCTGGGGCGACAAGATGAGCTACTTCGTAGGATCGAACAACGACTACGACGGCGCCGCGCGTTACAGCCTCACCGCAAACGCGTTCTGGATGGTCTCCGGCATGATAAAGAACGATCCGACGATGAGAGAGGCACTCGTGAACGCCGCCGCCGCGCTCGACTCGAAGTACGGGCTTATGACCTTCGACGTTCCGTTCAAACTCGCCGACAGAAAGTACGTCGGACGGCTTGCGACGATCACCGAGGGCACGTACGAGAACTGCTGCGCCTACGTTCACGCAGGTATGTTCGGCGTGATGGGTCTCTTCCTCATAGGCGAGAGCCGTCTTGCGTGGGAGGAGATGATGAAAGCGCTCGTCATCACTCACGACAACTGCACGATGTCGTCGTTCGTAATGCCGAACTCATACTGCCGAAACGAGAAGCTGTATATCGACGGCGTCTCGATGGGCGACTGGTACACGGGAAGCGGCACGATGTACGTCAAGGAGCTCGTCCGCTTCGGACTCGGTTTAGATCCCGACCTCGACGGACTTCGCATCCAGACGCCCTCGTATCTTCCGACGACGTCCTGCGGCGCGAAAATAATTATCAAAGGCAAACAGATAAACTTCGAATATAAGAACGAAAGAAAAGGAGAGAGGACCTTCCGTATAAACGGAAAGACCGCAGAACCGTCTTACGACGAGGTGATGCGAATCCCGTACGTTTATATCCCCGCGGAAGAGCTCTCCGACGGAATGACGATAGAGGTTGACGACTGATATGACGGAACTTCCCGAAAACAAAGAGCTGACCAAAGCGGAAGAAGCTTCGCCGCAGCCGAAGAAAAGCTTTGTAAGGCGGAACCTCGTGTTCATGATCCTCGGCGCCGTGTTTTTCCTCATTGTCGCGTCGTACGTTCTGATGCGGCTCTGGAGCCCGTATGCCGAGTTTATAAACACGACCGTCGGCGCCGCGTCGAGAAGAGTCATCACCTTCATATCCGACATCTTTCCGTTCTCGCTCGCAGAGGCGGTGGTGTTCGCACTTCCGTTCTTATTCGTGCTTGCCGTGGTTCTTCTGATCCGGAAGATGAAGAAACAGAACGGAGCAAAAAGCATCCGGCGCATCACGGCTTTATTTCTCGGCGTGATCTGCTTTCTCGTCGGCGCGTTCGTGTTCAACGGCTCGCCCGGATATTTCGGCGAGAGGATCTATGAGAAACTTGAGCTGAACACGGAAAAGCTGACCGAGGAAGAACTCTACGCCGCGTGCGTCTATCTCGAGTACAGAATGGAGCTTGCGCTCCGTGACGGCAATATCGTCCAGGACGAGACCGGAGCTACCGTTATGCCGTATTCCGTCGGCGAGACGGCGTACAAACTGTCGGAGCTTTACAACTCGTTCCGCGAAGCCTACGGATTCCCGCAGTCGTTCCGCTCAAATCCCAAGATACTCGTCTCAAGCCCGCTCGTCACCTACACCCACGTGTCGGGGCTGTACTGCGACTACACCGGCGAGATAAATATAAACGTGAACTACCCTGACTACGTCATAACCTCGACTATAGCGCACGAAATGGCGCACCAGCGCGGCGTCGCTCCCGAGGACGAGGCGAACTTCATGGCTTACGCGACACTTACGCGCTCGAACGATCCGTATCTCGTTTACGCGGGATGCCTCGACGCTTTCAACACGGTGGCGCCTTATCTTCGCAGCGCCGACGCAGATCTCTACAAAAGCGTCGTTTCGGGCCTTCCTGACGTCGCGAAAGAGGATCTCGTGGCTTACGCCGAATTTTTCAATCAGTACAGAGATAACAAAGCCGCCGAGATCACCGGCAATATCAACGACTCGTATCTGAAAAGTCAGGGCACGTCGGGCACCGTCTCGTACGACGAGGCGACTTACCTCATCGTCAGATATATACTTCAATATCAAAGCGTCGGAAAGTGAATATAATAAAAAAAGGTATTCCATTTTCGGTAACGTTGTGATATAATATAATTTAGCCGTCGGACGGCATTAAATGATAACTGCACGGCAGAACTTGTTCTGTACGGAGGATATATGGATAAGATCGCAGTCAGAGGCGGAAACGTACTCTCCGGAAAAGTAACGATCAGCGGAATGAAAAACGCCGCGCTTCCGATACTTTACGCTTCGGTACTCGTAAACGGAAAATGCGTCATCGAAAACGTCCCGAACGTTCGCGACGTCACGATGTCGATAGATATACTGAGGGATATGGGCGCCTCTATAATATCTCTCGGAGGCGACACTTACGAAATAGACTGCCGCGGGATAAAGCAGGGAACTTCAAATCCCGAGCTCGTACAGAAGCTGCGCGCTTCTTACTATCTGCTCGGCGCTGAACTCGGCAGATTCGGAAAGGCAAAAGTCTCAATGCCCGGAGGATGCAACTTCGGCGGACAGCGCCCGATCGACCAGCATATCAAAGGCTTTGAAGCGCTCGGCGCCACGGTCGTCACGAGCGGCGACCTCGTTGAAGTCGACTCGCCGAACGGTCCCGTCGGTTCCGACGTGTTCTTCGATACCGTCACGGTCGGCGGCACTATCAACATCATGCTCGCCTCCGTCCTCGCAAAAGGGAACACCCTTATCGAGAACGCGGCGCGTGAGCCTCACATAGTTGACCTTGCAAACTTTCTCAACACCTGCGGCGCGAAAATTACCGGCGCCGGAACCGACGTCATAAAGATACGCGGCGTGCGCGAGCTTCACGGCTCAAATTACGCCATAATCCCCGATATGATCGAGGCGGGCACGTATATGATCGCCGCCGCGGCGACCGGAGGATGCGTCAGAATAGATAACGTCATCCCCAAGCACCTTGAAGCCGTCACAGCAAAGCTCGAGGACGTCGGCGCGATTGTCGACGAGCTCGACGACGCGGTCATCGTCACCGGACGCGGAAAGATCAACGCGACGCGCCTCAAGACGAGACCTTACCCCGGATTCCCGACGGATATGCATCCGCAGATGTCGGCGATGCTTACGATAGCGCACGGCACGAGCATAATCGTCGAGGGCGTCTATGAAAACAGATTCAAGTACGCCGAAGAGCTTCGCAAAATGGGCGCGGATATCACGGTGAAAGGAAATACCGCGGTGATCTCCGAAGTTGACTCTCTTCACGGAGCCGAAGTCGAAGCGGTCGACCTTCGGGCCGGAGTCGCAATGGTCATCGCCGGGCTTATCGCCGAGGGCGAGACGATTATAACGAATATCAACTACATAGAGCGCGGATACGACAACCTCGTCGGAAAACTTCAGTCTATCGGCGCGGATATCAGAAAGATCAGCGAATAATAAATTTAAGGAGATATAAAAATGGAGATCACGAAACAGACACTTATCGGCGACGTTCTCGATTATGATATCGACGCCGCGAAATATTTCTTTGAGATCGGCATGCACTGCCTCGGCTGCCCCGCGTCGCGCGGAGAGTCGATAGAGGACGCCTGCGCCGTTCACGGCACGGACGCCGACGAGCTCGTTGAGAAACTGAGAGCTCACATGGCATCGGTCGGAAAATAATATAAAAAGGCGGGCTGTTCGGCGCGGCTTGATAAGTAAGTTTATAATGATGTCTATATCGCGCCGAAAATGAAGACGCCCGAATGGCGGGCTAATGAAGAAATGAAGACGCTTCGCTAATGAAGTATTCGGAAGAGACAGTTTTCTTAAAACGGGCGG
>JAFSUU010000117.1 GCA_017445115.1 Clostridia bacterium | reverse complement strand
TTCCTCGTGTCCCTGCTTTTGCATGATCTCGGCGCATTTGTTGCGAAGCCGCAAGCCCGCGAACGTGTGGATACAGTTGTCGATACAGTTGTGCAGCGGTTGAAAACAGCCGAGCATCTGTGAATTTGCCGCGTTTACGATCGCGTCAACTTCAAGCGTCGTAATATCGCCCTGCCAGAGGTAGATACCTTCTTCGACAGGCTTCAGATCGGCAAGGCGGGTTATGCCTTTCGCCGCCGTTTCCTCGCCCAGGTATTCGCCCTCGATCTCGATATACTCATCCGATAGCGGAGCCGGCATACGCACGTTCATCAGCGAACGGAGCAAATCCTTTTGCCCCTGCGTATCAGTCGGTATTTCGATATTCCGGTATCGCGGCTGCTCGGCGAGGAGCGTTTTTATCAAAAAAATTCTTTTTTCTTCGTGCGTCACGGTAACCTCTCGCTCCTTTCTTGTTTTTTGAACTTGATATACAGATGAACGACAATAGAACAGCAAAAAATCAGAATTGCGCCGTGAGAAAAATACTGTAACAGTATCATAGAAAAACGGCTCTCAGTATCAAACGTTGAAATCAGTGCAAACTCCATCATCTGTAAAGTATACGCCGCCGATACAAGCGAAAGCCATGATATGACGCCGCCGTAAGCGTTTTTGCTTTTCCGCGCTTTGTGCCGCGATCTGACCGCAAGAATAAACTTGACCGTTCCGTATGTTGCGTAGAGGTATATCATCCAGAAAAAGATATACACGGGCGCGTCCTTTTCAAGTATCGTTTTGACCATTGCAACAGTCATGGGAATCAGCAGAACGGCAAGCGACAATGCTCCGGCAAGGTAGATTCTGCTTTTTCTTCCTGATTTTTCGATCCACGTCAAAAGTATTCTGATCAGGGCAAGCAAATAACAAAACAGACAATAATTGAACGTCAGCCAAGAAAAATTACGGATCGTTGCCGTAAGATGGATAGTTCCCATGATCAACGATCCGGCGACAGAAGCATACAGACCGATTTGTTTGTTTGAAAACAATGCTTTTGCTTTTTGTGTCATAATTCTATTTTCTTTCAACCGCGCCGACAGGGCAAACCTCGGCGCAGTTGCCGCAATGCAGGCAGTGCTCATGTTCGATCACGGCAGGGGTATCTCTGAAATCGATGCAGCTTTGCGGACAGACCGTGCCGCAGGTCTCGCATCCGATACAGGCGTCCGTTATGAAATATCCTTCTTCCTTGCGCTCTGCCTCGCCAAAGGTAAACGACGCTCTTTCTATAGGTTTCTTTGACAGATCGAACCATTCGCCGCTGCCCTCGTAAATTTGAAAAGCCGTCAGTGCTTTTCTCGATTCCTCAGTAGGATATATCTCTCGCATATACGGATTCTTTTCAAACAACGTCGGGATAAGATCATAGCCGGTCTCACGCACTTTGCCTCGCACGGAAACCGCAACGCTGGTCATGGTAGATTCGCCTTTTATACCCGTCAACGCGATATAACCGCGTTTTGTAAGCCGATCGTAAAATCCTTTGCCTTTTGCAGTCAGGAAATACAGACTGTTTTCATCGCAGTCCATTATATCGATGGCGGCGGTAGCGGGCAGACCGTCATCGTCCGCCGTTGCGACGACTCAGGTGTGTATTTCATTCACCAGATAGGTAAGGTAATCTTTCGCCTGCATAAGGTATCCTCCGAAAACAAGGCTCCGAGCTTTTATCCCGGAGCTTGCGTTATTTTTGGCTTGAAATAAGATCGAGCGCCTCGTTTTTCAGGTCTTCGAGCGTGTGCTTTTTCAGCACGTCTTCCATAGCGCTCTGAGCCGCCTTCAGTTTGCCGTCGAGCAGTGTATGGATGTTACGTCCGACGGGGCACTCCGGGTTCGGGTTTTCGTGAAAGTGGAACAGGGCTGAGTTTTCCACCGGCTCGATCGCCTGATAGACGTCGTAAAACGTGATCTCCGAAAGGGGCCGGCTGACGGTGATCCCGCCCGTGCCTCTTGCTACCTCGATAAGACCGGATCCTTTCAGCTGCGTCAGTATTTTGCGAATGATGACGGGGTTGGTGTTTATGCTCCCCGCAAGAAAGTCACTGGTGACCTTGTGATCGTCCTTAAAATATTCAACGCAGGTGAAGATATGAAGCGCAACCGTGAATCTGCTTGTGATCTGCATGAGTCTCACCTCCTGACTTCATCTTATCACTAATATGCTGTAATTTCAAGAGTTACAACGAATTTTACTTTCTGACAACGCTGATACGGGCTTTGATGTGATCACCT
>JAFSUU010000116.1 GCA_017445115.1 Clostridia bacterium | reverse complement strand
TCGGCGAAAAGGTCGATATATTCGTGCCTGTTGTACGGAAGATAACGCAAAAGGAAATCTTCGCGCCCGTCTTCGTCCAGAAGGTGCCAGTTTTCACGGTCGAGCGCGGCGCGGATATCGTGAATCTCTTCCGCGCTTGATTCCTGAAATACGCCGTAGAGCTCGTCGGTCGGATATTCTTCATCCTGTGCGCGTGAGAAAAGGATGCGCTCGATATCTCCGCAGCGCGTCATCTGTTTGATCTTGATTCGGCTGACGCGGATGCGCCGCAGCGCTTCGTTGTAATCGGAGATCATACCGCGCATCAGCTCCAGATCCTTCGGATCGAGTTTCTCAGCCCAGCCTCTTTTCTTTGCGAAGGAGAACAGTTCCGAGTCCCTTGCGGGCTTCGGCTTCAGCTTCGGTGTGTTCTTTTCAAGCATCCGGGCGTAATACGGCAGTTTTTCCACGTTGGAGCTGACCGTATCCCAATCGGTATTCTCAAAGAAAGTTTCGAGCTTTTCCTTGACAGTCGGCTCGTACCACTCGCGCCCGTCTTTGCTGTTTACAATGTTTTTGTACGTCAGAAACGGACTGCGCGGAACGCCGAACGAGAAGAATCCGACGTATTCTTCAATATCCGGCTTGACGCCACTTTTTGCGGAGTCTATTTCAAGTCCGGTCAGTATTTCAAGCGTTTCCGTCTCCTCCGTCATCTGCTTGCGAAGTTTGGAATCAGAGTTTTCATCGTATGCGATGATACTGCGGTTGAACGCAGCGTTGCAGATCTGCCCGATCCGCTCATCAAAAGTAGAACGCACCGTTTCAAAACGCGCTTTCCAGTCGTTCGCGTCTCTGATTTGAGGTGCGGCGGACGGGATATGCAAAACCGGGATCTGCGCGGAGGTATAGTCGAAGTGCAGTCCTCTGTAATTGCGCGCGACGCAGCTGTTCATCAGCGGGTCGGCGATGGTCTTGATCTTGTCTCCGTCGAAGTCCGCGCCGCCGAGCCGTTCGGGGATCAGCGTGTCCGACGCAACCATAATGACGTAATTGAGATGAGAAAGATACTTTTTGCGGTAGTATCCTTCTTCTATCGGTCTTGCGACGGCTTCTTCGTTCCGGGCGATGTGCGGATTGCGAAGAAGCGTATAGTATTCTGTCGTGCGGTACGCGGCGCCCGGCGCGTAAAACTCGCCTTCACCGAGATACTCTGGAACAAGCTCGCGCTCTGCGCGGCCTTCAAGCGCTTCGCCGCCGAGATAACGCAGGAAACGTATAAGATCGCCGGACAAATATCTGGTATCACCGGCTGAAGTGAGCCTGCCTATGGCGTAATCCTTGAGAACGCTTTCGGCGCGGTCCTCCATCTCTTTTGTAAACGTTTTTTCGTTTATGAATTTCGGATTCTTACCGAGAATATCCGCCCACGCTTTATCCTTGCCGCCCGCGTTTTCACGTTTGCCGTTATGCGTGAAATACCACAGACGGAAATCCTCGTCGGCGACCAGGCGGTAATACCGTATTTCGGTCGGCTTTGTGATCCAGTCGCGCTCATCCTGCTCGGGGCTGTATGTCCATCCGAGCGGCAGATCGGCGGGGCGGAATTCTTCGCTTTGTATCGCCGCCGTCGTTAAGAACTGGTAGTTCATATTCGTAAACGCCTCGGGATCGATCTGTCCGACCTCGGAAATATACAGCGCGTGATCGTAATGTTTACATCTTTCAAGATACTGCGCCCATGTCAGTCCGTTTTCCGTCATCCAGCCGAGACCCTTGAACATACTTTTTGTGAGTATGATCGCAACGTCGGCGGTGTTATGAGCGTTTCCCCATATATCCGTGATCTCCGTAACACCGAACTCGGAGAGAAAGCCATTGAAATCGACCTCGTGCACCACGCCCTTGATATACGGCATACGGATCTGGAAAGACGAATGTATATGTTTTCCGCAAAAGAGATAGTCAATGAAGTCCGCGTATTCGGGGGAGATCAGTCCCTCGCCGTCGAACTCCATAACGTCGAGATCGCCGTATTTCTCTACACGGTCGTAACGCCTCATCGGTCTGTCGCTGCCGTCGTCCTTTACCGTAATGTAATTCGCGCCGTGAACGGTCGTCGTAGGATTATCTATGACGACGATCTTTTTTTCGTCCCATATCGACGTATCGTTGACCCGGAAGCCGTCCGTCATGATCAGCCCGTTGTAGGCGTAGAACTTAGAAAGCTGACATTTGCCGATCTTCATATCGAGCGTGATACGCTCTTTGACCGGCTCATAGAAATCCTCGCGAATAAAGGAGAGCCGGGAGTGTCTGCTCATATTCGCCGAACGTTCAAAGGCAACATAACGATAACCGCCGTTACCGAGATCTAGAAAGATCCCCTCGGGGCGGAACATCGTTTTTGCTTTTTCGATACGCTCAACGTATTTCTTCTGACTGCTTCTGCGGTCGAAGATATTAGAGAAGTCGATATATACGATGATATCCTTTAAGTCTTCTACGACACCGTAGTCGTTAAATTTCCCGTTATGCAGTACCGCCATCGTCTGATAAAACAAGGCGCAGTCGTCCTGCGTTTCGGGAGCCGAAAAAGCGATGCACTTGCGCGTCGCTTCTTCCTTCAGATGGTATTGGTAAACCCCGTCCTCATCCTTTTTCGCGTTTCGTATGATCGCACGGGCGGAGAGTTCATAGATCTTGTATTTGGTTTTCGTGGCGCTCACCTCGATTCAAGGGGAAGTATAGCATATTATTATGAATTTTTCAAGATGAAACGCGAAAATCGACATTAATGAATATTGCACCCACCTTTTTGACAGCGACGGCAAACACGCGCGAAGGATTAAACGGATTTTTATCAGAGAAACCGGAAGAAAAACACAAATAGTACATTTATGAATATTGCGCCCACCTTTTTCAAGTGTCGAGATGTCCAGAAGGTGGGTGCAATATTAATTTTTGTAAATCTTGTTCTATTCCTTTCTCTTTAATTCCAGAATCTCCACTTGATTTGTCAAAACATCTGTGTACGGGACAGAATATTTTCTCTCGTATCCGCTGCTGTGCTCCTGAATCTGGAACAGATGCCGATACACGCTTATGATCGTAACCGGTTCGTTTAACAGTGTCAGCGTTGGTCTTGTCATCCTGACGTTGATATGAACGTCAGGATGCGTTTCGTACAGCTTTTTAATGCCCGCTTTTATATAACTCAACATATCCATAATATGTTTCTCCTTTCACAAGATAAAGCCGCCCGAAGAAATCAGGCGGCTTTGGCTTTACTCGAAATATTCAGAAACGTCAGCCTTATCGTTGTACTGTTTTCTCACATGAACAACGACAGAGCCGTCTTCCTGCTCGGAAGTATCGACGATCTGATATCTGGTCTTAGTACGTTCGAGAGTCGCCTTGTAATGCTCGAATTCTTCTTTGTTGATTTTCAATGCGCGTTCTTTGCTGTAACCCATTTCCGGTTTCTGCGCGAAAACCAGCGTCTGAAGAATACATGCAGCCTTTACCCGCTTCATGGTAACACCTCCTTTCGGCATAATACATTACGGCAGAATGATATAGCCAATAATGCAGAGAGGTGTCCAAGCGGAAACAAGACGTTTGATACACCGGCTGCCGCCTGTGTACCTGCTGAAATGCACTCTCGCGGTAGTTTTCCTACAATAAAATTATAGCACATTTTTCGTAAATTTTCAAGCGCTGGGAGTGTTAATTCTTTTGATTTTTGTAGGGTTTACAATGATGAGTGAGCCGCGATAAGGACAAAACGAAGCAAAACGTGTTTTTTGACGGTAAACACGGGTGTTGCGGAGTAAAAAACCTTATCGGAGGATTACTCAAATGAAAAAGTATATTA
>JAFSUU010000115.1 GCA_017445115.1 Clostridia bacterium | reverse complement strand
CCCTCTTCACCGCCGCGGAACAGAACTCCGTGCGGCAAAACGATTGTCATAATGCCGTCCGGTTTGATATGATAGAGATCGTGCAGAAGAAAAGCGTAATCGGCTTTCCCTTTCGGCGCGAGCCCGTAGGATTTATAGCGCGGATCGGCTTCTTTGTCTGCCGGGTTCCAGTTCTGCGAATACGGAGGATTCGATACGACCGCGTCGACGTAGAGCGGATCATAAGTCCCGATCGGGTCGCTTTCTTCAAAATACGGCCAATCCTCTTCCAGCGTGTCGCCGTTCCGGGTCACAATATTGGAGGGAATAATCCCGCGCATGACAAGGTTCATACGCGTGAGGTTATATGTATTTTCCTTCAATTCCTGCGCGTAATACTTGATGCGGTCGCCGCCGCCCATGTACTTTGCGACGCTCTTGCCGATGTTGATCAATAACGAGCCGGAACCGGAAGTCGGGTCAAAGATTTTGATTTCCTGCTTATCTTTCAGATGATCCGCAACGATCTCAGACATCAGAAGAGATACTTCGTGCGGCGTATAGAATTCTCCGGCTTTTTTGCCGGCGTTTGCGGCGAAATTGGAGATAAGATATTCGTAAATGAAGCCGAGAACGTCGTAATCCTGCTTGCCGTCCATGGGGATATCTTTGATCAGGTGAATAAGATCGCTGATGGCCTTCGTCTGTGAACCGGACGTATCGCCGAGCTTGGAAAGACCGGTCTGCAGCGTATCGAAGATCTTATCGAATACTTTTTTATGAGCGGAGTCGATCAGACGGCTGAAAGAGGAAAGCGCGTCACGAACATTGGCAACGTTAAAGTCGCTGCCAAGAGACAACCATGTGGAAAACAGATTGTCATAAGAGATAAAATAGCCAACGTTCTTTTGAATACTGACGACCTCGTCATGGTTTTCTTCATTCAGATACTTTTTGATATCGTCATCTGTCCAATCGGTCTCTTTCAGATATTTGACCTCTTTATCCGAAAGGAATTTATAGAAGATGAAACCGAGAATATAATCCTTATATTCATTTGCCTCAATTTTGGAACGCATCTTGTTCGCGGATTCCCATATTTTAGCGGCAAGCTGTTGTTTGTTCATGTGCTTAACTCCTTATTTCAGAATACAACAATTATAGATGGTTACGTGTACGAAAATACGGACTCCGTTAAGACTTTCTGAAAAGCGCATCGAGGGTTTTCCCTTTAGAGTCCTTCCATTCTGTCCAACCGTTGGTTGAGCCGCCGAGAACAAAATCACTTGCGCCGCTCGGCGTGTTAAATGATAATGTGATCTGCAAAATATACTTTGAGTTTTTCTGAATTATTTTTCCTTGTGTCACCAGATCATTTCGCTGTTTGTTGTATTTCGGCAGGTGAACTTCCTTGTTCATATTGATTTCAGAGCCTTCAAGCACATCGAATTTTTCTCCGGTATAGATGCCCAGTGCTTTGATACCGTTTCTTGTGGTATGTAATATCTGTGTGTTTGCGGTGTTTTCCCCTACGCTATCCATCTTGT
>JAFSUU010000114.1 GCA_017445115.1 Clostridia bacterium | reverse complement strand
TTCTTATTGTTCATTTTGGCGAACTTGTTCAGCGCGGCGTTCTTCAACCCTTTGCCGAAGCCGGAAAACGGCTTTTCGGAGGCGAGAAACGCGAAAAGCGGATCGGCTCCCTCGCCGTTCACGTCAATCTTTGCAAACTGCGGGAACTCCGTTCCGAATTTCAGCGTACAGAACTCGTGGATCTCATCGTCTGAGCCCGGCGCCTGTCCCGCAAATTGATTGGACGGAAAATCGAGGATCTCAAAGCCCTTGTCACGCAGATCCTTATACATAGCCTCAAGCGGCTCATAGTGCGGAGTGAACCCGCATCCGGTCGCCGTGTTGACGATAAGCAGTACCTTTCCCTTATACTCCGAAAGGCTGACGTCGTTTCCTTTTCTGTCTTTTACCGTGAAATCGTAAACTGTTTTCATCTTGTTTTCCTCCTACTTTTTAAATCATTGATCCGGCAAATTCCTTTGCCCTTGCAAAATCCTCATCGGACGGTAACCCTTTGTTTATAAATATCCACGATGCGGCGCAATGGAACTCTTTTTCGCTCAGTCTTACTCCGAGCCTGTCCGTTTCTTTTTTGACCGCTTTCCAGGTCGACGCGCCGGAAGCGGCGGTGTTCATATTCACTACCTCGCCGATTTTGTCCTTGTTTCTTTCAAGAAACTCCTTGACCTCTTTGTCGATATTCGCGGCGTACATGGCGTTAATCAGAAACAGTCTGTCGACCTTTTCATTAAGATCGACCGAGACGTCGATCGCATCGACGCCAATGGCGGCCGATACTGCGTCGGCAAGTTTTTTTGTGTTGCCTTTCTTTGATCTCGTAAAATATCTGATAGCGACGTTCATTGGTTTTGCTCCTTTTCTTTTTCTTCATCAAGTATTTTATACAGTACTCGATACAGTTCCAAAGCTTCTTCCGGAGTCAAATGAAATTCCTGTGCTATGCACTCCGGCACGCATAGCGCTTTATCCTGCAGTTTTTTGCCTTTTTCCGTAAGCGTAATAACAAGATTGCGTTCGTCGCCTTTGTCCTTGCTTTTTTTGATATATCCCTTGTCTTCGAGCTTCTTTAACAAGGGCGTCACCGTATTGGATTTAAGGCACAGCGCCTCGCAAAGAAATTTTTCGTTGACCTGTTTCTCCTCCCAGAGCACCATCATTACAATGTATTGGGTGTAGGTCAGGTCGAGTTTGTCGAGCAGCGGCTTGTATTTTCTCGTGATAAGATTCGATACCGCGTAAAGCGGGAAGCAAAGCTGATTTTTCAGTCGAAGAGAAGCGTATTTGTCTTCCATGTCGTTCACCTCACATTATATCGTGTGCGACTTATTTGACAATATTATATCGCACGCGATACGATTTGTCAAGCGTAATCACGGAAAAATTTCTGAATTTTTCGTAAATTCCACGTAAAAAAGCCGGCGGTCAAACGTCGGTTTTCTTCGTGGTGGTATTCTTTTTATTAAAACGTTTCAGCAGTTCTTTCAGCCAATACCCAATCCACGCGAAGAGGACGATCATCGAAAGGTATTCGCAAAACGTCAGGATCAGCGGTTTGTCGAAATCGTAGAAGACGAACTGCGTTTGCAGGAACATATACTCGTACAATCGGTTTACGATGAACGCATACGCGCCGAACGCGGCGATCAGCGTCACCACGACAGAGAATACGACGAACACTGCCTTTTTCTTTTTCAGCCGGACAAGCCATATATCCGCGTGGAAACCGAGGTGCAGACTCATCAGCGCAAAGCCCCAGTAAGAAAGAAGCATATGCGCCGTTCGTGCGACAGCGGAAAGTCCCTCCGTCGGCAGGAAGGTGTAGAGATGTTTTGACATCACTATCCCGCTGACGGGAAGCGCGATCATCACAACAAACAGGATGATGTTCAGCGCCGTATTAACGATCCTCGCGGGCGTTTGCTTTCCCTTGAACATTGCCGCCGTCGCTTTGCGGTTAAGAATATGGTGCGTTATGAACAAAACAAGCATTCCCGTACCGACGATTTCGTGCAGCGTCTCTCCGACCAACGAATACGCCATCAGCACCGACAGCGCTGCGATCATCATGATATCGAGGATCGTTTTTACGGTTTTCTTTTTCATTTCATATCTAATTGTTTAAGCTTCAGCCCGTCCTTGAACGCGTCGCCGACCCTGCCGCCGACTTTGTAATAGCCGTGCGAATACGGATCGAACGCGATGGCTTCAAGCGCGTCGATATCGACTTTGCCGTCCTTCATGACGGATTCCTCGACCGAGGTCCTCATCACTTTGCCGATAACGCCGAGTCCGGTGTCGTCGTTCTGGTATTCGATGAATTCACATTCCATTGCGATGGGCAGTTCGTTTATGACCGGCGCGTCAATCAGATCGGATTTAGTATAAGTCATTCCGCTCTTTTTGAACTTGTCCGGGTCCTTACCACCGCTGACGACGCCGAACCAGTCAGCTTCGACGACGTGCTTAGCGTCGGCAATATGGACGACGAATCCTTTTCTCGCTTTGATGTTCTGCACCGTTTTATGCGTTTCGGTCAGATTGAGCGCGATGATATCGCGGTCGAGCATCGTGCCCCACGCCGCGTTCATCACGTCGACGCTTCCGTCTTCGTTGAACGTTGAGATGAGAAGCACCGGCATCG
>JAFSUU010000113.1 GCA_017445115.1 Clostridia bacterium | reverse complement strand
GCCGCCCTCGCCCATGAAAGTAAAGGTGATATTTGCCGTATCGTTCTGATTGTTCTCCGGTACGCTTACTGTCGCTTCACAGTAGCGTCCTGCGAGCGCAGCGCCATGGACAGTCATTCCGTCGGCTGAAACAGCTATCTTTTCCGTCAGATCGTTTCGGTCATGTTCGACACCGTTTTCGTCTACCTCCGCCATTCGTGCGCGTATCTTGACGGGTTTGTCGCCTCCGCGCCGTATCGCATCGCCGAAGTCCTTTTGCACGTACATTTTATATGACTTCTTCTTTTTATCGTCTCCTCCTTCACCCGAAGCCGCAGCCGCTCCGGCTATAGCCGCTCCGCCGCCGAGAACACCGACAACTACAGCCGCCGGAACGGAAACGCCGCCGTCCTCGCCGGGGCTCTGTTCGGCATTCTGGATGACGCCCGGAACGACCGGAGACGCATTTGTTTCTCCCTTTACTCCGGTGACGTTGAACAAAAGCGTTATTCCGTCGCCTTCGACTTTCATTATAAGGCTCTTTACGTCAGAATCCTTTATGTCGTATAATTCAAATTCCGCCTTTGCTCCTTTGACGGATATGCTTCTTCTTGTCTCGTCGATACCCTTTTTTCTGTCGTTTGCCTGCTTGAACTCCTGGAATTTGGCAACTTCTTCATCCGGCACATCATGACCTGCGGGATAGCTGTCATGCATCGAAGAGACTGCTTCGTAACGGTAACTCTCCTCGCCGTGGAAATCCATGAATATGCCTTTATCCGTAAACTCCATATTATCTACGGAGAAATTGACATACGCCCAGTAGCCGTAACGCACGGTATACCATATCTGATACAAAGAAGCGCTGTCATCCCAGTTTATGTATTCGTCGTCGTTTGTAAAGTAGAATATTCCGTCATAATCATTAAGTTTGATCTCGCTGTTCTTTTTTATGGATACTCCGCGATACATCTGTTCACCGAGATAATTCGGATCATTGTACGGAGCGTTGTCAGCTATTCCTCCGACTGTCAGCTGCCTTACAAAATCAGGATACATGATGGAATCATGTTCTATCTCCCTGAGTCCTTTTTCGGCAAGATCGGAAAAAACGGCGATATTCTGAAGATATATCTCGCTTATGCCGTCAAGTTCTTTTCCTGTTATGCCGTTGTTGTAATCGAAATAGAAGAACGGATATTCAAAATCATCACGTTTGCTTCCCAGTTGCTGGGTTATGTCCCAGTCTCTCGTGTGTCCGTCCGCAAATGCCGGTATGCATAGTGCCGGAAGGATCATAAGGACCAAAATCACGCTTGAAAATATCCGTTTTCTCATTGTGCCTGCGCCCCCTTTCCGAGTTTGACAACCCCGGTTGCCTGCAGAATCATCATCACAATGCCTCCTATAAGAAGTACTGAGCCGGTTATGATCAGTATGAGATTGCTATTCGCCAGCCCGATCAGTGCAGAGGCAGCGAAGCCTGCGGACAGTCCTCGAATGAGCCCCTGTATGTTCGGGTTCGACGGGCTTTTACTCTTTGTGAACGAACCGAACAGCTTTTGCAAAAAACCGCCCGAAAGCGCCGCTCTCGCTGTGAGAAACGAAGCCGCGATACCGCCCATAAAGGAAATTCGCGTCGCACCTCCGGAGATGAACAGATACAAAAGCATTGCCGCGCCTATACCTGTCAGATACGCCCACAGCGTATCGGGCGAAACGCCGAACGCACCTTTAACAATGTCTGCAAAAGATCGTTTTTCACCTTTCTTTTGTGTGAAAAGACGAACAAGCGATACCGCAGCTCCGGCAAATATGCCTTTTCCTATTATTCCGCCCAAAGCGCCGAGTATTCCGCCGTGCATGCCTGCTTCGGCAAACGATAAAAATGAAAAAACATTAATGGGAAGAAAGTTTACGCCGCAAGCCTGCAGTATATTGATAGTAAGCCATAAAACTGCAAGAATTATCAACGGAATAAGTTTTATCGGGTCTTTGAAAAAAGCAGTCAGAGATGAAATCAGTGATCTGAATGAATTGCTTATCACTTGTCCCGGAGTCAGATGTGCGTTTTCGCTTTTGTTTACATCTACCTGTCCGAACGCATTTTCCCCGCTTAAGATCGGAGCGTGAAAGCTTGCCTTTTTTGATTCAAATTCCGGGGTAGGGGGAACAGCCTCTGTTGTCTTTCCGCAGACACCGCAGAATTTTGCTCCAGCTGGCAGCTTACTGCCGCAATGTGGACAGAAATGCGGTCCTTCATCGGTAAGAACTTCCTTTTTTTCAGAAGATACATTTTCATCTGCGGCAGATTGAGCCGCATTGGCCTGGACTGCATTTAAAGTTCCCTCATCTACAGCTTCGTGTTGAGTATCTTTTGTCTCTTCAAAAGAAATCTGTTGTTGATCAGTAACGGATTGGACTGTCTGTTCCGAAATGATCGGCGTTCCGCAAGCGCCGCAGAATTTTGCTCCCGAGGGAATCTTACCGCCGCAATGAGGACAGAATTTTGTGTTCTCTTCTATCTGCGTTCCGCAGTTATTGCAGTATCTGTTCATATCATCTTCTCCTTAATTCTTTGCGGGAGGAAGCGGAGGATCTTTGGGGATATCTATCACGGATTCCGCAACAGGGATGCCACCGAAGAATATATCGTAAAGCCAGGAGAAAAATTTGCTTGAAGTGTTTGACAGAGCTTTTGAAATGTTTATTTCGCAAACTGAATCAACAACGCTGTTATCGGTGTTTCCCGCAAAAAGATTGATGCCGAATGTAAATATAATCTCGCCCGCAGGGTTGAAGCTGAATAGCAGTTTCTGCGCTTTATCGGGATTGTCATGGATCCAGCCTGCTCCGGCACCGAGAAGTTCAGTCAGGTATTTTTCCGCTATTCCCGCACGCGTAACTTCAACATCAATATTCAGCAGCGTATCTTTGAGAGCAAGATCTCCGTATAATTGCTGGCTTTCATTGTATGCCTTTTCAATATTGAATTTCTGATCCTTCAGATTGTCTCCGAACCACTTTTGCATGAATTCCTGAATTTTAGGACCTATTTTTTTCTTGAAAGACTCGCTTTCAAGCCATTTCTTAAACATCATACTTGCCGCGATCTTTACCGCGGTAACAGTAAGGTCTTTAAATGCGCCCATTATCGCCCCGTAAAAGTCGTTTTCGCCTTTTTCAAGACTGAGCAGGTAATTGTTGAATACCGCAAATACAAAGTATCCGCCCATTATTGCGCAGGCATATTTGATCTTTGCGGGACTTGACATTCCCGATGATGCAAGCCAGCTTACCCCGTCAGAAACACCGCCTGAAACAAAGTTGTCACCGGCGTTTTTGATCTGATCGTAAATTTCAAGATTTTTAACGTCAAACTTTGTGCCCCATACGATATTTACGCCAACTTCGCCAATAGCATTGACCATAACATCCTTCGCAGGAGTAATGATCGCTTCAAGGGGTCCTGTATAAGCCGCGACAACGTAGGAGAAAGCGCAGTCGCCGATCCATTTGACCCATTCAAGGCCCCAGACCGTCCAGTCGAGTGCGGAGGCGTTCCACTTATCCTTCTCGTTCTGATCCGTCCAGTATTTCATATAGGCACGCACGACGTCCTTGGCCATCAAACGCAGTTCCCATGTGGAGATACGCGGTTCATTTGCCGCTATTTTCTCGAGCTGCTGCAGATTGTAATCTTTCTGAGACGGCAGAGAAAATCTTTCGATCCTCTCGCGGGTCTTGGCGTACTCTTTGTTCCATTCCTCCATGGGGTCGGGATCCTTGCCGCGAAGCCGAAGCGGTATCTCATCTTTATAGGTTTGTCCGTCGTATTCGCATGTCACGGGCAAAAGAACCATAAAGAATGTGCCGTTGTCCGGCTCCCACAGCATATCCTGAGGTTCAAACGTATAGGTGAATTTTCCGTTCCAGTCGCCCCATGATTCCTTGTAATCGTACTTATCTGCGATCGCCTGCTCTTTTGCCGCCGCCGTACCTTTGCCGCCTGCGCCTTTGAGCTTATCAAACTTGTATTCGGCCTCCTTCGGGTCGATGATCGCTTTGTCCTTGCCCTTGTAGGCGAGGGTGAATTTGATCTCGCTGACCTGCCACTTTCTATCCAGATCCCCTACGTATTCCTTCTCGTACGCCTGCACGCGGACGTATTTGACGTCGTTCTTCTTGCCCTCCATCGTAGACGATACCGTGATCCCTTCGGGATATAGCTTCACCGTTACGTAGCCCTTGACCGGCTCTTTTTCGCCCTCGACGTTAACGTGGATCTCGAAGTTTTTGTCAACGGGCTTTGCGAAGATATCGTGTTCCGAATCGGGTTTCGTGTTGTTCTTCACGGTCATTTTATAGAGCGCGGGCTGATCCGTCAGCGCGAACTCTACGTCAAACTCGCCGGTATTTACTGCGGTTATATCGGAAAGCTTCGGCGCTGTCGGCGCGTCGACTATTGCAAATCTCTCCGTGTATGTAAACCCATCGCCGGGGATCGCGTCAATACCGCAGTTTTCGTGATACAGCGTTCCGTCTTCCTCGTTCACGAATTTAAGATGAGGACCGTCGACTATGCGGAATATGACGGTATTGGTAAAACTGCCGCCCTCGCCCATGAAAGTGAAGGTGATATTTGCCGTATCGTTCTGATTGTTCTCCGGTACGCTTACTGTCGCTTCACAGTAGCGTCCTGCGAGCGCTGCGCCGTGGACAGTCATTCCGTCGGCTGAAACACCTATCTTTTCAGTCAGATCGTTTCGGTCATGTTCGACACCGTTTTCGTCTACCTCCGCCATTCGTGCGCGTATCTTGACTGGCTTGTCGCCGCCGCGCCGTATTGCATCGCCGAAGTCCTTTTGCACATACATTTTATATGACTTCTTCTTTTTATCGTCTCCGCCGTCTGCCGAAGCCGCAGCGGCGCCTGCTATCGCCGCACCGCCGCCCAGCACGCCGATCACGATCGCCGCGGGGACGGATACACCGCTGTCCTCGCCGGGGTTTTGCTCCGCGTTTTGCGTAATTCCGGAAGTTGCAGGGGGCTTTTCTTCGTTTTCTGTTTTTCCGTATTCATCTGAAATAACCGGATCGTTCCATGTTATTGAAACTCGCGAAGCCATATCCAGAAATCTCTCACCCAAATGCAGTTTGAGAAAGCCTTCAATGCGTTCAATGGCATTGTTATAATGCGGTTGCCAGTCGCCGTCATTCGGATAAAAATCGGAAGCCTTCTTGTTCGACTCATCTTCTATCTCAATTGTCTTGCTTATTTTCTGAGTGAAAATGGCTTTCATAAAT
>JAFSUU010000002.1 GCA_017445115.1 Clostridia bacterium | reverse complement strand
CTCGATGTGTCAGATAGTGTTCCCTCATATCCAGTATAACAGATTCTTTGAACTCTGGCGAGTACTTCTTGTGTTTTTGTTTCTTTTTTTCCATAAAATATGCACCTCCAAAAGTCGTCTAACTTTTGGGGTGCATATCAGTCATAGGGGAACTTTTTCAAAAGTTCCCCTAAACCATGCATCTGAACTTAAAGCGCGGATTTTATCGCGGCGAGAAGTTCGTCGTATTCCTCGTAAGCGGGAATATCCGGATAATCGTGCTTTATCTTTTCAGTGCTTCTGAAGAGGAAGCCCGCCTTGCTCGCAAGGATCATATCGAGATCGTTGAAGCTGTCTCCGGCGGCGATGGTGTCGTAACCTATCGACTGAAAAGCCTTGACCGTTACGAGCTTCGTCTTTTTGGCGCGGAGCTTGAAGCCGGTCACCTCTCCGTTTTCCGCAATTTCAAGCGAGTTGCAGAAGATGGTCGGCATACCGAGCTTTTTCATAAGCGGCCCCGCAAACTGCTCAAACGTATCGCTGAGGATAACCGCCTGCGTCATTGAGCGAAGTTCGTCGAGAAATTCTTTTGCTCCCGGCATCGGATCGATCTTCGCAATAGTTTCTCTTATCTCGTTTATGCCGAGTCCGTGTTCCTTGAGAGTCGCAAGACGCCATCTCATCAGCTTGTCGTAATCAGGCTCGTCGCGCGTGGTGCGCCTCAGCTCGGGTATCCCGCTCGCTTCGGAAAAAGCGATCCATATCTCGGGCACGAGAACGCCTTCAAGGTCAAGACAAACGATATTCATAATAAGTATACCTCCGGGTATTCAGTTTTTCTTCCTTAATATTCTATCCAGTTTTCGTACTTCATCGGAAGCCCCGCTTCGAATAAGTGAGAGCAGTCCGACAGAGCAAGACACATCGGGGAAATGAATCCTTCTTTGTCGTTCGGAAAACGGAAAACGGTGAGCGACGAATGGTTAATCAGAAACGTGCTCCAGACCGCGGGCGGAGTCAGACCGAGAAGGTGGGCGATCCAGGTCGTGCCCGTGCCGTAGTGGCAGAACACCGCAACTTTTTCTTCGCTTGGACGGTCGACTTTGTATATCATTCCGTCTCTCGTGTAGCCGAGAGAGGAGAGAAACGCGTCGGATCCGCGCTGTATTCTTTCAAATCCCGCTTTTGCGTTACAGTTGCAGAACGGGAACGCCTCGTACCATTTTTCGCCGAGCCAGCCTGATTCGTTATTCTTGTAAACCGTGTTCCGGACGGAGCCGAAACTCCAGGTTCTGCCGCCATCGGGACAGGGTACCGAAAAATCGGCGAACGTGAGATCCTCGCTCGTCCATCCAAGCACTTCCGGCGTTATCCCGAGCGCTTCGCAGGTCGGCGCGGCGGTCATTTTTGCGCGCTCGAGCGGAGAGGTGTAAACTCTGTCGAGTCCGTACACGGAAAACCGTTTTACAAGCGCTTTTGCCTGAAGCTTTCCGAGCTCCGTCAGCGAATCCGGTTCGTATATCGGGTCTCCGTGTCTCACGATGTAAAGAAGCATTGGCAAATCCTCCGGCGCCGTTTTCATATATTATACACCATCGTCCGGCGCATTTCAACATCAGGGTTGAAAACGTGTAAAAAATATGCTAAAATTGAGTCGATGAATTTGCGGGAGGTGCGTATGGAAAACAGACCTGTTGGCAGAAAAAAGAATATCACCGGCGAAGGGAAAGAGATACGCCGTCAGGGATCGGGACTCGGCACCGGACCCGTCGGACGTCCTAATATCTACTCGCCGGGACCGACCGGCGGAAGGACCCGCTCGACAGGCACCGGCTATTCATCATACGGTCATACCACCCGCTCTTCCGGCGGAAAGGGGATCATCGCCGTCGTGATAGGAATAATAGTTCTTATCCTCGGCGGGGGCGGCTTCGGTTTATCATCGATGTTCGGCGATTCCGACAGCGGAGGGTACACCTCCGACACCGGATGGAATTTCGCGACCGAAACGTCGTCGTCCGGCTGGACGGGAACGTCAAACAACGGCAAGCTCAACACGTCGGCGGTCGACGGAGCCAGAGATAAATATACAATTCTCACCGGCGGCGGACGTGATACCGTTACGGTAATGGTATATATGTGCGGTACCGACCTTGAAACGAAGGGCGGAATGGCGTCGAGCGATCTTGCCGAAATGACGAAGGCGTCGATCTCGGACAAGGTCAACGTCATCGTATATACGGGCGGCTGCTCGGAATGGAAAAACGACTTCGTTTCGAATTCCGTCAATCAGATATACAAGGTAGAAAGCGGCGGGCTCCGCTGCCTCGTCAAGAACGACGGCAAAGACCCGATGACGAATCCTTCAACTCTTACGAGGTTTATAAAATACGCCGCGGAGAATTATCCCGCGACACGCAAAATACTCATAATGTGGGACCACGGCGGCGGATCAATAACCGGTTTCGGATACGATGAAAAGAATACTTCCGCCGGCGCTATGAGCCTTTCTGGAATAAACCGCGCGCTTTCAAACGCGGGTGAAAAATTTGATTTTATCGGCTTTGACGCCTGCCTTATGGCGACGTACGAGAACGCGCTCATGCTTGAGCCTTACGCCGACTATCTCATTGCGTCCGAGGAAACGGAACCCGGTATCGGATGGTATTACACCGACTGGCTGAATCACCTTTCAAAGAACTCGTCCTACTCGACTGTCGAGCTCGGCAAACAGATAGCGGACGATTTCGTAAAGACCTGCAATTCAAGATGCCCCGGTCAGAGCGCAACGCTCTCCGTAGTCGACCTTGCGGAGCTTGCCGCGGCGACTCCGGATGCATTCAACGCGTTCGCGGTCGAAGCCACCGAGCTCTGCAGCGGAAACGATTATCAGAGAGTGTCCGACGCGCGAGCGGGAGCGCGAAGCTATGCTTTGTCGTCCAAAAAGGATATGGTCGACCTCGCGCACCTCGGATATAAGATCGGCACAGCGAAAGCGAAAGCACTCGCCGACGCAGTCGTCTCCGCGGTCAAATACAACTGCGTGTCGACGAATATGGCGAATTCCTACGGACTTTCGATCTATTTCCCGTATCAGAAGATCGCGACAGTCGATTCCGCCGTTTCGGAATATGAAAAAATAGGCATCGACGACGATTACGCAAAGTGCATCAGAAGCTTTGCGTCACTTGAGCTCGCAGGTCAGCAAACGTCCTCTTCATCACCGCTCGGCTCGCTCTTCGGATCGTTCTCCGGGCAAAGCCCGGTATCGTATGACGGAGTTTCAAGTATCTTCTCGTCGCTCCTCTCCGGCAACGCGGGGAGCGGACTGTCGGGACTCACTTCATTCTTCGGAAAAGATATCGACGTCGACCGCTCCGTCGGATATATAGCAAATCATCAGCTCGACTCGTCGTCGCTCGTCTGGAAGCAGTCCGGGTCGCGCTACCTGATGCAGCTCACGGAAGCGCAGTGGAGCCTCGTCCAGGATCTTGAACTCAACGTCTTCTACGACGACGGAGAGGGATATATCGACCTCGGTTTTGACAACGTTTTCGATTTTACGAAAGACGGCGACCTCATCGGCGAATACGACGGTTCGTGGATCGCGATCGACAGCCAGCCTGTTCCGTATTATCATGAGAGCACGGTTACCGTTAGCGGAGAGACGATAATATCCGGATACGTTCCGATACTGCTCAACGGAGAACGCGCCGAACTTCTCATCGTTTTTGACGACAAGAACCCGAACGGATACGTCACCGGAGCGAGAAGGGTGTACAAGGACGGAGAGACGGACACCGTCGCGAAGTCGCACTCGGAGCTGACGACCGGCGACAAGATAGAATTCATCTGCGATTACTATACCTACGGTGGCGAATACGAAGACAGTTACGTCATCGCGGATATGGTCTTTTCCGGAAATCTCGGCGTTTCGAACGTGTATATAAACGCGGAACACGCCGTCGCGACTTACGTCTTCACAGATATTTACGGTCAGTATCACTGGAGCGAAAAAATACCGAAATGACTTATCTTTCCGCCGGAACAGACCGTTCCGGCGGAGATTTTTGAAAAAAATCAAAAATATTGTCCGATTTTTATTTCTCGGAACGTATTACTTAACAAAGGCCGGAAAAGGAGGTGATTTCCTTGGCGGATCGGATGTTCGACGAATATGAAACGGAGCGTGCGCTCATTAAGGTCGCAGACGGCGACGGCACCGGGCTTACCGTACTCTACGAAAAGCTCGGAAAAAAGGTGTTTTCGCTCGCATTTTCGATACTTTCCGACCGCTCCGCTGCAGAGGACGCAACGCAGGAGACGTTTTACAAAGTCCTGCGCTTCGCGGGAAATTACCGTAAAGGTGAAAACGCCGCAGCGTGGATAATGGCGATCGCGAGAAACACGTCGATCGACATGGTGCGCCGCAGACGCGACGTCAGCGCGGATGAGGACGCGATCGAAGCGGTGCCTGAGGAGGGCGACTTTACCGAGGCGCTCGAAGTCAACGAACTTCTGATGGCCTTGAATGAGACGGACCGGAATATTGTTATTCTGAAAGCGGTCGACGGATTCAGATTCAAGGAGATAGGAAAGATCGTCGGACTCACCCCGGCAGCCGCGCAAAAGCGTTACCGCCGCGCGCTGAAGCAACTCCGGCCGTTATTTGAATGAGGAGACGGACAAATGAAAAAGATCGAAAAAAGAATAAAAGCCGCATACGACCGTATGCCGGCGCCGAAGCCGGAGGATATCCTTCCGTCTGAAGCATATAACAGTTTTGAAGATAAAACGGAAAAGAAAGCGAAAAGGCGCTTCAGCCCGAGGCTCGCATACTCTCTCGCTTCTGTCGTTCTGATAGCGTGTATTATTTCCGCAGGAGTCATCGGACTTACAAGAAAGCCGCAGGTCACGGACAACACCGTAAAGCCGGGAAGCAGCGCTTCCGCGTCGTATAAAGACGGCGTGATAGGCGGAAAGCCTTCATCGGGAAGCATTTGGGACAAACTGTTCGACAGTTCGTCGGGAAAGCGGGGATCAGGTATCACCGAAGATGTCAGAGAAGGCGGCACCTATTATGCGGACAAAGAGGATATATCCGGTGATTATGAGTACTACGGATATTATTATAACCCCGTACCCTCCGCGGGACTTCTCACCGCCTCCGAGTGGAGCGATGTCAGAAATCTTAAGGAATGGCTCGAACGCACATCGGAAGAAGAATGGGCGGGCATCATTTCATCGAGAGCTATGTCGTCGCGCGGCGTGATCGAAGTGTCCGTTACAAGCGGTGACGGCGCGGTCTACAATGCGAAATCGGAGCTTATAGCCTCCGACGGCAGCGTGATCTGGAGCGCGAGAAGCAATATTTACGGCAAGGCGTACCTCTTCTATCCCGCGTCTCTCGAAGGTTCGTCGGGCAAAGTCAGAGTCGGCGGTGAAGAGAAAGACATTTCCTTCTCGGCATACGATGGCAGCGCGCCCGCCGTTTCGTTCGACGTAAAAGACGGAGAGCTCGAAGTCAAGAAACTCGACCTTATGCTGATGATCGACACGACCGGAAGCATGGGCGACGAACTCGAGTACCTCAAAGCCGAGCTGTCCGATATGGTGAAGAGAGTGTCGAAGTCGAATGAAGCTCTCTCGATACGCGTCAGCGTCAACTTCTACCGAGACGAGGACGACGAATACGTCGTCAAATACTACGATTTCAGAGATGACGTCGACGAGTGCATCGCTCTTATGAAGGGCGAGACCGCGGCCGGCGGCGGAGACTATCCGGAAGCGGTCCACACCGCGCTTGAAAACGCGATCACAGGACACTCCTGGCGCGACGACGCCGTCAAGCTCTGCTATTTCGTCCTCGACGCTCCGCCTCACGACGAAAGCGAGATCCAGGGGATCAACTCGCAGATGATGAAGTCGGTCTCCGAAGCAGCATCTCTTGGCGTCAGGATAATTCCCGTCGCTTCGTCCGGAGTCGACACCGAGACCGAAGTCATTCTTCGCTCGTTCGCTGTGATGACCGGCGGCACGTACATCTATCTGACGAACGACTCCGGAATCGGAGGAGGTCACCTCGAAGCGAGCGTCAGCGAGAAGAACGTAGAACCGCTGAACGAGTGTATGATCAGAGTCACATGCGAATACTGCGGTGTTGAATACGTCCCCGGAAACGGCACGCACGAGCCGCAGGAATACTCCATCAGCTACGACAAAAACGCGCTTGCAAACTATCTTATAGTTTATCCCGAAAAGGCTGTCGAGGGAGAGACGGTCGAGATAAGGACCAACGTGCTCGACGACGCGGGTATAAGACTGTACGCCAACGGCGTTGTGATAAGCGACGTCGAAGAGACGACCGGATATACAGCGTACAGATTCGTAATGCCTGCGGGCGACGTTGAAATAACCGGAGAGCTCTATCCGTTATGGGACGAGAACACTGTAAACGAAGAACCGGACACCGAAGTTACAGAATAACATTATTAAAAAATCTCCGGCGGAAGTTTCCGCCGGAGATTTTTGCTTTTTTCAGTCGAATACTATGTTCACCGATCCGACGTTATCGCGGACGTCGACCGTGATGCTCTTGTCAAAAACGCCGTCCTCCTGATCCGCTACGCTTACCTTGCCGAGATTGTCGTGACTGTTTACGGTCACGTTCCAGTCAGAGGGGATGTGAAGCGTGATCTTGCCGAGGTTGTCGCAGATCACGATCGTTCCGTCGCCGGGATATGATTCTTTGTTGGTGACGTATGCCTGAACGGATCCTGCGTTGTCTCTTATTTCTGCCGTTACGAGATCGGAGCCGTCAAAGTAGAGAGTTTTGCTTCCTACCGAAGATACGCCTTTTTTGACTTTTCCGGAAAAGATCGCCTTCAGACCTATGGTCAAAAGAAGCGCCGCGAGAAGGACGATCCAGGTAGAGATCAGCTTGTTGTCTTCGCGCCCGAGGGCGTGGGCTATCGTCGGCTCGAATATTATAAACAGAAACGCAAAGGGAAACGGAAGATCGGTGAAGCGCAGTTCAACGATCGTTGTTACGATCCATGCGAGACAAAGCGTCCCGAGGATTATTCTCCACACCGAGAGGCCGTAGCCGAGATTGACTCCGATGCCGTTCAGAATAAGTAGGACCGCCGCGCCTATGAGGACTATTCCCCAGAAGATCCCTGTTCCAAGTTTGAATTTGACGTTAAGATTCTTGCTCATTTTATTAACCTCGTTTCTCCGATGATCTCTCTTACAGAGTTGTAGTACATTCTTGATATGTAGATTTTTTTCTCTGTCCCGGAAAAGCCCGCTTCACCGACGCCGGTCGCCGAGCGCGAAATGCTTCTGATCTTTGACGCATTCACAAGTATGCTCTTCGACGCTCTGCAAAAATAGCGGGGAAGCATATTTTCAAGCTCCGCAAGACGCAGCGGACACACGAAACAGTCGCGTGACGTGTGAGCGTAGGTCTTCTCGCCGCTTACTTCGAAAAAGTAGATCTCGGAGTATCCGACGAAGATCTCGCCGCTTGCCGTCTTCAGGGCTATTTCACCGGGAACGGCTGTGATCTTTTCGATCGCCGCCCGGATCCGTATCACCTCGTCATCGATCTCGGGCGCCCGAAGGATAAGTTCCTTTTCAAGCTGCGGCGAGATCTCGATCTTCAGTTTCACTTGATGCTTCCTTTCGTCGGCGGCTTTCCGTCGCCTCGTTGTGATTTGATTCTACATCCGGCACAGAGCTTTGTAAAGAGGTTATCGCCAAGTGGTAGATTTTTGACGCCAAGAGGGATTTTTTGACGGTTTCAAGTCGGATTCAGGGCTTGCATCCGCCGCAGGCGACGTATCCCTGATCTACGAGATCGCCCCGTCTGCAGGTCACGGTCTTTCGGTTTTCTTTTGCTATATCTGCGATATAAGAGCAGTCCGGCGTGTGAAATTTCTTGGTCTTTTCGTTCAGAACGTAGGTCGCCGTGACGTCGTCGGATGAGAATGAATATGAGTTCTTTTTTTCGGCAGCGCGGCTCTTTCCGTTAGAATAATCTATTTCTACGCCCGGCTGCAGGTTGTAGCAGAACACGCAGAATTCAATGCCGTCACCGCCGTCTTCGACAGAGTATCCCTCCATCAGCACTCCGGTCGCGATGAGGTTCGCGCCTTCAAAAACGGGTGTCACTCTGTAAAGAACGTGGTTCTCCGTCTCTTTTACGTAGTCCCCGACCATATTCTCAAACGGAAGCATTCCCTCCGTGTTGAGATATCTCGTGCCGGTTATCAGATTCTTTTCGTTTGCGTCTTCACCCGCGAGAGAATGCGCGATGAGATGACACCTGTTGTAAAGTGAAAGACCGTCGACAAAATCGTATTCGACGTGCTGCCAGCCCGTCGGCTTGACGGAATAGATCTCGCCGCGCTTTTCGGTCGGCATTATCTCTTTGCAGATATTCGCGTACGCGACGCCGCATCTGCCGAGCGAATCGAGAGACGAGTATTTTTCAAAAGGCTTTGTCGTTACGTCGCTGCCTGTGAAATAAGGCTTGTTGGAGTTTACGGCGACGTACGCCTTTCCGGAGTATTCCGGCACCGCCGACAGGTCGAATTTGTCCGGTGAGGTGTCCTTCGGCGTCTGCGTTATGCTCTCTGCGCCGTAGTCGCTCTCGGTCGGGAGCGGAATTTCACAGGACGCAAAGAGAAAACAGACGGAAAGTATCAAGGCGATCACGGCGGTAAGCCGTTTCAGTGTTTTCATACTTCAGCCTCCGCGTACTTTACCCAGATCTCTTCGGTGATCCTGTCGTGTGAATTGCCGGTAAAGTCAGAGATCGAGTATAAAGACAGACCTTCGTCGTAAGGGAAAAATCCTGCCGCACAGTCGCGCGGGTATTTTCTGTTCCATCTGTATATCACGAATTTGTCGATCGCGCCGGCGAGCGATGCGGGGTCGACGGTTTCCGCAAAGCAGACGGCGTCACCCGGAAGAGACGAGAAATCGCCGGTCGGAACTATCTTTGCGCCGCACTCTCTGAACAGCGGCGCGGCGTAAGGCTCGGCATATATCGTCTTGCCGTCCGAGACTGATAATATTCTTTTTATAACGGCGCGGTCCGCGCTCTGACGCTTTCCGAAAAAGGTCATACCGCGTCCCGTATCAAAACAAACTATGACTGTCATACCGTGGGTTCCTTTCACAGTTGATGCACTATTTCGGCATTTTTATTGTACCACGACGCCGGACGCTTGTCAATCGCATATAATTAACGCCGCGGCACTTGATTTTGATATAAAAATACTGTATATTAAGTATATAAATTATGATATGGAGACGAATATGAAAAAGCTCGGTTTCGGACTTATGAGACTCCCCCGTATCGACAAAAAGGATCCGTCTTCGATCGACGTTGAGGCTATGTCTCAGATGGTCGACGAGTTTATCGAAAACGGATTCACTTATTTTGACACTGCCTGGATGTACTGCGGCTTCAACAGCGAACGCGCGACAAAGACCGCGCTCGTCTTGCGCCATCCCCGCGATACCTATACTCTCGCGACGAAGTTTCACGCCGCCTTTGCGAAAGAGCCAGCGGACGTCGAGCGTATTTTCAACGAACAGCTCGAAAAGACCGGCGCGGGATTCTTTGATTACTACCTTCTCCACGATCTCAGCCGCGACAACTATGAGAAATGCATCGAGCTCGGCGCTTTTGAAACTCTCGGGAGAAAAAAAGAAGCCGGACTTATCCGCACTCTCGGCTGTTCGTTTCACGACACTCCCGAAATGCTCGATAAAGTGCTGACTGAGCACCCGGAGCTCGAGTTTGTTCAGCTTCAGATCAATTATCTCGACTGGGACAGCCCCGCGATCAGAGCAAAGGAATGCTATGAGACCGCGCGCCGTCACGGAAAGCCCGTGATCATCATGGAGCCGGTGAAGGGCGGAACGCTCGCAAAGCTGCCTGAAGAGGCGGAGAGCAGAATGAAGGCGCTTCATCCGGATTGGTCCGTCGCGTCCTGGGCAATAAGGTTCTGCGCAGGGCTTGACGGCGTTATGGTCGTCCTCAGCGGAATGAGCAACCTCGAGCAGATGAGGGACAATATATCTTATATGAAGGATTTTGAACCGCTCGGCGAAGAAGAACAAAAGCTCATTAAAGTTGCGGTCGACGCGCTCAATTCCGATCCGTTCATTCCTTGCACCGGGTGTTCTTATTGCGTCGACGGATGCCCGATGAATATTCCGATACCCAAATATTTTTCTCTCTACAACGCCGACAGAAAAGAAGTTGAAGGGAAGGGCTGGACGCCTCAGAGAGAGTACTACGACAACCTGACGCACGATTTCGGCGCCGCCGGAGAGTGCATAGAGTGCGGGCAGTGCCAGGGGATCTGTCCTCAGCATCTTCGCGTCATAGACAACCTGAAAGAGGTTGCAGAATATTTCGGGAAATGATTTATAATAAGAATGGCGGACTTTTCAAGTCCGCCGATTTTTTATTCTGAAAGCGCCTCGGAGAGCGAAATGAAAGTCTCCTCTTCAAACGGTGAGCCGACTCCGATATAATTGCAGACGAACTCTATGTCGGCCTCGTCGCTCTGTCTGTATTCGTCGGTGTTCTGAAAGTCGAACAAAGAGAGATACGCGCCGACTCCCGCTTCAAGCCCTTCTTCTTCGCTCAAGACGTAGAGCTCAAGAGAGGGGATCATCGAAACGGCGTACGAGAGATAGTAGCACGGATGAGCCGGGACCGCGGTCCTCCAATATGTCTCCATGCCGTAAGCGATATCATATTCTCCGAGGATACACTTATAAAGATAGTCGTATTCGTCGCTCGTAACACCGTCGGCAAGCCGCCCTTCGGGGTCGTCGATACCCGACGCGTCTCCGGTGTAAAGCACTTTTTCAAATTCACTGCAAGCGGTGCTGTTTATCAGCGAGGTGATAGCGGAGAACAGAGATTTGGCTTTTATCGCGCGCCGGGACTGCGTATCGTATGCGGGATGACCTTCAAGATAAGACACATAAAGCAGTTCCGCCGCCTGAGACTGTATCTCGTTGACGTCGAGAGAAATATCATCCGAGGAACCCGTCAGATGCGCGAAGCTGTGACCGTGCTCGTGTACAAAGCTCGACACGCTGCCGTAGCTTTCCGAAAAACACATCACCGGCGACGCGGACTCTTTGAGGAACGTGGTGAAAGCGGTGATATATCCGCTGTTTTTCACCTTTATTGCTCGTCCGTCAAGAATCGCGCTGTTCGCGCTTTCATAATATGATACGCCGTCAGTCTGACATTCTTCAACTCTCTTCAAAAAGCCGTAGAGCGTGTCGCACGCGTCCGCGTCGTCGAAAAACGATCCGTCGATCGCCGAGGTGTCGGCGTATCCGTAATAAGATATATTTTGGTATTGGCCTTGGTAATACCATAACAGAGGGGTGAAGTATTCCTTGACGAGCGAGATCAGCTTGTTGACCTTGCCGATATCGTAATCTCTGCTGTAAACTTCTTTCAGAGCGTATTCAAAATAGTTGTCGTAGCCGAGATAACGCGCGAGCGCGTTGTTTGCTTCCACGACCTTCTCCATATATTCCGGCACGCGCTCCGACGACGCGGGGTCGGATATCACGGCGAGCTCGTCGAGCAGATCGGAAACGTTGCTCTTGAGTTCTGCGGTCTTGTCGTCGGCAGTTGCTCTCGCTTTTTGTATTTCTTCTTCGACCGCAGCCGCCGTCCTGCCGTCTTCCTCTCTGAAGACATACTCTCTGTATGCACTCTCGTAGCAGGAGATTTTTATCTCAGAAGTCATTCTGTCGACGAGCGAATAAAAGCCTTTCGCTTCGCGGTATATCTCATAATACTCGTCGGGATCCGAGACGAAAAAGATATACGCCGCGTTCATAACGTCAGACGCGTAGTCGCGGTAACCGTCAAGCTCGGCGAATTTTCTCCTTATTTCGTCGCTTTCCCGGTAGAGCGCGGACGTTTCCGAATATCCGTGGCGCGCCTCGTCGTATTTTTCCGCTTTTTCTATCTCATCCATTAGGTAGTTGCACGAATAAAGAATTTCCTTTTTTCTGTGCTCGTAATCGAGGTACGAGGAGATCTCCTCCAAAAACGCGCGATCTTCCGTGAGGTGACCTTTTGCAAAACAGCCGTCGAAAACGCAGGTCGAAAGCTTTACGCTGTCGCCGTCTGCCGGGTCGTAAAAGTGACGGTGGAGTCCGCCGCCGGCGGCGTCGTCAAACGGCAGATCTTCGGACGAGAGCGGAAAAATCCCGGAATTATCCGTGAATTCGATCTTAATACCCAAGCAGGAGTTGAAGCTGAGTAAAATTGCGGCAAGCACCATCATCGCCGCGATCTTTTTCATATCCATCCCCTCCTTTTCTGTATCATAATATCAACTCTATATATTTTGTCACATATCTATCGTAAAATCAACTGTTATTGAATTTTGCGAAGGAAATATTTGAAAAGGAAAATCATTCCCGGAGCGTTTTTGCGTGCCATACTGCATACGCACGGGCTTCCGAATCCACCGTTAAATCGCTCCCACCAACAAAAGCAGGCATCCAATAGGATGCCTGCTTTTTAGCGCAGCGATCAGTTCAGATGCAAGATGTCATTTGCAAACGTGCAGAACAGATGCGCTTTATCCATATAAACCGGAAACTATTTGTACACAACTTCAAACTCTTCGCAAACCACTTTTGTATTCTCATCAAAAGATCTGTTTACAGATGCAAGCTCATTCGTCAGAAAATTAATGTGAACCTTTCGCCAGTATTCCAGAGACCGGTCTCCTTCTCCTTCTTTAAAAGCATGCTCTCCTGAAACCTGATTAAATGCTGTTACATAAACTTTAAGCGTTTTGATTATACAAACGGCTTCATCGCTTGAATTTAAGATAACGCTATAATCTCCTGCTTGCGGAAGCGGTTCATTATCGATTAAATACAAGTCATACGCAGAGCAGGTCGCTGTTTTGATCCCCTGCAGAACTAAGTCTACCAGTTTGTCCGGAGCTTCTCCGAAAGCCCACGCTTCATAAGTCCCGGTAAGACCGGATTTTTTCCATAATTCTTCCGACGTCATATCTTACAGTGCTCCCCTTAAATCCCAATTATTTGATTTCATTATATCATAAAAATGTGAGTTATTCAACCTCGGCTATTCTCTTTTGACGTGTTGATCGAGGAGATGAGCATACGGCGAATGGCGCCACAGTCGTGAAGAAGCGTTTTCACGGATTCTTCCGAAACAATATTTGCTTTTTGCGCTATTTCGATCCAATATTCTGTTTCATAGCATTCTTTCAGGGCGATTTGCAGTTTTGCGATGAAGTCGGCTTTTCCGTGAGCGTATTTTGCCTCACGGATATTCGCGCCGATGCTTGTACCGCTCCGCTCAAGCTGATTTGCAAGTGAATAATGACCTTTCATGCTGTCGGAGAGCTTCAGTATTTGAACCGCAAATTCGGTTGAAAGATCGGCGAGTTTATTTTCAGCTATGATAAAATCTCTCGTTTTTAAAGAAATCGCGTCAGAGCCGCGGTGAAATCCTCGCGATGCTCGGATGAAATCGTTCGCTTCGCTCACGATGAAATCAAATCCGTACTCTTTATCCCGCACGTTAGTGCGGATTTCATCGCGCAGCGATTTCATCCACGAAGTGGATTTATCCCGTCCGTAAGGACGGATTTAGTTGAAAACCCGATGCTTTCGCATCGGGTTTTCTGGTGGGAGCGGGTGGATTCGGACCACCGAAGTCAGTGACAACAGATTTACAGTCTGCCCCCTTTGGCCGCTCGGGAACGCTCCCTGGAGCTGGTGATCGGAGTCGAACCAACAACCTGCTGATTACAAATCAGCTGCTCTGCCATTGAGCCACACCAGCATATAAAATATTCAATTCCCTTAAAGGCGAGACTTATTATATCATAAGCTTTTCTGATTGTCAACACTTTTTTTGTTTTTTCTGAAATTAATAAGTCGCAAAAAATATAAGATTTTCCTTGACAAAATACAATACCGGTTGATTTTACGATCAATATATGACAGAATATATATGACTCGCAGACAATACCGAAATGAGGAGAAGACTGATATGAAAAAAATCGCGGTGTTTATTGTTCTTTTTGCGGTATTATTCCTTGCCGCCTGCGCCGGAAAGGGGGGCGGATATGACGTCGCCGGAAAGACGTTCGTCTGGGAAAAAGAAGGCTTCGGCGGAGATTTCACAATAACGCTCGGAGAAGACGGAAATTATCAGTATTACGTCGGCTTCCTCAGCAGTTATATCGGCATGGGCGAGTGGACCGTGGAAGACGGAATTCTTACATTGAACGAGTCAAGCGGGTACGACAACACGTTCCGCTTTTACGTCAAAGAAGGAGAGATAGTGTTTATCAAAGAGGGCTCGAGCGAGTTTATGTACGTCACGGTCGAAGACGGCGACAGATTTACCGTGATGGAAACCGAGTCCGGCACTGATTAATGGATTTTACCGGCATATAGATTTGAAAGGAAAAAGTCTGAAATGAAGAGCGACTGCCTTGAAATAATACCGCTCCCGAAGGAAAAATGGAAAGGGACGGTCGTCCCGATAGCGACGGTGAGCGACAGCTATTACGACTTTAAAATAGATCCGCTGGACAATGACGGCTGCACGGTCTCGATAGTAAAAAAGCCTGCGGAGAAGACGATAATCCACACTCCTGAGGAATATGATTTCCCCGACTCGCTTTACCAGGATCACTGGGAAGGCGCCGAGGCGTATGGGATAGTCGGTGAAAACGGAGATCTGTTGGCTTGTATCGAGGTTTGTCCGGAAGAGTGGTCGAATAGGCTTTTAGTTACGGAGCTTTGGGTAACGGAAAAACTTCGCAAAACGGGCGTCGGAAAGCGGCTGATGGACAAAGCCAAAGAGATCGCGAAGGAGCAGAAAAGACGCGCCGTAATCCTTGAAACTCAGTCCTGCAACACGAACGCTATCGGATTCTATCTTCACGAGGGGTTTGAACTGATCGGATTTGACACGTGCTGCTATACGAACAACGACATCGGGAGAAAGGAAGTTAGGATCAATCTCGGGTATTTCTTTCACAGAGAGGGAAGAAAGTTTTGAATCTCAATAAAAAACCGCCTTTTGCACTGCAAAAGGCGATTTTCATTTTGTTTTATAACGTCAAGCGTTGAGAGCCGCGATAATTGTCGGGAGCTCCGCGTCGACGCGATCGTTGTCGAGCTGGCACGTGCCGGCGTTCTTGTGACCGCCGCCGCCGTAGCTGAGGCATAGCTCGCCGATGTCGACTTTGGACGCGCGGTTGATGATCGATTTTCCGATCATAACGGCGGTGTTCTGCTTCTGGAAGCCCCAGGTGACGTGAACGGAGATCTCGGCTTCGGGATACATAGCGTAGATCATAAAGCGGTTGCCCGCGTGGATGATCTCCTCGTTTCTGAGGTCGAGAACAACAACTTTTCCTTCGATCCTCGCGATGCGCTTGAGCTGAGCTTTGAAGAGCTCCGCCTGCTCGAAGTAAAGGTCAACGCGCTCTTTGACGTCTGGAAGCTCTAAGATCTCGTCGATGCCGTGATCCATGCAGTAGCCGATCAGTTCCATCATAAGATCGTAGTTGGAAATGCGGAAGTTGCGGAAACGTCCGAGTCCCGTGCGGGGGTCCATAAGATAATGGAGGAGCACCCAACCCTTGGGATCGAGTATTTCGTCGAGGGTGAAGTCGGCGCTGTCACCCTTGTCGACCGCTACCATAAGCTCTTCTGTGACGCGCGGGAGCTTTTCCTTGCCGCCGTAGTAATTATATACGACTCTTGCCGTGCTGCGGGCGTCGGGATCGATGATGAGTTTTCCGCCGGTCTCGATATTCAAAAGGCGGTCGGTCTCTGATTCGTGATGGTCAAATGCAAGCCCGACGCGAGGATCGAACGGGAGGTTTGTCGTGATATCGTTTTCGGAGAGTTCAACCTTGCCGTCCTGTACGTCTTTGGGATGGACGAATTTGATCGCTTCAATGAGTCCGAGTTCTCTGAGTATCATGGCGCAGACCAGTCCGTCAAAGTCGCTTCTGGTCACCAAACGTTTCTTTTCCATACGGGTATCTCCTTGTTTTGTAATTAAAATGATACACAGTCCCGCGTAAGATACCGCAGAAATACGATGCGCCGGCGCAATACGTTACGCTTTGACTTGCTGTATTTTATTTTATCATAGCTTTGGTTTTATTGCAATACCGAACGGGCAATTCTGTGACTTATATCATCAATTTTTTGGAAAAAGAATCAGCAAAGTGGGCGGGGCATAACAGTGGATCCGGTCAGAGCGAACGCGGTTATTCGCGTTTGAGGACTTGTCCGGGCAGATTTTCTATTGACAAACATCACATAATATGATACGATAAAACTGTTATAATAGTATATTATTTCAAAAAATGTCAGCCTGCGGGCGGACGGAAAGGAGAGGATAGCCTTATGACGTTCTATACGTGTATTTTCATACTCACCGAGCTTATGATGATCGCGATGACGCTTCACGTGCTGAATTATTCCGGTTTCACGAAGGTACAAAAGGTATGGTTCATTCTCACTTTTGCGGCTATCTTTCTTTGCTCCGGCGCCGAGTTCGCGGTCCATTGCGGATATTACAAGCCTTCGTTTGCGATCCCGCTGACAGTATTGACCGTAATACAATTTTCCGTCGCCCCGATCCTCGGCGTTCTGTTCACCGGTGCGCTCGGACTTCATCAGAAAAAGCTCGCCATTATTTATCTGGCGGTCAACTTTGCCGTGGAGATCGTCGCCGCGCCTTTCGGATGGATCTTCTATTTCAACGATGAAGGGTATTTCAGAGGCGATTATTTCTTCATCTACGGTATCTTCTATTTCGTTAGCCTAATATATCTGATCGTGAATATGCTGTTCGTCGGAAAGGGATTCCGTCACAGAGACAAGACGACGATAGCGATGATCCTCGTCATCCTTGCCGCGGGCGTCGTTCCGATGACGGTTTATAAGATCAACGTCACGTATATCGCAGTTGCCATAAGCGCTATTCTTTGCTACGTCTATTACAACGACCTCGTACAGCAGGACATTCAGGCGGAGCTCGTCTCAAATCAGGAGAGGATCTCCGGGATGCAGGCGCACATGGTTTCCGGGCTTGCAAACCTCATCGAAAACCGTGATATGGAGACGGGCGAGCACATTTCCCGCACGAGCTTTTACGTCAAAACTCTTGCGGAACGCGCGAGGGATGACGGCGTTTACGCCGAACAGATCTCGGATCATTTCATAGCTCTGATGTGCACCCTCGCTCCGATGCACGATATAGGAAAGATCGTTATTCCCGACAGTATTCTGAAAAAGCCGGGTAAACTGACGGCGGAAGAATTCGATCAGATGAAAAATCACGCCGCGGTCGGCGGAACGGTCGTCCGTGAAGTGCTGAACGGCATCACCGACGAGGAATATCTGTCGTTCGCGTCCGATATTGCGACTTATCACCACGAAAGATGGGACGGAACGGGATACCCGGAGCGTCTCAAGGGCGAGGAGATACCCCTTTCCGCAAGGATAATGGCGATCGCCGACGTCTTCGACGCGCTCGTCTCGGAGCGCTGTTATAAAAAAGCCATGTCTCCGGAGGAGGCGTTCGATATCATCCGGGACGAGGCGGGTTCTCACTTTGATCCGAAGCTTGCGAAAGTCTTTCTCGATCACAAGGAAGACTTTGAAGCGACGCTGTACCAAAAAGATGCCGCTGAGCCGTCTGCCATTCGCACCGCGATCTCTTTTGAGGCGACGAGTTCGGGCGACAACTGATTTTATAACCGAAATTTTAATATAGTATTCCATATTGATACAGTTTGTGATATACTGTATCAAAAGGGGCGTTAGCGCAGCTGGGAGCGCACGACACTGGCAGTGTCGGGGTCACGAGTTCGAGTCTCGTACGCTCCACCAGCAAAAGGCACTTGCAAAAGCAAGTGTCTTTTGCAATGATATCCGTTCCTTGCCGGAACGGATGATATACCTTCGGTATGATATCCGCTTCGCGGATGATATACGCCTGCGGCGTATTGAGGAACGGATATTATCTCATATTGCACCAAAGGGGCAATATATCATGCCGTGCGTTAGCACGGTATATCATACGGCGCAAGTCGTATATCATTTTTGTAATTTCATTCGGTAATCACAAAAAATCCGACGGTTTGCCGTCGGATTTTTTATCCATTGCGAAAGAAACGGAATATCATCAACGCGTCCGTCGCCTGCGGCGTGATTTTTCGTTGTATTTTCATTGAAAAATCCATTATATTTTGTTATACTATATCTGATAAACAAATATTATTGAGGCTGAAAATGACGATAGTATTATCCGAAAGGACAGAAGAGACTGTAAGGATTTATTTTGAAAATGCGAAGCAGCCGTTCGTCAAGGAGAATCTTCCGCAGAAAGCGAAGAGCGTTGAGGAAGCGCTCGACGATTACCGGAAAACTCTTCTCCCGGGCGCTGCGAGTTTCGGACGCACAATAACGGTCGACGGGAAATATGTAGGCGACGTCTGGTGCTACTGCATCGATAAAAGCGGCGACCCGAACGCGATGCTGAGCTTTTGTATATTCGACGGAGCGTATCTGAATAAAGGGATAGCAACAAAAGCCGTTGGATTATTCATAAACGAGGTTCATAATAAGTACGATATAGGCAGTATCGGCGCATTTGCGTTCTCCGATAACCACGCTTCGCAAAGAGTTCTTGAGAAGAACGGATTTGTGCTCGCCGAGGAATTTGTTGAGGACGGAAGAAAATCAAAGTATTATCAGTATACGTTTTGATACAAACAGATTATTAGCGTTATAATACTATATTTGCCGTTTATCATTGACTATTCTTCCAAAAAATGATATATTTGATTTGAGGATTCAATTTCTGATCATTTTAGACATATCGGAGACACGAAAATGAAGCATCGCAGAAAGATACACGAGATCGACAGTACTAATGATATAAAATACCGCGGGCCGCTGAATTATCAGCATTTTCGCATTGCGGCATGGATATTCCTTGCGCTGGCTCAGGTCGGCATCTTATTACAGGTCGGCTCGCAGATCGCCCCGGAAAAGGTCGGCGGTCACGAAAAGCTTCAGTTTATTATATCGCTGCTCGGCGACACTGCGACGCCGCTTTTGCTGATCGCCAACTTCGCGATGATCCTCACGGCGAAAGAGAATTTCAAGAAACTTCTCATAAAATTCGGGGCTCTGTCGATTGGCACGATCGGTATATTTATGGTTATATACGAGAGGTATGCGATCGGCATTTTGTCAGTCGGAGGCTCAAGGGAGAGCGCACGTGAGCTTATAGACAGCGTACTGCAGAGCAAAGTTTTCTTATCGTTCAATCTGTTTCTCGACCTTTTTCTATGTACTCTCGTTATGTTTTTCCTGGAGTACACACCGAAAAAACTTTTCAAAGGAAAAGCCCTCATCGTTTTCCGCCTGCTTGCGATTTTGCCGGTAGCTTACGAGGCGGTATCGGTGGTTATAAAAGTGTTGTCGAGTTTCAATAAAATAACGATCCCCGTATACGTTTTTCCGTTTCTCACGACGAAGCCCCCGTTCGGATTTTTGATATTCGTCGCGCTCGCTCTGTTCATCAAACGGCGCGAACGCAAGTTCATCAAGCAGGGCAAGACGCGCGAAGAATACAAAGAATTTCTCGGCACAAACGCCAACTCATGGCATTTTTCGGTACACGCCGCGATCATTATGGTTGTGGTCGCCGTGCTCGACATTCTTGCCGCAGTCGTTTTTACGACTATTGCCGCATTTCCGAGTTATGGTACGGAAGCATTCGATTATGAGCTGATATACGCTCTTATGCTCGCTCAAAAATGCGGGCTCGGAGGAACGGCGCCGCTCATAATCGTCGCTCCGTTCATGCTGTTGTTCTCTTATAACCGCAAGCCGAAACACGATAAACTCGATCTACTGATCCCCATCGCCGGTATTGCGCTGATCATTGTGGTTTATGTTGAAGGCATTTACCAGGCGATAATGCAGCTAACATAATAAAGAAGGTTTTAATATGAAAAGGAATATTCCACGTTTGATCCCGATGGTGAGAGCGCGCATTACAAGAATACTCGACGGCATTCTGTCCGCAGCAAGTCTGCTGTTCGCTCTCATATCGGCGTCGCATCTCAGCGCGGGGCAGGATTCAGTGCGCGAATATTTTATCGTGTACGTTCTGATATTTGCATCGAATCTGATCCGGGCATTCGACGCATTCAAAAAAGATAATCAGTTGTTTACAAAGCTTGTCTGTTGTGCCGCGATCTATTTAGTATCCGGTGTGGTGTTTGTGTTCATAGGGTTCAGCATCCCCGGGATCGTAATACTGATGGAGTCGTTTTTTGCTTCGGTTCTTACAGGACGCATATTTGCAATAATAAAAAAGCGAAAATTGAGAAGCAGTATATTAAACATTCTGATTTCGATATTGATCGCAGTCTTAATGGTTGAATCCATATTTGTCGACACCGATAACGCTGCGTCGTATCTGCTGGTGCATATCATATTTGTCTCCGGGATGATGCTCGGCCACATTATTTCCATCTCATTTTATCAGATGCGTTTCAGCGTTCTGAAAAAGATCCTTCGCAAGACGTTCGCGGCGGAGATCCTTTTCGGCTTGCTTTTGCTCATTGTTTCGTTTTCGTTTGTCTTTCAGACGATTGAGCCGGGTATTTCGACCTATATCGACGCCCTCTGGTACTGCTTTGCCGTCGTGACGACGATCGGCTTCGGCGACCTCACCGTGCTCTCGCCGTTTTCCCGCGCGCTGTCTGTCATCCTCGGCGTTTACGGGATAGTAGTCGTCGCGCTGGTAACGTCCGTAATCGTTAACTTCTACAACGAGGTCAAGGACGAAAAGAGCGATGATGAAAAGGAAGAAGTCCCGCCGAAAGAGGAAGCTACCGAGCTTGACGCCCCGAAAGAAGATAATAACTGATAAATAAAACCAAGGCGCTGTGAAAACAGCGCCTTGATTTTATCCGTCGGATGAATTAGTTGAGGTGACACAACTCGTTGCGGTGCCCGAAAAACGCGGCGGGATGCTGCCGCATCTGATCCTTGCGTTTTTTCGACCGCTGCCGTAACCATCGCATTGCTGCATCCACCACCGGCGGCGCAAAGCGATGGTTCAGATTAGAACCGGGCGCTCCGCATCCGGTTCATAAAACAGGTATGATCTCCAATAAAAAGGACATCCCTGCGGATGTCCTTTTTATTGGAGGTGACACCCGGATTTGAACCGGGGAATAACGGTTTTGCAGACCGTGGCCTTACCACTTGGCTATGTCACCGTATTTAATGAGCCGCATTCTTGATGCGGCTCAATGGAGCGGATTACGGGGCTCGAACCCGCCACCTCGACCTTGGCAAGGTCGCGCTCTACCAAATGAGCTAAATCCGCGT
>JAFSUU010000112.1 GCA_017445115.1 Clostridia bacterium | reverse complement strand
CTATACAGAGACCGGAATCAAAACGTATACGTGCACTGAGTGCGGTGCAACAAAGACAGAAGATATACCCGTGCTCGATCCGCTTCCCGGCGACGTAAACGGAGACAAAAAATTGAATTCAAGAGACATTTCGGTAATGAAAAGATGCATAGCTTCGAGTCTTGAAGAAGACGACGTTGTGATCACAGTAAATGCCGATATAAACGGGGACGGCAAGATCAATTCAAGAGACCTTTCCGCACTTAAGAGACTGATAGCAGGATAAACGGTTTGATACTTAGAAACAAAAATGCTGAGAAGACATTGCGTCTCCTCAGCATTTTTTATTATCAAAGATTCAAGACCTGTTTGAAATTATCTCGCCGATATCAAAAACGTATTTAGCGTTGCAGAAACGGCATTCCGTTTCGACAGGCTTGTTATCTTTGATAAGGTCGTTTATGTCTGATTCGGGCAGGGATATGAGAGCTTTAAGGTATTTTTCTCTCGTGCAGGTGCATTTGTATTCGGTATCGAATTCATCGAAGATATCGAACGGAATGTCCTTAAAAACCAATGAGATTATATCCTCACCGCTTTTGCCTTCTTCGATAAGAGCGGAAACAGAGGGGATCATCGTCAGGTTCTTCTCGATCTTGTCGATGACCGAGTCATCGGCTCCGGGCATGATCTGAACGAGAAATCCGCCGGCGGCCTTTATTTTCCTGCCGTTTGAAACTCTGACACCGAGAGCGCATACGGACGGAGTTTGTTCGCTTGACGCGAAGTATTCCGTGATGTCGTCTCCGATCTCACCGCTGACGATAGGTGAAACGCCGTTATACGGTTCCGCAAGCCCGAGATCTTTGGTCACGTACAGGTATCCGTTCTTTCCTACGGCGCCGCCGACGTCAAGCTTTCCTTTTTCGTTGGGCAGAAGCTCCACTTCGGGGTTTTGTACGTATCCCCTGACGTTGCCCATATAGTCTGATACGCATACTACCGTTCCCGCCGGGCCGTCTCCCTTTATCTGCACCGTGACAGAATCACCGCGGTCTTTGAGAAGAGAACCCATAAGGGAAGTCGCGGTAAGCGCGCGCCCGAGGACTGCCGAGCACGTCTTTGAAGTATTGTGGATACTCCTTGCCTTTTCAACGACGGACGTCGTATCGGTAAAGAAGATGCGGGCGGAACCGTCTGCTGTCAGAGCTCTTGTAATATATGAATTCGCCATGGTTCAGCCGTTCACCTTCTCGACGGTTTTGTTGTAATGTGAGCGTAACGCGGCGGTGCAGAGCTCGTGGGAGAGCTTTGTTTCTTCGGGGGTAAAGAGCCCGAACGGGACCTCGTGACCTGTCATCTCAAGCATAAAAGCTCCGAGCATCTGCTGGATCGCATCGACAAATCCGAATTCAAATATCGAGCCTGTGATCGTAGGAATCATAGGCTTATATCCGACGACTATTCTCGACCATGCCTGCTCTTTGCCCCATGACGTCGTATAGCAGAATGAGTTTGCGTCGTCGCTTGAGAATTTAGCGCTGCATTCAAGCCCGTAGATCTCAAAGAACCAGCGGTTGGTAGATCCGGGGCTCATGCGCTTCGTTTCGAGAGTCATCGGAAATTCGTTGCCGTCTTTGTCTTCGCACACACACGAAAGGGTAGCGTTATCAAAAGTATCGCTTACCGCGACGCCGCCTTTTCCGTCGGGACGTGTTTTTACGAGATCATCCATCTGCGCGTACACGGTTTTGGGTATGAACCCCATTCTGAACGGAACGTGTTGAGTGTGAATTCCGAGATCTCCGAGACATCCGTATTCGCCGTTAAATTTGACCTGACGCTTCCAGTTTATCGGTTTGTTCAGATCGCAGTCGGAAGAGTGGTTGAATCCGGCGTGGACTTCAATGATCCTGCCGAATTTTCCCTCTTTGATCCAGTTGATGATTATCTGCATAGCCGGATAATACGGAAATTCGCTCGTGCAGCGAACGAAAACGTTAGGATTGGCTTCGATCGCCTTCATAATATTGTCATTCGCGGCTTTGTTCATTCCAAAGGGCTTTTCACCGAGAAGCGCTTTCCCGGAGTTTATGGTATCTATGTAAAACTTTTCGTGAAGGTTGTGAGGGACAGCGCAATAGATCGCGTCTATGTCCTCTGCGGCGAGAAGGTCGTGATAATCCGCTGTCACGTATTTGATATCGGGAAAATTCTTTTTGAACCATACCGTCTCAGCTTCTACGGGCGAACATATTCCCACTATCTCGGGACGCGGGACGTCCGCAGTGAAGTGGCACCATCTTGCCGATGCAGAGGCGAATTCCCTCGCCATAAGGCCGCAGCCGATAAGACCGAATCTTATTTTTTCCATATTGATATACCTCTTTTGTCAATTATTTTCAAGAGCGGAAGCAACGTCCGCTTCGGTTTTACAGAAAGTTACGGAATTCACCGTGCATACGTCGCCGAGCGATGCGTCGCAGAAATAATCGAATCTGAGACCGTATACGTCACCGCCCCACCAGTTCACGCCGGATAGATCAAAGATCTTTGATTCATAACCGCCGGATCTTGTGAGATCGAAAATGACCGATGAGCTTTCGGCGGGGACGGAAGACGATCCCGAGCAGAAGAATATCTGACCCCTTGTCGCTCTTTCGGACGCGCCGGACGACACTTTATAAGTGTAAATGATATATTTGTATTCGTTTGCTGAAATATTGAGAGACGAAAGGTCAAAGTATACGAACGGATCAATCCTGTTTTCCGCGACTGTAAGCTTCAGCTCGCCGATAGAGGTCACCTCGTACGAGGTGTGGTTGACGTACGTAATAAGATCGAGCGTATTGTCGGAAAAAGAGAACGTCACGTTTTCCGAATAATCTATATCAAAATCACCCGGGTCCTGCGTTTTTCCGGTTTTCTCCGCTACGAATTCTTCGGCGCTTGCCCTGTCGGCAAAAACTGCAAAGTGAGATGCTGAAAGCGTCATATCGGCAATGTCTACTGTAACGTATGATCCTTCATATCCGTCCGGAAGTTCAATGATCAGGCTTTCAAAACCGTCCGATTTTTTGAATGCGGCGTCTGTTTTCGCAGAGTTTATCAGGTTGTTGCCGAGATAAACTGCCGCGGTGACGTCCGTGCTGACTTTATATATTAATACCGCGTATTGCGGATCATCAAATCCGGCGTCTGTATGGAACGACGCGAAGTGTCCGAAGTGCCGGCTTACGGCAGCGGTATTATCTGTGGCATTGAATGATATATCAAATTCCGTACAGAGCGCGTCATATTCGAAGTCATAATCACCTTCGTATGAACCTGCGACGATTCTTTTAAGCATTGAAAGGTCATGCGCCGACCGTTTCCCGTCGCGGTTCACGTCAAATGATACGGAATCGTATTCCGGTTCGTGCTCGCTTGCCATATATCTTTTCAATGCAGCGATGTCGCGGCTGTTTACGCGTTTGTCGCAGTTGACGTCTCCTAATCTCAGCGTTATGTAAGGCGGCGTGATGTATGAGAGCGATCCTTCGTTGTCGAATGTTGTTACGGCTGAATCGGCATGATACACACCGTTTGCCCGGTCAGCCATTTTTGATGAGATATTTGACGCTTCAGATGCGGTCTCGCAAAAGCAAAGAGAGTAGAGATAAAAAGCGTCGCCTTTATTACTTGCTTTGAAAGGATCTATTCTTATCCTTGATATTATACCGCCCCACCACGAGTATTCCGACAGATCTATGATCCTTGAGCGAAACGAGCTTCCTTTTTCGGCAGTGAACGAGACCGATGTCGTTTCGTTCGCCGAAGATATGTTTCCCGAGCTGAAAAACAACTGCGTTACTGGACTCGCGGCAGACATCGATGACGGAACCTTATATGTCAAAACCGCGTATTTGTTTGAAGTCGCGCTGACCGGCTTTGTTTTATCGAAAACCAAAGTCGTGTGCATATCTTTATTGCTGCCGGTCGCTGTCATTGAGACGGCTTTCTCGGTTTGGCTGTAGTTCAGCGTCATATACCCTGTAGAACTGAAAAGGCGGAGCGCATTGGAACTGTCGAAAACGAGATTTGAATAATCGGCAGTGCTCTTGATATATGCGCTTTTGTCCGGGACGGATGATATTGCGATCTTCGCGTCTCTGTATATCTTTTCCGCTTCGTTGAAAGAAGAAGCGGACATAACGGCAGAACTCGCTTCAGACGTGATATCCGATATTACGGATCTTTGCTTATCAAAATAAGAATTTGGATCTGCAAGGCCGGATAATCTTTCAATTTCGATCTGCTTGTATGCATCTGAAAGAGAAGAGGGCGTAACGGTTTTTATCAAAACGTGAGCGTATGTTCTCGCAAGAGTATCGTTAAGATGGCAGAGGTTGTTTGCCGACATATCGGTATAGCTCTTTCTTGTGAGCAGATATTTGTGGACTGCATTGACGTCGGCGATAACGACCCCGCTGTATTCAGACGCTTTTTGTCTGTATCCTGCTATGTACTCGTCGAGCAGATCGGGATCGAAGCATTCCGGGTTGGAAAGCATCGGCGCTACTAAAATAATCTCACAGTTCGGCAGCTTTGATTTAATCTGATCCACCACGTAACTCATACTTTGATATGTACTGCTTGCCGAATACTGGAACTGATAGTCGTTCGTTCCAAGCGCAAGAACCACGAGATCGGGAGAATAGTCTATGATGGCGTTCTGGACGTTGTCGACCGCTTCCGGTGTCCAGCTTCCTCCGCTGACCGATGTGTTCGTGCAGCTGATATTTGCGGAAGGATAGAGGCTTTTCAGCTCTTTTTCAAACATAACGGTCCATCTCTCCGCGTAAGGCGCCATATTTATCTCGCCGCTGGAGTTACCGCCGTTTGTGATGCTGTCACCGAAGAAGACGATTTTTAAGTCTTTTCCGTTTTCAAGCTTTGACAGCGTGTTCGGCAAAGCTTCACCTTGATTTTCGGGCATGTAACCCGACCAGGAGTCGCTGTGCGTGTACGTTACCGCGAGCTGTACGCTCGGGATCCCTGGTCCCTCCTGGAATCTGACATAGTTGCTTGTTCCTCTGATGCGGTATGAATTGCTTTTCTGCGACGTGAAGTAGTGGTCGGTGTACTTGACGCAGGGAATACTTCCGGTTTGAAGAATACGGAGTTTTCCGTCTGCAAGTTCATAGTCAACTCCTTCTTTGTACTCTGTCGAAAGAGTTGAACTTCTGACCGAGATGATCCTGTCAGCGTCAAACATGAGAGTGATGTCACTCATTGTGCCGTTCTTATTCTGAAGAGGATAAACGCCCTCGTTTATTATAAGATCCGTGTCCCAGTACGGTATCATATAGTCAGACCAGACGTATGACGAGGTTTTGAGCGCGTTTTCCGTGTACTTTGACAAAGTCTCTCCGTTTGCCGCGAGCGCTGAGACCTTGGAGTATTTTTCGGCTCCGGATTCCGTTTTGAAGAAAGAAACTTCGCTGATATATACAATATCGCCTGCCTGACACTCGTTCATAAGCTTTATGCGTACCGAGTCGGCAGATACCGAGCCGAGTTTTACGATGGTGCTGTAATATTTGTATCCGACTGCGTAACAAAAGTTTTTGCTTGATTTAACGTTGCCTCCGGAGATCAGTTCGACAGTTCCTTCGCTTGATAAAGTGCTGTTCGTTGCCGGAAATCTGTAAGTGATGACGCCATAAGCGTAAGACGGGTCGTAACCGTCAACGCCGAACGTTATCGAAGGGGCGTTTCCGGTCGCAATGATCCGCACTGCGTTTTCATTTGCAAAGTACTTTGCGTTCCCGTTGGTCGCGGAACAACTTGAAACAACCGCGCTGCTGCTGAATTTAACGCTCAAAGTGACGTCTTCAGCTGCGGTCTGACAGCATATCAACGGCAGAGCGAAAGCTATAACAAGAACAAAGCTAAGCAGCTTTTTGATTCGCATTTGTGTACTCCTTTATCATTTTCAATTAAAATCTGCGATTTTTGTGACGGATACGGGATGTTCTATAAATCAAGCTGCATTTTCTTCCCGTCAAGAAATGCCGCCGTCAGTTTGTCTTTACTGTAAATAAGTTTCAGCAGGAAAAAATCTCTGTCTTCCGACAGAAGCTTTAGAAAAATACGGTCGCCTTCCCAGACGTTCAGCGACGGAACGTCAGCTTTTCTTATCCATTGAAGCTCCCCTTCGTCACAATCTGTTACGGCGTCAGTGTCGGATACGGCGGTGAAAAGATGCATATACTCCGTGCCCCACTCGTCAGAGACGAAAGTGACGATTGCTCGGCAACGCAAATCACGAACCGAAAGACCGGTTTCCTCGTATATCTCCCTTGCGGCGCATTCTTCGGGACTTTCACCTTCTTCGAATCTGCCGCCGATTCCGATCCATTTTCCTTCATTTTCATCGGATCTTTTCTTCGTGCGGTGCATCATCAGATATGCACCGTCTTTTTCGATATAGCATAGCGAAGTGTTCTTCATCGTTTTCCCCCGAGCATTTTACGCTATGTATTGTACTCTAAAAAACTAACTATTTCAATATGAATATTGTAAATTTGAAAGATATAATATATCATATTGATACTCATTGATGAATAATGTTGACTTTTTTGCAAAAACGTGATAAAATATCCAAGTCGGGATAAGTTCCCGTGTCGTATTTGAGGGAGTAGTCAGCGCAGAGCTTGCGCAGCAAGTCAACAATCTCGGCGAAAAGCCTGGCTTGCTTTAATTGATGAGACTCATGTATGCAATCTGTCTGCGTACGTGACGTCTTGTCTCCATACGCAAACGGAGCGTATGGATTTTTTTGTGGAGGCCTCACTTATGGCGTGTATCGGATTTATCAGAACTTGGATAGAGCAGGGGACCGGAAGTGATCTCGCTCTTCCGCTCACGGTTGTCCTTCTTCTTGCGGGACTCGCGTTGATAATAAAAGGAGGAGACTGGTTCGTCGATTCCGCGGCATGGATAGCGGAGATATCCGGTATTCCGAAGCTGATCGTCGGAGCTACCGTCGTCAGCCTTGCAACTACGCTGCCTGAACTTTTGGTGTCGTCGTTCGCCGCTGCGGAAGGAAATGTCTCGATCTCCATAGGTAACGCTGTCGGAAGCGTAACTGCGAATATAGGACTCGTGCTTGCGATAGGGCTGATATTTATGCCGTGTGCGGTCAAAAAGATCGACTACGCGGTGAAATCGGCGCTTATGCTTGGCGGCGGAGTACTGCTTTTCTTCCTGACGTTTACCGTAAAACTTCATTTTCTGCCCTCGCTCGTTCTCATAGTCGTTTTCATTGTATTCGCCGCGGATAACGTTATCCGCGCGGTCAAAGAACAGCGCGCCGGGAAGAGAATATCTGACACGGTTGATGTGACGGACAAGCCGGAAAGGCGAAAGATCAGCGGCAGACGTGAGATCGTGACGAACGTCGCAAAATTTGTTCTCGGTGTCGCCGGTATCGTTATCGGCGCGGATCTGCTCTCCGAGAACGGAGAAGCGTTCGCGCTTCAGCTCGGAGTACCTCCGCGCATCGTGGCGATCACCGTCATTGCGATCGGAACTTCGCTCCCCGAACTTGTGACGACGATCACCGCGGTCGTCAAAAAGCAAAATGAGCTGTCATTCGGAAACGTCATCGGTGCAAATATCATCGATATTGCGCTCATTCTTCCGGTGTCCGCGGCTATATCTAAAGGCGGGGTTCTTATTGTCGACAATATGAACTCGGTCCTTGTTGATATTCCCGTTATGCTGGGACTCGGCGCGATAGCGCTTGTTCCGATGCTCATTACCGGAAAATTCAAGCGGTGGCAGGGCATTGCGCTTCTCGGACTTTACGTCGTATATATCGCTTTGATGGCAGCCGGAGTCGTTCCGGTTTGATCATAGAAGAATAACTGTTTACGAAAGGGAAAAGTTATGAAATTATGGATCAAGATCCCATTGATCATTCTTATCGTCCTCATCGTACTCGCTTTGATAGTACTTGCAATATCTCAGATCTCCGGACATCACAGGTCTGATCCCGAGGATATAATTAAATATGAAACCACTAACCCTCTCATTTTTGATGAGACCAAGATCTCATGCCACAGAGGCGGAGCCGATCTTCTTCCCGAAGAATCAATGATGGTATTCGAATCGTGCATCGAAAGGGACGATTTCGAACCCGACGCATTTGAATTCGACCTTCATATAACGAAAGACGACGTGCTGATCCTTCTTCACGACAGCACGATGGACCGTACATCCGACTCGGAGTACGTTTTCGGTGAGACCGGCGTCCGTCCCGAAGACAAGACTTACGAGGAGCTGAGACAGCTCAATATCGGGGCAAAATTCGTTGACGCCGACGGCAATATGCCTTACGCCGATCTTCACGGAGACGACGTTCCGGACAACTTGCGCGTCGTAAGGCTTGAGGACGCGCTCGACTATCTGTCGTCAAAAGGCGATTTCTTCTACATAATCGAAATCAAAAACGGCGGAGAACTCGGTAAGAAAGGCGTCGACATAATGTTCGAGATACTGAGGGACCGTTATCTCCTTAATAAAGTCGCTTTCGGAACTTTCCATCAGGAGATAAGCGATTACGTCGACGAGAGATATGCCGGAGTTATCAACAGAAGTACGTCGAAGAGCGAAGTCATAGAATTCTGGCTCGCCGCGATGTTCAACAGAAAGGATTATAATCCTCCTTGTTCCGTGCTTCAGATACCTTTCTGCGCTCCGTATCTCACGTACGGTATAAACCTCGGCACCGCTCAGTGCATAAACTACGCTCACGAGCATAATATGGCACTTCAGTACTGGACCGTAAACGACAGAGAAGATATGGAATATCTCGTATCTATGGGCGCAGACTGCATAATGACCGATTCTCCCGACGTCTTGTACGACGTGATACACGGAAATAAATAATTTCTTTTGACTACCCGACGCGCCGCGAAATTCTTTGCCGCGCGCGGAAAGGATACGAATAATGAAAAAAGTAATTTGCATATTATTGATCACGGCCGTCGCATTTTCTCTTGTTTCATGCGGGCTGAATGAAAGCGAGCCGAATGACGACACCGCTTCCTGGCAGACCGAAGGCGCAACGAAGGAAGAAGAGCCGATAAACTTTACTCCCGTGTCTCCTTTCGACTCCGATACAGAGACGGAAACCGATACAGAGACCGAAACCGAGACCGAGACTGAAACGGAGACCGAAACGGAGACTGAATCCGAGTCCGTTCCTCCCGTGGTCAATCCGCAGCCCTCGGGCGGTGACGTTCCGTATTTTGCTCCGGGCGATTTTTCCGGTGATCCTTTGATCTCCCGCATGACTTTCCTCGGAGATTCCACGACTTACGGTCTTAAATACTACGGCGTCGTTGCCGACGACAAGGTCTGGACACCGAGCAACGGTACGCTCGCGATTTTCAGAGCGGTCACAGACTATATCTATGATCCCGTGACCGGCGGAGAATATCCCGTTTCAACGATGTGTTCAATGTATACGCCCGATATCCTTGTGATAACGCTCGGCGTCAACGGTATATCGTTTATGACTGAAGAAAGCTTCAAGAACTGTTACAGAGAGCTTATAAATACGGTTCAAGCCGCGTCTCCTTCGACAAAGATCGCGCTTCAGACAATGTATCCGCTCTCGGCGTCATACGATACTTCATCGGGGATCGACAATAATAAGATATCTGCCGGCAACCGCTGGATAAACGAACTCGCCGCGGAGTACGGCATCGCCTGTATCAATTCGGCACCGTCGCTCGTCGATTCGAGCGGTTACAGACCGGAAGCCTGGCAGAACGGCGACGGGCTTCATATGTCCGCCGAAGGCTTTGCCGCTGTGATGAATTATATGATAAACAATCCGTGCTATTGATCAAACAAAGGAGAATACTATGCCTTTTATCGACGTTAAAACGACTTCATCCGTATCCGATGAAAAATGTGCCGTTATCAAAGCCGCTCTCGGAAAAGCTATTTCCGTGATCCCCGGCAAGAGCGAAAGCTGGCTGATGGTTGAGATCGAGCCAGAGTGCAAGATCTGGTTCCGAGGCGACGCGTCTTCCGACAGCGCGTACGTCACGGTCGCAGTTTACGGTTCGCTTTCCGACAGCGCCTCATCCGCGATGACGTCGGAAGTCTGCCGTATACTCGAAAAAGAGCTCGGCATCTCTCCCGACCGCATATACGTCTCGTACAGCGAGCACGACAAATGGGGTTGGAACGGCTCGAATTTCTGATCAAAAGACAAACGTAAAGACGGTGATCTCATATCACCGCCTTTTGGTTTTTATAATTAATTATTGTATTGGATGAATAAATGTGTTACAATAAAGAAAAAGGAGGTGCAGTAAATGGCTGTCAGACTGAATGAAGACGAAAAGATCGTCGAAATGATCAAAGAAGGATTGAAAAAGAAAAACGGTTATTGCCCTTGCAGAAGGGAAATAATACCTGAAAACAAGTGTATGTGCAAGGAATTCAGAGACCAGATCGCCGATCCGGATTTTGAAGGCTATTGCCACTGCATGCTCTATTATAAATCAAAGGACTGATAAAATTATGGATTTTTACGTTGGAATGAAATACCGCGGCTTTACCGTCGATCGTGTCAGAGAAGACGCCAAAGCAGGCGGACAGTTTATAGAAATGACGCACGACTCTACCGGCGCGCGCCTTTGCTATTCTAAAAATCAAGAGGAAAACAAGCTCTTTTCCGTCGCTTTCAAGACGATCCCGTCCGACAGCACAGGAGTTTTCCACATACTTGAGCACTCGGTCCTCTGCGGATCGGACAAGTATCCGGTGAAAGAGCCTTTTGTCGAACTGCTTAAGAGCTCTATGAATACTTTTCTCAACGCGATGACTTATCCGGACAAGACCGTCTATCCCGTTTCGAGCCGCAACGAAAAGGACTTTTTGAACCTTACAGAGGTGTATCTCGACGCGGTTTTCGCGCCTTGCCTTCTGACTAAGAAAAACATTTTTCTTCAGGAAGGACGTCATCTTGAAGTGAACGACGGCGCGCCGTCTTTCAACGGCGTCGTTCTCAACGAGATGAGGGGCGCCATGAGCGAGGCTGACGACAGGCTTGAAGAGGCGATCGGCGATCTCCTTTTCCCGGACAGCTGCTACCGCTTCAACTCCGGCGGGGAGCCGTATGATATACCCAAACTCACTTATGAAGTATACGTCGAGACGTACAAAAAATTCTATCATCCGTCTAACTCGTATTTTTATCTCGACGGAGATATTCCGGCCGACGAGACGTTTGCGCTGATAGAGTCGTATCTTGAAAAGTTCGACAGATCACCGGTTACCTGGGACGTCGAAACGCAGATTCCCGTTTCCGCTGAAAAGGTCGATTATTTCGGCTCCGATGACGTCGAAAATCCGCGCGATATTTTCGCGACGGCAAAGATTTTTGCAGATTTTTCCGAGATCGAAAAGATATTCGCGACAGGTGTACTCTGCGACTATCTCGCATCGACGAACGAGTCTCCGCTCAAACGCGCCGTGCTTGCTTCAGGGCTTGCAGAGGACCTCGACGTCTCCGTCAGCGACGGTATAAAACAACCTTACGTTTCGATCGTCGCGAGGAACCTTCGGGACAAGGATTCCGGCAAGATAGAAGAGATCGTTAAATCCACGCTTCGCCGCATAGTGAACGAGGGCATCGCGCCGGAGGACCTCACCGCGAGCCTCAACAAATATGAATTCTCGTTCAGGCAGATGCCCGAACCGAAAGGACTCTTCAGAAATATCATAACGCTCGACTCCTGGCTCTACGGCGGAGATCCGATGCTTTTCCTCAACACCGACGGTGTGTTTGAAAAGCTCCGCGCTATGATCTCCGACGGCGGGTTCGTGAAACTTCTTAAGGAAGTTTTCCTTGACGGTGAGGGTGAAGTGAGACTTCACCTGAAAGCTTCTGCTTCGTTTGCAGAAGAAGTTGCCGAAAACGAAGCAAAGTATGCCGAAAAAGTATACGCCGAAATGAGTGATGCAGAAAAGGAAGCACACAAAGCCGAGCTTGAAGCGTTCAACGAATGGCAGAATACTCCGGACACGGAAGAGCAGGTCGCGACGATACCCGTGCTTCCGATCTCGGAGGTCTCCGACGTGCCGAAGACTTACCCGACAGAAGTCGGCGATTCGAACGGCATAAAAGTGCTTCGTCACACGGTCGCGACCAACGGCATCGTATATTTCTCTGTCTACGCACCTCTCACGCAGTTCACGCTTGACGAGCTGTCGCTTATATCGGTTGCGCCGTCACTCTACGGTCAGTTGCCGACGAAATATCATAAGCTCACAGACCTGCAAAGAGAGATAAAGACCTATCTCGGCGATTTCTCTGTCTCCTGTCAGGCGCTCGCAGAATACGGTCTGACAAAGAACTGTAAACCGTGTATGATCTTCAGCGCCAGCGCGCTCGAAGAAAATCTCGAAAAGGCGGAGTCTCTTGTCGCCGAAATGATGACGTCGACTCTTTACGACGAGACGGATCGCATCCACGAGATAGTGAAACAGATTGACGAGGACAACCGCCAGCGCATCGTTGCTTCGGGACACAGATTTGCCGTCAGCGCTGCAAAAGCCACGCTCTCTGCGGAGAGCGCTGCCGCCGAGGCGTTGAACGGCGTTTCAATGCTTCTCACGGTTAAAGGATTGAATTCCGATTTTGACGTTAATTGCCGCGAACTCATCCCGCTTATCGACAGAGTGGAAAAAGAAAGCTTTACAAAAGAGAACCTCCTCGTCAGCGTAACGTCCGACGTTGAGTGCTCCGTCGACCTTCTGACGTCTGCATTTGAACAGGGAAGCGCGCTTCCGGTATCTGTCGGATACAAGACATCGCTTCCGGAAAAAACCGCGATCAAAACGCCTTCTCAGGTATCGTTCGCCGTATGTGCGGACAACCTCGGAAAATGCGGCGTCGAGTACAACGGAGCTTTCCGGGTCGCAGCGAATATACTGTCGCTGTCATATCTCTGGAATATGGTCAGAGTACGCGGTGGCGCGTACGGGACAGATCTTTCCGTAGCTTCAAACGGAACTATGTTCTGCTATTCATTCCGCGATCCGTCACCCGCGTCATCGCTCGAAACGTACGGAAAGTGCGCGGAGTTTATTGAAGACTATGTAAAGTCCGGACAGAATATCGATAAATTCATCATTTCCACCGTAGCGTCCGCCGATCCGCTGCTGACTCCCAAAAGAGAAGGAGTCACCGCGGATATGCTTTGGATCGCGGGAGTGACGGATGAGATACGCGCTAAAAACCTTCGCGATACGCTGAACGCGTCAGGAAAAGACTTCATGCGCTTTGCCGTGGCTCTCAGACACATGGCGGCGGACGGAACGGTCTCCGTCGTCGGCGGATCCGCCGATACGATCGACGGTCTTACCAAGATCGAGATTTGATCATCATAAACAGCGCGGCGTCCCGGAAAACCGGGACGCCGTTTTGTCGATCATTCGATCGCGCTTTATTTCTCTTCTTTGTTGCTTGCGCCTTTTCTGCAGTTCTGTTTCTTCTGACGTTCGGCGGTGCTGTTTTCGCTTTTCTGGCGTTTTTTGTTTCTCGCCTGTTCCTGGTCCGGACTGAATTTTCTGTCGTTCATAGCGATCTCCTTGTTTTTGATTTATATCGTACTGTTCGTACGGTTTTATTCTTGCCCGCGCTTGCGGTGATTATTCAGGATCCGGCGTCGATCGCATTCGTTTTTTATATTTTTATATAATGTAAAAGGTTGACACGGATATATTTGTGTGGTATTATATTCTTGTTAAATATACAATCGGAGTAGTAGTTATGGAAACAAAAAAGAATTATAAATATTTTGTAAGACGCGGCCTTTCTCCGCTCGCCATAGTCGGACTGGTACTCATTGTTGCGGGTATCGTCGTCACTTTCGGCGGGATCAAGGGCCTTGATATGATGTTTTATATCGGCGGCATCGCCTGCATCGTTCTCGCTTCCAGTGCCAAAGCAAAGGAACCCGATATCAATTATCAGGTCAGCGAGAAGATAAAGGATATGGAAGAGCGCGCGATGATCAGATATGAAGTCTATGAAAAGGATTTTCTGAAGATCGTCAACCCCGCAAAGCTTCACGGCTACGATTACGTTTCCGAGGGAGTGTATTTCAAGCACGGCGCCGACGGAAAGAACAGAACGAGCAAATATAACGCTATACAGATCTTTTACACCGATAAAAAGCTCTACGTTCACGGCAGACGTTTTTCTCTTATCAATGATGTTGAAGACGAGGAATTCGGCGGAGTATGGAATTACACCGATCTTGACCGCGCTCAGTACGAGGAGAGGGAAATGCCCCTTCCCAAGAACAGAAAAGTTACGTATCAGGTGTTCGAGATAATCGACAATTCCGGCAACAAAGTAGTTGAGATCTCGGTTTCATACGGCGCGGACGTTGATAAAGTTATTGAAGACATCAACCATGTAATATCGCTCAGAAAGCGCGAAACTTCGAAATAACAGTTTAATTATTTATAACAGGTACCAGGAGTACGATGAGAAACGGTATTATCGACGGTGTTTATTATGAAAACGACCGTCCTAAGCACGCAGGCGTCATAAAGATAGACGGCGAGATTTACTATGCCGGGACAGACGGAAAGCTCGCGAAAGGTCAGAAGATCGTTCACAGAGCTATGTCGAACGGTATACTGAAACACGGCACCTATAAGTTTGACTCCGAAGGTAAAATGGTCAAGGACTTTTACCGTAAACCTAAAAGAAGAAAAAAGAGACGCTTTCAACTGCCGAAGTTCAAGAAGGCTGACGTTATTAAAATTGTATCTGTCGTTGCGGTCGCAGCGTTATGCGTCGGAATGTTCTTCCTGATCAAATACATAGATAACAAGCAGCAGAATACAAACACAGATCTTGTTGAACAGACGGTTGTCAGCCTGCCTTCGTTTGAAAACGAAGTTTATCTTTGCTCTGATTCACTTGCAAATTACTATAAAGGAGAATCAACGTTTCTTCAAGCGGTAAGTTCAGGTCAGGACGCATATAAAGCGTTTGATTTCGACTACTATTTTGCCAACGTAAAAAGCGCAACGCTTGAACTTGACGGGAAGTCTTATGATCTGTATCCTCTCGGGACAAGACTGACGATAGATAATCTTCAAACGGGAAAGACTTATCAATATACTGTAACTATCTACGAAAAGAACTCTGACACAAACGAACCGATAGTAAAAGAAGGCGCGTTTACTACGGCGGTTTCAAACAGATTCGTCTGCTTGCCCGGCGTCGTGAATACACGCGATATCGGCGGATACGATACTTCGTTCGGGAAAAAAGTGAAACAGGGTATGTTGATCCGCGGCTCCGATATAGACGGACTCGTGGTCAGCGATTATTATCTGACGGACAAAAGTGCGGCGGATGAATTCGGGTTTGTGTACGATATGGATCTCAGAGGAGCAGACACTTTTTCGGATAATTACGTCAGCCGTCTCGGCTCAAACGTGAAGCATAAGTTTTACGGAGCTCCTTCTTACGGCAGCATTTTTAATAAGAATTCTTATTCTACCATCAGAACTGTTTTTGCAGACCTTGCGGAAGCGTCGAACTATCCGATGTATATGCACTGTACTCACGGAGCCGACCGCACGGGCACGATAGTATTCCTGCTTCAGGGAATACTCGGAGTCGCTGAGGAAGATATGGATCTGGAGTATAAACTCACCGCTTTTACACACAAGGGATATGAAGACGGTTCAAAGCTCGATATCATTTACAGCGGACTTGAAAGCGTCAAGGGAAATACGATCAACGAAAGAATCGAAAACTTCCTTGTAGATACCGTAGGGGTAACAAAAGAACAGATACAGAGTATCAGAGATATTCTCCTCGAAAAATGATTTCTTTCGCAAAAAAGGCTCTCCGGTGACGGAGAGCCTTTTGTGTTTTTATGAGATCATTTTTTGATCATGCGGAAGAGCCAGATGATAAGGCATGCGCCGACAACCGAGAGAATAAGGCTCATTACCCAGCCTCCGCCGATCCCGATAAGGCTGCCGAGCGTGCCGCCGACGGCGCCGCCGACAATACCGAGTACAACGTTCACCCAGAACTTGTTTTTGGATTTCATAATGATTCCCGCAATATAACCTGCGAGTGCGCCGAGAAGGATCGCTACGATGATTTTAATAAGCATAATATACCCTCCAGAATAAAATTATAATGATCACAGCTTGAAATCTTCAACGTCTTTGTCCGGGACGAATGATCCGCCGATGTAAGGGGAACTGTTTTGAAGTTTATATCCTTCCGTGTGAGAAGGAGCTGCCCACATAATTGCGTTTTTGATTATTCTCTGAACAACGGGATCGTGATACGTAGGTACGCTCTCGTGACCGGGCTGGAAATAGAACACTTTACCGTAACCGCGCCGCCAGGTGCATCCGCTCCTGAAAACGTGACCTGTTTCATACCATCCGATGAATACGAGCTCGTCGGGCTCCGGTATCTGGAACGGTTCTCCGTATATCTCTTCCTTGGGAAGAATAAAGTGAGTCGGTATACCGGCAGCGATCGGGTGAGTCGGATTGATGTTCCAAACGACCTCCTTCACTTCGTCGCCCCATGTCAGGTGCCCTGTCATACCGACGACCTTCTGTATCACCTTTGAATAATGAGCAGAGTGGAGAAGGATAAGTCCCATGCCTGCAAAAACGCGTTCTTTTACACGCTCTGCAAGTTCGTCGCTTACTTCATGGTGGCACATGTGCGCCCACCAGATAAGTACGTCCGTGTTGTTAAGAACTTCATCCGGCAGTCCTTGATCCGGATCGTCAAGCGCAACCGCTGTTATCGACAGCTCGTCGCAATCAAGAACGCTTTTCAGAAAATTATGTATTCCTTCGGGGTACAGCGACCTTACTTTTTCATCAGTTTTTTCGTGGCGATATTCATTCCATATCGTTACGTTGATCTTTTTCATTCAATGCTCCTTTTTAACGTGCATACTATATATATTGAAAGAGTATTATTTTTAGTATTTATATTGTATCATATAATATTTTGAACTTCAAGGACCTTTTGCAATTATTCGAAAAAATAATGATTACTGTGAAAAAAATTAAAAAAACTACTTGACAAATCTATATCGCAGTGATAGAATACAGTAAACCGATGAGGAAGTGTAAGTAAACTTCGTAACTCGTCTTCCAGAGAGCCGCGGCGGTGAAATGCGGCAGACGAAGCGCAGTCGAATGGACTTCCGAGGGCGAGCGGAAAGGGATCTTCCCGAGTATGTGAGACGGAATGACTCTCCGTTATGAGGTCAGCGTATATTTGTACGCGTGAGTGGGCGCGAAAAGCGTCAAGCAGGGTGGCACCGCAGGAAGAGATCCTGTCCCGGCAAATTTATTTTGTCATGGGGCGGGTTTTTTATTTTCCGTCCCGAAAAGAAAAGGAGGACATTAACATGTCGAACAAAGAAATCCCCTACAAAATTTATCTTAACGAAGACGAGATGCCGAAGGCATGGTACAACCTGCGCGCCGATATGAAAAACAAGCCGGCTTCGCTTCTCAATCCCGGAACACATCAGCCGATGAAGGCTGAAGAGCTCGCTCCCGTATTCTGCGACGAGCTGATCAAACAGGAGCTCGACGATACGACTCCGTTCTTCGAGATCCCCGATGAGATTAAAAGCTTCTATAAGATGTACCGTCCGTCTCCGCTGGTAAGAGCTTACTGCCTTGAAGAAAAGCTGAAGACCCCCGCGAAGATATATTACAAATTCGAAGGCAACAACACGAGCGGAAGCCACAAACTGAACTCCGCTATCGCTCAGGCATATTACGCCAAGAAGCAGGGACTCAAAGGCGTCACGACAGAGACCGGCGCCGGGCAGTGGGGCACAGCGCTTTCCATGGCTTGCGCATACTTCGGACTTGAGTGTAAAGTATACATGGTCAAGGTTTCTTATGAACAGAAACCGTTCAGACGCGAGGTAATGAGAACTTACGGCGCTTCCGTTACTCCTTCTCCCTCTATGGAGACGGCGATAGGCAGAAAGATCCTTGAGGATCACCCCGGCACCACCGGAAGTCTCGGATGCGCTATCTCGGAAGCTGTCGAAGTCGCAACGTCGACACCGGGTTACCGCTACGTTCTCGGAAGCGTTCTCAATCAGGTATTGCTTCATCAGTCTATAATCGGTCTTGAGACCAAAGCCGCTTGTGACAAATACGATATCAAGCCTGATATCATCATCGGATGCGCCGGCGGCGGTTCCAACCTCGGAGGACTTATTGCGCCGTTTATGGGACAGAAGCTCAGAGGCGAAGCGGATTACCGCATTATCGCAGTCGAGCCTTCGTCATGTCCTTCATTTACACGCGGTAAATATGCGTACGACTTCTGTGACACGGGTATGGTATGTCCTCTCGCGAAGATGTACACGCTCGGCTCCGGATTTATTCCAGCTCCCAACCACGCAGGCGGTCTCCGTTACCACGGCATGAGTTCAACTTTGTCTCAGCTGTATGACGACGGCTTGATGGAAGCGGTCTCCGTTCCTCAAACTTCCGTCTTTGAAGCTGCAGAGTACTTTGCGCGCTGCGAAGGGATCCTTCCCGCGCCGGAAAGCAGTCACGCTATCAAAGTCGCGATCGACGAGGCGAAGAAGTGCACGGAGACCGGAGAAGAAAAGACTATCGTCTTCGGACTCACCGGAACAGGATATTTTGATATGGTCGCTTATGAAAAATTCCACGACGGAAAAATGAGCGACTATATACCGACGGACGACGAGCTTGCCGTCAGCCTTTCAAAGCTTCCGAAGGTCGACTGATCCTGAAACTGAAATAATAAAAAACCGGATCGCGGTATGCCGACTGTCTTTTAGAACAGTCGGCAGCGATATTTGCCCTTTGGGCAAGCGATATACACCTTCGGTGTTCGATATGTGCCTTCGGCACGCGATATGTTTGCTTTGCGAACGAGGGCAAATATCATATCGCATCGAGCAAAGCGAGATATATCGCAACTGCGAAGCAGTTATATCGCGTTTTGCATATTTGCAAAACATATCGCCTTTGGAATTTGCATACAAATTACCTGCTTGCGCCGATATGCGACAAAAAACCGACTGAAACAAGGATGCTGTTCCTTACTCAGTCGGTTTTTTAACTGTCCTTAAGCGTACACCGCATACGCGGTCCGGTTTTATATTGTTAAACGTTATACGTTTTGTCAATCGCTTTGAGCTCATTAAACGTATCTATCTCGACGACGTCGCCTTTCTGGCATTCCCTGACTTCGATCGCATATTCGCCTTTGAAATATTCGAACGCAACTCTGTCCCAGAAGCGTTCCTTTCCGCCGGGGCGTTCATAAGCTTCTTTAATGTGCGTCGACATTTTAAGCCCGTCTTCTTTATCGATATACCAAATCCCGACCATTTGATAGCAGTTTTCACCGCCTATCTTCTGCTCGGTGATGACTTTGTTCTTTACCGTGAAGCACCAGTCTTCCGATCTTTCGGTATAGAAAGCGAGTATGTTCGTTTTGTACTGGTACTTTGTAATGAGGGACGGATCATATAGCAACAGGTCTGCTTCAAATACGTAAGCGTTCTGAAGCAGATACCTCGCGCAAAGAGCGGATGATATATTGTTTGATTCATTGTAAACGGGGTTCTCAAGGAACTTTATCATCGGGTATTTGTAGAGCAGTTGATCAAACTGATCGGCAAGATAACCGCGAACGATATAGATCTCGTCAATACCTGCAGCGATCACGGCGTCGAGAAGACTGTCTATGATACGTTTGCCGTTTACTCTCACGAGCGGCTTCGGCGTGTTCAGCGTGATAGGTACGAGACGGGAACCGAATCCCGCAGCGAGAAATACCGCTCTTTTTACGCGGTAAGGCTCAAGCGCAATGAGTCCGCTTTCCGTGATTTTGCGGTCTTGGATATATCCGGCGTTCTGAAGATCTCCCGACAGCTTGTTTACCGTTCCGAGAGAGCAGCCGAGAATTTCGGCGAGTGCCCGCTGGGAGGGAAGATCGCCTTTTGTCGCTTCAACGAGACAGTTGAATTGTATCCTGGACAATGAGCTCACTGTTTTGCCCTGCTTTCTTATCGGTTATTTGTAGAGCGCGCCTATATCGGCGTACGATTTGACGCTCCAGTTTGAAAAGTCGGTGCCGTCGCCGTTGACTTCGAGGTCAACTATCTGTACTACAGAGTTTCCGTCGATACAAAGCTGAAATTTATGATGCCTTACTGTGTGCTGACCTTCCTGGATTTCAAAATATGAAGGACCGTATTCGTTTGACGTTTTGATTTCTGCGGATTTAACGAGCGTCGGTATAAGGTTTTCCTGACTTACTTCCGCCGATGAAAACTTCAGTTTTCCGGTGGAGCCGGAAGGCTTTACGAAAAGCGCTGTCAGCCTCGGCTGCCACGGAACGTCATAGTCTGATAACGCCGCGGGATGGTCGCCCGTTATTACTATTGTGGAATCGTCGTATACCCCGAGCCTTTTCATTTCGTCGATATAGCTGTAGATCATTTTCATACAGCCGCGAAGATGCTGGCTCATCGAAGGATCGCTTGCACGGTTTGCGTTTTCGTCCATATTGTAGGGCGAGTGGCAGCCGCTGAGGTGGATGAGGATATATGACTTTTCGTTCCCGTCGAGTGAAAGACCGTTGTTCAGTATCAAAGAGCATACTGCGGGATCGTCAAGGTCGTACATATTGCTGTCGCCCGTGTAGTAAGAAAGGTTGTCAGCGACTCCTCCGAAAGGCGTTCCGTCTCTGTAGCAGTAGAAATTCTGCGTGTATATTTTAATTTTATACCCGTTTCTCTTCAGATCTTTCAAAAACGGAGAATTCCTGTAAGCGTCAAAGAAATAACTCTCGGCGGACGACGAAAAATCGGTATCGATCCCCGTTATCATCGTTGTTACCGCAGGATAAGTCCTTGAATAAAGCGATACGTTGTCCGAAAAATACGTGAAACCGTCGAGGTCATCGAAGAATCCCGGGTACAAAAGGTCGACTTGCTCAAAATAATTGACGTCGAATCTGTCGATGATGAAGATAATGATGTTCTTGTTTGATATCTGATCTATCCCGTCTATTGTGAGATATGAGTCAGAGGCGTCTCCTGTAAATTCGGTCTCAATATACGGCTCTTCGGTCTCCGTCTCGGTTTCTGTCTCCGTTGAGGGATCGATGACCGGATCAAATCTGATCGTTGTCTGTTCTTCCGGTGGGATCTTCGTATCCGTTTCGTCGTCTGTTATTTCCGGCGAATCGGTGCCTGAAGAGCATGAAGCCGCAGTCAAAAGGATCGCAAAGGCCAATAACGCCGCGATAACAGATTTAAAAATGCAGTTTTTCATAACAATCACCTAAATTAATATAAGCCGCAGTACAGTAAGTTTACTACATTTATTGGTTTTCGTCAACCCTTTTTGAATAGAATGCGATGCTTCGAAAAAGCGGCGCGCCTTGTTCGGCGGTGTACGCTTAAGGACAGTTAAAAAACCGACTGAGTAAGGAACAGCATCCTTATTTCAGTCGGTTTTTGCCGCTGATCGGCACAAGCAGGGAATTTGTATGCAAATTCCAAGGACGATATGTTTTGCATATATGCAAAACTCGATATAGCGGCTTTGCCGCCTCGATATATTCGCTTATGGACGAAATATATCGTCCATAAGCGAATGCGATATGATATTTGCCCTCGTTCGCGAAGCGAACATATCGCGTGCCGAAGGCACATATCGAACACCGAAGGTGTATATCGCTTGCCCAAAGGGCAAATATCGCTGCCG
>JAFSUU010000111.1 GCA_017445115.1 Clostridia bacterium | reverse complement strand
GGACGGCGAAGGCTGGTTTTACACGCACGTCCATAACGTCATCGAAGTCGTACTCGATCATACCGACGACGTTTATCCGACGTCTGTCAAAAGCGCGATCGTTCTTACAAAAGGCTTTGACGACGCGTGGCGGGAGAAAGTGATACAGTATCAGGCGTCCCTCTATTCCGTCAATACGAAGGGCTGGGTACGGCGTTTTGCGGATATTATAGCCGAAGCGAAAGAAGAAGGACCGCTTCAAAACAAAGATTTTGAACTTCCCACCGAAATGGTGCAGAAGTTGAAGGACGCGCTGAACAACAAAAAGCGTGAGAACGTGATCATAGAGCTTGCAAAGTATTACCTTGCCAACAAACAGGAGGATACCGATTGGGTGATCCTTCCCGTCGACAGCTTCAACGCCTACTTCGGCACGACCTGCTTTGACCGCAAGTGGCTGCCGGAATTCCCGGAGGAGATCATCATCAGGGATGACTACGCGGGGCTGTGTCGATTTAAGATGCTTCTGTAAGGCGTAAAAAACACAGAAACAATCACAAATATAGGTATTACAAGACAAAAGGATAAAGATAAGATCCCGACAAATCGGGATTTGCGGAGGTAAGCATATGGAATACAAAATCGAGGATCTGACAAAGGAAGAAGCCGGATACATCGGCGAAAAGATCAATGAGATCGTGCCGCGGGAAACGGATGCGGACGAAGAAGAGTTTGTCCTCAAAGTCGAAAACGAAAACGGCGTGATCATCGGCGGTTGTGTTGCCACAGCTTACGAATACCACTGGTCGAGAGTTCTTCTTGACGACCTCTGGGTGGATGAACGATACCGTCATCACGGGATCGGATCTGTGATCATCCGCGAGGTCGAACGAATTGCAAAAGAAAAAGGATGCAGGGTCGTGACACTCGGCACCGCAAGTTATATGGCGAGACCGTTTTATGAAAAACACGGCTATACGGTTTTTACTACTCTGAAAAAGCCGAACGGCTACGTCAGTTATTCTTTGGTCAAATACCTTGATAATGACGCGCCGGAATATCTGCCGACCGACAACAGCGGTTCACGCTTTAAGGTTTCGCTTGGCAGCGATGACGATGCGGAAGTGATACTGAACGGTCTTGACGCATACAGCGCGGCCTATGAGCAGGAATGCGAAAGCGTCGGCTTTTATAAAAAGCTTGTCGACAAAAAAGGCGGGTTTTCAGCCGGAGTGATCGCGGACGCGGACAAAGGCGAGACCGGCTTTGTCGACGCGCTGTTTGTGGAAGAGCCGCTCAGGCATCAGGGATTGGGCACGTATCTTTTGGAGGAGGCCGAGAAATTCGCGAAGGAAAACGGCGCTTCAATGGTCATGACGAATGCGGGCGACTGGAACGTCGGTTTTTTCAAAAAGAACGGCTATTTGCTACGAGGCGAGCTCAAGGACGTTCCGAAAGGACACGACTGCTACGAATTGTATAAAAAATTTGAAGCGCCGGAGGCAGACCGACAAATCCCGGCTCAGCAAAGCGGCTTGCCGCCGAAAGATAACCCGGAGGTCGTTGCGCATCAACCGTTCGCTTTGAAAAATGTGTTGAATAATTCTCGCGTTTTTGATATAATTATATAGAACTCAATCATGTAACGGGATAAGGAGACGAATACATTGACCAACCTGACAAAAGACCTTATCAAGAAAACATTTGTATCACTTCTTGAGCG
>JAFSUU010000110.1 GCA_017445115.1 Clostridia bacterium | reverse complement strand
CAGCTCAGATGGACGGCGCTATCCTCGTCGTTGCAGCTTCCGACGGTCCTATGCAGCAGACTCGTGAGCACATCCTTCTCGCCCGTCAGGTTGGCGTTCCTGCAATCGTTGTTTACATGAACAAGACTGACCTCGTCGACGACGAAGAGCTTCTTGAGCTCGTTGAAATGGAAATCCGTGAACTCCTTTCCGAGTACGACTTCCCGGGCGACGATATCCCGATCATCAGAGGTTCTGCAAGAGTTGCTCTTGACAGCGCTTCCACAGATCCGAACGCTCCCGAGTACGCTTCCATCCACGAACTTATGGACGCTGTTGACAGCTACATCCCGACACCTGAAAGAAAGTCCGATCTTCCCTTCCTTATGCCCGTTGAGGACGTATTCTCCATCTCCGGCCGTGGCACAGTTGCTACAGGCAGAGTTGAGCGTGGTACAGTTAAGGTTTCCGACACTGTTGAGATCATCGGTCTCACAGAGGAAAGAAGACAGACAGTCGTTACCGGCGTTGAAATGTTCCACAAGCTCCTTGACCAGGCTGAAGCAGGCGACAACATCGGCGCGCTTCTCCGTGGTGTAGCTAAGAACGAGATCGAGCGTGGACAGGTTCTCTGCAAACCCGGCACGATCCATCCTCACACCAAGTTCGTTGGTCAGGTTTACGTTCTTACCGAAAAAGAAGGCGGCCGTCAGAAGCCCTTCTTCGCAGGTTACAGACCTCAGTTCTACTTCAGAACAACTGACGTTACCGGTACGATCGGTCTTCCCGATGGCGTTGACATGTGCCGCCCCGGCGATAACGTCGACATGAAAGTTGAACTCATCACCCCCATCGCTATCGAAAAGGGTCTCCGCTTCACTATCCGTGAAGGCGGCAGAACAGTCGGTTCCGGCGTCGTTGCTGAGATCATCGAGTAATTTCAATCTCGGTTAAACCAACAACCATACACACAAAAACGCCGTATGCGCACAGCGCATACGGCGTTTTTCATTATCAGACGAAGGACCGCGTCATCTGTTGTGAACATCGATCTGCGGGAACGGTATCTCGATACCCGCCGCGTCGAACGCCTTCTTGACCGACTCTTTAAGCTCAAACTGAACGTCCAAGTAATCGGGGACCTTCACCCAGACGCGGAGCGTGAATTTCAGAGCGCTGTCAGCGTGCTCCGACAGCACGGCTTTAGGCTCCGGATCTTTCAGCACTCTCGGGTTCGACAGCGCCGTCTCGATGAGAACACGCTTTACAAGATCAATATCAGACGAGTAAGCCGCGGAGAACGTGAGATCTACCCTTCTCGTGTCGCTTGTAAAATTGTTGACTATCGCGGAGCCGGATACAGTCCCGTTGGGGATAGACACCACCTTCGCGTCAAAAGTCTTTATCGTAGTGTAGTAAATGTTTATCTCCTCGACGACCCCGTCAACTGAAACGGAAAAACAAACGGCTGTCACGTCATGCGACAGCCGAATTCTCTTACTTGTTTACTTCCGGATTATTTGTTCTGTTCAGGATATAATCGACGGACACACCGTAATAGTCCGCGAACTTGACAAGTTCCGTGATACCCGGCTCTCTTTCGCCGTTTTCATATCTGCTCACCGTGTTTTGACTCATATTAAGGTCGATTGCAACCTTGACCTGAGTCAACTTTTTTCTCTTTCTGATTTCTTTCAGCCTCATATCATCACCACCCCTTGACTTTATTATCCCATAATGGTATAATACAAATATCCCAATATGGTATATTTGAAATACAAAGCTGTTAAATTTGAGCACGAAACAGTGCTGTTTCAAAGATAACCGCGTGTCGCGTTAAACGATAGTAATACTATCCGGACAGTTGCTTTACACCGGCTGCGGATTGATATACCATTATGTTCAGTAAAGAAGAAGGAGCGTTTGGAGTTATGAAAAAAGTTCTGATTTCCGTATCAATTCTGATTTTCACGGTTTTGACCGCGCTTTCCGGATGCACGCATGAAAACACCCCTGAGCCCGGCAAAGATACTTCGGCAGTAAATAAACCGTACGAGTTTCACTCCGGTCTCGCTGCTGTTTGCGTCAACGAGTCCGAAAGTATATGGGAGATCATCGACACAAATGAAACGGTCCTTGTAAAGTTCATAAAGGACACCGGCAAGGTAAGATTTCTGAACAACGGCAATATTTTTCTGTCTTCTGTCAGCCTCAATCTTCAAAATCCCTCTTTCGACGACTTCGGTACATATATGTACTGTATAAATACGGGAGAACTGGTTGAGATGCCGCAACCGGCATATAATTACGTGTCTATGATCGATTACTCGGACGGTTTGATGATCATTTACTCAAATTATTTGAAAGGATCCGGCATCAAATATTTCGATTCCGACGGAAACTGCGTACTCGATCTTGACAACAGCAATGAGAATTATAAAGAGGTCACGTGGGCGAGCGGTTTTGAAGATAATGAAGCAGTGGTATATTTTACAGGGACGGACAACAACACATACAGAGTTACGATCGACAAAGAGGGAAACTGGCTCGCCGAACCGGATCAGAAGAAGAGCGGCAGACGTTTCGGGGACTATAACCTTGAGCATGATAATCCTTTCAAATAAGTATGATTCACTTAGTTGAATAATAAAATAGTTTGTACGCAGAATAACAGTGCGATATGCTTGACAAAATCGTTCGATTTGTGTATAATAATAGTGCGATATAGAAAGGAGGAACAATTATGTCTATTACTGCAACCGAATTAAAGAGCAATCTCGGCAAGTATCTGCTCCTCTCTGCTACCGAAGACATATATATTACCCGAAACGGAAAAGTGGTTTCAAAGCTGACAAATCCGTTCCAGGAGCGGGTAGATATAGCGAAATCTCTTTTCGGGATTCTTCCGGATGATATAACCTTGGAGCAATCGAAAGAAGAGAGGCTCGGAAAAATATGAGAGCTTTGATTGACACCTGTGTTATTGTCGACGTTTTGCAATCGAGAGAGCCGTTTGTCGAGGACGCTCAGAAGATCTTTCTTCTTGCGGCGAACGAGCAGTTCATCGGATGTATTACGGCAAAGTCAGCAACGGATATTTACTATTTGACACACCGCCTTACACATGACGACAAAGCTTCAAGGACAGTTCTCGGCAAGCTGTTTACTCTCTTTGAAGCGGCAGACACCGCCGGAATAGATTGCCGCCGAGCAATTCCCTCCGAGGTATCAGACTACGAAGACGCTGTTATGATCGAAACAGCGCTGAGGACGGAAGTCGACTGTATTGTTACACGAAACACACGCGACTATTCCAGATCCCAAGTTAAAGTTTATACTCCGAGTGATTTTATCAAAATACTTGAAAAAGAACAGTTTTTTAATTAAATCATCATCAAAAACGGGAGGGTAATGCCGACTGTCCTTTAGAACAGTCGGCATTACCCTCCCGTTTTTCGCTTGAAAGAGACATATATATCAGTCAGACGCAAGAATCGACTATCATACAGTAAGCGCCTATTGCTGCTGTTTTGGGTTTATGATCCCGTTCTGCTCGCTTCGGCAAAAATCATTTGACAAAGGGGCGCGGCTGTTGTATCATATTAGTTGTAAACAGGAGGCGCTACATGAAAAAATACAAAACGGAACTGCACTGCCATAACTCCGAAGTCAGCCACTGCGCCGGAGAGAACGCCGCCGACACAGTTGAAAAATATATAAAATACGGCTACAGCACCGTCGTCGTGACGAATCACCTCGCGCGTCCGAACTTCCGCCGTATGGGGTACGGCGACGACTCGTCGTGGGAAGAAAAAGCCGGAATGTATATCGCCGGCTACGAAAAGATGAAGGAAGCCGCAGCGGGTCGTATAAATATCCTCTTCGGCGCGGAGATCCGCTTTGACGAGCTTGAAAACGACTACCTCGTGTTCGGTATGACGCCGGAATTTCTGATGTCCCACCCGGATATCTACGCGATGTCGCTCGGCGAGTTCTACAACGAGATAAACCACCCCAACCGCTTTATAACGATACAGGCGCACCCGATGCGCTTCCATATGCAGCACGTCTTTCCGTGGCACGTCGACGGCTGGGAGATCTACAACGGGCACCCGGACAACGAGAGCTACAACGACGCGGCTATCGCATACTCAAAGTACTTCCCCGCCAAGATCTTCACCTCCGGGAGCGACCACCACGACGCGAACCACATTCCCGACGCGGGGATCGAGACGGACTTTGAGATAAAGACGATGGACGAGCTGATGGACGTTTTCCGCTCGAGAAGCTATGCTCTGATCGAAGACGAGGCGACAAGACAGGCCTCAAAGATGAAAGAATAAACGGCACTTTGCTCGCTGAATAGACGAGAAAAAACGAGATTCAGCGAGAAAATCAAAGGAAATGCCGCGCTATTTTAAATATTTTTGATTTTTTTCGCAAAAACCCTTGACACTCCGATAGTTATATGATATAATCGTACCCGCTGAATAAATAATAATATATATTATAAGCGGAGGAATTTTCAATGTCCACATTCATGGCAAAGAGCGAATCCCTTAACCGCAAATGGTACGTCATCGACGCTGCCGGCAAGCCTCTCGGCAAGACCGCAGCTGCCGCTGCCGAACTCCTTCGCGGTAAGCACCGCCCCGAGTTCACACCTCACGTTGACTGCGGCGATTTCGTCGTGATCATCAACGCTGACAAGGCGGTCCTCACGGGAAGAAAGCTCGAAAAGAAGTATTACTACCATCATTCCGGATACATCGGCGGTCTCAAAGCCGTTCAGTATAAGGAGATCATGGCAAAGCGCCCCGAGTTCGCAATGGAGCTCGCAGTTAAGGGAATGCTTCCCCACAACTCTATCGGCGCAAAGGCTATCAACCGTCTCAAGGTCTACGCAGGCGACGCACACCGTCACGCAGCGCAGAAACCCGAAGAGTACGAAGTAAAAATGTGAGAAAGGACGGAATTGAATAATGTATACAAGTGCTAAACCTTATTTCTACGGCACAGGCAGAAGAAAGAGTTCTATCGCCAGAGTCCGTCTCTTCCCCGGCACAGGCACGATCACGATCAACGGCCGCGACATCGACGACTATTTCGGTCTTGAGACCCTCAAGCTCGTCATCAACCAGCCGTTCGGCGTCACCGGCACGCTGGGCAAATTCGACATCGTCGCAAACGTTAAGGGAGGCGGCTTCACCGGCCAGGCGGGCGCGATCCGCCACGGCGTTTCCCGCGCTCTTCTCCTCGCTGACGATTCCTACCGCGCGGCTCTGAAGAAGGCAGGCTTCCT
>JAFSUU010000109.1 GCA_017445115.1 Clostridia bacterium | reverse complement strand
GAGACCGGAAAGGCGGTCTCACGATGACATTTTCAACTATTCAAAAAGAACAAAACGGTCTGCTGTTGACCGATCATATTATACAGTTTTCTTCACGAAAAAACAACAGCAAAAAAGTAAATTTTGAAAGGGGGATTTCCAATGAAGGAATCCAAAAAGGCGGTCGAAAAGACCGCAAAGAAAACTGACAATATTACGAATGACAATACCGACATTGTAAACGATACCAAATCCGGCACCGTTGCTGATACGAAGCCGGAAGCCGTCGCCGAAGCCAAACCCGACGCCGCGCCGAAATCCAAATCGCTTATCATCAAGCTGGAGGATTTAGAGCCGTTCAAGGATCATCCGTACAAGGTGATCGAAAACGAGAGCATGATCGAATTGACCGAAAGCATCGGCGCTCACGGCATTTTGAATCCGCTGCTCGTCCGTCCGCTTGAAGATAGCGACGGCAAGTACGAGATTATTTCCGGGCACCGCCGCTTTGCAGCCGCGCAAAAACTCGGCATGAAGAAAGTGCCTTGCACCGTCCACTTCATTGATCGTGACGCCGCGACCGTGATGATGGTCGATTCCAACTGTCAGCGCACCGAACTGCTTCCGTCGGAGAAAGCAAAAGCGTACAAGATGAAAATGGACGCCATGGCTCATCAAGGACAAACTTGTGGACCAGTGGGCCACAAGTCTCGTGATGAAGTATCTGAAACCGAAAGCGGGCGCACTGTCCAGCGGTATATCCGTCTGACCTACCTCGTTCCCGAACTTTTGCAGTATGTGGACGACGGCAAGATCGGTATGCGCCCCGCCGTTGAGATGTCGTATCTTGACGAAGAGGTACAGCGCGATATCGTTGACCGCATTGATGAAAGCGGCGGCGAGGTTTTTCCGTCCCATGCACAGACGCGCCGTATCCGCGAGAAAGCCTCTGAAGGCGAGATCAGCTATGACGACGTCAAGGCGATCATGGATGAGCAGAAACCGAATCAGGCGCCTACCTTCAAGGTACCCGAAAATATAGTCTTTGAAATCACGAAACGCCGTTTTACGCCGAAGGATTTTGAAGAGTATCTCAAAAAGGCGCTTACAAATTATGCTCGACAGCTTGAAAAAGAGCATAACCGCGACGCAAGATAAGGGGGTATTGCAATATGGATAACGAAAAAGAATATGAATCGACGTTTGACCTCTCGCCAGCCGCGCTCTTTACGGACGACGGCGATAATACGTTTTCCGTCAAGATCGGCGGCACGTTCTTCGACGTCACGACGCATTTCAATGTCGACGGAACGCAGACCGTATTGGAACAGTTCAAAAACCTGATCCTGTCAAAGAAATTACTGGCATAACGCATATTTGAAAAAGACGATCGGGTGCGGTAAGATTATACTGTCTTTGCTGCGCCCGGTTGTCGGAAAGGAGAAAAAGAATTATGATGACAACAGCAAACAATATCGGGCAGACAAATGAAAAGATCACGGCGCTATACTGCCGCCTTTCGGTCGAAGACCTGAAGGATAAAAACGGTAAGGATAAATCCGATAAAGAAAAGGAGTCCAACAGTATCACCAACCAAAAGCAGATACTGGCGGACTACGCAAAACGGAACGGTTATACGAACACGATGTTTTTCGTGGACGACGGTATTTCCGGTACGAGCTTCGAGCGCGACGATTTCCAGCGGATGCAGAAACTGGCTGAGGAAGGAAAGGTCGGGACGATCATCGTCAAAGACCTGTCCCGTTTCGGTCGTGAGCAGGTGGAAGCCGGGCGTCTGACGCAGATCGTGTACCCGTCGCTCGGGATCACATTCATTTCCATTCAGGAGAACGTGAACAGTTCCACCGGCGAGGGTATGGAGATGATGCCGTTCTACAACATCTTCAACGAGTGGTACGCGGCGCAGACCTCCAAAAAGATCCGCGCGGTCTGGCAGTCGAAAGCGGAGCACGGCAAGCGTATTTCGGCAACGGTTCCTTATGGCTATGTGAAAGATCCGAACGATAAGGAAAAATGGCTGATCGATGAGCCCGCCGCCGAGGTGGTAAAGAAGATAT
>JAFSUU010000108.1 GCA_017445115.1 Clostridia bacterium | reverse complement strand
TCTTCACGAACGGGTCTGGATCGGAAATCTCGTTCTCTTCGGACTCGGCGGTGTCATTATTGTAAAGCTGACTAACCCGATCTTTCTCGGCGTTTTCAGTAGTATTATAATGCCTTTAAAGATCGCTATAGCAGGAGGACTGACCCTAATAATCGCCGCCGATTATGTCGTTTCTCATTTTGTGTTGAAACTGGTAAAGACCGGAGTTGAGAAAAGTGAGGCTGACAACACAGAGGAGATCAATCGCGAGATCAGGACTCTTTTGAGTGACCGGTCTGTGTTTGCGAAAAGATTTGCCGAAGCATACCCGAATGTGATATACAGAACGGAAAAGATCGCCGCAAGAATGGAACAGATCAGAAAAGAGACAGAGCGGCTGAAGCAGAACGTTGAGGCAAGGTTAGAAGAGATAGGTACGCAGATCGATCAGAAGAAAACGGAGATCGCGTATAATATAGAAACGTCCGGGTCTATCAAAAACAGGATACTCGAAAAACAGAGCAGCCTTATAGATATTCTTTATGATGAGAATAAGGCGCCGGAAGACGCGAAAAAACTAAAAAAGGAAATTGACAGCGAAAACATCAGACTTAACCGGAAATGGCTGCAAAGGGGCATATCATCGGACAGTTCTGACGAAAACTGAAAAAGGATACAAACGACATGTTTTACTTTTTATTACCCTCACTTGTAACTTATGACTATGTTCTGGTAATTGCCGCCGTTGTACCGGCAATATTTCTGATGATTCAAGCCTATCGCTCAGACAGGCTTGAAAAGGAATCGCCCGGTTTGCTTTGGGGTCTGGTAAAGACGGGCATTTTCTCATCATTGATTGCCCTCGTTGCAGAGCGCGTTCTCGGGTTCCTGCTTGATCTTACCGTACCGAAGGACAGCGTCTTATACAACGTCATTCTGTATTTCGTAATCGTGGCGTTTGCGGAAGAAGGCGCAAAATTCTTCATGCTCAGACGCCATACATGGAATACGCCCGAATTCAACTGCCGGTATGACGGCGTTGTTTACGCAGTATTCGTCTCACTTGGGTTTGCACTTTGGGAAAATATCAGCTATGTCATGTCTTACGGCTTCACCACTGCGATCGTTCGTGCGCTGACGGCTATTCCCGGACATGCCTGCTTCGGTGTATTCATGGGCGTCTTTTACGGTATTGCAAAGAAATATGATTACGCGAACACGCAGGGTAAAATGAAGTTTTTCAGCATTCTCTCTGTCGTCATCCCGGCGCTTCTTCACGGAACTTATGACTATATTGCCAGTATAGAATCAGGCACATGGTATTTCGTCGGCTTTGTTGCTGTGTTGTTTGCCGTATCTTACCTGCTGGTCGGGAAAATGTCGAAGAAAGATCAATACATTTAAAACAGAGGAGTCTGCGGCAATACGGCTGCTCGTTCCAATCCTTGATTTACATATGCCTTTTGAAATGCAGATAAACGAAGTTGAAAAAGGATCCTGCGCGCTGTTAAGAAACTGTCCGATTTTGTGAAATCAGTTGATGTTAACTCGCTGCATTCACTGATAAAATCATAAGGCAAATGAACGTTGTGCTCCTGAACGGGGAGAAAGAGTCATGAGCGGTCACAAAAGCGTGAAGAAGGTAATAATTCTGCTGCTTTTGCTTTCTGCTGTTATAAGCGCAAGCGCGTGCGGCGGAAACGGAGGCAACAGCAAAGTGAATAACGATATCAGCGGCAAAACCTTTGTCTGGGAGAAACCCGGCTTCGGCGGAGACTTCACCATAACTCTGCAGAAAGACGGGAAATATCAGTATTACGCAGGTTTTCTCAGCAGTTATATAGGCATGGGAACGTGGACGGAAGAAGACGGAATAGTTACGCTGACCGAAACAAGCGGCTATGACAACGTCTTCAGATTTGCGGTCAAAGACGGCGGATTATCTTTTATAGCTGAAGGCTCAAGCATGTTCATGTACGTCACCGTTGAGAACGGCGATATGTTTCTGCCGAAAGGCTCTCTGCCTGACAATTCGTCAGATGTCACTACGTCAAGTCCGGAATCATATACTCAGATATCTCAGGAAGAAGCCGGAGAGATGATGAAAAAAGACGACGGTCACGTCATAGTGGACGTCCGCCGTCCGGACGAGTATGATGAAGGACACATTCCGGGAGCGATACTCATCCCGAACGAGAGTATCGGAACCGAAAGACCCGAAGAACTGCCGGATCTCGATCAGATTATCCTCGTTTACTGCCGAAGCGGCAGAAGAAGCAAAGAAGCAGCGCAAAAGCTTTTCAATATGGGCTATACGCGTGTTTACGAATTCGGTGGAATTATAGATTGGACGGGAGATATTGTGAAATACGAAAGAACTGAACCTGTGACACCAACGTGTGTACTTGTAATCAAAGCCGGAGACAAGACCTTCTACGCAAATCTTGAAGACAACTCATCGGCAAAGGCGCTTGTTGAAAAACTGAATTCCGGTCCGATCACAGTGGATATGCACGATTACGGAAGCTTTGAGAAAGTCGGATCGCTTCCGTGGACACTTCCGCGAAACGACGAGCAGATTACCACATCGCCCGGAGATATAATACTCTACCAGGGCAATCAGATTACGATCTATTACGATACAAACTCATGGAGTTTCACACGTCTTGCGAAGATAGGTAATACGACCAAAGAAGAATTGCTTGATGCCCTTGGTGAGGGCAACGTTACCGTTTTGCTCTATGCAGAATGGGGAGAATAACAAAGATTCCGTGCGAATTACAGAAGAATTAGATTCAAAGTAAAAAAGATTCCGACAAATC
>JAFSUU010000107.1 GCA_017445115.1 Clostridia bacterium | reverse complement strand
TATTTCAGCCCGGTCTTTTCGTCTGTAATATACTTTTTCATTTGAGTAATCCTCCGATAAGGTTTTTTACTCCGCAACACCCGTGTTTACCGTCAAAAAACACGTTTTGCTTCGTTTTGTCCTTATCGCGGCTCACTCATCGTTCATTATTCAATATTCAAAATATCAGAGAATCCGGTTACTTCAAAGATCTCAGTGACCGACTCGTTCGCGTGGATAACCTTCATTTCACCCTGACGGTTCATGAGCTTCTGGGCGGAAAGCAACACTCGCAGTCCGGCGGAAGATATGTACTCCAGCGCTTCCATGTCGAAGACAAGAGCCGTCACGCCGTCAGCGGACGCTTTGAGCACAGATTCCAGCTCCGGCGCGGTAGTTGTGTCGAGCCTTCCGGTCAGGGCGATAGTCAATTCGGTTCCGTTGGTCTTTTTTTCGATGTTCAGCATTTAATTTTCCTCCTATAACCTATTAATAATATGTCTGTTATTTACATGCTGTTGTGTTTTTCCGCATCAGAAACACAAGATAAACGATAAGTAGTGATGCCGCAGCGACGGCTCCGATGATATAGGAGACCGTCTGATCGAGCTGGAAGCCCTCTTTTGCCATAAGGATATAGGTCGTGCTCACCGCCGTCATAAAGGTCGCGGGCAGTGCCGTGAGCAGAGAACCGAAGCGGTATTTTCCTTTTTTGAGAAGATACGCCGTATCATACTGCCTCCACACTTTTTCGCATTGATGTAGTATCTATGTATTTTATTATATTTTTACGTATTATCTTCTACAAGAGGGGGTTCCAGAATGGAACGTCAAAATTTACAAAAAATAAATATATTATGTAGAATATTTGTTTATAATGGTGTAAACGGCAAAAGAAAAAACATTGAGGAATATACATATATGAAGCTACAGAATAACACCGAAAACGCGGATAAGGTTTTTCAGGTCGCGTTGCTTCAATCGCTGACGCAGGGCTTCTATGACGGCACAATAAGTGTAAGTGAACTAAAACGGCACGGCGATACCGGTATCGGCACCTTTGACGGTGTCAACGGCGAGTTGATCCTTTTAGACGGCAAGGTATATCAGGCTCTCGGCGACGGAAGCGTGCGTGAAGCAGATGAAAACGAAACCACACCTTTTGCCGTTGTAACGTTTTTTGACAGGGATTTTTCAGCAGCGCTGTCTCAGATAAACGATATCAACAGCTTAAAGGACAGGCTGACAAAATCCGTCAGCGAAAACGGGAAAAATCTGTTTTATACGGTCCGAATTCACGGAACATTCGAGACGATGAAAGTGCGAAGCGTATTAAAACAGAAAAAGCCGTACAAGAGCCTTGAAAAAGCGCTTATGACCGACCAGAGAGAATTTGATTACGAAAACGTCACGGGTACGCTTGTAGGCATCTGCTGTCCCGATTATATGAACGGGCTGAACGCTCCGGGATGGCATTTCCATTTTGTATCAGATGACAAGGCAAAGGGCGGTCATATATTGGATTTATCCGTCAATTCAGCAGAAGCGGAGTTTGACGCGGCGCAGGGCTTTGAACTGTATTTACCGAACGCCTCTGAGTTTCAGAGTATTCGGTTCTAATCATAGAGCGCGATTCAGGCGCGTTATTTGATATCACCGACCCTGATCTTCAGATCAAGGGGTTGAGCGGCTTCGTGATAAACGGACTTATGGAAGCTCATGCGGAAAAAGCATACCTTGTGACCACGGGATATAACCGGAACATTATACGCTTTCCCTGCAATTAAATGAGATAGAAAGAGGAAACGACAAGACAATGAACGTATACGATTTTGACGGAACGATATTCCCTTCCGACTGATCGATAGGCTTCTGCATCTGGTGCATGAAGCGCCACCCGAAGCTTTGGTTCACGTTCGCACCGAAGGCGATAAAAAACGTGATACTGAAAAAGAAGGGGAAACTGTCGGAAGCTGCTATGCAGCGTAAGTTTTTCAGTTACCTCACGATGATCGACGATTTCGACAAACAGATCGAACGGTACTGGGACAAAAACGAGAAGAGGATCTCCTCTTGGTATCTCGCGCAAAAGAGCCCTGACGATCTTATCATCAGCGCGTCGCCCGACTGTATTATTGGACCTATCGCAAAGAGACTCGGTGTGAACTTTATGGCGACGGAATACGACCGCGAATTCGGGGTATATCTTAATAACATGATGTATGCAAAGGAAAAGGCGAAATACATCATCGACCACGGTTTTCCGGTTATAGATAATTTTTATTCCGATTCTCTCGCCGATACACCGCTCGCCTTGTGCGCCGAAAAAGCTCATCTCGTGACAAATAAGGCGAGCGTCGTTGTCGACTGGCCCGATCTTGACAAAGAAACCATGGACAAAGTCAAAAAGAAGATCGACACGGGATGGAACGTCCATTTGAAAGAAGATGAATAAGTGTACATAATTATTTATGACTTCGGAACCACCAGCGTAAAAACCTGTCTGTTCCGGATCGATTCGGAAATAGAGCTTGTGGCAGGTTCTGCAGCCGGGTACGGGCTTTACATCTCTGACAACGGAGGCGCGGAGCAGGACACGGAAGAATGGTGGGCTGCGATTTGCTCGACCACGCGCGAGTTGTTTTCAAAAACGGACGTAAAGCCCGAAGAAATAGAAGGAATGGCGTTCTGCTCGCAGATGCAGGGCTCGGTCTTCGTCGACGAGAACGGAAAAGCTCTCCGCCGCCCGATGAATTATCTGGATCAGAAGGGCTTCAAAGAATACAAGGACTGCATGGGGCGCGGGATCATCAAGGTCTCGGGATGCAGTCTCTATAAGCTCGCCCGTAATCTGATTGTGAATTACGCCGGCTCCACCAGTGCCAAGGACCCCGTCTGGAAATACAAGTGGGTGGAAAACAACGAGCAGGACGTTTTCGGGAAGACATATAAATGGCTTGATATAGGCGACTATCTTACCTCGCGCTGCACAGGCAGGATAGTCCGGACCGCCGACACCGCCTTTGCGACCTTCCTTTATGATACGCGAAAAGGAAAGGAAGGCTGGAACAAAGGACTTTTGAAGATGTATCACGTGAACCCCGACCATATGCCGGAGATCATCGACTGTACAGACCTCGCGGGCACACTCACGGCGAAGGCGGCGAAAGAGCTCGGGCTCGTCCCCGGGATACCGGTCTTTGGGGGAGGCGGCGACATGACCTTTGTCAACATAGGCGCCGGATGCACAAGACCGGGAGACACGCATATATACATCGGAACGTCGGGGTGGGTATCGACGTTTATGGATCACCAGACCGTTGATATAAACGCCATGATAACGGGTGTTCTCTCCGCCGTAAACGGTTACTTTAATTATTACGCTGAACTCGAAACAGCCGGAAAATGTTTTGAATGGGTAAGGGATCATCTCGCGCTGGACGAAGTGGGCGTGTATCTGGATCAAAAGAAAATAACGGACGTGGAAAGCGAATATCTGAGCCTCTACGATTATCTTTCCGCGGAGGTCAGCAAAATTCCTCCGGGAGCAAACGGCGTGATCTTTACCCCGTGGCTCCACGGCAACCGCTGTCCGTTTGAGGATTCGAACGCGGGAGGAATGTTTTTCAATATCAGGATCGAAAACGGCAAGCGCGATATGATCCGCGCCGTCCTTGAGGGGATTTGTTATCATCTGCGCTGGCTTCTCGAATGTGTGGAAAAAAAAGTCAAGACGTCCGATGCGATCCGATTTGTCGGCGGAGGAGCACTGTCTGCCGTCACAAGTCAGATGCTGGCGGACATCACCGGAAGAACGATAGAGACCGTGAACAATACCCAGGAGGTCGGAGCAATCGGCACGGCGCTCGTCGTTGCGGCGGGTATAAAAGGCGTAAACGTTCTTGAACTGTCGCGCCGGCTTGTAAAAGCCAACCGCACTTACATTCCCGATCCGAAAAACAAAGAAATATATGAGCGCAACTACAAGGTGTTCAAAAATCTCTACAAATCCAACGCTGCGAATTTCAAGAATTTGAATGGTTGATGCTTTTTAATTCGTATAATTCGTGATGTTCTCCGGAAATATTATTATCAAGAAAAAGCAGAAGCTCCCGGGGTGTTGAAAAGCACCCCGGGAGCTCTTTATTTGGAGGTCGATCTCGATCAATTCAGGCAAAACCGTGTCTGAACTGTTTTTGTCTTATCTCTTTAAGCATACTGATATTTCTTGCTGTATTTTTTGAAGAAGCCGAACGTCATGAGCATAGCGAACAATTCAGAGAAGACGACTGAATACCATACTCCGTAGAATGCAGCTTCATAACTCGAACCGGCAATATAGAAGAAGGCGATCGGTACGATAATAATAGTCGCAAGGTTGAATACGAACGTTCTGACGATCGAGATGATTCCGGAGACGCGCCCGTTGTTCAAGGCGGTAAAGAGACCGGATCCGAAGGTCGGGATACCCTTGAAAAGGAACGACAGTGTAAAGATCGAGAGACCGTCTACCGTGATCTGCATCAGCGTTTCGTCTCCGTGCGAGAAAGCGCTTGCCAGCGGCTGCGACAGGAATTCGATCAAAACGGTTGCTATGGCGCTGAAAATAAACACGAGCGTAATGCTCTTGCTGTATAGATTCTTGAGGTTGTCTGTATTGCCGGCTCCGTAGTTGTATGAGAACAGAGGTGAAGCGCCGATAACAAAACCGGAAGCGATAGCGGCGAAGACCGTGTTGACATATCCTACGGTACCGTATGCGGCAACGCCCATATCACCGATCATATAGAGGAACAAACTGTTATAAACGACGTTGATAACAGAACCCGAAATATTAGCAAAGAATTCGGACGAGCCGTTTCCGCAAGCTTTGGCAAGAGCTTTTCCGTCCTTTATCGGTTTTCCGAGATGCAGGAGGCTCTTATTCTTTTTACTTGCGAAATAAATAAGGGGAACGACTCCGCCGATGAAGAGACCTGCAGCTGTAGCGATAGCAGCACCCTGTACAGCTTTGATGGGGTCACCCTTCGATACGACGCCAACAAGGACAGCGTCGCCTACGACGTTTGTAATACCGGCAAGGACCGTGAAAAGGAGTCCGAGTCCGGGTCTCTTTGCGGTCGCAAGAAAGCTTTGGCAATAGAATTGCAGCATGAAAAGCGTTATCGCCGGAATAATGATTTGGCTGTAAGCGATACAGTAAGGCATCATCGTTTCCGTAACGCCGAGAGCATTAAGCATCGGCTCCATTGTAAACCACAAGATAATAGAAGCAACAACGCCGATACCGATCAGGACGTACGCGAAAAATGAAAAGAGACCGTTTGCCCGCTTCGAATCTCCTTCTCCCAGGATCTTACCGACCAAGGCGCTTCCTCCGGTACCGAACATAAAACCGATGGCAGCTATGATCATGAAGATAGGCGCTGACTGGTTGATAGCAGCAAATGCAGTCGTGCCGCCGAAATTAGATACGAAAATACCGTCGACGATCGAATAAAGCGATGCAAGAAGGACCGCCAGGATCGTGGGCATTACGTACTTAAACAGCTTGCCGATTGTAAAATGTTGTGTCAGAGCATTTGTGTTTTCGTCCATAATAACTCCCTTTCTTTTTTATAAAATAATATTATAGGACATTTCTATTAAAATTGTACAAAAAACTATATAAAAAGTCAAGATATTTTGAAAATTAAGACGTTCCATTATGGAACATTATGCTAAAAACTTAATAATATATTATAAAGAGCCTTTGTGCCCCTGCCAAAAAGAAAAGCGCCCTATGCCGACTGTTCTAAAGGACAGTCGGCAGCGATATTTGCCCTTTGGGCAAGCGATATACACCTTCGGTGTTCGATATGTGCCTTCGGCACGCTCGCTCCCAATCCCCACGAACCGAGTCAAGCTCAATTCGCCGGGGACCCCTTGGGTGGTGCCCGAAGAATACTTCGGGACGCTATCGCGTCTGTCCTCGTATTCTTTCGACCGCTTCGAGATCCCGAGCCCCCTGTTTCCTCCCCCGGAGGCGGGAAAATCATTGCCCTACTCTCTACACTCGCGCCGATTGTTTTTTATTTTTGGGGCACAAAGGCTCGTCCTCCGCACTAAAGTGCTTCGGCACGCTCGCAGTGCCCGAAATCGCTTGACGCTCCGATAAATCTGCGCTTGCGATTTCGACCGTTTCGAGATCCCGAGCCCCCTGTTTCCTCCCCCGGAGGCGGGGGCTCGGGATCCTCCGAACACGCTCCGCGTGTCATTATAATGAGCCTTTGTGCCCCTGCCCAAAAGAAAAGCGCCCTATTGGGCGCCTTTTTGGCAGGGGCACAAAGGCTCGAACTCTGGACACGCGGTTTTGGAGACCGCTGCTCTACCAACTGAGCTATACCCCTATATTTAAATATCAATACTCTCTTTGTGATCGTTTGAATAAAGGCACAAAGACCGCTGGAGACTCCGTCTCACGCTCGCGGTACCCAAATTCGCTGTACGCTACGATAAATCTTCGCTTGCGAATTTGACCGCTTCGAGATTCTTCGAGCGCTTCATCCTCCACCGGAGGCGCGCTCTCACGATCCTACCAACAGAGCTAACCCCTATATTGACTTTGATATTTTACCACATTAATCTGCGTTTTGCAAGTCTTTTTTTAGTTTTTTATTTTATTTTTTATATAAACGAAAACATCCGGTCGGGAAAGATTTCCCGACCGGGTATTTTCAGTCTTCAAGATTCTTTTCGATATTCGATCTGACAGCCGAGAGGAATTCCGCGGTGTTGACCTTGAAAGTCTTCATCGAAGGATCGGCGAGAGGAATGAGGTCGCCGGTCATTATTCCGTCTTTGAGCGTGTCTATGCAGGCTTTTTCAACGGCGTCGGCGAAGTTCATAAGGTCCTTGATACCGTCGAGCTCTCCGCGGCGGCGGAGCGCTCCGCTCCAGGCGTATATCAGCGCCATCGGGTTCGTGGACGTCTCTTCACCGTTCAGGTACTTATAGTAGTGTCTCGTGACCGTTCCGTGAGCCGCCTCGTACTCGTACTTGCCGTCGGGAGAGACAAGCACGCTCGTCATCATCGCGAGCGATCCGAACGCAGTTGAGATCATATCGCTCATAACGTCGCCGTCGTAGTTCTTGAGCGCCCAGATGAAACCTCCGCGGCTTCTTATCACTCTTGCGACCGCGTCGTCGATCAGCGTATAGAAATATTTGATGCCCGCTTCCTCGAATTTGTCTTTGTATTCAGCCTCGAATATTTCCTCAAATATGAGCTTGAAGGTCTGGTCGTACTGCTTCGAGATCGTATCCTTTGCGGAGAACCAGAGATCCTGCTTCGTTTCAAGCGCGTACTTGAAGCACGTGTGAGCGAAAGAACGGATAGACGAGTCGGTATTGTACTGGCTTTGAAGAACGCCCGCGCCCTTGAAGTCGAACACGGTCTTTCTGAACTCTTCACCGTTCTCACCTGTGAAAGTGAGCTCGGCTTTTCCGGCGGCGGGAACTCTGTACTCGGTGCCTTTATAGACGTCGCCGTACGCGTGACGGGCGATCGTGATCGGCTTTTCCCACGTTCTGACGAACGGCTTGATAAAGTCGGTCAGGATCGGTGAGCGGAAGCAAGTCCCGTCGAGCATTGAACGGATTGTACCGTTCGGGCTCTTCCACATTTCGGAAAGCCCGTACTCCTCTACGCGCTGTTTGTTCGGCGTGATGGTCGCGCACTTTACCGAGACGCCGTACTTGATATTCGCGTTTGCGGCGTCTATCGTGACCTGATCTTTCGTCGCCTCACGGTTCGTTAGGGAGAGGTCGTAGTACTCGGTCTTAAGGTCGACGAACGGACAGATCAGCTCGTCTTTTATCATCTTCCAGATGACTCTTGTCATCTCGTCCCCGTCCATTTCGACGAGGGGAGTCTTCATTTGAATCTTTTCTGTCATATCTGTCAATTCTCCTTTGTATAAGGGAGAAGTCCTCCCGCTTTAAGGATCGCCTTTTGCCTGCCGGTGAAGCTGCATACGAGCGGTATCTCGGCTCCCGACGTCAGATCTTTGAGCGTCGCCTTGCCGGCATCGAGCGCGTTTAGCAGTCCGTCGATCTTCAGCTTGTCGCCCTCGGCGAGTTTATCGTAATCCGATGCGTCCTCAAACGTAAACGGAATGATACCCGCGTTGATGAGGTTTGCCGCGTGTATTCTTGCAAAGCTCTTTGCGACGACCGCTTTTACGCCGAGGTAGAGCGGAACGAGCGCCGCGTGTTCACGCGACGAGCCCTGACCGTAGTTGGAACCTCCGACGATTATCGTCTTTCCCGACGCTTTCGCTCTTTCGGGGAACGATGCGTCGCAGACCGCGAAGCAGAACTGCGAGAGATGCGGAATGTTCGATCTGTACGGAAGTATTTTTGCTCCGGCGGGCATTATATGGTCGGTCGTGATATTGTCGCCGACCTTGAGCGTCAGCTCCGCTTCAACCGTATCGGCGAGCGGCGACGTTTCGGGGAATGACTTTATGTTCGGACCTTTGATAACAGGTATTTTACCGGCGTCCTCTGCCGGGGCGGGAAGGATCACCGCGCTGTCGTCAACTTTGAATTTTTCCGGCATATTTATCGCCGGATACTCGCCGAGCGTTCTCGGATCGGTTATGGCTCCGCAGAGCGCCGACGCCGCGGCGACTTCAGGCGAAACGAGGTACACTCCCGCGTCCTTCGTACCGCTTCTGCCTTCGAAGTTGCGGTTGAAAGTTCTGAGGGACACGCCGGCAGAGTTCGGTGAGAATCCCATGCCGATGCAAGGCCCGCAGGCACATTCGAGAAGTCTTGCGCCGGAAGTGAGTATCTTCGAGAGTGCGCCGGAGTCGGCGAGCGCCGTCAGTACCTGCTTTGAACCGGGAGAGACGGAAAGGCTCACGCTGTCAGCAATCTTTCGTCCGTCGAGAATCGCCGCCACCCGGAGCATATCGCGGAGGGACGAGTTTGTGCAGGAACCGATGCAGACCTGATCCACCTTCTGCCCCGCGATCTCGGAGACCTTCTTCACGTTGTCGGGCGAATGAGGGCAGGCTATCATCGGTTCAAGTGTCGACAGGTCTATATCTATCACTTTATCGTAAACCGCGTCGGGATCGCTTGAAAGAGGCGTAAAGTCGCCCTCTCTTCCCTGCGCCGCGAGAAACTCTCTCGTTATCTCGTCGGACGGGAAGATCGACGTCGTAGCGCCGAGCTCGGTGCCCATATTCGTTATCGTCGCCCTCTCGGGAACGGAAAGAGTCTTTATTCCTTCGCCGCCCCATTCTATGATCGCGCCGACACCGCCCTTTACGGATAGTATGCGGAGTATCTCAAGGCTTACATCCTTTGCGCTTACCCACGGGGAGAGTTTGCCCGTGAGGTTGACTTTATACATCTTCGGCATCGTGATATAGTACGCGCCGCCGCCCATCGCGACCGCGACGTCCATACCGCCCGCGCCCATTGCGAGCATACCGATACCGCCGCACGTCGGCGTGTGGCTGTCCGAGCCGATCAGCGTCTTCCCGGGTTTGCCGAATCTTTCAAGGTGGACCTGGTGGCAGATACCGTTGCCGGGGCGGGAAAAGCGGAGTCCGTATTTCTTTGCGACGGACTGGATATACAGATGGTCATCGGCGTTTTCAAAGCCTGATTGGAGCGTGTTATGGTCTATATACGCCACGGACAGTTCCGTTTTTACTCTCGGAACGCCGATAGCCTCGAACTCTATGTAGGCCATGGTCCCCGTCGCGTCCTGAGTCAGAGTCTGGTCGATCTTGAGCGCGATCTCGGATCCTCTCGTGAGGTCACCCGATACGAGGTGTTCTTTAATGATCTTCTCAGCTATCGTCAAGCCCATATCATTTCCCTCCTTTTTTGATACGCGCGCGTGCGTTCTGCACGTGAAGTATCGTTGCGTTCTCGGCGGCGTCCGCATCGTGAGCTGCGATCGCTTCCATGATCGCGCGGTGTTCCGCGAGAGCCTCTTCCGAATGGCTTGAATCGGAGAGAGACGCGCGACGGTATTTTACCACTTTTTTATGGAGAGATTCGAGTGTGTCGGCAAGAGGCGTACAGCCGGAAAGGTAATAGATCCTCTTGTGGAAATCATTGTCTTCGTTCTTGATCTTCTCGGCGTTGCCCTTCGCGGTGTAGAACTCCTGAAGCTCTATTGTCTGGCGAAGCCCGTCTACGTCCTCCGGCGTTGCGCGTGAAGCCGCAAGGCGGGATGCGATACCTTCGATCCTGCTTCTTACCTCATATATTATGTCTATATCGTCCTCGCTTATACCGACGACGACGGCTCCTTTAGAACCGATCTCGATCATGTGCTCCTGTTCAAGACGGCGGAGCGCTTCTCTGATCGGCGTTCTGCTGACGCCGAGCTCGTCGGAAAGTCTCGTCTCGGTGAGAACGTCGCCGCGCTCGTATTTTCCGCTGAGAATATCTCTTTCAAGGTTTTCAAACACCTGTCCGGCGATCGATACCGTTTTATGTTCTATCATTTCGCGCCTCCGTTTTTATTGAATCTGTCTCCCGAAAACTCCTTGACCTTCGCTTCTATCTCAGACGCCGAAAGAGTCGTTACTCTTCCCGTCTCGTACTCCGCGTCGACCCACTCTTTGATCTTTATGACGAGCGGATCGTGCTTGTCGACCGCGCGCTCTCCGGTGAGGTGATAGTTGCCGTTAATCCAGTAAGCAATTCCGGCGAGTCCCGAAGTTTTGCTTATCATAACGGACGCCGGGCGGTTGAGAATCTTTTCGGTGTTGAAGATATTGTATATTTCTTCATCTTTGAGAAGGCCGTCGGCGTGGATGCCCGCCCTCGTCATATTGAAGTTGCGTCCGACGTAAGGCGTCATCGGGGGAACGTCGTATCCGATCTCGTTCTTAAAGAAATCGGCGATCTCTGTGATGACAGTCGGATCCATTCCGTCGAACGAGCCTTTGAGAGACGCGTACTCGAACACCATCGCTTCAAGCGGTACGTTGCCCGTCCTCTCGCCGATACCGAGGAGCGAACAGTTGACCGCGCAGGCGCCGTAGAGCCAAGCCGTCGAAGCGTTCGTGACCGCTTTGTAGAAGTCGTTGTGTCCGTGCCATTCGAGGTACTCGCTCTTGACATCGGAATAATGCATAAGGCCGTAGATTATGCCCGGCACGCTTCTCGGAAGCGCGACCTCGGGATAAGGAACTCCGTAACCCATAGTGTCACATGCCCTGATCTTGACGGGAATACCCGCGTCCTCGGACATCTTCATCAGTTCATTGACGAACGGGACGACGAAGCCGTAAAAATCGGCTCTCGTTATGTCTTCAAGGTGACATCTCGGGATAACTCCCGCTTCAAACGCGTCGCCGACCACTTTGAGATAGTGGTTCATACACTCGGAACGCGTCATTTTCATCTTTTTGAATATATGATAGTCGCTGCAGCTGACAAGGATACCCGTCTCTTTGATACCCATGTCGCGCACCATTTTGAAGTCTTCTTTATTAGCTCTGATCCATGTCGTCACCTCGGGAAAACGAAGTCCGAGGTCGAGACAGCGTTCGACCGCTTCTCTGTCCTTCTTGCTGTAAACGAAGAACTCGGTCTGTCTTATGATCCCGTAAGGTCCTCCGAGCTTTGACATAAGCTTATAGAGCTCAACGATCTGATCGACTGTATAAGGTTCGACCGACTGCTGTCCGTCGCGAAGAGACGTGTCGGTAATCCACACCTCCTCCGGCATACCCATAGGAACGCGGCGGTGGTTGAATGCGACTTTCGGCACTTCGTCGTAGCTGTAAATGTCGCGGTAGAGATTCGGCTTCTCTACGTCCTGCAAAGAATAGTAATACGTCTTTTGTTCGAGCAAATTTGTCTTATTCGATATTTCAAGCATAACTCAGGCTCCTTTGCTTGTATTAATGTATACAATTATACAGCGGTGCAGGTATGTTGTCAAGTCTTTTCGATTTTTTTCATTATTAATATATTTAATAGAAAAACCGCCCTGCTTGCACAGGGCGGTTTCTATGTTAAATTTGATGATCAGAAATCGATTCTGCGTTTTCTCTTAACTGCGATAACGACCGCGGTGCCGAGAACTGCAAGTATCGCAAGCGCGATGCCGACGTACAGAATTACGCTGTCACCTGTAGAAGCCGAGAGGTTTGTGACAACGGCCTTGACCTTAACGGTCTCCTTGACCTTGTCGCCGGTAAGTACCACGCCTGCCGCAGGCTCAAGAATTACCTCGAACACAGGCTTGTTCTCTTCCGCTTCTTTGAAGATCTTGAGATTCTTGACCTTGACAGTGACCGTACCGTCTTCATTTTCGGTTACTTCAAAATCTTCCTCGGACAGTCCCTTGATACCCTTGAACGTAGCAACGTCAGTTGCATCTTTGAGATTCAAAGTGAATTTAACTGCCGTGACAGAATCCTCTTTATACTTGTCGTTGTTCGGAACTTCGATGGAAACCGTGCCGTCTTCATTCTCTTTTGTTGTTCCTTCAACGTCGTATTCGGTATCCGTTTCGACGTATACTATCGTATTTCCGTTAGTCTCATCGGTTTTCACTCCGGTTTTAGTGAAGTCCACGAAATTGTAGAACTGAACGTTGTCCATCATGATCTGGCAGTTGAGACGTCTGAAGATAAGCTCGCACTTCTCTACTCCGGGCATATCGAAGTATCTGTAGCTCATCTTGAACATCGGTCTTGCAGAGGGCGAAACCTTTCCGTTTTCCATCTGCGGGTCGAAATAGAATCTCATCTCGGAGTTGTCCTTGAAGTACTGGAATACCCAGTGATGCCATACACCCTTTGTAAACGTTCCTGCTGCTTCTGCAATGATCTTTTCAGAGTCGGTTTCCTCTATAAAGAACTTGCCGGTATCAAAATTGTAACCGCACATATATTCGTACGTCTTTGCTCCGCCGAACCAGTTGTACATGACGCAGGGATAAGCATCCTCGAATACTCTGAAGTCGGTTACCATTATATCGAACTCCATCGTATAGCTGCCGTTCGACATATACGGAGCGTCCGAACCGTCCTCAAGCGTTCCGTGAGTCGAGAGGTAGTTCGTGTCGTTCTCTCCGGAAGTCGTTGGATGGCGTGAATGTTCCGGGAAGTCTTCATCCCATCTGATGACCCAGTTGTCATCGATCTTTACTCTTTCACCGTCGATAAACAGGCCGTACGAGTCCATATCGTCCTCACTGTCATAAGTGAGCGGACCTACATGTACCGATTCATCGATCGCAAGAGGATAATTGGCTGTTGTTTTCGGAGGAACGTATCCTGCACCCGTTGTGTGTGTTGCATTGTAATATGAATCCTCGCTGACCTTATCAGCGGAAAGAATTACTTTGTTTGAGCCTCCGCAAGTAGCGGAATACTCAAGCTGCTGAGCATTGATGATTCCGCTGCCCCAGCTGAGGCCGGCATTGAATTTATTAGCACCGGAGTTGCCGTCTGCGTTATATACAACCGCTGACATACCGTATGCGAGATTGATGCCGCCGGTCTTCTTACGGGCATTATACTTTTCATAAGTATGATTTACGACGGAATCGATATAGCCCCACGGAATTGCTATTTCATATGTAGTTATTCCGGTTGCTGAATCAGTGGAATACGTTGCGCCTGCGGGAACTACTTCAACATTGCATGTGCCGCCGAGGAAAGGCGTGATGCCAACATCGAGGTTATTTGCCCATGCCTCAGTAAAACCTCCGGCACTTTCAACAAATCCGAAGCAAAGGTCGCATATGTCGCCTCTGCTCCACGGTTTATCCTTAGTGGGGTCGACGGAGGTGTTATCTGCGCTTGAACCTGCCGGGTCTACTCTGAACTGAAGACCGTCGCCGTTCCATGTATTATTTCTGCCGTTTTTAAGAGAATGTCCGTCGGGATCTTTAACTTTTACGGCTACGTAGTAGTAGTCCTCATCCCAACGAAGCCACATCTCGTAATACATGCTGAGTGTCGTTGTATCAAATCCGGGTACTGCACCGGGATTTCTATAGAAGAATCTGTTGTTTACCGGCCTGCTGTCTCCGGCTGTAGCCGCATCGGCCTGATCGACGATTACCGTGCTGTCGCCCCATTCTTCATAGCTTACTATACCGTCAATATTTGGCTTCACGTCAAAATACAACGCTTCGACCTCATCGACTTCGGCTGTAGCAGCTGATACGGGGATCGCCGCAATAACCGTTGCGGCAACCATAACGACAACGATCAGCATTGAAACTAATTTTCTCATGGTATATATCTCCTTAGTTTAATAAATACAAATCAATGGCTTGGCGGAAAATTACTTTTCCTCGTCTTCACAAAGCTTGTGACCGCACGCCGGGCAAACGATATCGGAAGTGTCCGATTCGCTCTCAAAGCAGATCTGCTCCCCGCAGTTGGGGCAGATGGCGCAGATCATATCTTCGCCGCACGACTCGCAGTCGCCGTCGCAATAGTCGTCGTCATCGTCGTCAAGCTCGTAGTCGTCATCGTCGTCATACAAAAGCTCTTCAACGTCTCCGAGATCCTCATCGATCTCTTCAATGTAATCGTTGAGCGTCTCAAGGTCGTCGTCTATCTCGTCGATAGCGCTTGTGACTTCACCGAGAAGGTCTATAATACCTTTGATGAGTTTCACTTCGTCGGATGCTTCGTCAAGCTTCATTCCGTCCGCAAGGCCTTTGAGATACGCCTGTTTTTCACCGAGTGTCATTTTTTTGCTCCTTTCGGTTTATTTATGCTCTTTCAAGATATTCGCCCGTTCTCGTATCGATGCGGATCTTCTCTCCGGTCGAAATGAAGAAAGGAACTCTGACGACAGCACCGGTCTCAAGTGTTGCGGACTTCGTACCGCCCTGAGCCGTGTCGCCTTTTACACCGGGTTCGGTATCCGCAACCTCGAGCTCGACGAACATCGGAGGCTCGACTGCGAAAACGTTGCCCTTGTAGGACTTGACCGTACAGATCATCTCTTCCTTAACAAACTTGAACGTGTCCGAAAGCTTGTCGGCGTTGAGGGGGATCTGCTCATAGGTCTCCATATCCATAAAGTAATAGAGCTCGCCGTCGCTGTAAAGGTACTGCATCTCCTTGCGGTCGACTCTTGCATCCTCGAACTTGTCTGTCGGGTTGAAGGTCGTTTCGGTGACCGCTCCGGTGATCACGTTGCGAAGCTTCGTACGTACGAATGCGGCGCCCTTACCGGGTTTGACGTGCTGAAATTCGATTACCTGCATTACGTTTCCGTTCATGTCAAACGTAACACCGTTTTTGAAACTGCCGGCTACTACCATAGAAAATATCATTTCTCCGTCTTGTGACGCGAGAAACAACTCCTTTCAAAAAGAAATTTTTTTACACCTTAATTATAAACTATTTATGCGCATATTTCAAGTATCTGCGAAAAAGTTTTTAAATAAAAATATTATATGAATGACATTTTCCGGTATTCGCGCGACCTGTCTCAGACAGCACAAAAGGTCTGCGGGCCGCAGACCTTTCCGATCGGATAATACCGGCGTCAAAAAATATTGTTCACCTTAAAGCGTTCACCGCATTTCGGGCACTTGACGGTATGCTCCCCCTTTTTAGCGGGAAGACGGAGCACGACTTTACAATGAG
>JAFSUU010000106.1 GCA_017445115.1 Clostridia bacterium | reverse complement strand
GGAGAAAAAACTTAGCTGAGACTTGGTCGTAACTTGGCTGTGAGTAGACAAATATGCCCGTCCGCAAAAAAGTCAGCGAACGCGAAGATTATCTTTATTTATTCGATTCTCATCTTGACTTTTGCGCAGAATTGTGATATAATACCCTCAGTTGATTGTGTATCGGAGGACTGAAGATGGCATTCAATTACAATAAGCTGTGGAAATTGCTGATCGACCGCAAGATGCTGAAAAAGGATCTGATGAAAGAAACCGACATCACCTCTACCACCATTGCAAAGATGGGTAAAGGTCAGCCGGTAAGTCTTGAAGTGCTCGGCCGTATCTGCAAAGCGCTTGACGTCAATATCGGAGATATCGTCGATTACGAAAAAGAGTGAACGGAGGGACGCATATATATGAAGCTGTGTTTCAGCACGTATGCTTCAATACTTGTAAAAGGCAAAGCCCGGACCACGACGCAGGTCGGTCTGATCAGGGCTTTGTTTCAGTGCATCCCTCAGCACTACGACGCATTTGACGACGCCGGCATTTCCGATATCGTCAACGGCAAAAAGAACGTACCGGACGATGATGTTGATAAAATCAAAAAATGCGATCCCCGCTCGGTAGCCGCTTCTTTCAAGGAGAACATTCTGAAAATGCTCGACAACAACAAGAAGAGCTGCATCGTCCTCGCTCTGAAAGACGTTATGGCGAAAGACAAAGATCTCGCCGACGATACGAAGATCGAGATGGTAAACGGAATGACCAAGGCGGCGTTTTTGCAGCGGGACTCTCTTGTGTACGGCGATCTTCTCGCCGGGATATTTGTATATATCCTCATATATACGGATAATCGCGGGACACGCGACGAAGCGAAAATCGTCACCGATGATTATCTGGGCGGTTTCAAGGACAAGGCGGACAGTCTGTCTTTTATCGAATCCTACAGCGATGCAGACAAGTTTGCTTCCGCTGATCTGTCTGTTGACGCGCATATCGCCGCTCTTCTCGCGGAAACGGAAGGAAAATGTATCAACTGTGGCAGACCGATTGCAGTAAACGACGGTGCTGCCGTGAATCGCGCTAAGGTGCTTACGCTTCCCGACAATACGGATATCATCGTGTGCACCGACTGTGAAAGCATTATCAAGTCCTTCGACGAGGAAAAACTTGCCGCGCTCGCCAGGAAACAGTCTGCCGCAGGCGCTTTGAATGCTGTGCGCGATGATGTTGCCTGCGAAAAGCTGGACGGTGAAATCGAATCCGTTTTGCGCCTTGTCCATGATCTTGACGGTTCGGACAGCACGCAGCTAAAACTCGATCCGGTGACCGTAGATAAAAAAGTATCGGACAAGCGCCTCCGTGATAAAGTGCGTTATGACGTGCTCACTCTGTTCGGCGGGGTGAATGACGTTCTGGAACGGCTTTCCAACGAACACGTTTTCGATGCCACCAAGTTTGCAAGGCAGCTCAAACGCGCGTTTGAGGATACCCGGGATTCCAGCCTTTCACAAAGGCAGGTTTACGATCTGCTCGTGGAAAAACTGGATCAAAAAAGCGGCGGGCAGTATAAAACGGCGTGCGAGGTCATCATTTCGTATTTTGTGCAAAGGTGTGAGGTGTTCGATGAG
>JAFSUU010000105.1 GCA_017445115.1 Clostridia bacterium | reverse complement strand
CAACGGTTTCTACCGTACGGCTAAGGATAAGGCAGTCTATATGCGAGAAGAATTCGATATAACCATCGCCAAGTCCGGTTATTCCCTCAGTCACGCTGAGTGTGTCATATTCTTTCGCCCAGTTTTTGTCTGATTCATGCCAAAGCTTGGTGTCCTCTCGGCAGAGAAGGCCTTCGCCTTCCACCTCGAGCAGTCCGCTGTAATGGTTAATGTACGTGATTTTTTCGTTGTGTTTTGAAAAGTACATAAGGGTTCCTTCTTTTTTATATTTCCTTTGGTCGAACACCGTCACACTGAAGCAAGCCTTCGTTTTATACCTAACATGATCCGGTCTCACAGGCCGAGCTTTTCCCTGATTTCGGCAGCGCGCAGCAGGGCAAGCTCCTCATATTTTCCGTAGATATCGCGTATGTACCGGACCATGTCGCAAAACTCGCCGAGCCTGTCCGGGGAAAGCCGCTTGCCGTGTTCGTGCCCGGAGTCGACCTTGTTCACCCGGATCTCCATAACCCTAAGCGGTGTCGCTCTGACAAGGATCAGATGAATGTCGTCGGTCACGTCGACGGTGACGTTTTCCGAATAGTAAGAATCATGATTCCTTACGACGTTTATCTCCGGAGACAGACGTGCGCGGATCTCTTCGTAAGCTTTGTCGAGATCGACCTCGTATCCGTCGTCCTCCCGCAGCACGCTGTCGCTGCAAAGTCCGTCCGTCGAGTAAACCAGATCCTTGACGAAGGACGTCATGCAGTTTTTCACAAAGTCACCGTCGGGGCCGAGATAATCCCGATTGTCTTCCGCTCCGAATCTCACGGCTGATCCGCCGACGATCATTTCATACCTGTCAAGGTTTTCGTAAAATGATCTCTGCACCGGGCTGAGATCATTGTATTTATCGTCTTTCTTCTTTTTGCTTTCTTTACGAAGCGTTTCGAGCGCTTCTTCCAGGACAAGGCTTAGTGGGATATCATTTTCCTCGTAAAGTGCTTCGATTCTGAGGAGAAACTCATCGTGAACGTCTTCATACGGATAATTGCCTTCCTTATAATAGGCGCCGTTCAGCAAGGCGGCAAGTCGGCTGACTCTGTCGTTCAGCTCCGGATCATCCTCCAGTTCCTCGGGCGGTATCGATTCGAATATGTCGAGAAAATCCTCCTCAGCCTGTGCGAAATCAGAGTAGTATTCGCTTGTCGAATCTTCGAAAAAGCTGTAGTTCTCAGGATCGGGGAGATTCCTTACGACGCTTTCGAGCCCGAAAAGAATATGATCAATATCCTCCTGCACGTCCTCCGGCAGGTTTTCAAACTGACCGGGGTACGCTTCAAGGACCGCGCGGATAACGTCGCCGTCGTGTCTTAACCGCTCCGACGCGAAGCCGATAGAATCTCCGCATCTTTTTACCGCGGCAAGGACCGTCTCCTTGTCGTCCTTCAGCCGCTCCGACGCGTATTCGAGCACGTCTCCTTCATAGGCCGCGATCGCCGAAAGGACTATCTCTTTGTCGTCCTTCAATTTTTCGGACGCGAACTGAAGCGCGTAGCCGTCGTGTCCGACGGCGGTCAGGACCACATCGCGGTCGCCGCGCAATTCTTCGGAGGCGTATCCGAGCGCGTTCCAATCCGAGCCGGCGGCAGCCGTCACGACGTCCTTGTCGGCGCGGAGGCGTTCGCTCACGTATTTGAGCATGCTACCGTACACTGAGAGTAATTTAATCGCAAACGCCTTGTTGTCCCGTATTATTTCCGGCGGGTTTTTCAGCTCGAACGGCTTTCCGCCGAGCCACGCTTCCGCCGCGTCGGCGTCGCTCTGCATCTCCTCAGTGAGAGAGGAGAATATTTCCCGGTCACTTCTGACGGCGAGGAGAACGAGCCCTTTGTCGTTTCTGAATCTTTCGCTTACGTATTCTATCACCCCGGCGTTCTGGTTCACGGCCTGCTTGATGAACTTGCGGTCGTTCCGCAGTTCCTCCGATGCGTAAGCGATGGCGGAGGGGCAGTTCTTTACGATCTTCAAGACCGTGCTTTGATCGGATCGCAGCGTATCGGTCGCGAACCGCAGACACTCCCCGCGGCGCAGGACAAGTTTTTTCATGAATGCCACGTCCGCTCTGTCCTCGTCGGGCGCCTGCGCGAGCCAGTCGCACCAGAGGTCCTCAGGGACTTTGCGGATCATGTCCTCTTTTTTGCAGTCGGTATACTTTTCTATCGTTTCCATAAAACCACCTGTTTTCGTATGATTTACAGGTCATACTTTTTTCTTTCTTCCCGCGCCTTTTCCTCAGCCATCTGCGTGAAACGGTCTACGTTGTCGTATACGTATTCCGCGACGCGGCAGAACTCGGTCGTCTGATCGGGGAAGAAGTACGCGGAGCATCGCTCGCAGTCACCGTTCGCCTGACACTCAAGCAGCTCGTCGTCCGTTTTTTCTGCGACGTATCCCATCCAGTCGCTGTCGTCGTCGTCCCAAAAGCCGTTGACGCGTATTCCTACGGTAGAGAATGCGTGGTGTCCCCTTAAAAGATCGAGGGACAGGATATCGTTTATCTTAACGTGTATGAACTCGGAGAAAATATATTCTTCAAGCCCGTGACTGACCTCAAAATGCTCCGCGAGTTCCTTTTTTACCGTTTCGTAGATCGGGTCCATATCAATATAGTACGGGTCCTTCGTCCACTCTCCCACGGGCTTTATCAGCTCAAACAAAAGCTCTTTCATGAACTCCTTCAAGGCGAATCTCCCGTAAGGCCCGCCCGGCTGAAGGAAGTCTCTTGCATCGTTGACGCAACCGTCTTCAAGACATAGCGGAACGTAAAGGTCGAGCTTCTCCGTCGCTCTATCGAATATTGCTTTTTCCTCTTCTTTTTCCATGATCTTTTCCTCACAAACAGGAGTTTGTCAGTTCCTTCCGCTTTCGATTTTCCAAAGCTCATCGATGCTCTTGAAATTATCCGGAATCCAAAAAACGGAAGTTTTGCGGTATGTGTAAGCCTCTCCGGCAGAACCGTCTTCCTTTGCTTCAGCAATCATCAGTTTGTTCCAGACAACTATTTTATAAGTAAGTGCGCAGTAATCTCTTGTACCGCCGTCGTTGTATGTTCCTTTTGGAATCGGCAGGAACAAAACAAGAAGAACAACAACGATGATACCGACAATGATACCTTTTTTCATAACTGTTTTCTCCTCTGCAAAATCCGATTCGTCGGGAGCGTAGCTTACTTCGGCGAACCGGGATCTGTCAGTTTCCGCCCTTGGTCTGCACCGCGTTCTGATAGGTCACGTAAATGTGTCCGGCGGCGAATAGTACGGCAAAACCGACAAGCAGCCAATGCCGCAGCAGGATCCCGCAGAGGAGAAAAATACACGCGGGAAGAATCGCAAGGATGAGTGCGCGCTGCGCCGTTTTGCGCTTTAAATAAAACGCGAACACGGTCCAATACGCGGCAAGGAGCATCCCGCCGCACGCCATATAAAGCACCATGTCCCATACGCTCGCAAATCCGAATTTCCGCACAAGGAGAGGAAGCCACATAAGAACGACGCAGGCGTACCTTCCGATCTGTTCGGTGATGTTCATGAAGCGGTTCGCGCAATAATTCTTCTCGTTTTTGTTTTTTATCGCGTAAACGATATTCGGTATCAGCATAAGGATCACAAGGATTGCACCGAATACGTTGATCCATCCAAATTCCATTTTTTCACCTTTGTAAATTCCGATTGGTCGGGATCGTTATTTGCTTCGACAAACCGGAATTTATCTTCGTTTATACAGCACAATTTCCGGATTGGCGCCATGGCAGCCGTACTCACAAACAAGTATAAACATCTCGTCTGCCACAACACCGTAACAGCGTTCAGAATCCTGCCTTTCCATTTGATTTCCCAGATAGATGTCTTTATCGTTCAGAAATTTTACGGTTGTTCCATTGGAAAGAGGATACTCAAGATTTACATACGCCCCGGTAAGCAAATTCAGATCATCCACAATCAATCCCTCTATACCCAATGCATTGATCTCTTCCATCAACAGTTGTTTAAGTTCCGGAAAATTGCTATTTCTTTCGGCAATGCAGCTTCCGCCAAATGGATGTCCGGCGCATTTTTCGCATCCACCGCACTTAGAAAAGCTGCTGCAATTATCACAGCAATTACTGCCGCAATACGTCATATAATCATCTTCCTTACATTTCGATTTGTCGGGATCATTTTTTCTTCTGCAAACCGGATCTTCACAGTTTTGTCAACCTGCTTTTCAAGAGCGGTATCCCTTCTTCCGTCCACCATCTGTTATCGACGCCGCCGGAGCTCATTCCGCCGTGTTCAAACTGCTCTATTACGGCAAAATCCATATATTCGTTTGTCAGAGGTTTGCCTGCAAGGGAACGATATTCCTCTTTGATCCACGCTTCCAGTTCATCGGGGGAAATCATATCCATGGTTTCCGCGCGCTCTTTTAAATAATCCCAAAAATACGGATCGCCTCTGAAGCCCCATTGCCTCGGCTTTTCGGTGAATATTCTTGACAGTTTCATATTCCTTGCTCCTTTACGCATTCCGGGGTGCCGGACTACGGTTTATACCAAACCGGAATTTGTCTTTACGTTTGAAAACGCTCTCATCCTATTACAATTTTGTCCTGTTTCTCAATTCCGTCTTTTTCAAGGTCGAGGATCAGCCACGCGTTGGTGTTTTCCGTGCATTCGGTTTTGTGTACGCCGGCGATCAATTCTTCTTCAAAGGGGT
>JAFSUU010000104.1 GCA_017445115.1 Clostridia bacterium | reverse complement strand
AGCCGAACATACATATTCACCGTTGATTATATCTGCGTCCGTATCCGCTGTCAAATCTGCGAAATCTCCGCCGACAAAGCGTTTCATCCTATCGGAAATCGTTTGCTTTTCCGTATCGGTCGGCTTTGCAAAGTGGGACGTAACGATATACGTCACGTCCCCGATCTTGTACTCATGCTCGGCAGCGCCGAGCCCGATGATCCAGTTTCCCATATCCGTCACCTCGCACCCTGATCGCGCTGGCGTTCAAGATATTTCTTGTAGTAATCAACGGCGGTGAACAGATACTTGATAAACGCTTCATCCGTCATATTTTTGCCGATGCGCTTGCGGAGTTCGTCAGCGGGAATCTTGACTTTTTCGACCTGGTTCGGTTTCTGCTCGTCCATAATCGCCTTGACGTCATCATAGCTGATCTCGCCTTCGGCGGCCTTTTCGCGAATGCGCCGAGTCTGCGCGTGAGACGGAAAAACCTCGCCGCCGCTTTCGTCAATACGGTCAACGATGCAACGCTGAACTTCTTCGTCAAGATACGACATCTCGACGGCGGGACGCATACCGATCTTGCCCTCGTCAACGTATTGCAAAAGCTCGGGGACGAGGTAAGTCAAGCGAATATAGCGGTCAATCTGAGCGCGGCTCTCTCCGGCTTCTTTGGCGATTATCTCGCTCGTCCGCAACTTTGTCTCCACTGGAGACGAAGTTCTCTCAGCCGGTTTCAAATCCGTCCGTTTGCCCTGCCTGCTCATCGCGTCCATTTTCATCTTGTACGCTTTCGCTTTCTCCGACGGGAGCAGTTCGGTGCGCTGGCAGTTGGAATCGACCATCATCACCGTCGCGGCGTCGCGGTCGATAAAGTGGACGGTGCAAGGCACTTTCTTCAAGCCAAGCTTCTGCGCGGCGGCATAGCGGCGGTGTCCGGAGATAATTTCATACTTGCCCTCCGCCCCTTCAAGCGGACGAACGAGCAGCGGACTCAGTATACCGTGAGTGCCGACGCTTTCCGTGAGATCGTCCAGTTCCACGCCCTCACGGACAAGATACGGATGATCCTTGAACGGCTCCAGATCCTCCAGCTTGATTATGAGCGATTTGGACTTCGGCGCGGCGTCGGGTTTTGCTTCAACAACGGCGTCGGGTTTTGTTTCGTTTACAATGTCGGTATTGTTATTCTCAACGATGTCCTTTTTCTTTGCGGTCACATCGGCCGTCTTTTTGGTTTCCTTCATTGAGGAATCCCTCCTTTAAAATTTATTTTCGCTGTTTTTGATTCGGAGGTGCATCGTTTATATTTGACCGGCAAACAGCGTGCCGTGTAATTATCAAAGTTGTTATCTTTCAATGTCGTCTCTGTGCTTTATCAATGTCTGTTGTTTGGGTTCGGGTTTCGGGAAGATAATTCGTTCGTCGGGTTCTTCATGAAGCAGCTCTGCGGCGTTTTTCTGGCTGGCGAGCAGTCTGTCCATATCGCAGATCCCGTACTGATTTTCAATACTGTCATAGGCTTCGTCGTATTTCTGCGGACGGAGCTTCTTTCGCTCGGCGGCAAGCTCTGTTTGATCGCAACCCGCCGACTCCGCCTTTTTCTCT
>JAFSUU010000103.1 GCA_017445115.1 Clostridia bacterium | reverse complement strand
CGTCAGGCGCAATTGAATCTTAGAAACTATAAAAACAACGGCGACCGTTCGGCGCGGCGTGATAAGGAAGTTTTTTGAATTATCGTTGCCGCGCCGAAATGAAGTCGCCCTTCGGGCTAATGAAGACGCTTCGCTAATGAAGTATTCGGAAGAGACAGTTTTCTTAAAACGGGCGGCTTTGCTTCATCAGGCTGCGAAGCTGCCGTCTTCATTAACGAGCAAAGCGAGTGACTTCGTCAGTGAGCGAAGCGAACGTCTTCATTGATCCGACTGAATAAAAAGCAGACTGATTTTGATTTCAGCCTGCTTTTGTTAAATGTGCACTTGTTCACCGTATGCCTTCAAAACTTCTTCCAAAAATGTTTTAAGAAATGCGATATACGCCTTTTCAGGCGAGCGATATGCGCGGCGAACGCCGCGCACTAAAGCCACTTTCCGCTTTCAACTTTCAATTTTCAATTAGTTTCATCCCATCTTTTCGGCGAGCTTGCAGCCTCCGACTACGTGGAAATGCATGTGCTTCACGGACTGGCATCCGTCCTCACCCACGTTTGTTATCACGCGGTAGCCGTTCGTCAGCCCCTCGGCTTTCGCGACCTTCGGGATCGTCTCAAAGATCTTTTTGACGAGGTCGGAATTTTCCTCTGTTATCGCATCGCAGGAATCAACGTGAGCCTTCGGTATCACGAGAACGTGGACCGGAGCCTGCGGGTTGATGTCGCGGAAAGCGAGAACCGTGTCGTCCTCGTAAACTTTTGTCGAGGGGATCTTTCCCTCGGCTATCATACAAAAAATACAATCCATAATATTCAGCCGTCCTTTGCCGTAGTTTACAATAGAATTATATAACATCGGGCGCCTGAAATCAAGACGGAAATGACGAAAAATCAACTTCTCGATAAATACCTCGCCGCGCCGACGCTGAAGGACGAGCTCTCGTCCGGAAAAAAGCCTCTCGTCCTCTACGGAACTGGCAACGGCGCGGATAAGATAATAGAATATCTCGCCTCGCTCGGACGACGTCCCGACGCAGTTTTCGCGTCGGACGGATTTGTGAGAGAGAGGACTTTCGCGGGGCTTCCCGTCGAGAGCTTTGACGAGGTCGCCGCGCGGTACGGCATAAAAATGAAGATCCTCGTCTGCTTCGGCTCGAACAGAGCGGAGGTCATGGAGAGGATACGCGAGCTCGACGGAGAATACGACGCCGCGCTCCCGGACGTTCCGCTTTACGGAGAGGGCGTCTTCGATGCGGATTACGTAAAAGCGCATATAGACGGGCTGTCGGCGGCGAGAGAAATGCTATCGGACGACAGAAGCCGGAAACTCTTCGATGACGCGGTATTCTACCGCCTAACCGGAAAACTGAAATATCTTTCAGACACCGACGCGCCTTCAAAATCTTACGCCGACCTTGTCAGCAGTGTGGAGTACGCTGTCGACTGCGGCGCGTACAAAGGTGACAGCGCGCTCGATATGTGCCGCTCGCTCTCCGGATTGAAAAAGATAACCGCGCTTGAGCCGGATCCCGGGACTTTCAGAAAGCTTCAAGAAGCGTCGTCTCTGATCGGGGCGGAGTACGGGGTAAAGATCGAGCCCGTGAACGCCGCCGCGTACGATGAAAACTGCGAACTGACCTTCTCCGGATCCTCGTCGAGAGGCGCGGGCGCCGCGGGCAAAAACCGCCGCGCAAAAGAGAAGACGGTGCGCGCCGTCACGCTCGATTCGCTCGGGCTTGACCGCGTCGATTTTATAAAGCTTGACGTCGAGGGAGACGAGGAAAAGGCGCTTTTCGGCGCGTCGGAACTGCTTGAAAAATATGCTCCGTCGCTCGCCGTCTCGGTCTACCACCGGACGGACGATATATGGAAACTTCCGCTTATGATAAAGGATAAATATTCCGGCAAAGACTTTTCGTACCACCTCCGCAGGGCGCCGTGCCTGCCCTGCTGGGATCTGGTCTTCTTTGCGGCAAGAAACGATAAGAAATGAGAACTTTATGGAACTGACGCCAAGACTAAAATGCGTATATGAAATGCTGCAGAGCGGCGCCACCGTCATCGACGTCGGGTGCGACCACGGGTATCTCTCCGTGAAGCTGCTCGAGGACGGGAAATATCAGTCGGCGTTTCTCGCCGACGTTAACCCCGGTCCGCTCGACGCGGCAAAAAAAAACACCGCCGCGGCGGGCCTCTCGGGCAGGTGCGTTTTCGCGCTCTCCGACGGCTTCAAGAATATAAAAGTGCCGGAGGGGGATTATTCCGCGGCTGTCTGCGGCATGGGCGGCGACCTTATCGCGCGCATCGTTACAAAGTCGGAAGTCTCAAAGGGCGCGTCGCTCCTCGTGCTTCAGCCGATGACGAAAGAGGATCACCTGCGAGCCGCGCTCTGGGAGAGCGGCTTTGAGATCGCGCTTGAGAGGGCTGCCGTCGAGGGAGAAAAAATCTACGTCGCGTTTCTGTGCCGCTATACCGGCGAGGTGAGAGAGCACGGAAAGACGGATAATGTGACCGGAGAGAGGGAGCGCCGCGAGGCGTCGCCCGAGATGCTTATGTATCTCAAAAAGCTCACCGCAAACAGAAAAGAAATAGTCGCCGCTCTGCGCGGTGCCGGGCGTGACGCGTCGAAAGCCGAGAAAGAATACAAAGCTTTGCTTCGCGAGGCGGAATACACCGCTTCAGTACTTAATGACTTGGAGAAATAAAAATGAACGTCAACGAATTTTACGCTGAACTTGAAAAGCTCTATCCGCGCGCTCTTTCATGCGAGTGGGACAACGACGGACTTATGGTCTCGTGCGGCGCGGTCTCCGAAATTTCGCGCGTTCTCGTCGCTCTCGACGCGACGGATGAGGCGATAAACTATGCCGCGGCAAACGGATTTGACACGGTGCTCGTTCACCATCCGCTCATATTCAGGGGGTTAAAAGAGGTCACGCCGGACGTCAACGTGCCGCGCAAGGTGATCTTTTCGCTCCTGAACGGGATCTCGGTGATCTCACTTCACACGCGTCTCGACGCGGGCGACGGCGGTGTCAACGACTGTCTCGCAGAGACGCTCGGGCTGTCACGAGTCCGCAAATTCGGCGACTCCGAGGCACCCGAGTGCGGAAGGATAGGGGAGCTTGACAGGGAGTACACGATAGACGAATTCGCCGAGTACGTCAAAGAAAAGCTCGGCTGTGCCGCTGTCAGAATTGCCTCGCTCGGCGACGAGGTCGTCCGCACAGTCGCCGTTATCGGCGGAGGCGGAAAGGACTTTATCGGCACGGCAAAGGACGAGGGCGCCGACGTTCTTCTGACCGGAGAGGTGTCGTACAACGATATGCTCGATGCGGTTGAAAACGGGATTCCCGTCGTCGCCGCGGGGCACTACGAGACCGAGGTCGTCGTCTGCCGCCGTCTCTCCGAACTCGCGCGAACCATCGCCGGTGCTGAAGCGGAAATATTCACCTACACGCCCGTGAAGGTCGTTTGAATGGATGAGACATGGGAAGCTTTTTGAAAAAAGTTTCCCATGACCCTTTCAAAATCTTTCCGAAGTCTTTGAAGACAACAGTGGGATAGTTTACAAAAAAGCCACGGTAAGGCACATAACCGCCTCTGTCTTATAGAGTTAGAAAGGCAATTGCAAAATGCTTGGAATATGCTCAAAGAATAAATTGAAAAAAATAGTAATTGCGGTTGTGATTTGTTTATTCTCGCTTTTACTAATATATATTGTCTATAACCATATTTCGCAGTTTGTTATCAGAACAGAGAACTATGAAAACGAAGACTACACATTAGAACTGCGTTTTTTGCATGATGGTGATGTAGACTTTTTAGTTACCAGTAAAAAGAATAACAGCGCGTATAAGTATCCTGCGCATTTTGTCGATGAAAATAAGGCGATTTTTGACGGTTCCAAGGGATTTCCGGAGAGCGGGGTGTATTATGAACTGATCTTTTCCGACGATACTATTGAACTATATAATAATGGAAAACTGGTTTCATCATTTTCAAAGGAAGTGGACGGTTAGCGTATGACAGATGACGGTTCAGTGCCTTAATAATCATTAGATTGTTTTCAAAACGTTTTTTTGAAAGAGGTGCGGGGAGAATTTTTGAAAAAGTCCCTGTGTACTTCAAAACTTTAAGAAAGCAGACAAATACCGGCTTCGCGCCGTAATAAAGGAGAAAGATCAATGTATTTTAACAACAACGAATACTATGACGTTTTCATCAGTTACAGACACGATTCCGGGTTTTACATGGCAAACCTTATTTATGAAAAGCTGTTCAACAACGGTTACAACGTTTTTCTCGACAAACGGCTCCGCAGTGAAAAAACGGGGTTTGAGGAACAGTTGAGGACGGCTATCAGCAAGAGCAGCAACTTCATAATGGTACTGTTCCCGGGAGATCTTGACAACAGCTCTGTCAACTGTGACGACTGGCTCGAAAAAGAAGCAAGATGGGCTCTCGAGGCCGAAACCCCTCATATTATTCCCGCTCTTTGCGACGGCTTTTCGGTCAAGGACGAGATACTGCCGGATAATCTTAAGCAGATCGTTGAGATGCACGGTATCGCGATAAGCAAGAATTATTCGATAGACAGCGATATCGACAGGCTTTGCGAGAGTTTTCTCAAAAACACTAATCCCGTGAAACAGATGATAAATACGACGGACTTCTTCAATAACAATCTTGAACAGAAAAACGGCAGACCGGTCAAAAGAGTTGATCTTGCGTTTCACGGAGGCGGATCGTGGCGCAGCGCATCACGCAACAAACCGATTCTCGACCGTCTCGTAGATATGAACGTCCCGGTACGCATCCTCATAAATACGCCGGAGGCCGCAGAGATCGTCGCACGTTTCATGCGCGATGCGGAAGCGGATATGCCGTCCTTTGAGCGGCTTCGCGATTCGTGGAAGTTTTATGAGGAAAGGCATCCCGACCTGATAGAGGTCAGAGCTTGCAGCGCACCTTTGCTCCATGTGTACCACGCGATCGAGTTCGGCTCTGGCGCAAACGATTTTAACAAGATGTACGACAGGCTGCACGTCAAATACTACGTCTACAATAATTACAATATCGACAACACCTATGAGCACGAACTGAACAAATACTCAAAGTACTATCAGATGTATAAATCCGAGTTTGAATTTCTCTGGGATTCAAGCGAAAAGATCTGACGGATCGGTTGCGAAAGAGAAGGAAAGTAAGACAGAGGGGCGGTCCTGTGTCTTAATAATCATCAGATTGTTTTCAAAACGGTTTTTGAAAGAGGTTCGGGGAGAACTTTTCTTAGGAAAAGTTCTCCCCGCATTCTATTTAACTCTTCTTCTAAATCCTTTATCCCTCAATCGCTTCAAACACCTGCGCGTTGCCGTCGGTGTCGTAGGAAGCGAAGGCGAGGGCGTTGTCGTAGACCTTGAACGACGCCGCGGAAGCGATCTTCGCCTGCTCCGGATCGTACGTCGCCGTCGTGTTGACGAGGTTCTTGACAAAGATCGTCTCGATCGAGTTCTTCACGCTTTCAATTTTATCGGCGGAGGTTCCTTCCTTGAAGAAGATCACCGCGAGCGCTCTCGCGTCCGTTGAGCGGTGGCTGTTCGTCACGAAGTAGCTGTCGATATCCTCGAAAGCCGCTTCGTCAACGCCGTAGATGAAAGCGAGGATTCCGAGCTTGTCGTCCCCGTTCGTCATAACGTCGAGGTCGGAAAGGTCGAGCTTTTCAGGCAGAGAAGCTTTGAGCCCGTCAGCGGTGGCGGAGAGTACGTTCGAGTTGTCCTCCGTGTCTACCGTGTCAAAAGTCGGTTCGCTCTCCGTTTCGGTATTGCTGTCGACCGGAGCGCTGTCCGTCTCCTGTTCTGTCGTGCCGCAGGCGGCAAGGGATATGACGAATATAAATGTAAGAAGTATGCAAATTATCTTTTTCATAGTGATTCTCCGTTAATTTTAATTTCCGAGAGCCGACATGCCGAGGAAGCTCGATATGTTCTTTTCCACGACCTCGCAGATTATCACGTCTGCGCCGGAGTTAAGTATATCCGATGTGCTGAAATAGTACGTCCAGTTGTAAGTGGATTTATAGAACGAATCCTTGAAAAATCCGGTGAGCGCTATCGAGTACGAATCTCTGAGCATATACATCGACGGCGCGGACGAGTTGAAGTCGTTTCTCCATTTGAAATAATAAAGGTGGTCGGAATAGCCGTTCGGCCACTGATACGCGAACACGTACTGCCCCCATCTGTCTCTCGGCTGAGAACCCGCAAACGCGGCAGTCTGACCGTTTTTCAGCGTGTATACGGGGCCGATCTCGCTCGTCGCGTCATAGTAGCCGAGGTAGTACGTCTGGTCCTTCATGTAAGTCTCGCAATAGTTGATCTGATAATCGGATCTCGTATGCATGACGACGTTCGGAAAATCCTTCTGTATCTCCTTCATCACCTGCCGGTAGACCTCGAAGCCTCCGTGGTTGTTCCAGTGTGTGTCGGTCTTGTAGTAAAGAAGCCTTGCGGGGTTCGAGTTCTTCGCGGCAAGCAGGCTCTCGCGTCCGTCAATGACGTTGATGCCGGCGTCGCGCAGCGCGTTTATTACCTGGTCCATTCTGCGGTACGAGCCGAGAGTATATCCTTCGGGCATATAGTCCGAATAGACCGAGCTCTTGTTCGGGACAAAGACGATGTACATTTTCTTGCCGACGGATTCGACCCACTCGTTTCTCGTGACCATGTTGTTGACAAGAGTGTTCAGACGATCGCTGACGAAAAGGGAGGTTCCGTCAAAATCCGCAAACGTGTCGCCGCAGAAAAGGAATCCGTCGTAGCCGACGAGCGTCGTGGAGTAGTCCTGAGGTCCGTTTACGAGAAGACCGGGATAAAACTTCTTTATGACCGGCCTGTTGTAGGACGCGTACAGATCCGGCGTGTAGTTCGCCTTCATCTGCATATATGGGAGCGCGTTGGAAGTGTCCTCGTATTCGAGAGACGGAGCGTCCGCGTAAACGTGGATCCTTCCGCCGGTCGGAGTTGAGATGCCGTCGACAACGAGGCTCGGATCCGGGCCTGTCGTATCTTCCTGCTTCGTTTCAGCCTCGGTCACTTTTTCGGTCACACGCTCGGTGACTTTTTCCGTGATCTTTTCGGTCTCCTTCACGCTTTTGGACTCGGTCTCGGATTCGCCGTCGCTTTCGCTCTCCGGTACGGACTCGATTTCGCTCTCCGTGTCGCCGGACGATTCAGTAGCGCTCTCCGATTCCGTGTCCGTCGCGACCTCGCTTTCGGTCTCGGTGTCGGAAACGTCGACAGGCTCTTCCGTCCTCTCCGAGCATGCGGCAAGCAAGATCATAAGCAGCGTCAGAAAGACGGCTGCGAGGAGTTTTATAATTTTATAGCTTTTCATTTTGATTACCCGATAATGATTACTGTATCAATTATAGAATAAAAGACGACGTATGTCAATTATCTGAGCCAAAAAAGCGGGCGAAAAAATCAATATGTTGGGTAACGGCGTGCGTCAACCACGACAAATGGAATTATTTATGAAAACGAGAGACTTTTTGACGCGCTCGACGTCGATCTCGGGACCGTCGCCGGTCATGCCGCGCGACTCAAGCGTGAACGTGCCGTTGTAATCCATCTCTCCGAGCCTTCCGAAGATATATCCGAAGTCGCAGATCCCCTCGCCGGGATGGTAAACCGGGCGAAGACATCTGAAATCTTTCTTTTCGCCTATGTAATCGCTTATGTGTACGTGCTCGATATAAGGGAAGACCGCGCCGTCTTCAAGAGTCTCTTTCGCGTTTCTGTGGCAGGTGGCGAATCTCGTGTCGAAGACGAGCCCGACGTCGCCGAGACAACCTGTGATCTTTTTCCAGTTGGTCAGCGGATCGGTGTCGGACGACGGGACGTTCTCGACGATTATCTTCTTGCCGTACTCTTTTGATATCCCGACGAGCTCCGGAAGCGCCGCTACGTTGAAGTCTATCGCGAAATCCGAGTTAAGTCCGCCCCAGAGATGGAGCACGAGCCTGTCGGACTTTGCCTCACACGCGGTCTCGCAGTTGTACCTGAATTTATCGAGCGCACCGGCGCGAAGCTTTTTTGCCGTGTCTCTGTCGCCGTTTTTCAGCGCGATGCCCGCGTCCGAAAGGTCGGCGCCGATATCCTTGTCCGTGTGGAACGTCGGAAAGACGCAGCCCTCGCGTAAGAGCATCTTTGCGACTTCCGGTCCGTTTCCGTAATAGAGCTTTATAAACATAAACTCGACGCCGTCGATGAAACCCTCATCCAAAAGATAGGGGGCTGTCCTTGCGACCTGCGTCGTGTCGTAATCATTCTTTTTCCCTACGAGGGATCCCATTGAAAAATAAACTTCATTCATAACGTGTCACCTTCTGTTCGTTCTATTTTATCACAAAACCGCCGGCTTTTCAATATTTTCGGAAAACATCTTTTCAAAACTTCAAAGATATGATATAATTATATGAAATGCTTTTGAAAGGTGCGCTGAAAATGGACGGTATCAATAATTCGCCAAGCCTTCTGTATCCGGACCCGTCAAGACGCGAGGGAAGCGTGAAACGCGCGAAAGAGGCCGCTCGAGATCTCGGTCTCGACAGTTTCTTTGATATGAAAAGCGCCGACTTGTCGGAGTTCTTCACAAGCGACGCCGAAACGCTTGCGTACCGCGCGGAGGTCTTTGCGGATATCGAAAAAGTACCGGAATCGCTCGAAGCGCTTCGCCGCGCCGTGCCGATTATGTCGGACATAACCGATCTGCGGCGTCTCGGCGCAGACGCGGGGACGGCAGAGGAATACTTATACAGCGTGACCGAAGTCGAGCTTTACGTCTCTCTTCTCGAGCTGCTCTCGTCCCGTCTTCTCCCGCTTGAAGAAAAGCTCTCGTCGCGCGGTATGAAAGAGATCTGCCGCAGAGTCCGTGAGCTGTCGAGCGGCGAGGGATACCGTGATATCACGGAGCGCCTTTCCGAGATCACGAGCCGCGTGCGCGAGATAAAGAGCGTGACGCTCGGTGTAAACCTCGACGGAAGACTTCTGCCCGAGAGCGCGGGACTCATCTCCGTAAACGGAGAAAAGTTCTCCTCGGGACAAAAAATTGAAAAGATACTCAAACTCGATTTTAAGGAGAGCGATCACGCTTTCATCGCCCCGGTCACGAAGAGCGCAAAGCTCTTTTCCGACACGGACGCGGAGGCGTTCAATAAATCAGTCCTCTCGGCGCTCGGCGCGGTATATAAGTCGAGCTTCAAGACGTGGAGACGCGCCGTCGCGTCGTACGTCCTCGAAAACACCGATTTTCTGCTCGCGGCGCTGCCGGAGATCGAATTTCTGACAAAAGCCGAGGAATACCTCGGAAGGCTGAAGGAGCGCGGAGTTGCGCTCTCGTTCCCGAAGATACTTCCCGAGGGCAGAACGCTGAGGGCGAAAGGACTTGCAAACCCCGTGATCGCGCTTGCGACCGAAGGGGAGATAGTCCCGAACGACGTCACGTTCGACGAAAACGCAGGCGCGTACATTCTCACCGGACCGAACAGAGGCGGTAAATCCGTGTTCACCTCGTCGGTAGGCCTCGCGTGCCTTATGGCGCAGCTCGGAATGCCGGTCGCGTCGGAGAGCTTTGAGTTCTCGGTCACGGACGGCGTCTTCTGCCACTTCCCGTCGGGCGACGACACGGTCGAACGCGGAAGACTCGGCGAGGAGTGCGAGCGCCTTTCCGAGATCGTTGACGAAGCCACTTCTCAAAGCGTGGTGCTTCTCGACGAATCGCTCTCGTCGACAGGTTCTCTCGAGGCGTCCGAGATCGCAAAGGACGTTCTCGCAGGTCTCGCGTCTCGCGGAGTCCGCGTCATATTCTCAACTCACCTTCACACGCTTGCGGCGAACACCGCAGCGATAAACGAGATGTCGTTATCGCGCGGCGGAGTTAAAGTCGACAACCTCGTCGCCGAGATAGCGGACGGCGTCAGAAGCTTCAGAATAGTGCGCCGCGCGCCCGAAGGGAAGAGCTACGCGTCGGACGTCGCGGAAAAATACGGACTAACGTTTGAAAAGATAGCAAAAAAGGCGGTACCCCATGAATAAACGTATTTTGATCAGAATACTTTGCTTTGTCATGATCGCGTCGACGGTGCTCTCCCTTGCAGCCTGCGGAGGGGACAACTCTGACGATGATACGATAAAGTTCGATCCGGTCGAATCCGTAACGGATGATAAAGATGATAAAGAAGCGGCAAATAAATTCAAGATCGGAAAAACCGACGCCGCCGGGTATTTCAAACACGAGCCGGTGGACGGCGACTATGCAGTTTACGGCGGCGGTTATACCGTAGACCACGAAGTTTTCGACACGCTTTTCAATCTCGTGCTTTACCATCAGGTAACGCCGGGCGACGGTTACTTTGACGAGTACGACGAGTATTTTTCATCCGGAGCGCTTGAGCGCGACGGTTCGATAAAAAAACAGAAGACGCCGAAGGGGATATATTGGTACGCGGATACGAGATCGTCCGCTCTCTTTGTCTGCTTTGAGGCGATAAGGTGCCTCGCGTTTGCAGATCAGAATGGATTTTATCCGTTTTCTCCCGAAAATATTGCAAAGATAAAAGAGGAACGCCGGAAGATCATAGACGGCGACTACGGATTTTTCGCCGGAGATCTCTTCGCGTCCGCTGAGGATGACGAGATTCTCGTCGCCGCGCTGTCGCTGTTCGTCGTGTACGCTGATCAGTCTCAGTATGAAGAGATCAAAGCGTTTATGGGATTCGACGTCGACGGATTCAGCGTCGATACGACTCTTTCTCCGAACGTTTCGTCCACTTTTGCGAATTGACGCCGCGCCATATATAAAAAAATAAAAAAAAGACTTGATTTTTTGAAATGGCTGTGGTATAATGCTATTTGCTGATTTGAAAAATAATAATAATTAATTAACATAAACGGAGGTGCTATAGAATGGCAAAGTGCTCAATTTGCGGAAAAGGCGTTACATTCGGTCAGAACGTTTCCCATTCACACCGCAGAACCAACAGAGCTTGGAAGCCGAACATCAGAAAGGTCAGAGCCGTTGTCGACGGCACGCATACGACAGTTTGCGTATGCTCCCGCTGCCTCAGATCCGGCAAGGTCGAAAGAGCTTAACAAAACAGATCAAAGTAGCAGACGTCGAGTCTGCTTTTTGATTTTCGGCAGCTTTGAGTTAGCAATATTATTTCATTTGACTATTTTGTTTTATTTACGGACACCGTCAGTCGGAAGATCCTTCGACTACGCTTCGCTTCGCTCAGAATGACAAGAGGGTAGGGCTTCGCGGGTCAGGATGACATTTTATTGTTTGTTCACTTCCAGTAATTTCGTACACAAAAAACCTTTGCAAAACACCACCACACTGTCATCCTGACACGAACCGGGAGACACTGTAAAGTGGCTCACGAGGGGAAGGATCTTTTCAAAAACAGCTAAGAGAGATAAAAATATGAAGCAATACTACACCTATATTCTTACAAACTGGAACGATCAAGTTATGTACGTCGGTGTGACCGGCGATCTCAAAAGGCGTATGTATGAGCATAAAAATCACCTGATTGACGGCTTCACAAAAACGTATAATGTTACCAAACTTGTTTATTACGAAATATATACAAATCCAAATGATTCAATCGCAAGAGAGAAACAAATCAAAGGCTGGAAACGAGAAAAAAAGAATTTTCTTGTAGCGAGAAAAAACCCCGAATACAAAGAACTTGAAATATAAGAAACAATGCATACAAAAAAGCTGAACCTTAAGGCCGTGGACAACAAGCGGTTCGTCATGCGCGTTTTCGCGGTCATGATACCGATAATGCTTCAGAACGGCATCACGAACTTCGTCAACATGCTTGACAACGTCATGGTCGGAAATATCGGGACCGCGGAGATGACGGGCGTTTCCGTCGCCGGTTCCCTCATATTCATATATAATCTCTGCGTGTTCGGCGCCGTATCCGGCGCCGGTATTTTCGGCGCGCAGTTTTACGGAAAAGGCGACGTCGAGGGCGTTCGCCAGACGCTCAGATTCAAGATCGTCATGTCCCTCGTCATCACCGCCGCCGCGTCCGCAGTGATCGTATTCTTCGGTGACTCGCTCACCGTGCTTTTCCTCGAAGGAGAGGGAGAGGCAGCGGTCGCCGAGGCGGCGCTCGCGTCGTCGCACGAGTATCTGATGATAATGCTTATATCGCTTGTCCCGTTCGCGCTCGTCCAGTGCTGGACTTCGACGCTGCGCGAGTGCGATATGAACGTACTGCCTATGGCGGCGGGATTCGCTGCGATGGGCGTCAACCTCGTACTCAACTGGATCCTTATATTCGGCAACCTCGGCGCACCTGAAATGGGCGTCGCCGGCGCCGCCGTCGCGACTGTCGTTTCGCGTTTCGTCGAACTCGGCATTGTTGTCGCCGGCTCGTATATCAAGCGCGAGAGGGCAAAGTTTTCAGTCGGTCTTTTCAGAAAATTCCGCATCGCCCCGTCCCTTATGAAGAAGATCCTCGTCAAGGGATTTCCGATGATAATCAACGAGACAATGTGGGCGGCGGGTTACACTACTCTCAACCGCTACTATTCGACGCGCGGACTTGACGTCGTCGCGGCGAACAATATCAATATCACGTTTTTCAACGTCTTCTCCTGCACTTTCTTCGCGCTCGGCGTCGCCGTCGGTATCATAATGGGACAGATGCTCGGCGCGGGGCAGATCGAGGAAGCGAAGAGGCGGTCAAACACGCTTCTTATCATTTCGGCTGTTATGAGCGCCGTCGTCGGCGCCGCATACGGACTTATCGCGCCGATAGTTCCGAACTTCTACAACACGACCGATTCGGTCCGCCATATCGCGACAGTGCTTATGATAATCTGCGCCGTGTTTATGCCGTTCGAATCGCTGACACACACGGAGTATTTCACGATCCGCTCCGGCGGCAAGGCGTTTCTGACTATGGTGTTCGATTCCGGCTTTATGTGGGTGCTCGTCGTTCCGACGGTGATAATACTCGCGAACGTGACCGATATGTCGGTTTTCTGGCTCTACGCCGTCGTACAGATACTTAACGTCGTGAAGTGCGCGATAGGCTTCGCTTTCGTCAAAAGCGGACACTGGGCGACGAATATCGTCGGCAAAAAGAAAGAGGAAGCGGTGTGATATGAAAAGATATGCCGTTTGCTCCGAAGGGCTGCCGGAAGGCGCGGCAAAAGCGCTCTCGGCGGGGTATGAAGTGATTCTTCTTCCGCCTCACCCGGCGCTCGCCTCACCTGTCGCCTCTCACGCGGATATGGTCTTCAGAGTACTTGACGATTCCGTATTTTTTGATAAAATATATGCAAAGCGCTATCCCGACGTCGTCGCGAAGATCGCTCGCTCGGGCGGCTTCAAAGTTGTCATTACGGATGACGTTCCCGGCGAAGAGTATCCGGCTGACGTTAAGTTCAACGTCCTCGCCGGAGAAGGCTTCGCCGCCGCGAAACGCGGGGCGGTGTCACGCGATCTTTTGAGTGCCGTCGAGTCGTCGGGCAGAAAGTTCATACCGGTAAATCAGGGGTATTCCGCCTGCTCGTGCCTTCTCGCGAACGGCGCTCTTATAACCGCCGACCGCGGCATAACGTCAGCACTTGGAGAATACGCCGACGCGCTCCTCATCTCGCCCGGACATATCTCGCTCCCGCCTTATAACGAAGGATTCATCGGCGGCGCTTCGGGCTTTGACGGCGAGAGGGTTTATTTCGTCGGAGACGTTATGACACACCCCGACGGCGAAAGAATAGTATCGCATCTCGCCGCTCACGGCGTACCGTCGGTATCGCTGACGGACGGAGAACTCTTCGACGTCGGCGGAATAGTATTTATCTGATAAATTATTTGCGGAGGTTCATTATGACTACCGAGACAGTATATCTCAAGGAAGAAAACAAGGCGATAACGCTTAAGACCTATATCTCCGGCGACGAGCCCGAGATCTGCGCGAAGCCGCGTCCGGCGGTCATCGTGATCCCCGGCGGCGCATACTTTTTCTGGTCGGACAGGGAAGGAGAGCCGATAGTGAAGCGCTTTTTCGCGGCGGGCTTCAACTGCTTCCTGCTCCACTATTCGATAAGACCTCACGCCGCTTTTCCGACTCCGCTTCAGGACATTTCAAGGGCGATAATCCATATTAAACAGAACGCCGAAAAGTACAACGTCGATCCCGAGCGCGTCTTCGTCTGCGGCTTCTCCGCAGGCGGACATCTTGCGGCGTCTATCGGCACTATGTGGCACCGCGAGGACGCGAAGCCGTGGCCAGACATGCCGTACGGAGAGAACAAACCGGCAGGTATGGTGCTCTGCTATCCGGTGATCACCTGCGAGGCGCCTCACGCTCACGAGGTCTGCGCGAACGAGGTCACGGGCTATGACCTCTCGCCCGAAAAGATAGAAATGTATTCCTGCGAAAAGCAGGTGTCCGACAAGACCGTCCCGGCGTACATCTGGACGACCTTCGACGATGACTGCGTTGACTCCGAAAACTCGCTGATGATGGCGTCCGCGATGAAGGCGGCGGGAATTCCGTTCGAGCTTCATATATTCTCAAAAGGTCCTCACGGACTCGCCACCGCGGATGAAGAGACTTCCCGCGGCTGGGAAGGCTGGGCGCTCCCCGACGTCGCTTCCTGGCTCGACGAGGCGATCGCGTGGTGCAAGAAACAGTGAGTTGACATATTTCGCTCGTTGTGCGATAATATTAGTTGAAAGTTGATAGTTGAAAGTTGAAAGTTATTTATGGATGATGGACGCAGCACGGTAGAGAAGAAGAGCTTTCAGTTTGCGATCAGAATAGTTAAACTGTATCAGCATTTGAATACTGTGAAAAAAAGAGTTTGTTATTTCGAAACAGCTTTTGCGCTCAGGAACAAGTATCGGCGCTAATATCTCCGAAGCAGAGCAGGCGCAAAGCAGAGCGGATTTCGTTTCTAAATGCGGCATTGCTTTAAAGGAGACAACGGAAAGCAAGTATTGGATACGGCTTCTCTTTGCTACTGATTTTATTACTAAATCTGAATATGATTCGATCTATTCCGACTGTATTGAACTTGAAAAACTGCTGACATCAATAATAAAAACAAGTAAAACGAATTAATAACTTTCCACTTTCCACTTTCAACTTTCCACTTTCAACTTTCCATTTTCCATTGCCACGCGCCTGTGGCGGAATTGGCAGACGCGCCGGATTTAGGATCCGGTGGGCAACCGTGCAGGTTCAAGTCCTGTCAGGCGCACCAAAACAGAAGAGCGGCGCGGATGCGCCGCTTTCTTCTGTTTTAATGTGAAAGGACTTGAAGGGGACGAACTCATCGAGCGCATCCGGTGGATGATACAGCGAGAGGAGTGAGGGTCAGCGGTCGAGAAATCCGGAGGAATAGTCACGGAAGTGACCCGACAGGATTTTCGGGCACCGATGACGGAGCGGTAGTGAATTGACTCTCCGGGGGAGAGTCAAGAGCCGCGGAACGGTTCGCCCGCAGGCGAACCAAGTCCTGTCAGGCGCACCATATCGAGTATCTATAACGGACTTGAGTTATGGATACTCGATTTTCTTTTAATTGGAATCAATTGTAATGATCTTTTCTTTACAACGTATTGACAAATAGATTTGAATGGCGTATAATAGTGTAAAAGGAGGATTGAAAAATGGCTACAACTAATCTTAATATCAGAATAGATGATAATCTGAAAAAACAGGCTGAAGTCTTGTTCTCGGATCTGGGTTTAAATATGTCTTCAGCAATTACTGTTTTCCTCAAATCCGCTGTCGATTATAACGGAATACCTTTTGAGATCAAAAAGAAAGAGCACAACGCGGCAGTGAGCGACGCTGAGCGTTTGGCGGTCTCGAATGAACTCATTGTCAAAAACAAAGAGGCATATAAGGTATTGGCAAAATGAAAATACTGACAAAAGATCAGATCATTTTGCTGCACTCGCAGTTGATAGAAGAAACCGGCGGTTCTGACGGACTGCGCGATGAAGGTTTGCTTGATTCGGCGATACTTGCACCTTTTCAGAGTTTCGGCGGCAAAGACCTTTATCCCACGGCTTTGGAAAAAGGCGTGCAGCTCGGATTCGGATTGATACAAAACCATGCGTTCATTGATGGAAACAAACGCATCGGCGCACACACGATGCTTGTGTTTCTTGCTCTAAACGGATATTCTTTTTCCTATACGCAAGAAGAATTGTCAGATATCATTCTCGCTGTAGCTTCTGGAGAAAAAAACAGTCAGGATTTGCTGCTTTGGCTCAAATCACATCAAAACTGACAAAACAATAAATATATCTTGTTCAGCACGTTCTTCCGCCTTTGGCGGTGAGTAAGTGCGCATTTGAAGTTATACAGACAGATTATGAAAATGAAAACAAATGATTATATCCGTGCGTTGTCTTTGTCGAATCCACATATAGTATTTGCGACAGAGCATAGCCGAATCTATGACGAATTCGTTCCAAGTTTGATGCTCCGGAAGGATCTGACAGTCAGTCATCCTCAGGAGTTCAACGGTCAAAACACGATAAAGCTTGTTTGCTCTCAACATCCTATCGAAATCGGCGATAGTCTTCTCGTTCCAAAGGAATGTGGAAAAAAGCAACGCGAATACACGGCTGAATGGGTAAATTATTTGAAAAGCGAAAAAATATCCGCAAAAGAGATCGATATTTGTTCATCTGTGAATCAAAAAGTATTCGACGCGCTCTGCTGTCAGGATAGCATTGAATCATTGCGGATAAAATGGCTGCGTTGTAATCAGATTAATGAGATAACAAAACTGAAAAACCTCAAAAAGCTTTTTCTTGCCCGTGCCTCGTCGCTGGTTGATATTTCTCCTCTTGCTCAACTTGACAGATTAGAAGTACTGATTTTAGGTGAGACAAAAAAGATCTACGACTATTCTGTCCTTTCATCGCTGAGAAAGTTGAAAGTTTTCAGCCTTTGCGGATATAAGAGTTCGTTAAACACGGTTATAAAGGTCAATGATCTTGATTTCATATCCGAATTACCTTCTCTTGAATATGTTGATTTCATAGACGTGCGATTGAATCGGTAGTGATTTAATCGGAATTCAGTCAAGTCCGTTATCAATATCCGCACCAGAAAAAACCTCGTCATTTGACGAGGTTTTTTCAACTAAATCCGTCCTTGCGGACGGGTGAAATCGCCCTGACGGGCGGTGAAATCCCTTCGGGGTAAAATCCGCACTGACGCGCGGGTGAAGGGACGGATTTAATTTCACCGTGAGCGAAGCGAACGATTTCACCTGAGGACGAAGTCCGAAGATTTCACCGAGGCGAAGCCTCGATTTCACTATTGAATAATTCACACTTTTCGAGTATAATAGTCATAGAAAAGAGTTCGACTGATCAAGATTTGCGGAGGACGAAGGATATGATGATCATACAGTATTGCCGCAGTTCTTTATGTATGGGAGATGACGTATACAGAGGCATATATAAAATAGAGATGTCTGACGATGCAACGCTCGGAGATTTGATTGAAGTACTTCTGAACGGCGGGAACGGCAACGACTGGCCTATTCCGCAGACGTCGGCTACAGGCTGGTCAGTTTATTCCGATATCGGCAGATTGGCTGACGTTTCAGCCGATAAAAGGCAAATAGATTTTTTATAACGGATGATACGAGACTCTCTGTATTAGATATCAAGTGGGTATACGGTGAACGGGCGTCTGAACATCCGGATATCAAGCTATTGGCGCGTTATTTTCAATGAAGTCGCCTCTTGCAGCGCTGATGAAGAAATGAAGACGCTCCTTCGGAGCTGACTTTGAACGATGGCGACTTCGCTTCATTAGTTAGCGAAGCGAACGACTTCATTAGAAAAATTCATATTTTCCAAAATAATAAAAATAAGGTATTGGAATTGCCGTAAGGAGAACGAAATGAGAAACCATGAAGTAACGGAATCGGGGCTGCTTCTGAACGCAGACGGGAACCTCAGAGAGCCGGGATGGGCGAGGAGCCAGGTGCTTGAGTACCGCCGCAAAATGATAAAAGCGCCGAAGTTCCGCATCAAGGAATGGGACTACTATCTCGTCGTGAACGACGGATTTGCCGCCGCTTTCACGATATCCGACGACGGATATATCGGGCTTCAGTCTGTCTCGCTGCTCGTCTTCGGAGATGAGCCTCACGAGCACACCGAAACGGTGCTGAACGCCTTTCCGATGGGCAAACTTCGTCTTCCCGAGAATTCTTCGTCGGGTGTGACGGAATACAGTGATAAGCGACTTCAGATGCGCTTTGAGCCGAAAGACGGAAAGCGGTATATCAACTGTCATTTTGAAAATTTCAAAGACGGCAAGACACTCGACGCGAACGTCACGCTTCATCAGCCGCCGATGGACACAATGGTGATTGCCACCCCCTGGGATAAAAAGCATGCGTTCTATTACAATCAGAAGATCAACTGCATGCGCGCCGAAGGGGAGATCAGTTACGACGGCAAGACGTACAGATTCGATCCCGCGACAGACTTCGGAACGCTCGACTGGGGCAGGGGAGTGTGGACTTATGACAACACCTGGCTCTGGGGTTCTGGCAATACCGATCTCGACGGTCACTCATTCGGATGGAACATCGGTTACGGCTTTGGTAACACATCCGCGGCGACGGAGAATATACTTTTCTACGACGGAAAAGCGCACAAACTCGACGACGTGACGTTTCACATTCCTGAGAGCGGATATATGGACGAATGGAGGTTTTCCTCCTCTGACGGAAGATTCGAAATGACATTCGTCCCCGTCCTCGACAGAGCCGCGCGTATGGATTTCAAGATCATCGCTTCCGATCAGCATCAGGTGTTCGGGCGCATGTCCGGAAAAGCGGTCCTCGACGACGGAACGGAGGTCACGATCCGCGACGTCATGTGCTTCGCCGAGAAAGTTCACAACAAGTATTGAAGCGCCGTGCGGAACCGGAACGTAAGTTTATAGATATGAAACTCCCTCTTTTGCTTGCCAAAAGAGGGAGTTTTGTTTGCTATCCCATTGATTTGCTCTTCCGAAAGTTATTGAAAGAGCGCGAGGAAACTTTTTTCAAAAAGTTTCCTCGCAAAATCATTATTCATCTTTCTCCGACGTGCCTCTGTACTCTATGCAGAGCATCGTGAGGTCGTCGAACTGTTCCGCGTCGCCGACGAATTCGTCGACGGCAGATCTCACGTTGCGCAACAGCTCGTTCGGCGTGGAGTCCGGAGCGGCGTTCAAAGCCTTCACCATCCGGTCTGTGCCGAACATTTCAAGACCTGCGTTCGTTGCCTCGGGAACGCCGTCAGTATAAACGAACAGCTTGGAACCGGGATCGAGCTGTATCTCATACTCTCTGTATTTCGCGTTTTCTATAGCGCCGACGGCGGGTCCGTGCTTGTCTTTCAGCAGTTCAAAATTTTCGTCCGGCTGCTTTATTACCGGATATTCGTGCCCCGCGGAAGCGGCGGCGAATTTACCGCTCGATATCTCAAGGATCCCGAGCCATACGGTGACGAACATTTCTTCGCGGTTGTTCGCGCATATCGCCGCGTTAGTGTCGTGAAGTATCTGCGCCGGGCTCTTTCCCATCTGCGCGTTGTTCGCAAGTGTGATCATCGTCGCCATCATAAACAGCGCCGCGGGAACTCCCTTGCCGGAAACGTCGGCGATGAACACACAAAGGTGATCGTCGTCGACAAGAAAGAAATCGTAAAAATCTCCTCCGACTTCCTTAGCCGGATTCATCGAAGCGAAAATATCGAACTCGGGGCGCTCCGGGAAAGCGGGGTAGATGTTCGGAAGCATATCCGCCTGGATGCGCGTTGCGAGCGAAAGCTCCGCGCCGATTCGCTCCTTTTCCGCCGTGACGCGTGCCACCTCGGAGATATACTGAAGCGTCTTGCCCGAAAGCTTTGCGAACGACTCCGCAAGCACCTCGATCTCGTCGTGTGTGCGGTATGCGTCTTCCATGCGGAATTGCAGGTCGTCGCCGCCGAGCGACTGAACTCTTTCGGTGATCGCTTCAAGCGGTTTTACGATGTGCTTTGACAGAACTATCGCAGACGTGATAACAATGATAACAACGACGCCGATCAGTATGAACATCGTCGCCTGTGCGTGCTTCAGCTCCGATTCGAACGACTCCGACGCTTCGCTCTGGATCGCGTCAAACTGCGTCAGCATCGCGGAGGCAGGCTGATCGGCGAGCGATTTCGGAACGACGCTCACGACCGCCCAGCCCACGTTTTGAATCGACGCACCGACCATGTAGCAGAGCTCGCCGTCCACTTCGACCATACGGAGCCCCGTGTTCCCGGCGAGAGAGTCTTCGATAAACGACGCGAGCTCTTTGTTGCCCGACTCGCGCAGATCAACGGCGTCTCCCTCCGACGAGACCTTGAATACGCCCTCCTTCTGAGGAGAGAAGAGAACGTGACCGTTCTGGTTGACGATGCAGATAAAGCTTCCGCTCCGCGCCGTGCCGTTGACAGCGGCGGAAACGTCGTTCAAGAACAGGTCCGCGCCGATCACGGCGACGAGCTCTCCGTCGCAGTAAACGGGAACGGAACACATTATGCTTATCTCACCGGTGAAAAGGTCTGTCGTGACGTCCGTGAAATGAAGCTTTCCCGTCTCGACCGCTCCGGCGTACCAGAGCCTCTCGCGGATCGGGATAGATATAATATTTCCGTCTTCGTCGAATTTCGACGACGAATGGTCGTCGACAAGAAGCATGACTCCGTCAGGAACGGCACAATAGCACGAGTCAACGTTCGCGTCGGCGTAGACCGCGCTCATCAGCTCCGTGAGGTTGCCGATAAGCCCGAGCTTTTTGGCGATCACCGGATCGGAAAGATCGACGCCCTCTTCGGTCAGCACCTGCAAGCTTATCTCACCGTCCTTGGAGAGGTCGGGTAGGGAACATTCGCGAAACGGGTAGTTCTCCGGGTCCGCGAAAAGCTTTCCGGTATAGTCCGCTACAATGTTCACGACGCGTATCGCGTCTTTGAAGATATCCCCCGCGATATACGCCTCCATCTGAGTGCTTTGAGTCATATTCGAGTCGAGCACGTCAGCCATCGTCTGCTCCGAAGTGGAGGCGATTGACGCCTTCTGCGACTCGTTCGTGCCGCGAATGAGGTCGGTCAGTTGTCCGTACTGATACAGGATGACCGCAAGGTTTGCCGCCACCATCAGTACGATCGTGACGATGACCAGAATGAAGATCTTTTGCTGGATCCCTCCGAGAGTGAAGTGCTTGAATTTTTTCATTAGCCTGCTTTCCAATCCGTCATTGATATTCTTTACACTGTTCTTTATATAATGATAAAACGGTGAAGATACCGGCAGGCGCCGTCACGCCACGTCGGTAAGTTTGAGATATTTTATCTTTCTGAGCGCGATAAAGTTGACTATCGCGGTGAAGAGGACCGTGAGCGCGGCTGCGATGAGCCATGCGACGAAGTTGACGCTCCGGTCAAACTGAACGAAGGTTTGCTCGATCGTACGGACGATGATGTAAGCTATCCCCGATCCGGCGCCGACTCCGAGCAGTATGCCGACGGTCGTCGTCACAAAGGTCTCGCGCAGAACGTAGTTTATGACCTCTTTGACGCTGAAGCCGTTGACTCGCATTATAGTCAGCTCGCGCTTCTTCTGAATGATATACATATTCGTGAGGTTCATCTGCACGACGCCCGCCATTATTGCCGCTATGAGGATAAATATCAGCACGGCGGCGTTGATCGTGGAGGTCGAACTCACGATGATCCTCTTGTCCGTGTCGGAGCTCTTGACGTTTTCGAACGCGACTACTTTGTTGAGCGCCTCGGTCAGTTCATCGACGTCGGCGCCGTTCAGACGTACGAGAAACGCGTTCGGCTTTGCTTCGTTGCCGAAGAGCGTCTCGTAGTATCCGGGGCTCATCATGATCGCTTTTCCGACGTAGTTTTCAAAGATGCCCGCCACGCGCACGTCCGCAACGTTAATGCCTCCGAACGCCAGCTCAAACGTGTCGTTGACTTCAAGTCCGAATGATTCCGCGATTCTTCGCTGGATCAGCACGCCTTCGTTCGTCGCGAACATCGGACGTCCGGTCTCCCAGTCGTCGAGCTTGTAAAATTGCTGCATCTCGTTCAGGTCGCCGCAGAAAACGGTCGCCGCCTGAAGCGTCGTGATGTTGTAAATGGAATCGGATAAGAGAACGCTCATCGAGTCCGTTCCGTAGGAATCGAGGATCTCTTTGATCTCTTGTTCCGCGCTGTCCGAGACCTCAGGGTCGAAGCGGACGTTGATATCGTATTTGACTATTTCCCCGTATTCTTTGTCGACCACTCCGCCTATCGCGGTTTTCAGCGTAAATCCGATGACGACGAGAGCAGCGCATCCCGCGACGCTGACTATGGTCACGATCACGCGCTTAAGGTCTGTCCTCATATTGAGCATGATAAGCCTTGAATATAGCGAAAGACGGCTGCCGCCTCCGGATCTCTTTTTGACGTCCGGCGCCTTCGGCTGTATGAGACGGATCGCCGGTTCGCGAAGAAGACGCGCGCAGGCGAGCCAGATTGCGGCGACGGAGAGCAGTATGCCCGCGACGACCGCGATGACCGCCGGACCTGCGAAGAACGCGGGCTTGGACAGGTCGAAGAAATAGAATCTGTTTACTGCGCCGAGGAGGAATGATACTATTATGAAGAGCGCCACGAATATTCCGAGTATCGTCCCTATAGCAGTCGCGGCTACTCCGAAGATCAGATATTTTGAGAAGATCTCGCGGGTGAAAAATCCGAGCGCCTTCGTCGTGCCGACAAGGCTTCGCTGTTCGTCGACCATCTTTCCGACGGTCGCAAAGATCACGAGCGAGCCGACGACGATAAACATCATTGAAAACGTCATTTTCAGATTCGTGATGTTTTCGCTTCCGATCTGAATTTGCACGAACCCGGAGCTTCCGTTCGCGTCGATGACGATCCAGCGGCACTCGGCGAGCGTTTCAAGCTGATGGCGCGCATCGGCGATCTTTTCGACGCCTTCGTTGTACTGCGAAAGTCCGTCCTCGTATTTCGCCTCGCCGTCATCAAGCTCCTTTTTGCCGTCCACGAGCTTTTTCTTGCCCTCTTCGAGGTCCAGAACGCCTTTTTCGTACTCTTCTTTTTTCGCGTTGAATGCGTCGACGCCGGACTTATATTCGTAGTACGCCTCCGTATACTGCGCTTCGGCGGCGTTGATCTGTTCCAGCCCCGACGAGTACAGAGCGTAAGACTCGCGGTATTTTTCAAGTCCTTTTATGTATTCGTCGTGACCGCGATCCCAGTCGCGCACTCCGTCGGAGAGCTTCGCGAGATCGCCCGAAGAAGACGCGGCAAAGTCCGCGATCCCTTCGCGCACGGCGGAAAAATCCGTCTCACCGTTTATAAGCGGCAGGACTTTACTTACGTTTTGTATGTACAGTTCTGTCAGGAGATCCTTCGATATGTTCGGAGAGCTGATCAGCGCCATGACAACGTCTTTGATAACGGTTTCGAGGTCTATCCTTATGTTGTCGGTGATCCAGAAGTATCTTACGCTCTCGTTCGGATCGTCCACGTTCGGCGCGTGTTCTTTCGCCCAGCGGACGAGGCCGTTTGCGGATTCCTCTCCGAATACGTCGGTGTAAGCGTCGATTATTACCTTGCGAATGTCGGACTTCGCATCTGCAATCTGTGTGTATCCTTCTTCAAGTTTGGCTTTTGCGTCGTTAAGCTGAGCTTTGGCATTGTCGAGCGCCGCCTTCCCGGCGTTCAGCTTTGCCCATTCTGCGTCGAGAGTCGCGCGGGCTTCGTCAAGTTTTTTCTTTCCGTCCTCTATTTGCTTCTCGGCTTCGTCGAGCTGAGGCTTTGCGATTTCGAGCTTGATCTCGCCTTCCGTGGCTTCCTTTTCTCCTTTTTCGAGATCGTATTGTCCGCGGTCGAGCGCTTTACGCGCCGATTTAAGCTCCTCGAGCGCGTCGTCGAGCTTTTCCTGACTCTCGTCGATCTTGTCCTGCGCCGCGGCTGTTACAGCGGCGTAGCGTCTTGCCGTGCAGCTGACGGCGGCTTCTTCGATCCTTGATGCGACGGTGTCGACGATCTCATAATATTCGTCGGAAAAGCGGTAGATCCCGTCCGGTTTGTCGACGGTGATCTCCGTCTTCATATAGCAGCCGTCAAGCTTTTCGGAGTCGAACGAGTCCCACGTCACGATGACGTAAGGCGTTTCGGGGTTGATCGAGTTGACGTGATCGGGGTGAAATACCGTCGCTGTGATCGTTACTTCTTCCGGTACGAGGTATTCTACTTTTTCGCTTCCCGTGGTGCAAAGCTTCAGCACGTCACCTACGGAAAGCCCCTCATCTTCGGCGAAGAATTCGTCAACGGCGCACTCCCCGACGGACGTGGGAAGGGTACCGTCCCTCACTTCAACGGCGTTTATGCGCTCCGTCAGAGTTATCACGTTGACTATGCGGTCGGAATTACCTATCGTCACCTGCGCCTCGGTAAAGCAGAGCGCCTCGGCGTCGGCGACGCCTTCGACCTTCTTTATATCCTCGAGGTCTTCTTTCGTAAAGAGCATTGTGGAGACAAGCTCGATATCTCTGAAATTCCTGTCGTTATACATATCGGAGCCGTTCAGTCTCATCGACCTCGCGGTGAATTCCATACCGAGATACGCGGTCACGCCGAGCATCGCGATAACTATGACCGATACGAACGATACCCACTGGCGCTTTACGTTTCTTATCGCGTCTTTTATCTGTGTCTTTTTCATACGGCGTCACCAAACGAGTTCTTCGGCGTGCGCCGGATGCATATTCTTCTTAATGCTCGCAATTTTTCCGTTTCTGACTTTGACGACGCGGTCCGCCATCTTTGCTATCTCGGGGTTGTGTGTAACCATCATTACGGTCGCGCCCTCGTTTTTCACGATGTCCTCGATGACCTTCAGAACGTCGATGCTCGTCGCGTAGTCGAGCGCCGCCGTCGGCTCGTCGGCGAGGATCAGCTTCGGACGCTTGACGAGCGCTCTCGCGATCGACGCGCGCTGCTGCTGACCGCCCGACATCTGCCCGGGGTAGTTGTTCGCTCTCTCCTTCAGACCGACCATAGCTATCGCCTCCTCCGACGACATCGGATCGTCGACGAGCTCCGCGATGAACTGGACGTTCTCAAGCGCGGTGAGGTTCGGCATCAGGTTGTATGACTGGAAGATGAATCCGACGTATTTTCTTCTGAATTCGGTGAGATCCTGCTCAGACGGATGCGAAAAGTCCTTGCCCTCGATAAGAAGCGTTCCATCGGTGAGAAAGTCCATTCCGCCGACAATATTCATCATCGTCGATTTGCCGCAGCCGGATTCTCCGAGTACGACCACGAATTCGTTTTTGTATATTTCAAGGTTGATCCCCTTGAGCACGCGGGAAACTCCGTCGCCCGACGGGAATTCTTTAATGACGTCTTTGAGTTCCGCGAGGATCTCCTTCTTTTCGCCGAGGTCGACGGTAAGCCCTTTCTCTTCTATCGTAATCGCGGCGAGGGACGCCATGCGCTCGCAGAGCTGAAGCTCCTCCTCGTCGTAGAGAGATCCGTCGAGCTTATTGACGATCTGTACGCATCCGATGATGTCGTGCAGATTGTTCAGCGGCACGCAGATCATCGTCTTCGTCGTGAGCCCGTTGTCGTCGAATACCGAACCGTCAAAGCGCGGGTCGGAAAGCGCGTTTTCTATCATTATCGACTTTCCGCTCTGCGTAACAATACCTTCAATTCCGACGCCGTTTTCCACGGTGATATTTGAAATATCCGACGGCCCTATGTGAAACAGGGGACTGAGACGGTCGGTGTTCGTATCAAGAAACCAGATTGCGCCCGCTTCACTGTTCAGCGTGCGGACAATGATCTCAAGACTTCCCGACAGCGCGTCTTCGAGATTGTCGACTTCGAGCAGTTGTTCCATTATGCTCCAGGTCGCTTTTGTAAAACGTTTTTCTTCAGCCATTTTTAGTCTCGCTTTCAATCGTTTGTATGATTTGATGAATTTTAGGTTGATTGTATATTTATTTAAGTATATCATATCCAAATATAAATGACAATATGAATTTTTAATTAAATTGAAAAAAATGGTTCAACAGCGCAAAAATCAGCAAACTCAACATAGTTTTTCTGCCGATGCGTCCGCCGCGCGCGATTTTTGATCCCCGCTTGGCGTTTGGGCTTTGCTTCGTCATTTTTGATAAAATCACAGCTGAGAGTTGTATTATTCTAATAATTGACAGCGCAATTACCGTTTGATATAATGACATTGAAATACACGTTTCGCGGCGCATTGAAACAGTTATGATATTTCGGAGGGGATCCTCATGGACAGTCAAACACGTGATACCGAAAATAACGCAAAACTGAAGCCGTACCTGTCTCCGCTCGCGGTCTGGGCGCTTTCGGTCGGCTCCGCGATAGGCTGGGGCTCTTTGGTTGTGACCGGGAAAACTTATCTTTTCCAGGCGGGACCGCTCGGCTCGATCATCGGTCTTTTGATCGGACTTGCGATGATGCTGATGGTCGCAAACCACTATCACTTTCTCGCAAACCGCTATCCGGGCACCGGCGGCCTCTATAACTACGTAAAGTATATCTTCGGCTATGACCGCGCGTTCCTCGCGGCATGGTTTTTGTTCCTTGTTTATATCGCGATATTCTGGGCTAACGCAACGAGCATCCCGCTCTTCGCCAGATACTTCTTCGGAAACGCGCTCGGTTTCGGCAGGCTCTATACGGTCTTCGGATACGACGTCTATCTCGGGGAGATCCTCGTCACTTTTGCAGTCATATCCGCCGTCGCGCTCCTTTGTATGAAGAGCAAAAAAGCGACCGCCCGCAGTATGGTAGTGCTTGCGATTCTCTTTACGGCAGGCATTACCGTCATCTTCGTCGCAGCCATGATCGGTCACGGCTCGTCGGATATGACGATGTCCCCGGCGTTCGTGCCGGATAAGAACGCCATCAATCAGGTCATCCGCATCGCGTTTATATCGCCCTGGGCGTTCATCGGATTTGAAAGCGTGTCCCATTCCGCCGCGGAATACCGCTTCCGTCACCGCAATATGTTCCGCGTGCTCGCGATCTCGCTCGTCGTGATCACCGCGCTCTATATCTTTGCGATCCTTCTCAGTGCCTCCGCTTATCCCGATGGATGCTCGAGCTGGTTCGACTACATCAGCCGCCTCGACGAGTTTGAGGGAATCGAGGGGCTTCCCGCGTTCTACGCTGCGTATCACTACCTCGGAAACACCGGCGTGTGGATACTTATTGCGTCGCTTGCAGCTCTCGTCCTCACCAGCCTTATCGGCACGCTCCGCGCTCTCAGCCGCCTTTGCTACGCCGCGGCGCAGGACGGCGTTCTGTCGTCGCGTTTTGCAAAACTCAACGACAAGCAGATCCCCGTAAACACTATTCTTCTCGTCGTCGTTCTCTCGCTTCCGATACTGTTTCTCGGCAGGACCGCGATCGGCTGGATCGTTGATACGACTACTATCGGTGCGACTATAGTTTACGGATTCGCCTCGGTGGCGGTCTTCAAAGCGTCAAGGAAAGAAGGCTGTAAAAAGGACAGCATCGTCAGCGGCATCTGCATCGTGATCCTTGTCGTCTTTATGTTCTATCTGATGTTCCCGGAGCTGTTTTCCGACCGGACGATCGAAACGGAGACTTACGCTCTCATGACCGTGTGGTCGCTGCTCGGACTTCTGTTTTTCAACCGCGTTATCCGGAAGGACCACGCGAGGAATTTCGGTAAAGCGATAATCGTCTGGATCGCGTTGCTCGCTTTCATCGTGACTATGACGATGACCTGGGTCGAGCGTTTGAACGAGTCGAAAGAAGACGTCGTCGTCGATGCGATCCAAAGCTATTACAACGGCACGGCGGACGAAGAGACGCTCGCGATGAGCGAGGAGGAATTTCTTGAAGCTCAGCACGAGAACCTCCACGACGCGGACAAACTGAGCGTCGTGATAATCATCGGACTCTTCGGAATGTCGATCGGCGTCCTGTTCGTAAACTATCTCTCAATGAAGAAATGGGAGAAAAAGGCGACCGATGAGCGCGACCACGCCCGCACTGTCGCCTACCGCGACCCGCTCACCGGCGTCAAGAGCAAAAACGCCTTCGCTGAAGCGGAGCAGAGCTTTGACCTCAGGATAGAGGGCAAGGAGACGATGGAGTTCGCGGTCATAGTGTGTGACGTCAACGGATTAAAGCACATCAACGACACGTACGGACACAAGGCGGGCGACGACTATATCAAAGCGTCCTGCGACCTTATTTGCGAATACTTCAAACACAGCCCCGTATTCAGGATCGGCGGCGACGAGTTCGTCGTCATCCTCGAAGGGCATGATTTTGATAACCGCTCGGCGATTTTGAGCGAAATAAACGCGGTGATCGAGAGCCACGTCGGCACGAATGACGCCGTCATTTCGCTCGGACTCTCCGATTATGATCCTGCGGAGGACACGAAGTTCCACGATGCCTTTAAACGCGCCGACGGAAATATGTACGAGCGCAAAATGCAGCTCAAGTCCATAGGAGCGAGAGTGCGAGATTAGCGCGACTGAGTGCGATGCTCGCGCATCGCAATGATATATTTCAAAGCGAAAGGCTTTGAAATATGATATACCGACAGCAAAGCTGCCGGCATGATATCTGCCTTGCGGGCAGATGATATCCGACGCGTTGCGTCGGATGAGGAATATCGCCAACAAAAAAAGAATAACATTCCCCTTAAGTTTTTGAAAGGGGTGCGGGGGAAGCTTTTTCCAAAAAGCTTCCCTGCATCAGAACGAAGATAAACTTGGTACACCGGCAATGATAAGTGACAGCATCAAAAAGCAAACAGAAATAAAGCGATACAAGTAATATTGAGGCGGGCAGAAATGCCCGCCATCATTGCCTTTCGTCGATCGCACCCTCTAACGTAGGTCACTACGCCTACGACGGCGCGATCGACGAATCTACCGGCGTTTCTCTTCTTCTGACCGTATTGCAGACTTTGTCTGCAATACGGCGCGGGGAGGACTTTTGAAAAAGTCCTCCCCGCATTTTATTTTATCCTATTAAACTCAATAATTCTCTGCGTTGATCTCGAAGTAAGACTGCGGATGAGCGCAGACGGGGCAGACGTCGGGAGCTTTCGTTCCGACGACGATGTGACCGCAGTTGCGGCATTCCCAAACCTTGACTTCGCTCTTCTCAAAGACCTTCTGCGCCTCGATATTCGCGAGGAGAGCGCGGTAGCGTTCCTCGTGATGCTTTTCGATAGCGGCGACTCCGCGGAATTTCGCCGCGAGCTCCGGGAAGCCCTCTTCCTCGGCGGTCTTTGCAAACTCGTCGTACATGTCGGTCCATTCGTAGTTCTCGCCGTCAGCGGCGGCGCCGAGATTCTGCTTCGTGTCGCCGATACCGTTCAGCTCTTTGAACCACATCTTTGCGTGTTCCTTCTCGTTGTCCGCTGTCTTGAGGAAGATCGCGGCTATCTGCTCATAGCCTTCCTTCTTCGCAACGGATGCGAAATAGGTGTACTTGTTTCTCGCCTGGCTTTCGCCCGCGAAAGCTGCCTCGAGATTCTTCTCGGTTTTCGTTCCCGCATAGGGATTCTTCGGAGCCTCTACCTTCTGAAGCTTGTCGCCCGACACTCTGCAGCGGGGGCATACGGGTACTTCGCCTTCCGGTACTTCGAAGACTTCACCGCATACGAGACATTTGTAAGTTGCCATTTTGTTTTCTCCTTTTTTGTTTATTTGAATTTATTATTGCCTGTTGTTCAAATATTATTATGAAGCTATAAGCCTTTTCAGTGCGGACAGATCTCGGGTGTTGACTTTGCCGTCACCGTTAAGGTCGGAGTTGTATATATACACATCGTCGTCGGTATAAACGCTGGCGATGTATTTTTTCATCGCGGAGATGTCTTGCGTGTTGATCTTTCCGCTGCGGTCAACGTCTCCGGGGTAGTAGTAAACGAAATATTCCGCTTCTTCGAGTGTTTTGCAAAACTTCATTTCGCGGATATATACGCCTCTTCCTTCGGCAACGCCCTGCATATCGTCAAAAGTGTCGATCCTTATGTTGTGGATCGCGCCTTCCCAAAGGGAGAGGGAAGTAAGGTCGACGAAGACCTTGTGGCTTCTCGTATCTGCGGCGAATGAGAACGACGCTTTGCAGCTCTCCGTCGAATTCTGCGTCGCGCCCGCCGCGAGGTAAAGCCCGACGCGCTGGCTTATCGAGTTGCGGTAATCGGTCTTTACGTCAAACGCGATATATTTGTACTCGTCTGCCGAGAGATTGAAATTCTGAAGATAAATGAAGGGATCGTACGCTGTCGCCGTGGTCACGATGTGAAAACCGTTGTCGGTTATCTCGCCGGTCGCGCTGTTTGCGTAGCCGATGAAAGATGCGTAAGCGGTAGAATCAAAGGTAAAGTCGTCAACTTGCGGAACGTCGCAGGCAAGTATCAGCGCGTTTCCGACAGAACGCTCGGCGTTACCGGTGTTGCACGGGCGGTTCACAAGCTCCATCGAGCCGGAAGAGTTCCGCTGAAGCATCGTCGTGGATCCGCCTCCGTCCATATATATACCGGAGACGATGCCGAGCTCTTTTGCAAGATCCGCCATTTTGTTGATCGAAACGCCCACACTGTAGCCGGACTGACGTCCGTCGTTGCAGAGCAGAATGACTTTTCCCTCCGCTGTGATGCCGATCACGTTAGCGGGATAGTTTGTCGAGTCGCCTATATTGAAATACGTGCCGTCTCTGCAGAATTCGTGGTGACCTCCGACGCAGTCCGTTACGGTCTTCCACTGCTCGGTGCGACCGTAAGCGTCCTCTATCGAAACGTCGAAGCGGATCTTTTTTCCGACCGGGATCGACGAGACGTCATCGATCCTCGTTCCGCGTGCCGTGAGTATCATTCTGTTTGCTTTGATAGCCTGGCGCGCTTCTCCGGGAGCGGAAACGCCCGTGACCGTGCCGACGACTCTCATCCCGTCTTTAACGGTGTAGTCCGTGTCAAAATCCACGTATATTTCGTAAGCGTCGTCGAGACAGTAGTTTGAAGACGGACCTTTGTCCGTATACATAATGAGACAGTTGTCGGAGGGAAGGCGGTTGATACCGTCGATGTATACCGTTTTCGTGCTGAACATCATTGTGACTGTCGTCCTGATACAGCCTATCAGCGGCGTGCCGTCGGACGCGACGCCGAACGAGGGCGCGTTACCGAGTTCGGAAGCCGACGGGGATTCCTTCGACGTCTGCTGAGTGGAGACGATCTCTCCGCCGTGCATATTGAATCCGAGAGGGAGGTATAACTGCTTTTTCGAGGTCGCGCTGCTGTAATCGTCGTAAGAGACCGTGAACCAGTCGCCGTTTATCGCGACGAGCGGTATTTTGTCCGTGTGTGAGGACGCCCAGCGGGCGGTCGTGTTTGAAACGGTGGAGAGGGAATTCAGCGAAGAATACCCTGTCGTGACGTTCACCGAAAGCCCTTCCTGCTTCGGATCGAAAGTGACGATCTTCATATCCTGAAGTCCGTATTTTGTCCCGGACGCTGTGGTTACGTGGGTGGAAGTAACGCCCGGATAGATCTCCTCCGTCGACGAAGAAGTCTGTCCCGTTACGGCTGCCGACGGGGTTATGAAGAGCAATACTGCCGTCAGAACGGCGAGCAAGAATGAGACTGTTTTTTTCACCGGTATTTTCCTCCGAGGTTACTGAATTCAGTATAACATATCTTTATGTTAATGTCAATAAATAATAATATTGCAACTAATACAAAACAGGTCGTTTTGCACAACCTGTTTTGTATAAATATTCACTTGCGAACTGCGCCCTATTTTGCGATAAATCTGATCTTTCCTTTGGGAACGTATTGGCGTCCGTCGTCGCCGTAAGGCAAAAACCATTCCGACGAAATCGCGATCTCGATCTCTTTTTCCTCTCCATCTCCGAGGTCTGTCGGCTCTGCGGCGCAAAGTGCAAAGTTCCTCTCGGGAAGATCGCTCTCACCCTTGTCGGTATAAACGCAGATCACGCGTCTTAACCGTTTGTCCGACAGGTTTTTCACCGTTACGTTCACGTATTTAACGAAGTCGAACGACGCTTTTTCCTCGATCTTAACGATCTCGTAACCGTTGTATGCGAGCCCGTATCCGAAGGGGTAGAGCACCGTTTCGGGGTCGCTCCGGCGTGTTCTTTTCTCCATTGAATAATCGGTGAAATCGGGAAGTGCGGCGCCTTCTCTGTAGAACGTGACGGGCGTCCTTCCGGAAAACTCCGCTTCTCCGGCTATCGCGCGGGCAACGGCGAGCCCTCCGAGCGCACCGGGGTACCAGGCGTGGATGTGAGCTTTTGCGCGCCGTCTTGCGTCGTCGCCGATATCGATGCATCCGCCGCAGAAGGTCACGACTATCACGTTGTCCGATGCGTCAAGAACCTCGCGGAGCAGTCGCTTCTGGGTTGACGGAAGCCCGACGGTCTTTCGGTCGCCGCCGGATATTACTTCGTTTTCGACGTTGCTTTCCTCTCCTTCGAGAGTCGCGTCAAGCCCGAGACAAAGGATCGTCAGATCCGCCGCTTTCGCTTCCGCGACGCCCTCGGAGATCATGTCTCCGAAACCGTATACGCGGTTCGAATCCTCAAGGATCATCTGAGATCCTTCGGCAAATCTGACGTCGGCGCCTTTGAATACGCGGCGTATGCCTTTAAGAACCGTGTAATATTCGGTCGGATGTCCGTTGTAGTTTCCGACGAGCGCGTCCCTGCTGTCGGCAGTGGGGCCGATGACCGCAATCCTCTTGACCTTTGCCTTGTCGACGGGCAGAGTGCCGTCGTTTTCAAGCAGTACAAGGGATCGTTCGGCGACACGAAGATTGATCCTTCTCATCGCGGGCGAGTCTACCGTTTCCCACGGTATGTCGGAGAACGGGCGAAGCGCGTCGAACTCTCCGAGACGCGCCCTGATCTCAAGTGTTTTCGCCGCGGCGCGCTCGAGCGTATCGCGTGTTACAAGCCCGCGCTCAAGCGCTTCTTTGATATGATCGCGATAGATATGTGCGCAGTCGAGAACAAGTCCGGCGTTCAGCGCCGCGGCGCAGGTCTCGACCTCGTCTTTTGTATATTTATGCCCTTCGTGCACGTTATTTAATGCATAACTATCCGACATGAAGTATCCGTCGAATCCCCATTCGCCGAACAGTATTTCGGTCAGCTTTTTCGATACGCAGCACGGCTCGCCGTCCGTTCTGTTGTACGCGCCCATGACGCCCGCAACACCGCAGTCGACCGCTGCTTTGAAAGCGGGAAGATATGTCTCTCTCAAGTCTTTTTCCGAAACGACGGCGTCAAACTCGTGACGAAGCTTTTCGGGGCCGGAGTGGACGGCAAAGTGTTTTGCGCATGCGGCAATTTTCATGTAACCGCCGAATTCGCCGCCGCCGCTCTGAAGTCCTTCGATATAGTTTACTCCGAGCTCCGACGTGAGGTACGGATCTTCGCCGAACGTTTCCTGACCGCGTCCCCATCTCGGGTCGCGGAAAATGTTGACGTTCGGACACCAGAAGGTAAGACCTTTGTAAATGTCGTATTCTCCGCGTTCGGCGTACATATTGTATTTAGCTCTCGCCTCGTCGGCGACCGCCTCCGCGACCTCGCGCACGACCCATCTGTCGAATGAGGACGCGAGCGCCGTAGGGCAGGGAAACACCGTAGCGATACCGCTTCTCGCGACTCCGTGAGACGCTTCGTTCCACCAGTTGTAACGGTGAATCCCGAGGCGTTCCACCGCTTCCGACTCGAAGCAGACGAGCGTGGCAAGTTCCCCGTCGGTCATCTTTTTTACCGCGTCACCGGCGAATTTTTTGAATCTGTTTTTATCTAGCTTATCGGATAAATAGTCCATATCTCGCCCTCCGTTCGATTCGATTATAGCATAACGGCGGCGTTCGGTCAAGTTTCGCTTGGAAAATTGTTAAAAATTACGGCTTTATTTATAATATATCTTGATTTTGTATTCGAGATATGATAAAATTAATATGCTTATAACTATGCGTTGGAGGAACTTATGAAAAAAATTCTTTCCCTGCTTATTCTGGCCGTTATGATCGCGTCAATGATACCGTTTTCCGCACCCGCAAATGCGGCGTACGGATATCTGCCCGGCGATGCAAACGACGACTCAGCTATCACCATCTCCGACGTGCACGCTGTCAGAAAGTATATAGCGGGCATATTCTCCGAGAAGGATATAAGCTTTGTCGCCGCTGACGTAACAAAAGACAAGAACGTCACTATAAGCGACGTGCTGCTTCTCCGCAAGCATTTGGTCGGCATTTCCGATCTTGAAGGAAACAACGAGAACGGAAAATACAAGGTGAACGAGATAAAGCTCGGAGGGAAGAACATCACAAGGTTCACGATAGTTTATCCGAGAGCGCTTGAAGACGAATCGGTATGCCTCACTTCTGCCGCTTACGCCGCGACCGAGCTTCAGAAATACGTGAAAGACGCTTGCGGTTATAAGCTGAATATCGCGTACACCGACGAGGTGACCGAAGGCTATAAAATCGAATATAATTTTGATGATACCGACGAATTCGGACTTGAGGGGTTTGCTCTCGAGGCGACCGATTCCGATTTTGTCATTCATTGCGGAAGCCGCCGCGCAGCGGTTTACGCTACATATACGTTCCTCGAGGATATCGTCGGATGGAGATTTCTCACCGACAGCGTGCTTTATCTCTATCCGTCGGAACTGATTAACGTCCCCGATGGATATTACGACGAGGAGATACCTACCGCGGAATACCGCGCGATCGGTGCGAACGACCCCGGCGTTTATTATGCTCCTCTCAAGATCAACGCCTCCGAGGGCGGCGCTTCCGCCGCTTCAAAAGGCGACGCTTACAAGATCGGCGGCGCCGTAGGAACCACTTACCTCCATGCTCATTCATTCGTATATTACATGGCGGGATTTGAAAACCGCAATGATCCGTCTCTCAACTCCGTCGCAGGCGGTGAACAGCCCTGCATGACGAGCGAGGAGACCTACAATAAGATAATCGACTTCATGTATAAGTGCATTGATTGGAGGACCGAGGGCGGCCAGGTGCCCGGCTTCCACTACACGCAAGTTTCATGCTCCGCGAACGACAACGGAAATTACTGCACTTGTACCGAGTGTAAAAACGCGTATATGCTCGACGGATCTGTCGCAGGCGCACTGATAAGACTTTGCAACAGAGTAGCGGAGAAGTTCTGCGCGGACTATCCGATGCTCGACATTTATACCGCTGCTTATGCGGGCGCACACGTTCCTCCGAAGATGACAAGACCTGATCCGCGTGTCAACATCTGCTTCTGCTCGGTCGGCTGCAACAACCACAGCCTCCGCAACCAGGACGAGTGTGCGGCGGCGGGCGGCAACCCGAGGCTCAAGACTCAGAAGGGATACGACGGTCCCAATGTCAATCAGAGCAACGTCGAATGGATGGATTATATCAAAGGATGGCTCGAGCTTACCGACAACGTTTGGTACTGGTACTACACTGATAACTGGGCTTATTACGTATCTTCCGCTCCGAACCTCTACAATTTCTGGGACGATATAAAATATCTCACGGAGCTCGGCGTCAAGGGCTTCTATCTCGAAGGCGACGCGGATCGCATCAATTATTCGTTTGAGGCGCTGCGCAAGTACCTTATGACGAAGATAATGTGGAATCCCGAAATGTCCGAGGAGGAGTACGTCAATCTGATGGACGAATTCCTTCAGATATACTACGGCGAAGGCTGGCAGAATCTTAAGCAATATCTCGAAGAAGTTGAGATCGCTTCCGACGGTATCGGCTGCTGGACCAACAACTACGATTATCCGTGGGACGAGTACGACGAGGTTTATTTCAGAGATAACTACGATAGGTTTTACGATCTCTTCATGGCTGCATATAACGCTGCGGAAACAGCGGCTCAGAAAAACAGGATCGAGCAGTGCAGTCTGCACATGAATTTCCTCGGGCTTTCCGCAACGTTCAACTGCGATTACGTGAGCGGAGACAGCGCATCGAGAGCAAAATACAAAGAGCGTTACACTTGGCTTTGGAATTACTATAAGAATCACCCCGAAACTCTGACGATGAACACCGGATTCCTCGCACACTGGATCGATGATAATCATCTTGACATCGGCGGTATGTGGTGCTTCCCGTCGTCACCCGACACTCCGTGCGACCCGATGAACTGGCTGCTCGATGACGAGAGCGGATTCACCGGTGCAAGACATACGAGACTTACCTGATATAGCTGAAATATTTTAATTGGCGGCGCGAAAACGCGCCGCCGACTCGCGTTCATTCGACTTGATCATACCGGAGCTAAATGATGAAAAAAGTACTCTCAATTATACTTCTGCTGGCGCTCGCTTTGCCGATCGCAAATATTATTCCCGTTCAGGCTGTCACTCACGGCTACGTGTGGGGAGACGCGACTGACGACGGAAAGTTTACGATATCCGACGTGCTGTTGATCCGCAAACACATAGCGGGGATCGCCGAAGACAAAGATATATGCTTCCTCGCCGCCGACGTAACGGAAGACAAGCTTCTTACGCTGTCCGACGTTCTGGCGATAAGAAAAGCGCTCATAGGTATCGAAGACGCGCCGGAAAACAATTCCGACGGCGCTTATCGCGTCGGCGAGATAAAGATCGGCGGGCGCAATATTTCCAGATATACCATAGTCTTTCCGGACAGCGCCCCCGAGGGCTCCGGAGTGTATCTTCCTTCGATCAAGTTCGCCGCGGAAGAACTTCGCGACGAGATTCGCGGCGCCTGCGGCGTCGATCTGAACGTCGCCTACGCGAGCAACGCTCCCGAAGGATATAAGATCAGGTACGAGTACGACTTTGACGACAGGTACGACCTCGGAAAAGAGGGCTTTGTCATCGAAGCGGAAGAGGACGGCGACCTCGTCTTTACCTGCGGCACGATGAGAGGGGCGGTCTACGGGACCTATACGTTCCTCGAAGACGTCGTCGGCTACAGATATATGACGGGCTACGTCAACTATCTGTACACGAGCGAGCTGATCGATCTTCCTCTCGGCTATTTCGACAGGGAAGTTCCGGCGCTCGAGTACCGCTCGATCGGAATGAACGGACCGAGCAACAATTACGCGAAGCTCCGCATCAACGGCATCGACGGAGACGCGAAATCAACTCCGACAAACGGCGGCGGCGTCAATCCGGTATATCCTCACGCCCATTCTTTCGTTTATCAGATGGCGGGCTGGGACAACTGGCGCGATCCGCAGTACGAATATACGGGCGGCGGAAAGCAGCCGTGCATGACCTCGGATGAGACTTACGAAAAGATCGTCGATTTTGACTTCAAACTGATAGAGTATTATATAAATGAAAAAGGGCTGACACCCGGTTACGACTTTACTCACGTCCCCTGCTCGCAGAGCGACAACGGCAATTTCTGCACCTGCGCTTCCTGCAAAGCGGTATACGACGAGGAGAAGAGTATTGCCGGAGCGCTGTTCCGCCTTTCAAACCGCGTTGCGGATGCGATCTGTGAAGAGTACCCGATGCTTCAGATCTACACCGTCGCGTACTTCGGCACGCAGACCGCGCCTAAGATGACGCGCCCCGATCCGCGCGTCACCGTATGCTTCTGCAACCTCGGATGCAACAACCATCTGCTCCGCGATCAGGACGCGTGCGACGAGGCGGGCGGCAACACTCCGCTCAATTCTGCGGTCAAGATCACGCCGGCGGAGTACGGGATCAGGAATATCGAGATCACAAACGGAACGTATATGAAATGGTTACAGGAATGGCTCGAACTGACGGACAACGTCTGGTTCTGGTATTACTGCACCGTTTTCAATAACTTTGCTTCTCCCTCGCCCAACCTGTTCAACTTCTGGGACGACGTCAAATATCTCACCGAGCTCGGCGTAAAGGGTATCTATATGGAAGGCAACCACATCTATATGGATTACAACTTCGAGTTCATGCGCGCGTACTTGCTCTGCAAGATTCTCTGGGATCCGGAGATGAGCGAGGAGGAGTATCAGGGCTATATGGACGAGTACCTCCGCATCGTCTTCGGCGACGGTTGGGAAAAGGTCAAACAGTATATCTATATGACAAACTATGCCGCCGACCTCAAAGGCTGCTGGACAAACAACTTCGACTGCTTCTGGGACTACTACGACAAGGATTACTTTGCCGAACACTACGAGGAGATGTACGCGCTCCTTTACGACGCCAAGCGCGAAGCAAAGGAGAGCTCTCAGTCGATCAAGTGCGGGACCGCGATGATCTCGCTGAACTTTCTCGGGCTGTCCGCGACGTACGAACGCGACTGGGTAAACGGCGACAGCGCGTCGCGCGAGAGATACCGCGAGCGTTACGAAGACCTCTGGCACAAGTACAACAACGGCGGTATCATCGAGAATCCTTACGTCTCGGCGACCGGCGGAATGACGTACTTCCCGTCGTCACCTGACGATCCCGTGGATCCGCTGTACTGGATCTCGCCCGGGTATACCGGCACACATAAATCAACGTAAGCAGAAAAGAAACAGATTCGCACCCACCCCGATTTTCCCATGGAGAGCTCTTATGAAAAGGATAATTTCATTTATACTCGCACTTGTTTTTGCCGCGGCAGTGCTCCCTGCTTCTTCAGCCGCATCAACCACGACGCACGGCTACGTGTGGGGAGACGCGACTGACGACGGAAAGTTTACGATATCCGACGTGCTGCTGATCCGCAAATACATAGCGGGGATCGCCGAAGACAAAGATATATGCTTCCTCGCCGCCGACGTAACGGAAGACAAGCTTCTTACGCTGTCCGACGTTCTGGCGATAAGAAAAGCGCTCATAGGTATTGAAGACACGCCGGAGAACAATTCCGACGGCGCTTACCGCGTCGGCGAGATCAAGATCGGCGGGCGCAACATCTCCCGGTATACGATAGTCTATCCCGGGGATATAGACCTTGCCGGGGTATATATGCCGGCGATGGAGCACGCGGTCTTCGAGCTTCAGGATTATATCAGGCGCGCGTGCGGCGTGGCTCTCAACATCGCGACCTCAACGAACGCTCCCGAAGGGTATACGATACAATACAAATTTGACGTTGACGACAAATACGGTCTCGGCATGGAAGGCTTTGTATTCGACCTGAACGACGACGGCGATTTCATCGTCACCTGCGGGTCTCAGCGTGCTCCGCTTTACGCGACGTACACGTTCCTCGAGGACCTTGTCGGCTACCGCTTCCTTCCCGCCGACATAGTGTATCTTTACGGGAATACGCTTGTTGACATACCGGACGGATACTACGACGTCAAGACTCCCGGTTTCGAGTACCGCGGTATCAACCAGGCGGGCACCTCCTACAGAGACGGCAAGAACGGCACCGCTTACGACGGATTTGAAAAGCTCCGCGTCAACGCGCTTGACGGAGGCGGTATAGCAAAAGACTGGAACGGCGGCGGACTTGGAACTCTATACATCCACGCTCATTCGATGGCGTATCAGATGTTCGGATATGAGAACTGCTATTCACCCGAAGCAAATGATTTCACCAGCGAATATCACACAAAGCAGCCTTGTATGACGAAGGAAGAGACTTACGAAAAGATACTCGATTTCAACTACAAACTCATCGACGAACGCAACAGGGGAGGTCAGAGGTACGGATATCACTACACGCAGATATCCTGCTCGACCAACGACAACACGAATTACTGCACATGTGTTGACTGCAAGACGATCTACGAGTACGAAAAAAGCGTTGCCGGCGCGGTGATAAGGCTCGCGAACCGCGTCGCGGAAAAGATGACGCAGGATTATCCCGAGCTCGATATCTATACGATAGCGTACGCGGGCGGCAACGTCGCGCCACGGTATACGAGACCTCACGAAAAAGTCTGCGTCTGCTTCTGCACGACGGGCTGCAACAACCACTCTCTGAGAAACACGTATGAGTGCGACGAAGCGGGCGGCAATCAGCGTATGAAGGCGCCGGTATATTACGGCGGCGAGAGCGAAAACTACAACAACAGCAAGGATATGGCTTACCTCGACAGCTGGCTCGGGGTGACCGACAATATATATTTCTGGTACTACTGTTCCAACTACAATTATTTCATGGCGCCGGCGGCAAACCTGTTCAACTTCTATGACGACATCAAATATCTCAAAGAACGCGGACTTATCGGCATTTACGCCGAGGGTTCTTCGGAGCCTTGCCACTACAGCTTCGAATATCTGAGAAACTACCTCATTTCAAGGATGCTCTGGGATCCGCTCATGACGGAAGAGGAGTACGAGGGGTACATGGACGAGTTTCTCATGATCTATTACGGCGACGGCTGGGAGTATATCAAACAGTATATCTTCATGTCCAATTACGCGTCCGATATAAACGGCTGCTGGACGAACAACCACGACGCGATATTCGATATTTACAATGAAGAATACTTCCGCGATAATTACGCCGAAATGGCACGCCTTTTCGATCTCGCATGGGAAGCGGCAAAGACGGAAGAGCAGAAATTCCGCGTCGCGTCCGCGTCGGTACACGCTCACTTTATGGGGCTCGCCGCAACGTATGAACGCGACTACGTGAACGGAGACGCCGCGTCGAGAGCGGAGTACGCCCGCCGCTACGAAGATCTTCGCAGCTTCTATGAGCAGAACGCCTACGACAAGGATACGAATCCGATGGGCATTAAAGGGACCGTTTTCGGAAAGTTCGGTACGGCGAACTTTGAAGCGTTCCCGTCCGAGTCCGATCCCGTTGTGAATCCGCTTGCGTGGATATTCGAAGAAGATCCCGATTTCAACGGCCACGCCGGATCCTGGGAATTCCCGTTCGGCAAGAAAGGCTCATGAGCTTTCGGGCGCCACTTAATTTGAAAAAATAATAATAAATACACAGCAAAGGTCACAGAAAAAATGAAAAAACTTTTAGCATTGATCCTCGTAATAATGACGGCATTTTCGGCGCTTGTCATTCCGACATCCGTTTCGGCATCGATCGACGCGCACGGATATCTTCCGGGCGACGCAAACGATGACGATTCGATCACGATATCCGACATTCTGATCGTACGTAAGTTTATCGCGGGTATCGCGGACAAGAAAGACCTCAACTTCCTTGCCGCCGACGTCAGCGAAGACAGCAGAATCACGATATCCGACGTTCTGATGCTCCGCAAATACATGGTGGGGATCATCGAAGATCTCGGATCAAACAACGGGGACGAGCTTTATAAAGTCGACAAGGCGACGATCGGAGGAAAGAATATATCAAGATATTCGATCCTCATTCCGGAAGATGCCGACGAGTGCACGACTTACTCCTCAAAACTGCTTCAGAAATACGTCAATGACGCGTGCGGCGTTGCGCTCAATATAACCGCATCGCGTGAATCGACGGACAGTTACTTCATCGAGTACAGATACGACGGTGAGGACAAATACGTTCTCGGTAACGACGGATACCGCGTTGAAGTCACGGACGGCGAAGATCTCGTTATGACCTGCGGCGCGAAGCGCGGTCCGCTTTACGTCACCTATTACCTGCTCGAAAACTTCATCGGATACAGATTCCTCACAGACAGGATCACGTATCTGTATAAAGCCTCGAGCGTTGATCTCCCGGTCGGATTTGAAGAGACCGAGGTGCCGGTGTTTGAGTACCGCGGTCTGAACCAGGTCGGCGCCGGAGAAAAAAGTAACGAACATTGGGACGACTGGGATTACAGAGAAAGAACTCTCGCTCGTGATCTCGCTCTGCGTATCAACGCGGTCGACGCGGGCTGTTCGTACGTCTGCTCCAAATCAATATACGGCGGCGGTGTGGGCAACCTCTATATCCACGGTCACTCCTACGAATATCAGGAAGCTGTCGGATTGAATCTTGACGACGCCGGCATCACTGATCTTGACAGCCAGGCGGCGATGGATATTTTCAGCATCTACGCGTACAACACTCCCGAGCACAATGCGATGAATCTGGCGTATGAACAACCCTGTCTCACCGATGAAAAGACGTTCAATCACATAATGGCGTTCAACTACCTGCTTTATAAAGAGCGCACCGTGCTCGGAAGTTACGTTCCAGGTGTTCAGTACACTCAGCTTTCGTGTTCTCCCAACGACACAACGGCGTTCTGTACCTGCACGAACTGTAAGAACGTATATACCGAAGAGGGAAGTATCTCCGGAGCTGTGTTCCGTTTGTCCAACAGAGTGTCGGAAGCTCAGCGCGAGCTCTTCCCGGGTGTCGGCGTTTATACGATCGCATACTGGGATGCGCGCAAACCTCCGCTTCACACAAGACCTAACGACGACGTCTGCGTATGCTTCTGTATCGGCGGATGCAACAACCACACGTTTGATCGCGTCGAAGAATGCATCGAGGCGGGAGGCAACGCGAGATACAGCAGTTATTTCAAAGTCTGGGACATCGCGTCTCAGTCTCCGAAATACCCCGGCTTCGACGTTTCCAACGAGTACGATCTCAAATGCTACAAGGGATGGACGGAGCTGACCAACAATATCTGGGTCTGGTACTACGCCTGCAACTTCTGGTATCTGATCTCTCCGTGTCCCAATGTTCTCAACATCTATAACGATTTCAAGTATCTCGCCGAGACCGGAACGACCGGCGTCTACTGCGAGGGTTCGTCCCGCGGCTTCACGTTCGAGTCGCTCCGCGGATATCTTGCCTGCCGTATGATGTGGGATCCGCTGATGAGCGAGGAAGAATTCGAAGGCTATCTCGACGAAGCGCTCATGATTATGTACGGCGACGGCTGGGAAAATATCAAACAATATATTTATATGCAGGACGAGTGCGGCAACCTCCAGGGATGCTTCATGAACAACTTTGACCGTCCGTGGAATTTCTATAACAAGGATTATTACAGAGAGAATTTCCAGACGATGCTCGGACTCTTCAACGCCGCATACGACGCGACGGATGATCCCGAACAGAAAGAACGCATTGAAACAGCTCGCATCCACGTGTATTTCCTCGGTCTCTCGGCAACTTTTGATTCCGACTGGACGAACGGATCCGCTGAGCAGAGAGCGGCATATAAAGAGAAGTACGATTATCTCTGGAATTATATAAATGAGTACGGTTACCTCGACAAGAAGAATTCGAACGGCGATTACGACGTGATCTGCGACGGTTATCTGTGTGTAGATCTTGGATTCCACGAGGTGCGCGGCGGTCTTTCCAAATTCCCGGAAAGCTCCGACGACGTTTACGACACTATGTTCTGGATCATGGAAGACTTCCACGGAGACGGCACCTGATAAATAAAAAGATATAAAAATAAAAAATAAAATACAGCAAAGGTCACGGAAAAATGAAGAAACTTTTAGCATTGATCCTCGTAATCATGACGGCGTTATCCGCGCTCGTCATCCCGACATCCGTTTCGGCGTCGATCAACGCGCACGGATATCTTCCGGGCGACGCAAACGACGACAGTTCGATCACAATGTCCGACATTCTGATCGTTCGCAAGTACATCGCCGGTATCGTGGATAAGAAAGATCTCAACTTTCTTGCCGCCGACGTCAGCGCAGACAGCAGCATCACGATCTCAGACGTGCTGCTCCTCCGCAAATACATCGCCGGGATCATCGACGAATCCTGGACGAACAACGATGACAGCCGTTATAAGGTCGACACGGCGACGGTAGGCGGAAAGAATATTTCGAGATATTCGATCCTTGTCCCGAGCAATGCCGACGCGAGCATGAAATACGCGTCGAAGCTGCTCAAAACGAAGATCAATCAGGCGTGCGGTATCACGCTGAACATTGTAAACGACCGCTCGGCGACCGAGGACTATCTCATTGAGTATAAACTCGATGCCGAAGACGAGTACGTACTCGGCAACGAAGGGTATAACGTAAAAGTCACCGACGACGGTGACGTCGTTATCACCTGCGGCGTAAAGCGCGGCGCGCTTTATGCGACGTACTATCTGCTCGAGAAGTTTATCGGCTACAGATTCCTCGCGGACGACGTGGTGTATATTTACAAAGCTTCGAACGTAGACCTTCCCGTCGGTTTCGACGAGACCGAAGTGCCCGTGTTTGAATATCGCGGGCTGAATCAGGTCGGCGTTTCCTCCGGTGACTTCGTAGGTCTCCATCTCAACGCGGTCGACGCGCGCGGCTCCGGCAACGCGACGAGCAAAGACTACGGCGGCGGCGTGGGCAACCTTTATATCCACGGTCACTCCTACGCTTATCAGGAAGCGGTCGGAATGAAGCTCGACGAAGCGAACATCACCGATCTTGACAGCGCGGAAGCAATGTACATATTCAGCAGATACGGATACAATACGCATGAACTTGAAGAACTTGACCAGGCGCTGGGTCTTCACAGCTCGCAGCCGTGTCTCTGCAGCGATACGACGTTCAATCACATTATGGCGTTCAACTATCTGCTTTATAAAGAGCGCACGATGAGCGGAAGAGCGATCCCCGGTCACGACTACACGATGTTCTCCTGCTCGCCGAACGACACGACAGAATTCTGCAAATGCACCGACTGTAAAAGAGTTTACACCGAAGAGGGAAGCATCGCCGGCACGGTGTTCCGTATGTCGAACAGAGTCTCCGAAGCGATGAAGGAGATAGATCCCGAAGTCGGTATCTATACGATAGCGTACTGGGACGCGAGAAATCCTCCCCAAAATACGAGACCTGACGACGACGTCTGCGTATGCTTCTGCATCGGCGGATGCAACAACCACACCTTTGACCACCTCGAGGAGTGTACGGGCAACGCAAGATATCCCTTCAAGGTATGGGACGTCGTATCTCAGTCTCCGAAATACCCCGGCTTTGACGTTTCCAACAAGTATGACATCGGCTGCTACACCAAGTGGACGGAACTGACAAACAACATTTACATCTGGTATTACGCTTGCAACTTTGCGTACTACATTTCCCCATGTCCGAATATATTCAATATTTACAACGACTATAAGTACCTCGCTTCGACGGGTACCATCGGCATTTACACCGAGGGCTCCGAGGTCGGCTATACGTTTGAAGTGCTTCGCGGTTATCTCGCGGCGCGTATGATGTGGGATCCGCTGATGAGCGAGGAGGAGTTTGAAGAGTATCTCGACGAATTCCTTATGATCTACTACGGCGACGGCTGGAGATATATCAAGGAATATCTCTATATGCAGGATGAGTGCGGCAACCTTCAGGGTTGCTTCATGAACAACTTCGACCGCCCGTGGAACTTCTACAACAAGGAGTATTTCGGAGCTAACTTCCAGCACATGCTCGAGCTCTTCAACAACGCGTATGCGGAAGCGTCAACCGCCGCACAGCGCAAGCGCATCGAGTACGCGCGCATTCACGTCTATTTCCTCGGACTCTCTGCGACTTATGAATCCGACTGGGTAAACGGCACGTCCGCGCAGAAGGCGGCTTATAAAGAGAAGTACGATTATCTCTGGAATTACATAGAACAGTACGGCTATCTTGACAAGAAGAATTCGAGCGGCGGATACGACGTCGTATATGACGGTTATAAATGCGTCGACATCGGTTACCACGAGAAGCGCGGCGCGCTCAACAACCGTCCTGCAAGTCCCGATGACGTTTATGACACGATGTTTTGGGTAAACGAAAATTTCCACGGAGACGGCACCTGATCTTTGAAATAACGTTATGATTTTGCTCCTCAACACAGTCGGGGAAAGGAAGGGTGGATTTTGCCTTATCATTTGAATATGGACGAATTCCCCGACTGTATGAGGGAGTTCGCAAATTACAAGAGAGCGATACAGGGCTGCTCGGCGAAGACCGTCGAGGAGTATATGACCGACCTTCGCACGTTCTCAAAATATCTGGTGATAGTTAAAAGCGGAGGAGAGCTGACCGAAGAGGCGCTCTCCGGCGTGAAGATCACCGATCTGACGCTCGACTTTTACGCTAAAGTCAAGCCGTCTAATATTACCGAGTATCTGTCGTGGGCGATGGACGCCCGGGCGAACAACGAGGCGACGAGGAGCCGCAAGCTCTCGTCGATCAAGGCGTTCTACAAGTATCAGTGCAACAAGATGCACCGGCTCGACGTCAACCCTGCGACGGACATCGAAGCGCCGAAAAAGAAGAAGGCGCTGCCGAAACACCTCACCGTCGACGAGAGCGTCGCGCTTCTCGAAGCGGTGGGAACGGACGAGGACAACGTTCACCGCAAACGCGATTTCTGCATCATCACGCTGTTTCTCAACTGCGGTATGCGTCTTTCCGAGCTGTGCGGCATCAACGTTTCCGATATCGACCGCGAGTTCCGCTCGCTTCGCGTCACGGGAAAAGGAAACAAGGAGAGGATAATCTACCTCAACGACGCCTGCCGCGACGCGATAAAGGACTATCTGCCGTCGCGTCTTATTCAGCTCGAGCGAGGAGCGTCAGAGCAGAGGGCGCTTTTCATATCGAGGATAGGAAAGCGCATCTCAAACAAGACGGTTCAGTGGATCGTAAAAAAGTATCTCGGCGAAGCGGGACTTGAAAACAGAGGCTATTCGACGCACAAGCTGCGCCACACCGCGGCGACGCTGATGTATCAGAGCGGAGACGTAGACATCCGTGTGCTTAAAGATATACTCGGTCACGAACAGCTCACGACGACTCAGATCTACACTCACGTAAGCGACAAGGGGATGGAAGCGGCGATGAACAAAAATCCGCTTCACAGCGTAAAGCTTTCCGACGTCGCGCCGTCCGCGGATACAAGCGGGACGGAAAACAATAATTCCTGAAAGAAAGATAATTTATGTTCACTCTTATAAAAAAAGAAGGAAACGCAAGGCGGGGCAGATTTGAAACTCCGCACGGGGTCGTCGAGACCCCCGTTTTCATGAACGTGGCAACCTGCGGCGCGATCAAAGGCGGGCTTTCGAGCCGTGATCTTGAGGACGTCAAATGTCAAGTGATGCTCTCGAACACGTACCATCTTCATCTGCGCCCCGGCGACCGCCTTATCCACGATCTCGGCGGTCTTCACAAGTTCACGGACTGGCGCGGACCTATCCTTACCGACAGCGGCGGATTCCAGGTCTTTTCACTCGCGGGACTTCGCAAGATAAAAGAGGAGGGTGTCTATTTCTCCTCTCACATCGACGGGAAGCGTATATTTATGGGACCTGAGGAGTCGATGCAGATACAGAGCAATCTCGGCTCGACGATCGCAATGGCGTTCGACGAGTGCGTGGAAAACCCTGCCGAGTACAACTATGCCAAGGCGTCGTGCGACAGGACCGCGCGCTGGCTCGAGAGGTGTAAGGTCGAGCTTTCAAGGCTGAATTCGCTCCCGGACACGGTAAATCCGCGTCAGATGCTCTTCGGCATAAATCAGGGCAGCACGTACGAGGACCTTCGTATCGAGAATATGAAGCGCATCGCCGAGCTCGATCTCGACGGGTACGCGATAGGCGGGCTTGCGGTAGGTGAAGAGGCGTCGGAGATGTATCGCATTATCGACGCGGTAGAGCCGTATATGCCGCAGAACAAGCCGAGGTATCTGATGGGCGTCGGCACACCGCAGAATATCCTCGAGGCGGTGCACCGCGGCGTTGACTTTTTCGACTGCGTGATGCCGTCGCGAAACGCGCGCCACGGCAACGTGTTCACGTGGCACGGCAAGATGAATATAATGAACGAAAAGTATCTTAAGGATACGCGGCCGATCGACGAGGGCTGTTCATGCCCCGCCTGCCGCCACTATTCGAGAGCTTACATCAGGCATCTGATCAAGGCGAAGGAGGCGCTCGGAATGCGCCTTGCGGTCGCGCACAACCTCTGGTTCTACAATGAGCTGATGCAGAAGATACGCGACGCGCTCGACGGCGGATACTTCGAATCGTTCTATGAGAAATACCACGACTTTCTCGCCGAGAGAAGCGAGAATTGAGAATAAGAATAATGAGTATGCGGGGAGAGCTTTTTGCAAAAGTTCTCCCCGCCCCTCTTTCAAAAACCTTGAAACTTTTCTCGCAAGGCGTGAGCCTTGCATATCGCGTGACGCGAAGCGGCACATATCGGGCTTTATGTATATCTCGCCTTCGGCGGGGGTGCATAAAGCATATCGAATTTCAAAACGTCAGTTTTGAAATATATCGCTGCGTCGGACCTCGTTCGAAGTCCGACGCATTCTTCTGTCATTTTTTGATCGGTCTCTTCATATTAATATACAAAAACCTTTGCGGAGGAAATATGAAGAGCACAAGCATATATGAGGACATAGCTAAACGGACCGGAGGAGACGTATATATCGGCGTCGTTGGCCCGGTCAGAAGCGGCAAATCCACGTTTATAAAGAAATTTATGGACGCCGCTGTGATACCTAATATCAAAGATGAAAATGAAAAGGCGCGCGCGCTTGACGAGCTTCCTCAGGCGGCGGGCGGCAAGACGATCATGACGACGGAGCCGAAGTTCATCCCGGAAAAATCGGTGACGATCGAAGTGGGCGCCGCTCACGCGAGAGTGAGAATGGTGGACTGCGTCGGGTACGTCGTCGACGGCGCGGAGGGAACTACCGAAGACGGCGAGGCGCGCATGGTGATGACGCCGTGGAGCGAAGAGGAAATGCCGTTTGAAGAAGCAGCGGAGTACGGCACGAGAAAGGTGATAACCGAGCATTCGACTGTCGCTGTCCTCGTGACGACCGACGGCACGATAGGAGATATACCGCGCGACAGCTACATACCCGCGGAGGAGCGCTGTGTAAAAGAGCTGAAGGAGTGCTCCGTGCCATTTGCGATAGTTCTCAACTCTGCCGAGGCGGACGGGGAGAGGGCTGAGGCGCTCGCGCTTTCTCTCGAAGAAAAGTATTCCGCGCCGGTCGCACTCGTGTCCTGCGCCGATCTCGACCGCACGGACGCCGATCAGATAATCGGTATGCTCACCTTTGAATTTCCGATAAACGAACTCACGTTCAAGATACCCGACTGGATCCCGACTCTCCCCGAAGAGCATCATCTGTGTCTCGACGTGGTCGACGCGGTCAAGCGTATTTCATCGGGCGTAAGGCGTCTTTCGGACGCAAGCTGCATAAAGATACCGGACGACGTGACGAGGATGACCGCGTCCGTCTGCGACGTCTCGCTCGGCGAGGGCAAAGCCACGGCGCGCATCACTGTCGACGACTCGGTGTTCTACGACGTGATCGGAGAAGTGACGTCGTTCACCGCGTCGAACAGAGCGGAGCTTCTCAAAAAGCTGATAGAACTCTCCGACGTCGAGGGCGAGTTCGAAAAGTACAAGAGCGCGATAGACGACGTGGAGCGCATCGGTTACGGTATCGTGATGCCGTCCGTCTCCGAAATGGAGCTTGAAGAGCCGGAGATAGTACGTCAGAACGGCGCGTACGGCGTCAAGCTAAGGGCAAAGGCGCCGTCGGTGCATCTCATCAAAGCGGATATCGAGACCGAGATCAGACCCGTCGTCGGCTCGGAACAGCAGTCCGAGGAGCTTGTAAGCTATCTGCTCTCGGAATTCGAGAACGACGCGTCGGCGATATGGGACTCCAACATTTTCGGAAAATCGCTCTACGACCTCGTAAACGAGGGGCTTCACACCAAGCTGACGAATATGCCGGAGGACGCGAGAATGAGACTTTCCGAGACTCTCTCTAAGATAATAAACGAGGGAAGTCAGGGGCTCATTTGCATCATTCTGTGACCGCTTGCGTATTTGAAATAATTACGGCGGATCCGACAAACCGGATCCGCCGTTTTATTGCTTTTTCAGTGACATAAACAGACAAAAAATAGTATAAAACTCTTGAATATAATAATTATATATGGTATGATATAATAAATATGTATGTGCAAAATTACTTTATCAGAGAGAATTTATAATGATCAAAAAATTTTTTGCGTTTTCAGTCGCGCTTATTATGATATTATCGGTTATTTCGCTCGCGTCCTGCGGCGGTAAGAATGAACCGGTCGAAACGAAAAATCCCTTCGACACGCTGAATTTCGAGACGGTCGAAACTCGCGATACCGAGCCTCCGGAAACGGAGACGGAGCCGATCCCCGTTTACAAGGCGACCTTCGTCGGATGCGGCGACAATATCGTATACACCGGTACGGTCTGGGAAGCGACGTCGCAGGCATACGCCGGCGGCAGAGATTACAACTTCAAACCGATCTACGAGGACGTTGCGGATATAATTTCGTCGGCTGATATTGCGTACATCAACCAGGAGTGCGTGATGGACGGCGGCGCTCCCGCTTACTACCCGCAGTTCAACAGCCCGCAGGATCTCGGCTACGACCTCGTAGAGCTCGGTTTCGACGTCATAAACATCGCGAACAACCACATGCTCGACCGCGGCGGCGACGGGCTTTCGTCGACGATAGAGTTCTGGAAAGGTCTCGACTGCGTGATGATCGGCGGCAACCGCGACCGCGCCGATTACGACAATATCGAGTATATCGACGCAAACGGTATCAAGATCGCGCTTCTGTCGTTCACCGAAATGACCAACGGCTTTGTCATCGGCGCGAATTACGACGTCTGGGTACCGTATCTCGACGAGCAGGACATAAAAGATCAGTGTGCGACGGCAAAATCGAACGGAGCCGACCTCATCCTCTGTTCCGTCCACTGGGGCGACGAATACTGGGGCGCGGGTTTTCCGTACGAACCGAACGAAAAGCAGCAAAAATGGGCTAAAATAATGGCGGATGCGGGCGTCGACGTCATAATCGGCACTCACCCCCACGTCATTCAGAAGATAGAATACGTCAAAGCGTCAGACGGCAGAGAAGTGCTCTGCGCTTACTCGCTCGGAAACTTTATGGCGATGCAGGCTTACGACCACAATATGCTCGGCGGGATCATATCCTTTGACATCAACAAAGTCGGCGACGAACACGCGACTGTCGACAACGTGCTGTTCACTCCGACCGTGTACTATTTCGCGCAGAACTGGTACGGAAGCCGCGTCATACCGCTCTCGGATTTCACGGACGCGCTCGCATCGTCACACGGCATCAGAAATTACGGAAACAATATATCCGTTGACACTCTTAAATACTATCTCAACTGCCAGATAGCAGACGAATTTCTTCCGGAGGAATTCAAGACGAACAAATGAGCAGAAACAAAGTATATAAGGAATACAAAAAAGGAGTAGCAAAGGCTGAGGGAAAGATCACCACCGGGCGGATCGTCCGACGTGTCCTTCTTTCGTTTTTCACGCTGCTGATACTCCTCGTGATCGGCGTTTATCTCACGCTCTACGTTGTTGCCAAAGGGCCGAGCGAAACGATCAGAAATATGCTCGTCCTCTCGGCAAAGCAGGCGAGCGCCACCAAATGGGTGCCGTCGCTCTTTCTTGACGACGCGACGATAGACAAGATCCTTGAAGACTCACAAAAAGTCACGGTTGACGTCATGTCCGCGGCGGAATACGCTAAAATGCATGAGATCAACGCCGAGCGTGATAAGCAGGGCGAGCGCGACGAGTGGGAAGGCGCGGTCGACGGAGTACAGCTCCTCACCGACAGCGGCGACACGTATAAGGCGTACATCATGCTCGTCAAAGATCCGTCGAGAGTCTTCGTCGGAACTTCAACTGACAACTACGCCGCGGCGGTCGAGGGCGCGAGGATCTACGCCATCGCCGAGAAATACGACGCTTTCGGCGTCGTCAACGCGGGCGAGTTTGCCGATCCCGGCGGAAACGGCAGCGGCGCTCAGCCGATAGGGCTCACCTATTCGCAGGGTGTCTGCGTATGGCCGCAGGAGGCTTACCGCACGTTCATCGGATTCGACAGCAACAACAGACTTATCTGCCGCGAGGGAATGTCAAAGTATGAGGCCGATCAGCTCGGAATACGCGACTGCGTTATGTTCCAGAACGGCAACGTTCTGATCTCGTCGACCGGTGACGGGGACATCAGCTTCTATTACGCTTCGTACAACACCGGAACGGCTCAGCGCACTGCTATCGGTCAGCGCGCCGACGGAACGGTCATATTCATCGTCACGGACGGAAGAGCGGCGTCGTCTCTCGGCGCTACTCACAACGACATTATCGACATGATGGTCAAGTACGGCGCTGTCAACGCGGCAATGCTCGACGGCGGTTCGTCCGCTATGATGTATTGCGAGAACTATTACAATTTATATGACGAGTTCAAGGGGCTTGATCTTGACGAATATCAGGAGCAGGGGCTCGTCAACAAATACAAGGCGTTCACGCGTCCGCGCAGGATGCCCACCTATTTCGTTATCGGAAAGGGGGGCGCTGAATGATGGCGGATGAAAAGAGCGGCGTTGACGTATTCGACGAAGACGCGGAAGAGAAAGTGCGCCGTAAAAAGCGGAAGAAAAGAAAAAGCAGAAACCGCAGGTTTCCCGTATTCTACACGATATATTTTTCACTTATCATAATATTCTTTATCGCGCTTTTCTTCGTACTCAAAACGGTGAAGATAAAGCTTGCAGAGTACGAAGCGTCGCGTCCGTACCACGTGGTCGACGCGGTCATGGAGGAATATTTCAGACCGGGATGCGCGGAAAAACTGATCTCGGCTTCCGGATATGAGCAGAGCCCGTTTGAGGATCGCTCCGTCGTTGTCGGCGCGGTAGAGAAATTTCTCGCCGACGGCGCCGAGAGCTACGCTGTGACGAATACCGGCGAAGAGCTGAAATATTCGGTCAGCTCCGGAGAGCTGAAATTTGCCTCGTTTGTCCTTGCTCCGAGCGGAGAGAAGGACGAGGCGGACTACGATATCTATGAACTCAAAAACATAGAGCTTCTTCTCGCGGGCTCGCGCGCGGTCAGCATTGAGGCGCCGGGTGACGCGAAGGTCTATCTGAACGGTATCCTTCTGACAGAGAACGAGATAACGGAGACGATCGAGCTTGAAAAAGACTCGAGGCTTCCGGAGGAGATCCCCGCCGAGACCGTAGTCTTTTACGAGGTCAAAGAACTTATGGATATCCCGGTCGTGACCGCGAAGGACAAGAACGGCAGAAATATTGCCGATATCAAGAACGAGAACGACGTTTTCTTCGACGTTCCGAAGGTTTACGAGGAAACTCCCTTTGACGTGGAAGAACGCGCTCTTGCCGCCGGAGAAGCGCTCGCGGCGTATATGCAGCTCGACGCTGGTTTCTGGAAGATAGGGCAGTACGTCGACAGCTCGTCCGATCTCTACTATGAGCTTATGACGTCGGCGGTCAACTGGGCGGACCCGCACAACGGGTATTCGATCGAAAATCCTTCCGTCACCGAGTACGAGGTCTGGTCGGATACGGTCTACACCTGCCGCGTCAAGTTCCTGCACGTGCTCTACAACTGGGGCGGAAACTTTGAAAACTATTTCGATACGACTTTCTATTACAAACTTGAAAACGGCAAATGGCTGATCTACGACAGCCGCGTCAACTGAAAAAGAAATAATATTTAAAGGAGATACGTATGTTTGAAGCAATCACGCAGGTCGATCTCAATATTCTGAGATTCATTCACGACAAACTTCATTTCCCGGTGCTTAACGAGATCATGTGGTTCATTACCCACCTCGCAGAGCCGTTTATCGCTCCGGTCTATCCCGTGATCTTTCTTGCGATCGGACTTGTGATCTATTACCGCCGCAAAAAAGCGAATACGCTTGACGAGTCCTGGCGCGATAAATTCGACTTCGCAAAGCTGGGTATGATGATGGGCGTCGCGCTCCTCTTCGGTCTTATTATTTGTAATCTTACGCTCAAACCCCTTATCGCGAGACCGAGACCGTACACGCTCGACGGTTACGCCGATCTTCTCATGGTCGAACTCCAGAGCGAAAAGTCGTTCCCGTCCGGTCACTCCGTCGCCGTATTCGAGATCGCGTTTGCTGTCGCATACGCAACAAAAGGGCACGGCAAGAAATGGGGCGTCATCGCTTACGTCATGGCAGTTCTCATAGCTCTCAGCCGCCTCTACGTCGGCGTTCATTACCCGTCTGACGTAATCTGCGGCGCCATCATCGGTACCGTCTGCGGCATCCTCGGCGTTCTTGTCGTCAAATGGATCTACAAGAAATTCATCGACAAGCACATCTACAAGCCCGCAACGAAAGTGGAAGAATAAGACGATAAATGGAAAAATGCGGGGAAACTTTTTTGTAAAAAAGTTTCCCCGCACCCTTTCAAAAAACTTGAGAACAGTGCAGAACTAGCCCCTTGCATTTATTAAGTGTTGAGGACAATCAAATGAGAAAAATAATATTTAAAGTGGTTCTGAGCGTTGTTATAATATCGATTATTCTACTTCTTTCAATAATAATATTCAAAGTCGTATGGCAAAATAATGCTAGGAAATATGATCCATTTAGATCCTTTGGAACAACTTGGATCTGCGAAGAACCTCTTATTGAGTTTAATGTTCCAGCTGTTGGCGAACCAACCGCTAAAACAGAAATAGAAGGCAAAACAATATCCTTTTTTATTGGTACGCGTAATCATTATATTCAAGCTGATAGAACCGGAACTAACGAATTGCTTTTTTCCGGAAGTATTTTCTATTTTAAAGACAAATTTATTATTTACATTGATAAAAGCAGTGATGTTCTATTTAATGGAGAATACTCAAAATTAGTTTTTAAAAGGGTAATAGAGAACGACGAGACGGAAGACGATTCTTTGTCTCCTTAATATCTCTGTCAGACTATAAGCAAAAATGTCATCATGAGGCAGCCGCATAACCGAGGCTCCCTCCGGGAGGGAGCTGTCAGCGAAGCTGACTGAGGGAGCCTGCGTAATGAACGAGAATAATATCGGTGGGCTCCTTCCGCCTCGCTGATGTGAGCCACCGTCTCGCCTGCGTCCGCGAACCCCAAAAATCTGACGATTTTTGAGGACCCCGGTACGCAGAGTGAGGGATCTCCTCGGCATAGAGTTACACTGTGTCGGGGATGTTTTAATGATATATTTCAAATCTACGCTTTGAAATATGATATACCGACAGTGAGACTGCCGGTATGATATCTGCCCTGCGGGCAGATGATATCCGACGCGTTGCGCCGGATGAGGAATATCGTCAACATAAAAGAATATAATTACCCTTAATTTTTTGAAAGGGGCGCGGGGAGGACTTTTTGCAAAAAGTCCTCCCCGCGCCCCTTTCAAAAAATTAAGGGTAATTATATTCTTTTATGTTG
>JAFSUU010000102.1 GCA_017445115.1 Clostridia bacterium | reverse complement strand
TTTATCTTCAGTTTACATATTCGTGTTGACTTTGTTCCTATTTGGTGGTATACTTAATGTAACTGTATTTATGCCAATATGGGAGGAATCTCAAATGGAATATATGAAGATATCAAAAGCGGCTGAAAAATGGGGTATTTCCACCCGCCGAATTCGCGTTTTGTGTTCTGAAGGTAAGGTTCCGGGCGTTATTCGTAAGGGTAATTTATACATGATCCCTGAAAACGCACCTAAACCGCTTGATGGTCGTCGAAGCCGTTCGGGAATACTCGCGGAGATCGACATGAAGCGTGAAAGGCTTGATAAAATGCGCCCGTTGACTTCAGGCGAAATCAAACGCCTTCAGGACGAATTTATGATCGATTTCACCTATAACTCCAACGCCATTGAGGGTAATACCTTGACGCTGAAAGAGACAGCAATGGTGTTGGAAGGCGTTACAATTGACCAAAAGCCGCTTAAAGATCATTTGGATGCTGTAGGCCATAAGGATGCTTTTCTTTATATTGAGGATATTGCCAAAAAAGACGTTCCGTTGAACGAATCTGTGATTAAGAATATTCATTCACTTGTGCTTATGAATCAGCCGGAGGATCGCGGTGTTTACCGTAAGATCCCGGTACGTATTATGGGTGCCTATACCGAGCCGGTGCAGCCGTACCTCATCGAACCGAAGATCACCGAACTGCTTTCTGTAAACGAAGAACGTAAGGAAACAATGAACGTGGTCGAGCGCATAGCCCGTTTTCATCTTGAATTCGAGGGTATTCACCCGTTTATTGACGGCAACGGCAGAACCGGGAGACTGATTATGAACCTTGATCTGATTCGTGAAGGTTATCCGCCGATCAACGTTAAGTTTACAGATCGTAGAAAGTATTACGACGCCTTTGATGCTTATTACCGTGATAATGATGCCGGGGTAATGACAGATCTCATCGCGGATTATGTTAGTGATCGTCTGGACGAATATTTAAGAATTCTTATGGAAAGAGGATTTTGCCGACGATGAAGCCGGAAAGTTCCCGCCAACGCTGAAACGCGTAGTATTATCAGAGGATGGGCTTTATAACTTGCTGAATAAAATAGAAGAACTGAAAGAAAAGTTGAAGTAATAAGAATTAACACACTGGTGAACTGAAAAACCGTTGAGGAGAAAGATATGGATAAAAAAGTGATTCCACTTTCTGTTATCGTCGACGCGATCGAGGAAACGTTTGAGGGTTGGCAGCAGTATTATAACGTCGTGACCGGGGAGATCGAGTCTGTCCCGGATTCGGATAACTACGGTGTGGATATGAGCGAATTCGAGGAGATCTGCGAGAAGATCGATTCTTCCGATGAATACGTCAGACTTCCGTCGCAGTATGATCTGCACGAATACGGCATTATGGAAGACTTCGCAGAGGAAAAGGACGACGCAAGACTTTTCCGCGCATTACGCGGACGCCGACCGTTCCGCAATTTCAAAGATACCGCAGAAAACATCGGTATGATAGAAGAGTATTACAGATTCCGGACGGACGCGTTTGCCGATATCGCCCGGAGATGGTGCCGGGATAACGGTATCACGTTTACGGAGCCGAAACTGACGGAAGAACAGACCGTAACGATTACAGTAAAAACAAAGGGCGAAGTGTGCGAGATGAGCACCAACGAGATCAAGGCGTGGTACGAAGAAAAGGTTGCGGGGCTTTTTAATCCCGAGTTCGGCACGCCGGAGATCACCGTCAACGTTAAGAGAAATAAGAGAGCGAAAGCGGAGTAAGAATATGTGGAAGTATTTTGTAATAGTCGGCGCTGTGATCGCCGTTATAGTTATAACGGTCATTCTGATCAATCATTATTCAAAAAACAATATCCTTGACGGTCCCGGCATGGTCAACAGTTATACACAGATATCTCAGAACGAAGCCAAAGAGATGATGAAGAAGGACGACGGTCATATCATCGTTGACGTTCGCCGTCAGGACGAGTATGACGAAGGTCATATCCCCGGCGCTATACTCATACCGAACGAGAGTATCGGAATCGAGAAACCGGAAGAGTTGCCGGATCTCGATCAAGTCATCCTCGTTTACTGCCGCAGCGGAAGAAGAAGCAAGAAAGCGGCGCAGAAGCTTTTCGATATGGGTTATACGCACGTTTACGAATTCGGCGGTATCATCGACTGGACGGGAGAAGTCGTTGCAAACGACACGCCCGAAGCCACTTCGTCGATCCGACCGACGCCTATGCTTGTGATAGAAGCCGGCGAAAAGCGGTTTTACGCAAATCTTGAGGACAACTCATCGGCAAAGGCGCTTATAGAAAAGCTGAACTCCGGTCCGATCACCGTGGATATGCACGATTACGGAAGTTTTGAGAAAGTCGGATCGCTTCCGTGGACACTTCCGCGAAACGACGAACAGATTACTACATCGCCTGGAGATATAATACTCTACCAGGGCAATCAGATTACGATCTATTACGATACTAACTCATGGAGTTTCACACGTCTTGCAAAGATAGGCAATACAAGCAAAGAAGAATTGCTTGATGTGCTTGGTGAGGGCAACGTTACCGTTTCGCTCTATGCAGAATGGGGAGAATAACAAAGATTCCGTGCGAATTACAAAAGAATTAGATTCAAAGTAAAAAGATTCCGACAAATCGGGATTTGCGGGTTTAATTATATGAGACGTTTTTTCAATTTGTTCGGGAAAATCAAATCTTTTGAGATCGTCACGCTTCATACAAGCGGGATGCGTCACGTGACCGATTATGAGATTGTGAATAGAGGCGAGAACGCGATATTCTCGAAGTATTCCGTCGTATACCGTGACAGCGAGAAGGTACGTCTGCTTCAAAAACGCGCCGAATGCTCTGCAAAACGCGCGCTGAAGCTGATGAACAAATACCGCCTGTTTTCGTGGGACGGATTTCACGGAAAGCGCCCGAAGGGTATCAAAGACGGCACGGATTTTATCTTCAAAGCGACCGTGAACGAAGGGAAAGAGCTTTACGCGACCGGATCGCAGAGGTTTCCACGGCATTACCGTGATTTTAAGGACGGATTAAACGACCTTTTGAAAGACTGAAAGCAGGTGAGCAAATGAAAGATTGCGAGGTTTACCGTGACGAACGGTACGTTCTCGGTATGTATGACGGTTATCCGCACTTAACAATAAATGATAAAAAGTACGTTCTGACCTGCCACCCGTATGAGCCGTGTTTGTATATCACCCGGGAAGGCGGCTCGATGACCGCCGTACATAACGCTTTTGATCCCTTTTACGTGCTGGAGGCGTTCCGGGGCGGAGAGACAGTCACTTCGATCACCGGTCTTGAATATGACGCGAAGGGTTTTTGCCGGATGATCGAATACGCCGCCGATATGGTCAATATCAATATTGACGATGCAGAAAGAGTCTTCGGCGGACGTGCGAAAAAGAAGAATACGAAGCAGGAGAAAAAGAAGGAAGAAAAAGAGGATCTCCGCGAAACCCCGTTCTACCCTGAGGCGGAACGAATCATAGTTGACGACCCATTTTACGACGTTATCGCCGAATACCCCGACAGCGAGGTCGAGTTTTGCCTTGTCAAAAACGGGCATCCGGCATATGATCGGGACGCACATCGGGATGCCCTTATACAGGCGTGCCGGGCGTTGTTTTTCGACGGTGAGGAACAGATATGGAGCTACGACTGCGGCGGCGCAAAGGGGAAGCAGATCACTGTCGAGGCTTTCTTTGCCGCCGCAAACGAAAAACGCGGAACGAATTACCGCGGCGCGTTCTTATATCCGCCCAACGGCGGTTGGTTCAGTAACACGGATTTCGACCGTGTGAATGCGGCGCTGTTTCCGAACGGGACGGACGGGCTTGAAGTATTTGAATGGACGACCGACTGGTCGGAATTCTTCGACGACGGTCACGAGTGGTGGGGCGCGCTGTGCTTTACCGTGTACGACAAGACTCTCGACCGTTTTGCCGTCATTATGGCTTCGGCGACAGACTGAGGAAGGAGAAATTATAATGGGATTGTTCAGCAAAAAGTCATGTCCGATCTGCTGTGGCAAAACCGGATTTATTACCTATCGTCTTGCGGGAGATGAGAAGATATGTCAGTCGTGCGAAAAAATGCTTCGCGGAAGGTTCAACCTTGTAAGACAAGGCGCTGCTTTTCGCGATACGTTAAGCGACCTTGATCTCTGCCGGGCAAAGCGGATGATAGACGAAATGAAAGCCGTTCAGCGTGAAGATATTGCCCGTTTCGGCAACACCTATACCGGCGTTATGTCCGTTTTGGAGACGTTTTCTGTCCCGACCGTCGGGCTTGACGAAGGAGGATCGGAGATAACAGCGCTCGGCGGCAGACCCGCCATGCTTTGCTTTTGTGAAAAAGGTTCGTTCAAGCAAGGCGACCGCGTTCATATTATCGGAAAAGACTGCGAAAAGGAAACTGTGATCCTGAAGCTGATCCCATGCACAGGAGCTTATCCGTTCGAGCAGGAATTGATCGCCGGAGTACACAAAACCGAATGTATGGAAAACACCAACGCGTGGCTGGTACTCGGCCTTGAAAGCGAAGATGTAAACGGTCAACATAAAATAGTCAAGCGGTAAGGCTTGGTTATAAATAATACGCAGCTCTTATTTAAGGGAGATCTTGATGATAATACACAACCTTGAGCATCGTCACACGGTGCTCTTTTTCATTCTCCGGGTTGATGTACTTTTCATAGTTCAGTATCTTGACGTCCGAGAAAAGCACGCGCCCCTTTTTGATTTCCTCCGGCTCGCTTTCCGCCTCTGCAATCTTTTGAACGAGAATTCCGTTTTCGTCCTGAGACGGAAGATCCGGCCGTCGCATCCTTTGCCGCTTTCAACACATGGGACAGACGGTAAAACTCGTCAGGAGAATGATTGTAGAAAGCGTCAACAGAAGCGTCACCCTTTCCTTCGCTGTAATCCTTCGCATTGATTCTGTGTAACAAATCGTCTGTATATTTATTCCGTGACGGCAATAACAGCAACAGCAGAAAGATTGCACAAAAGCTCTTTTCCTCTTTATCCGGAAAAGACTATTATGTTTGCGGCAACAATTCGCCTCTATGAGAGCGATTATAGTTATGCAAACTCTCTGTGATGCGGGATTCGTGATGCTGTGCGCCTCTATGCACTAAAAAGGCTTGAAATATAAGGGCTTTCAGTGATTACAATCGTAAAAAGCGTCGAGTTCTGCCATCGTTTTCTCCCTGTTGTTGACTTCCGCATACGCGCTTCATTCGTACTTTTGCCTGTTTTATTGCTTCCCGCATAGGAGGCGCATTTTTTGCGGCGTGACGATATGCGGACGGCGCTTTTTAAAAAAGATTGCGATCCTTTCATAATTTCTCCCGAAACGCACATACTAATTGCGAACAAAACGCAAACAAAGGAGAAATCAATGAAAGCAACGGGAATTGTGCGCCGGATCGACGATCTCGGCCGCGTTGTAATACCGAAAGAGATCCGCCGCACCATGCATATCCGCGACGGCGATCCGCTGGAAATATACACCGACCGGGAAGGTGAAGTGATTTTCAAGAAATACTCGCCAGTCGGGGAGCTTCACGCCTTTGCGGGTCAGTACGCCGAAACGCTCAAGCGGACGTGTGAACTGAACGTGGTCATCTGCGACCGCGACACGGTGATCGCCTACGCGGGAGTGCCGCGCAAGGATTTTTCGGAAAAGTCGATCTCATCTGAACTTGAGGGAATACTTGAAACACGGAGATTGTACGTTTACAACCCCGGTGATCGAAAGCTTCCCGCCACAGCTGAAATGACAAGCGAATATTTCATTTCCTGCGCTATGCCTATGATCAGCGAAGGCGATCTTGTCGGCGCGGTCGTATCGCTTATTAAAGAAGAACCGACAAGCGACAGATCACGGCGCGAGTTAGAACAAAAGCTTGTACAGACTGCCGCTGAATTTTTGGGAAAGCAGTTGGAATCATAATTATTTATGTAATTTCCAATCAACAATCTGTACCCCGCGAGGATCGGCTTTAACGAAACCTGCACACTGATCATGCGCCATAATAAACCGCTTATCAGAGCGAATTAATAAGGGGCTGTAGCAAAAGTCCCGAAAAAAGCAGAGCCAAAGTTGCAACAAAAGTAGCGACTTTGGCTCTGTTTTGTGGTATAATTGAGTTGATGAAAAACAATAACACCATAAGATATTATCGCACAAAAGTGCGAGAAATGCAAGTACAATTTGATATTTTTT
>JAFSUU010000101.1 GCA_017445115.1 Clostridia bacterium | reverse complement strand
ATCGTTTAGCTTTGGCTTTTCGTATACAATATCTCTGTTCGCCTTGAAACTTCCCGGGAGAAGTTTCGAGGGGGTGAAGGGGGAGCATTTTCAAAGGCTCCCCCTTGATCTTCCCGAAAGTTTTTGAAAAGGGTGCGGGGAATCTTTTTGAAAAAAGTTTCCCCGCATCAATTCTTATTCTTTTTTTCTAAACATTCATTCGTTTGCCGCGCGATTATCTTGTTACCGTATAATTCCCCGCGAGAAGTTTTTTCATAGCGGAAATATCGCTGGAATTGTTCCTGTCGTTGCCGTCAAGGTCGGCGCGGTCATTGCCCGCATCGTCAAGCACGACGGAAGACGTGATCACTTTTTTAAGCGCCGAAAGATCTTTTGAATTTATCCTGTTATCGTCGTTCACGTCGCCGACAAGCGAATAGACCGCCGTCAGCGTGACCTCGCTCTCCGGCATCGTCATCGTGTAAATGCGCCCGTTCGGAGTGCGGTTGTTTCTGCTGAATCTGCCCCTCACGACGTCGTATCCGCTCCAGGTAAAGAATCTGTACGCCGCGCCGTGCGAATCGTATATCAGCTCAAGCGTCGGAAGCGTGACCTCCGCGCCGGATTCAAACTCTCCGAATACCTCGCCGTCGCAGACGACCTCAAATCCGACGGGCACGTAATCGGGATTTACCGCGCCGCATCCGTTAAGACAGTACTTTTCCGTATCGGAAAAACTGTGTCCGAGAGGATCCGTTTCGTCATCAACGTAATTGTCACCGCATTTTGAGCAGGTGTACGTCGTGTACCCGCCTTCCGTGCAGGTCGGATCGGTAACGACGCCGACGTAGGCGTGCCCCGTCGCGGGGATCTCTCTCGCATCGACGTGCGCAGGATCGTTGCGGCACGTGCGGCATTCCGCTCCGTGTTCAGTGCATTTCGCATCAAAGAGAACTGTCCAGTCGCCCCAGTCGTGTCCGAGCGGCTCGGTCTCGTCGGTAAAATAATAGTCACCGCACCGCAGACAGAGATGAAGCGTATGTCCGCCCTCCGTGCACGTGGGGGACGTCACTACTTCAACATAATTGTGACCGAGAGGTTCGGTCTCATCCGCGGTGTAACTGCCGTTACAGCGCGAACACACGTACAGCGTATATCCGCCCTCGGTGCATTTGGGCGAGACCACCGTGCCGGCGTAGTCGTGCCCGAGCGGTTCGACCTCTTTATATTCAACGTGATCGGGATTGTATTTACAAACGCGGCGCGCAGTTCCCCCCTCGGTACACGAGGGGTCGTCGACGTATTCCCAGTCGCCCCAGTTGTAATCGTACAGCCCGGGATCGGGATCTCTGTACTTCACCGCAAAACCGTAAGTCGCCTTAGTGTCCATTTCATAGTTCGCGGTGTTGTATACGTCTAGGGTGAGAATGCCGTCGTCTTCAGTCATGCCGTAGATCGAAAAATACGGCTTAGTGCTGTCCGGGTTGTATTTGTATATCAAAGCCTGCGTGCCTGAGACGGGATCGTATCTGTATACCTCCTTCGGAAGCGAATAATACAGATATTTGCCGTCAGAGGCGAGCCTTGTGAACTTTTTCGGGAAATAAGCGTTCTGGCTGACATACCATCTGCCGCCGAGATCCTTGACCGCGACGGAACCGTTTGCCGTCCATTTATACAGCTTGCCGTCGCTGCAGTTTATGTAGTAGATCTCTCCGTTGCAAAGGACGAACTGAGATTCGGAACCTCTCCAGAAAGCCTTGTCGTACGCCGTCGACGACGGGGACGTGTCGTAATCCGACGCGTTGTGATCGTACGTCATAAATTTGCCGGTGGAGCAGAGGAAATACTCGTGATATACGCTTCCGGTGATGTCAAACGTGGGGTCGTCAAACGTGAGGTCGACGTGATACTTCTCGCCGTCGATATAGATAATGTTCCACATGTGACCGAGCTCGGAGGAATCGCAAAGATAGTTCTTTATGCCGACCTGATCGAGCAGGTAACAGTACGCCTCGGAATACCCTTCGCAGACGCAGCACCTGTTGATCAAAGCGCCGTAGACCGTGTAGTCCTCGGCGGGCATCACGCCCGTGCCGTAGTAATTCTCAACGTCGTATTCGCAGTGGACGATAAGTCTGTCGTGGATGAGGAGCGCCTTCTGAACGTCGGTCAGCGAATCGTTGCCCTCGATGCCGAGGAGGAGGCGGTGCGCAGTGCGGCGAACTTCCGACAGCATCGCGCCGTACTCTTCCTGAGTGTAATTATACTGAAAATAAATAATGTTGAAGCGGTAAGCGCCGTCCACCTTTTTGGCGGAATATGAGTAGCTCTTGATGTGGAATGACTCGGGATCGCCTTTTTTGATCATATAGTTGAGCAGATTGCCCGCCGTGTCGTTGATGGGGATCTTAAAATCGAGGATGCTGCACGACGCTTCAAAGTTTTTCGCGGCGCCGAAGATCCTTTCCGCCAGAGCAGCGTAGTCGTCTTCGCTTATTCCGAGCCCCTCGACGTACGTCTCCGCGGGGCGGTGCGCAAGATAGTTTTCGACCTCGGGCATCTCGTATTCATATCCGTCTTCGTACTCAAATCCGTCATCCGTGCCGGCATAAACAGGGACTGCCAAAAAGACGGCGACAAGGAAAAGTGAGACTATTCTTTTGAACATTTCCCCATCACCTCCGCGTAAAAAATTATATAATAATCCACTGTTATTATACAACGGCGATCGGTTTTTGTCAACGGAAGGCACTAAATATATTAATAAAATATATCCATTTTATTTCTGCTTTTTGTCTTTGAAGATCAGCGAAGCGAGAAACCCGAAGACGAGCGCCGCGCCGATCCCGCCCGCGGATGCGGTGAGCGCGCCGGTGAGAATACCTGTCGCGCCGCGGGAGTCTATCGCTTTTTTCATCCCCTCGGAAATGAGATATCCGAAGCCGGAGAGCGGCACCATCGCCCCCGCTCCCGCAAAGTCGGCGATATATCCGTAAACTCCGACGCCGCCGAGTGCGATCCCGGCGACGACGTACCCGACGAGGATCCTCGCGGGCGTCAGTCTCGTTCTGTCTATCAGGATCTGAGCGACGGCGCAAAGCGCGCCGCCTACGGCAAAAGCTTTGAGATAATCCATTTTCTCTCCTTATTCCGACGCGATCCGCACGAGATGGGCGACTGACGGGATAGTATTTCCCTGCCCGACGCTCATCGCGTTCATCAGCGCTCCCGTGCCGACGAAAAGCATATCGCGTATCTCTTTTTTCTTCAGCATACCGAGGTATTTTGCCGACATCACGACCGCGCTGCACCCGCAGCCCGAGCCGCCCGAGTGCATATCCTGCCGCGCGATATCATAGATATCAAGACCGCAGTCGCCGTGGCGCGACGCGATATCGTACCCTCTTTCTTTCATCATTTCCTGGAGAAGCGACGAACCCTCGGCGCCGAGGTCGCCGGTCACTATCCGGTCGAAGTCCTCCGGGCGCCGTCCGCTCTCTTCAAAATACCTTGAAAGCGTGTCCGCCGCGGCGGGCGCCATCGCCGCGCCCATATTGGAAAGGTCGTCCGTCTTCGAGTCCGCGACGACGCCGAACATCCCTTCGACTATCCTCGGCGCACCTTCTCTTTTATCCGGCGAGACGACGAACGCCGCGGCGCTGGTGACCGTCCATTGCGACGTCGGAGTTCTGAGAGCCGCGTACTCAACCGGATAGCGGAACTGCCGCTCCGCGGAGCAGTTGTGCGACGAGGTGACGGCGAGCGCGGTATTTTTTACATACGACGAAAACACCCCTGCCATGAGCATACTTTCGGCACATGTAGAACACGCTCCGAACAGCCCTGCCGACGGGATCCCGAGCCCCATCAGGCCGTGCGTTGAAACGATGCACTGATTGATGAGGTCGCCCGAAAAGACGACGTCGACGTCTTCATTTTCAAGATGCGCCGACTCTATCGCGCCCTTTGCCGCGAGGCGCTGCATCTCGCTCTCGGACATCTCCCACGAGTCCTTGCCGAACGTGTCGTCGAGCGTGTCGCAAAAGTCAAAATGCGCGCCGAGCGGTCCGTCTTTTTCGAGAGTCCCGGCGACGGAATACGAGGATATGATATACGAATTATCCGTTCTGACAATTCCCATTTGCTCCCCCTACGAAAACAGCTTTACAAGGTAATATATCACGCCGTAGAGCGTGCCGAACGACGTTGCGTAAAGGATGACCGGCCCCGCGACCGTAAATATCTTCGCGCCGACGCCGGTGACGTACCCCTCCGTTCTCGCGTCTATCGCCGGGGAGGCGACTGCGTTCGCAAAGCCCGTGATCGGCAAGAGCACGCCCGCTCCCGCGAACCTCGCGATGCTGTCGAAGACTCCGAATCCCGTGAGCAGTACCGCGATAAAGATCAGCGTCACCGAGTTCATAAGCGACGCATCCTCTTCGGAGAGCCCCGACGCCATATACAGCTTTTTTATCCCCTCGCCCGCCGCGCACACCGCACCGCCGCACATAAAGGCAGAGAGCGTGTCCTTCAAAAGCGGCGACTTCGGCGCGTGGCGCTTCGCGTATTCTTTGTAGTCTTCCGTCATACCGTCCCTCGTTTCCCGTCTTTTCATCTTTTATATATTATTGTTCCGCTCCGCGCCCCGTTTATTCCGGCGCGATTGACATTTTCACGGAAGCGGTGTATAATGATTAGTGGATCTGAATAAAGATGATAATACGCTGACGGAGGGTACATATACTTATGAATTTTGAAAACGTGAAAAAAACTGTCTGCGAGACGGCTGACGCCGCCGGCAAAAAGGTGTGCGACATCGCCAACAAGACGAAGATAAAATTCGCTCTCGCCAATATGCAGGGCGACCTTGACGAGCTTTACGAGGAACTCGGCAGGCTGTACTACTCCGAGATATCCGACGGCGTGGAGAACCTCGCGAAAAGAGACGCCATCATCGCGAAGATCGACACCCTCAAAGCCGATATGGAGATACTTAAAGCCGAGGTCGGCACTTTCCCGAAGAGGGGAAAGATCTGCCCGGTATGCGGAAAGAACGTGCCGAAGTCGTCCGCGTTCTGCCCGTACTGCGGAAAAGAATTTTAAGCCTCTTGACAAGAGCGGAAATTTGTGTTAATATAGCTTAACAAAACAAAAAGCTGTGACAAGAAGGGATCATGTCATACCGTTTTCAGAGAGCCGCGGCAAGGTGAGAGCGCGGTACTCGGCGTCACGATCTGTCGTCTTCGAGCTTCGGGAAGAAAGGTATTTTGCCAAATAGAACCCGACGTCGTTCCGCGTTAAGGAGAATCGAGTGCGCCGCAGCAGGCGAATTCAGGTGGTACCGCGCGACTTTGCGCCCTGATATTTCAGGGCGCTTTTTGTTTTGAAATATTTAATAATTCAAAGGAGATAAAAAATGAAGAAGGAACTTCCGAAGACTTACGCCCCCTCGGAATTCGAGGACCGCATCTACAAAGAGTGGTGCGAGGCGGGTCTCTTCACGCCGAAGACAGACCCCGAAAAGCCGCATTACTCCATCGTGATCCCGCCTCCGAACATCACGGGGCAGCTCCACATGGGGCACGCGCTTGACAACACCCTTCAGGACATTCTCATAAGATATAAGAGAATGAAGGGTTTCTCGACTCTCTGGCTTCCGGGTACGGACCACGCCTCGATCGCGACCGAGGCAAAGATCGTCGAGGCGATGAAAAAAGAAGGAATTACGAAGGACGACCTCGGACGCGAGGGCTTTCTCGAGCGCGCCTGGGCATGGAAAGAAAAATACGGCGGCAGGATAATCGAACAGCTCAAAAAGATGGGCTCCTCCTGCGACTGGACGAGAACCCGCTTCACGCTCGACGAGGGCTGTTCCGAAGCCGTTCAGGAAGTCTTTATGAGACTTTACAACAAGGGACTTATCTACCGCGGCGAGAGGATCATCAACTGGTGTCCTCACTGCCTGACGTCGATCTCCGACGCCGAAGTTGAATACGAGACTCAGCCCGGCCATTTCTGGCACATCAGATATCCGTTCGAGGACGGCTCCGGCTACGTTGAAGTGGCGACCACCCGTCCCGAGACGCTTCTCGGCGACACCGCGGTGGCAGTCCACCCGGACGACGAGAGATACAAGGATATTGTGGGCAAGATGCTGATCCTCCCGCTCGTGGGAAGACGCATCCCCGTGATCGCGGACGAGTACGTCGAGCGCGATTTCGGAACCGGCTGCGTGAAGATCACTCCCGCGCACGACCCGAACGACTTTGAAGTGGGCCGCCGTCACGGTCTTGAGCTTATCAACATGCTGACCCCCGACGCGAAGATCACGGACGACTATCCGAAGTACGCCGGGATGGACAGATACGACGCGAGACGCGCGGTCGTCGCCGACCTTGAAGCGGGCGGCTTTCTCATCAGCACCGAGGCCCACGAGCACAACGTGGGCACCTGCTACCGCTGCGGCACGACGGTCGAGCCCCGCGCTTCCCTTCAGTGGTTCGTCAAGATGGAGCCGCTCGCAAAGCCCGCGATCGAAGCGGTGCGCGACGGCAGGATATAGTTCGTCCCCGAAAGATTCGACAAGAACTACTTCCACTGGATGGAGAACATCCGCGACTGGTGCATCTCCCGTCAGCTCTGGTGGGGACACAGGATCCCCGCTTACTACTGCGACGACTGCGGCGAGACCGTGGTCTCACGCGAGGCGCCCGAAAAGTGCCCGAAGTGCGGAGGAAAGATGACTCAGGACCCCGACACGCTCGACACATGGTTCTCGTCGGCGCTCTGGCCCTTCTCCACGATGGGCTGGCCGAAGGAGACCGAAGACCTCAAATACTTCTATCCGACGAACACTCTCGTCACCGGTTACGATATAATCACGTTCTGGGTATCCAGAATGATCTTCTCGGCGCTTGAGTACACGAACGAGATCCCGTTCGACACGGTTCTGATCCACGGTCTTGTGAGAGACGCGCTCGGCAGAAAGATGTCGAAATCTCTCGGCAACGGCATTGATCCGCTCGAGATCATCGAAAAGTACGGCGCCGACGCGCTGAGGTTCGCTCTCGCGACCGGCAACAGCCCCGGAAACGACATGCGCTTCTCCGACGAGAAGATCGAAGCGGCGCGCAACTTTGCGAACAAGCTCTGGAACGCGGCGAGATTCGTCATGATGAATCTCGAGATCGACGAGATAAAGCTTCCCGACGCCGCCGACCTCGCGATAGAGGACAAGTGGATCGTTTCCGAGTTTGAGAAGACCGCCGCTGCGGTGAACCTCAACCTCGACCGCTATGAGCTCGGCATCGCGCTCTCAAAGATCTACGACTTCACGTGGGACATTTTCTGCGACTGGTACATCGAGCTCTCGAAGGCGTCTGTCAACGACCGCGGCTCGAAGAGGTCCGTTGTGACGCAGAACGTTCTCGCGTGGGTGCTCGCGGGCACTTTGAAGCTGCTTCATCCGTTCATGCCGTTCATCACCGAGGAACTCTGGTCAGGGCTTCCCGGAACGACGGAGAGCATCATGATTCAGGACTTTCCCGAATACGACGGATCTCTCGTGTTCGAGGCGGAGACGGAATCTATGGAGCGCGTGATCGAGGCGATCACGGCGATCAGAACGCGCCGCGCCGAGATGAACGTTGCGCCGTCTAAGAAGGCAAAACTGTTTATCGTCACAAAATATCCCGAGGCGTTCGGTACGGCGACGTATCCGTTCTTCGAGCGTCTTGCGTCGGCGACCGAAGTCGACGTTGTCGACAGCTATTCCGACGAGGGTTCGGTACAGATAATCACCGACAGCGCGACGGTCTACATCCCGATGGCTGAGATCGTGGACTTTGCGGCTGAGCGCGAGAGGCTCACGAAAGAGCTCGCGTCGGTCGACGGCGAGATCGCACGCGCCGAGGGCAAGCTTGCGAACGAGAGCTTCACGTCCCGCGCGCCCGAGAAGGTCGTTGCAGCTGAACGCGAAAAGCTTGAAAAATACAAAGCAAAGCGCGCCGGTATCGTTGACGCGCTCACAGCCATCGAAGGAAAATAAAAAAGCCTATGGACAATGCGAGTGCACTCAAGAAGTATAACAAAACGAAACTCGCCTGCTATCTCGGATTTGTCACTCAGGCGATAGTAGCCAATTTCGTTCCGCTTCTCTTTCTGACGTTCCGCAGCGCTTACGGTATTTCATTCTCGAAGCTCGCGCTGATTTCGGTCGTCTTCTACGTCACACAGCTCGTCGTGGATTTCGCCTGCGTCAAGATAGTGGACAAGCTCGGTTACAGAGTCTGCATCGTGACGTCCGAGGTCGCCTCGGCTCTCGGCCTCGCGGGGCTTGCCTTCGTGCCGGAGCTGTTCTCAGATCCGCTCGTCGGCATTCTCGTCTGCGTCGTCGTTTACGCCATCGGCAGCGGGCTGATCGAAGTTCTTTGCAGTCCGATCATCGAAGCCTGCCCGTTTGAGAACAAGGCGAATATGATGAGTCTGCTCCACTCGTTCTACTGCTGGGGCGCGGTCGGCACGATACTCGGTTCGACCCTCTTCTTCGCGTTATTCGGAACGGAGCACTGGCGCATCCTCACCTGCATCTGGGCGGCGATTCCCCTTTACAACGTGATAAACTTCGCCACCTGCCCGATCGAGCCGATAGTCGAAGACGGCAAGGGGATGACGATGACGGAGCTTTTTAAAACGGGACGTTTCTGGATCTTTATAATCCTGATGATCGCCGCTGGCGCGTCGGAGATCTCGATGGCGCAATGGGCGTCCGCCTTCGCGGAGTCGTCCCTCGGCGTTCCGAAGGCAGTCGGCGACCTCGCCGGTCCCTGCGGTTTTATGATCTTTATGGGCATCAGCCGCATGATATACGGAAAATTCGGAGAAAAGACGGATCTCACCGTGTATATGATCATCTCGGGGATCCTCTGCTTCGGCAGTTATCTTCTGACCGCCGTCACTAAAATACCGGTCATCGGTCTTATCGGCTGTATGACCTGCGGCTTCTCCGTCGGAATTATGTGGCCGGGGTCTATCAGCATTTCGTCGAAACTCCTGCCGAAGGGCGGCACCGCGCTGTTCGCGCTTCTCGCCCTCGCCGGCGACGTCGGCGGAAGTGTCGGCCCCGCTCTCGTCGGCAACGTATCACAGGCGGCGGGCGACAGCATCAGTGCCGGGATCCTTTCCGGCATCGGCTTCCCCGTCACTCTCGTTATATGCGTCTTTATTATCCGCCGTATGAACAGACAAAAAGCGTAAGGAAATTATTATGGACATCGTAAAAGCGCTTGAAGAATTCAAGCCGATAAACGACCAGGAGAGATCGGACAGAGAGATCATGCTCGACGCGATAGCGCGCTACCCAGATATTTTCACAAGGGATAACGCGCTCGCGCACTTCACGGCGTCCGCGTGGATAGTGAATCCCGCGCGGAACAAGATCTTAATGGCTTACCACAAGATCTTTGACGAGTGGGCGTGGACCGGCGGTCACGCCGACGGCGAGCGCGATCTTCTCGCGGTCGCGCGTCGCGAAGTCGAAGAGGAGACCGGAGTCAAAAATATAAAGCTTCTGTCCGACGGCATTTACGCCGTTGAGACGGTTCCGGTCGACTTCCACTACCGCCGCGGAGTTTTCGTTTCGAGTCATCTTCACCTCGACGTCTGCTATCTTTTTGAGGTGAGCGAGGACGAAGAGTTCCGCGCGAACGAGCTTGAAAACACAGGCGTGAAGTGGATACCTATCGAGGAGTCCGTCGCGCAGACCAAAGAAGCGAAGATGATCCCCGTTTACACGAAGCTGAACGAAAAGCTGAAATTCTACAGCTGACCGGAAAGGAGATTTGTATGGAAACTTTATGGAGAAGGCAGGACGCAAAGACGCGCTCTATCTGCGCCGAGAACCCGACCGGAGGTCACGGAGAAGCGGGAAGGGCTACCGAGGGCAGCGGCTCCTGGGCGTCCCGAGAGCTCGGCGTGGGCTGGAAGGTCAGCCCGTTCGCGGACATTCCGGCGAAGACGGAAAAGGTGATCGCGGACATCAAATGCCCCGGCGTCATCAAACACATGTGGATAGTTCCGCTCGACGTTCACGACGTCCGCAATTTCATTCTGCGCATATACTATGACGGCGCTAAAAAAGCGGCGGTGGAATGTCCGGTGGGAGATTTCTTCGCGTCGCCGAACGTTGAGTACTATCAGATAAATTCCCTTCTCGTCTGCCGCAATCCGAACAACGCGTACAACTGCTATTTTGAGATGCCGTTCAAGAAGTCGTGCCGCGTCACGATGGAAAATCTGAACGACAAGGACAAGGGGCTTGCGTATCAGATAGACTACGAGGAGCGGGAGATACCCGACGACGCGCTCTATTTCCACGCGCAGTTCCGCCGCGAAAATCCGCTTCCGTACAAGGAGGTCTACACGATCCTTGACACGGTTTGCGGCAAGGGTGTGTACGTCGGCGTATCGATGCTCTACGGAATTCCGAACAACGGCTGGTGGGGCGAGGGCGAGATCAAGTTCTTTATTGACGGCGACCGTGAGTTCCCGACGATCTGCGGCACCGGCACGGAGGACTATTTCTGCGGCTCGTACAACTTTGACGTCGACGGAAAGTACGTCAATTTCTCGACTCCCTACACGGGCTTCTATCACTGGAAGACTGACGGTGTTTACAAAGCGGCGAACCGCTTTTCGATGTACCGCTGGCACGTGGTGGATCCGGTACACTTTGACAAAGATCTTCGCGTGACGATACAGGCGCTCGGCTGGAGGAGCAACGACCGCTATCTGCCGCTCCAGGCGGATATCTCATCGTGCGCCTACTTCTACCTCGATGCTCCGTCCGCTCCGTCAAAGCCTCTTCCCGACGCCGACGGGCTGGAAATTTGCTGAATAAGAAGAATAGGATGAATATGCGGGGGATGCTTTTTTAAAAAAGCATCCCCCGCACCCCTTTTAAAAACTTTAAGGAAATGATATTCTTTTTTGTTGACTATATTCCTCATCCGGCGCAACGCGTCGGATATCATCTGCCCGCAGGGCAGATATCATACCGGCAGCATCGCTGTCGGTATATCATATTTCAAAGCGTCAGCTTTGGAATATATCATTTTCCGAACGATAAATAATTGCTGAATAAACTAAATGTCAGTAAAATAAGCCCATTAATGTCATCCTGATCCGTAACGGGAGACACTGTAAGTGGATCACGAGGAGAAGGATCTTCGCATGAACGGTTCTTGTGTATGTACTCTCGTGTCGTCAGTCGGTGGATCCTTCCCCTCGTGTGACGCTCGCGTCCCCCGATTCGTGTCAGGATGACATTTTTGTTTGTTCACCGATAGGTTTTTACATACTTATACTCTGTTAGAATACTCTCCCACACTGTCATCCTGAACGCAGTGAGGGATCTCCTTAGCTCAGAGTAATCTCTCTCGCAAGGCGTCAGCCTTGCATATCGCGTGCCGCTAAACGGCACATATCGGGCTTTATGCATATCTCGCCTTCGGCGAGGATGCATTAAGCATATCGCATTTCAAAGCACCGCTTTGAAATATATCGCAAAAAAGGCGTACGCCTCGCGGCGTACACCTTTTTTATATTATAACTCTTATTTGATCTCATTGAAGCCTTCGCGGCCTGCGTATGTGGTGTGGAGCAGTTCATGCGCTTTGTGAGAATTCGGCTCGCCGAGGAACTTCTCGTAAAGCTCTTTGATCTGCGGGTTGTTGTGCGACTGACGGAGGACTTGTCTCTCGTCTTCGCTGTAGAGTGCTTTTGCTCTCTTCTCTTTGTAGGTATCGAGGATGTCGTCGCCCTCGTTCGGGAGGAAGCAGGGACGTACGATGGGCTGACCGCCGCCGTTGATACAGCCGCCGGGGCATCCCATGATCTCGATGAACTGGTACTTGGAAGTACCCGCTCTGATCTCGTCGAGAAGCACTTTCGCGCTCTTCATTCCGGAAGCGATAGCCACGTTGACTACCGTGCCGTTAATATCGATGGAAGCTTCGCGGATGCCCGCGTCGTGTCCGCGGACTTCCTCAAATTTGATGGCCTCATGCTCCTTGCCGGTGAGGGCGAAGTAAGCGGTGCGCAGAGCTGCTTCCATAACGCCGCCGGTGACGCCGAAGATGACGCCCGCGCCGGTGTAGTCGCCCATGATATCCGCGTCATATTCTTCGTCGGGGAGACGGTTGAATATGATACCTGCGCGTTTGATCATGCGCGCGAGCTCGCGTGTTGTGAGGACCGCGTCAACGTCACGGATGCCGTCGACTTCCATAACGTCGCGTTCCTTCTCGAACTTCTTCGCGGTACAGGGCATGATGGAGACGACGAAGATATCCTTCGGGTCGATGCCTTTCTGTTCGGCATAGTAGCTCTTAATTATTGCGCCCTGCATCTGGTGAGGAGACTTGCAGCTCGAAAGATGCGGAAGCAGATCGCTGTAGTTGTACTCTGCGTAGTTGACCCAGCCGGGCGAGCAGGATGTGATCATCGGGAGGACGCCGCCGTTCTGGAGTCTGTGAAGAAGCTCTGTTCCCTCTTCCATGATGGTGAGGTCTGCGCCGAAGTCGGTGTCATAGACCTTTGCAAAGCCGAGACGCTTCAGAGCGGCTACCATCTTGCCGGTGACGGGTGTGCCGACGGGGAGATCGAACTCTTCGCCGAGCGCCGCGCGGACTGCGGGAGCTGTCTGAACGACTACGTGCTTGCCTGCCTTGAATGCGGCGTCGACTTTGCCTATCTCGGACTTCTCCATGAGAGCGCCGGTAGGACATACGGAGACGCACTGACCGCAGAGGATACACGGAGAATCCTTCATAGAACGGTTCTCGGCGGGGCCGACCATCGTGTTGAATCCGCGGTTCTCAAAGCCGAGGATACCCATGCCGTGAGCGCTCTGGCATCTTGCGACGCAGCGTCCGCAGAGAATGCACTTGGAAGTGTCGCGGACGATAGACGGCGTGAGGTCGTCATAGGTCGTAGGTGTCTTGGAGCCTGCGAATCTGTTCTCTCTCGCGCCTGTGATGTTGGCGACGCGGAGCAGTTCGCACTTTCCGTTCTTTTCGCACTGCTGGCAGTTCTTGTTGTGGTTTGAGAGGAGAAGCTCGACCGATGCGCGGCGCGCAGCCGTTGCGGCGGGAGTGGAGATCCTTATCTCCATGCCCTCTGCGATCGGATATACGCAGGATGCGACGAGTCCTCTCGCGCCGGTAGCCTCGACGAGGCAGACGCGGCAGGAGCCGACGGAGCACTCTCCGTGGTTGAACGAACAAAGGGACGGGATCTCGTATCCGCAAGCCTTTGCCGCTTCAAGGATCGTAAGTCCTTCTTCTACCTGATAGGGGACGCCTTCTATTTTAATATTAATTTTTGCCATTTCAGTCCCTCCGATTAATCCTTATAGATTGCCTTGAACTTGCACGTTGCCATACAAGCGCCGCACTTTACGCACTTAGCGGGATCGATCTGCATTGCCGGAAGCTTCTTGCCGGGCGCGACGTAATCCGTCTTGGTGATAGCGGAAGCCGGGCATGCCTTTGCGCACATACCGCAGCCGATGCACTTCTCTTTGTCGATCTTGTACTGCATGAGGTTCTTACAAACCTTAGCGGGACATTTCTTGTCGATGATGTGAGCGAGATACTCGTCTCTGAAGTGCTTGATCGTGGACATGACGGGGTTAGCCGCCGTCTGACCGAGCGCGCAAAGGGAGTTTGTCTTGAGCGTGGAAGCGAGTTCTTCGAGCTCGTCGAGGTCGTTCATCGTGCCGTTGCCGTCAGTGATCCTGTTCAGGATCTCGAGCATTCTCTTCGTACCGATACGGCAGGGCGTGCACTTACCGCAGGACTCGTCGACCGTGAACTCGAGGAAGAACTTCGCGATATCGACCATACAGGTGTCCTCGTCCATGATGATAAGTCCGCCGGAACCCATCATAGAGCCGATAGCGATGAGGTTGTCGTAGTCAACGGGCGTGTCGATCAGAGATGCGGGGATGCATCCGCCGGAAGGACCGCCGGTCTGAGCCGCTTTGAACTTCTTGCCGTTCGGAACGCCGCCGCCGATCTCCTCGACGATCTCGCGAAGGGTCGTGCCCATCGGGATCTCAACGAGTCCGGTGTTGGTGATCTTGCCGCCGAGCGCGAAGACTTTCGTGCCCTTCGACTTCTCAGTACCCATGGAAGCGAACCAGTCAGCTCCCTTGAGGATTATCTGAGCGACGTTTGCAAACGTCTCAACGTTGTTGATGATAGTGGGCTGTCCCCAGAGGCCTTTGATAGCCGGGAACGGAGGACGCGGACGCGGGTTGCCGCGCTTGCCTTCTATCGATGTAAGGAGAGCCGTCTCCTCGCCGCAGACGAAAGCGCCCGCGCCGAGACGGATGTTTATGTCAAAGTTGAAGCCTGTGCCGAAAATGTTCTTACCGAGGAGGCCGTACTCCTTCGCCTGCTTGATGGCGATCTGGAGACGCTTGACCGCGATAGGATACTCGGCTCTTACGTAGATCCAGCCCTCGTCGGCGCCGATAGCGTAGCCGGCGATAGCCATAGCTTCGAGGACCGCGTGCGGGTCGCCTTCAAGAACGGAACGGTCCATGAACGCGCCGGGGTCGCCCTCGTCGGCGTTACATACGACGTACTTCTTGTCGGAGACGCTGTTTCTCGCGAACTGCCATTTGCGTCCGGTCGGGAATCCGCCGCCGCCGCGTCCGCGAAGTCCGGAATCGAGGATCGTCTTGATGACGTCTTCGGGGGTCATTTCCTTCAGAACTTTTGCGAGCGCGAAGTAACCGTCCATCGCGATATACTCGTCGATGTTTTCGGGGTTGATGACGCCGCAGTTTCTGAGCGCGACTCTCTTCTGTTTCTTGTAGAATCCGGTCTCAGCGAGGGAAGGAACTTCCTCGGGCTTGACCTCTTCGCCTGTCTCTTTGTAGATAAGTCTGTGAACGGGACGTCCTTTGAGGAAGTGCTCCTCGACGATCTCGGGAACGTCCTCGGGCTTTACCTTGCTGTAGAACGTGCCTTCGGGATATACGATCATGACGGGGCCGAGAGCGCAAAGTCCGAAGCAGCCCGTCTGAACGATCTTGACTTCATCCTGGAGTCCTTTGACAGCGAGTTCGGTCTCGAGAGCTTCTCTTACTGCCTGACTTCCCGCGGAGGTACATCCGGTACCGCCGCAAATAAGCGCATGAATACGATACATTAAACTGTCCTCCTTCTATTACGAAAGCACTTTGCCGATCGTATATTCGGTAACGGGCGTGCCGCCTTTGAGGTGCTTTTCGATGACTTCTTTCGCCTTGTCCGCGGTCATTTTGACGTAGGTGACTTTTTCCTTGTCCTTTTCGTAGACCTCGACGATGGGCTCGTACTGACAGATGCCGATGCATCCCGTCTGAGTGACTGTGACCTTTTCGGCGAGTCCTTCGTTTGCTACGCCTTCGACGAAAGCGTTGAGGACGGGGCGGGCGCCGGCTGCGATACCGCAGGTCGCCATACCGACGACTACACGAATGTCGTCGGATGCGTGACGGACGGCTACCTTGTCCTGCATCTTTTCTCTGATTGCCATGAGTTCTTCAAGAGATTTCATAAGAGTTTCCTTTCTGCGTTTATATTTTTAAATTATTGCTTTATTTCCTCATATCCTTCGGTGAGATACCCTCTTATCCATTCGAGGACCTCGAAGCTTGCAAGAGATATATCTTCGCCGAGTACGGCGCGGAGCTCCTCGCACGAGAGGTGGACCGTACCGCGCGGAGTAATGTGGTCGTAAGTGAAGTTGATATCCGGATAGCCCTGTATCAGAGTCATCACGGTATCGATCATATTCCCGAGGGGGATAAAATCTATGTGGTGAAGTCCGAACGTCGCGCAAAGCTTCGTGCCGTGGCCGTCCGGGAACTTCGACGCCTCTTTTGATTCGATCGTGAGCGTGCCGCCGGTTTGTTCCGAAAGCATTTTGAGAAACGGAACGCCGAGCCCGACCGCTCTTGTTTTTCTCGTTGTGAAGAAGGGATCGGAGAGCTTTTCTACCATTTCCGGGCTCATCCCGCAGCCGTTGTCGGTCACCGTGAAGGTCAGCATATCTCCGCTCTCTTCAAGCGTGACGCCGATCTTATCGGCTCCGGCTCTGACGGAGTTCATAGTGATGTCGAGAACGTAAAGCGAAAACTCTTCCATACTATTCCCCTCTCAGATATTTTATAAGCTCGTCCCGCACCTTCTGCGAGCTGTACGGTTCGTCGTCGAGTTCGATCTGATTCACCGCCTGTGAGATATTTTGCAGGTAGTGCGCGTCCGACGAAACGATGAAGCGCTTATCTCGCAGCTTCGGGTACCTCCCGACGTATTCGTCGTGCGAGGCCTTGTCGTTCAGCTCGTACGCGGCGTAGACCGGGCTGTCCGGAAGGTCGCCGAGCATCGCGATCATGCCGCCGGACTCGCGGTCGACGTGAGCCGGATAGCAGGCGCCTCCGCGGCGCGTGACCTCTTCATGCGCGGTGTCAAGGTCGATCGTCGTCGCGTTTATCAGAAGATCGGGCTCCTCGAGGGCGACCTCGTCGTTTTCGTCCATCACGAACTGATTTCCGAATATCTCTTTTTTGTTTGCGATCTTGATACGGCGGGAATCGACAAAGCTGTCAAACTCCATCGCGGCGTCAAGCGTCGGAAAGAGGCAGACGACGTGTATATCCTCCGCGCTCGTCAGCTCCATGCCGGCGACCGGGATCAATCCGTACTTTTTCGCGTGAGCGAAAAAAGCGGGACAGTTCTTCGAAGTGTTATGGTCGGTGAGCGCGACGATATTCAGTCCGTTCAGCATCGCCATTCCGGCGATATTTGCCGGCGTCATGTCGTCGTCTCCGCACGGAGAGAGACACGAGTGGACGTGCAGGTCGTAAAAGAACGAACTCATATCAGTTGTTTATGATCTTGTCGATCTCGACGCAGAGCTCGTAGACCGATTTTCCGGAAGAATACACCGCGACGCCCTTTTCCTCTGCCGCGGCGAGTACGTCCGGCGTCATCGTTACGTCCTCCGCGAGGATGACCGCGGCGGCCTCCGTAAGGCTCGCGACCGCGATAACGTTGACGTTGCTCATGATCGTTATCCAGAGGTTGCCGTATTCGACGCGGCTCATAGCGCGGCTGAGAAAGTCTCCCGCGTAAACTCCGTCGAACTCCTCGGCAGGTCCACCCGCGAGTTCTTTAAGTCCGAGCTCTCGGATCACGGTTTCAGTTTTCATATCATTCCGTCTCCGTTTTGTTCTCTTCGCCGCTCTTCTTAATCTTATCCGAAATGATCTGCGCTTTTCTCATATCGAGGCACTCGTGGAAGAGCTCCCTCATTATGATCGTGCACTCGTCGGCGTTCGTCTCGTTCTTGACGATATCCTCGGCGAAAGCCATACAGGTCGGCGCACCGCACGAACCGCAGTCGATACCCGGAAGGGATTTCGTGATGCGCTCTATGTCGCTCATCATGCGGAACGCTTCGGCGCGGTCCTCGGAAAGCGGCTTTGTCGTGTCGTAGCTGACATTTTTGTCCGTCCACAGCCATTCCGGAAAGACCGACGTGTCCGGTCTGTTGGGAGATACGGGAAGGTATCTTTTCAGCGAATTGAGTCTCGCCTGGGCAATATACGCGTTCGTCACGGTCATCGCGCCTCCGACGCATCCGCCGTTGCAGGCATTCAGCTCGATGAACTCGAGGTCTGCAAAGCCTTCGTTGTCGATCTGCTCGAGCACTTTGACGCAGTTTTCGATGCCGTCCGCGGCAAGGTATCTGTCGTTGAACACGGCGGAAGATTCGCCGCCGGTCGACGCCCAGCCGATACCTATCATGCCGGACTTCGCGTTCTCGGACGGATTCTCGTCGGGGTTCATAACTTCGAGAAGCTCGAAGTAGACGTCCCTCACCGAGATCACGCGGTCGATATTGTTTCTGTCGCCCGCAAATCCGTTCTTGACGTAGCTGACTTTTGCCGGACAGGGAGATATGAAGAACAGCCCTATCTCGGAGGAGTCAAGCTCGGGATGGCGTTCCATGACGATATCCCTCGCGAGCTTCGCGGCGACCTCTACAGGCGGAAGGATCGGCATTATGTGATCCTTCAGGTAGGGGAAGTTCATATTTATCATACGGACTATCGCCGGGCATGCCGAACTGATGACCGGGCGCAGAATATCTTTTCTGCCAAGGTACACTCTCGTATACGCCGAGACGATCTCCGCGGCGCAGGCGACTTCGTAGACGTAGTCGAATCCGAGCTTATAGAGTCCGTCGACGATGTAGTCGACGCTCGGCATATTCTCGAACTGACCGTAGAGCGCCGGCGCGGGGAGCGCCACGTTGATCTTGAAATCTTTCATATCCGCGAGCGTGTCGTGGATAGCTTTTTTCGCCTTGTGCGGACAGACTTTTATGCACTCTCCGCAGTCGATGCACCTTGCGGAATTGATCTTGGCGTGCGCGTCACGTATCCTGATCGCCTCCGTGGGGCATCTCTTAAGGCAGGTAGTACATCCTTTACATTTGGCGATGTCAAGGGAAACCGAATGCTTGTATTCCTGCATATAGTATTCGTTCCTTCCTTAGGCAAGATGCGCGTTTTACTTGCAGCTCACCTTCATTGTGATCTTAGTACCGACGCCGATCTCGGTCTCAATCTCCATGCTGTCGGTGTATTTCTTCATATTGGGAAGTCCCATCCCCGCTCCGAACCCGAGGGCTCTGATGTTGTCGCGGGCGGTGGAATACCCCTCCTGCATGGCGAGCGAAACGTCCGGGATACCGGGTCCGCGGTCGGACAGAACGATTATGACCTCGTCGTCCGTCACCGTGACGTCGGCGTCTCCGCCTTCGGCGTGGATCACCATATTGATCTCGCCCTCGTACATCGCGATAGCGACGCGTCTTATGACCTCCGGGGGCAGACCGAGCTGACGCAGCTTTTTCTTTACAACGACGGAAGCCTCTCCCGCCGACGTAAAATCTTCGCCGTCAACGTCGAAATGAAATGTTACGTTTTCAGCCATCACTTGCCCTCCGGAGCTGCAACGAGCCCGGCAGTATAGAGATGTCCGCACGCTTCATAAGCTCTGAAGCGGCTTTTCATAACGACGATACCGCACTCTTTGGCAAGTTCTATCATCTCCGCGTTCGGCGATTTGCTTCTGACAAAGACGATGCAGACCATGTCCATCATGCTCGCAGTCCTGATGACCTGAGAGTTGACAAGACCGGTGAGAAGCACGCCCTGATCCTTGACGTACGCGAGCACGTCGCTCATCATATCGCTGCAGCAGGCGGAAAAAACGTCGTGGTCGAGATATTCCTCTCCGCAAAGGAGCTCAGCATTCAGAAGTTCCTGTATTTGTTTGATTTTCATCCGACGTCAGCCTTTCTTTATAAAATAGGCGGTTATTCTTGTGTTTCGAACAGTTGCGGACGCTTACTCTGCAGCCGCCATTGCGCGGTGCTCTTCGATTATCTTCGGAACGAGGTCGACAGTTACCTTCGGATAAACTTTTCCGTTGACCGATACCGCCGGTGCGATACCGCACGCGCCGATGCAGCGGAGAGCGTCTATCGTGAACAGGCCGTCTTCCGTCGTTTCGCCGGCTTTGATGCCGAGGATCTCGGAGAACTTGTCGATGACCTGCTGCGCGCCTTTGACGTAGCAAGCGGTTCCAAGGCACACGCCGATGACGAATTTGCCGTTCGGAACGAGTGAGAAGAACGAATAGAACGTGACTACTCCGTAGATCTCCGCGACGGAGATACCCGTCTTCTGAGATACAATCTCCTGCACTTCGAGCGGAATGTATCCGTACTCGTTCTGGATATCGCTCAGGATCATCATGAGCGGCGTCTTTTCGTTAGCGTGTCTGTCGCATATCTCGCAGATCGTTTTAACACCGGTTTCGCTGATATGAGCCATATTAAATGACCCTCCTTATAATGAGAATTCGGGAAACTTTCGGTCCCCGTAAAAATTGTTGACAGAGTAAAAGCGCCTCACCGCACGTCACGGTTCGACACCATATTATCAATCCTATTAATTTTAACATAGATATCGTCAAATTGCAATACGTTTTTTACTATTTGCTATTATAAGATTTTATTATATATAAAGAAAGAATGGAAAAATGAAATGGGCGGAAATAAGAAACGGGCCCGGGAGTTCAGGTCCGTATATGATATTGGATGAATTGACGCTGTCGCGTCATGAATTCTCGCTTCGCTCCGTGAATTGACGGCAAGCCGTCATGATTTGAATTGCTCCTCTTAATGCGCCGCAGCGCAATTCATGCACGAAGTGCAATTCATGCCGTCAGGCAATTCATGCTCCGACTTTGGGAGGAGCAATTCATTGCGCTATGCGCCCACGCATCGCGCCGCGCACTACTCCGCGAGGTCCGTCACGATTCTGACGAGGACGTCAACGACCTTGTCGAACGACTCGACGGGGATGAATTCATACCGCGAGTGGAAGTTCTCGCCGCCGGTGCAGAGGTTCGGGCACGGCAGTCCCATGAACGAGAGTCTCGCGCCGTCGGTACCTCCTCTTATCGGCACAGCGACGGGAGTGACGCCGCATTTTTCAAACGCCGCGGCGGCGCGGTCAACGACGAACATCACGGGCTCGATCTTTTCTTTCATATTGTAATACGAATCTTTGATCTCACATCTGACGCGGCTTCCGGGAAAATGCGCTTCCGTCCTCGCAGCCGCCTCCGCTACGACCTTTTTTCTGTTCTCAAATATCGCGCGGTCGTGGTCGCGGATGATATACTTCAGCGACGCGTGCTCGACCGTGCCGGACAGCGCGCCGAGGTGATAAAATCCCTCGTATTTTTCAGTATGGAAAGGAGTTTCATTCGCCGGAAGGAGCGAATGGAAATACATCGCGACCTCCGACGCGTTGACCATCTTACCTTTTGCTGAGCCGGGGTGGATCGAGATACCGTCGATCTCGATATCCGCCGACGCGGCGTTGAAGTTCTCGTACTCTATCTCGCCGAGCGCGCCTCCGTCGACCGTGTAAGCGTAGTCCGCGTCGAATTTCGCGACGTCGAAAAGGTCGGCGCCGCGCCCTATCTCCTCGTCGGGAGTAAACGCGACGGAGATATCCCCGTGGGGGAGCCCTTCTTTAACTATGCGTTCGAGCGCCGCGATTATCTCGCATACGCCCGCCTTGTCGTCGGCGCCGAGAAGCGTCGTCCCGTCTGTCACGACGAGGCGCTCTCCCGCGTATTTTTCAAGGCACGGATAGTCCTTCGGAGAGAGGACAATGCCCTTTTCTTCGTTAAGTACGATATCTCCGCCCTTGTAGTCGACGACCTTCGGCTTTATATCCGTATCCGGCGCGTCGGGGCTCGTATCCATGTGGGAGATAAACCCTATCCTTCCCTTCGCCTTCGCGTTCGCCGGAAGTTTTGCGTAGATATAGCACTTCTCCGTCAGCTCGGCGCCGATACCGATCTTCTCGAGGTCGGCGACGATCCTCTTTGCGAGCGCGAACTGCTTTTCGGTGCTTGGGCAGTTCTCTGACAGTTCGTCTGACATCGTGGGCATTTTCGCGTATTCAATAAATCTGTCTATCGCTTTCATTTCAGGCTTCTTCCTTATTTATGCATTTGTCTAAAAGTTTCTTTACTTCAGCGGTGTACCGCTCTCTGTCGACGAGGAACGAGATGCCGTGAGCAGCGCCCGGAACGGACAGGAACGTCGCGTCGCAGTTCTCCTTTGCGACCTCAAAATTCCTTTCCGACATGGAGTAAGGGACGAGGTCGTCCGCCTCTCCGTGTACGATCAGAAGCGGCAGGCGGTTCTTCTTAAGCGCGTCGGGAGTCGAGACCGATTTCATCACGAGTCCCGCTCTGATCTTCGCGTAAAGTCTTGTCGTATGCAGGAACGGGAACGGTCCCATTTTGAAATTGCGCCTCATGACGTGTTTGAAAACTTCATACGGAGACGTAAAAGCGCAGTCGGCGATAATACCTTTGACGTTTCCCGGAAGTTCAAGCCCGGACGCCATAAGCACCGTCGCGCCGCCCATGGAAATACCGTCGAGTATCACCGGCACGCCGGGGAACTTTTCTTCGATTAGACGGCACCAGGACAGAACGTCGAAGCGTTCCTTCGTACCGTACGTGATGTACTTGCCCTCGCTGTCCCCGTGCGCTCTGTGATACGGAAGCATGCAGCCGTATCCCATCTCGTGAAAGATCTTTATCGCGAGCGAAAAGTCGTGGAGCGCGCTCGAGCGGAATCCGTGCATCATCAGCACTATTCCCTTTTCCTTGCCATTTGCCGGAACGTACTTCGCGCGGAGCGTGAGCCCGTCGTACGACGTCACCGAAAAATCGGCGAGCGGCTGACTTTTTACCCATTTTCTGCCCTCGAGAAGCTCGTCTTTATAGGGCAGACATTTTGAATAAATATAGACCTCGTCGGGATCGTTCTCGTCCTCGTCCCAGGCGTTCGTCCTCTTCTCTTTTTTGAAGTTGTCGCTGAGGATCGCAAAGTTGAAAAACATCGAAGTCCCGCCGGCGAGCATCAGCACCGCGGCTGCGGCGGCGATTATGAAAATAACAATATACCAATCCATTATTTTATCATCTCCAGCAGTTCCGCCTCGTCGATAACTTTGATGCCAAGTTCGTTTGCCTTCGTAAGCTTTGATCCCGCATCCTCGCCCGCGACGACGATCGACGTCTTCTTCGATACCGATCCCGCGACCTTACCGCCGTTCGCTTTGACGAGGTCGGTCGCTTCGTCGCGCGTCATCGTCGGGAATTTTCCGGTCAGAACGAAGGTGAGCCCTTCGAGCGCCGTGCCGGTCTGACGCTTTGCGCCCTCAGGGAGCGCGGTCTCGACCCCCGCCGCGATGAGGCGGTCGACGAGTTCCCTCGTCTCGGGAAGCGAGAAGAATTCGACGATCGAATGAGCCGTCACAGCGCCGACGTCGGGTATTTCCATTAGTTCCGCTTCCGTCGTATCAAACAGCGCGTCGACGCTGCCGACTCTGTCGATCACCGCTTCCGACGCCGCCTCGCCCGTGTGACGGACGCCGAGCGCCGAGAGAAGCTTTGCGGCGCCGCGGCTCTTTGAGCGTTCGACCGCATCGCGCAGGTTCGACGCCGAAAGTTCGCCCTTGCCGGGGAGCGACGCGACCTTGCCGTAGTCGAGATAATACAGGTCCGCCGGGCTTGAGAGAAGTCCCGCTTCGATGAACTGCGAGACCGCCTTCGGTCCCATTCCCTCAATATCCATCGCGCCCTTCGACGCGAAGTGAACGAGTTTTCTCTCGAGCTGCGCGGGGCAGGACGCGTTGATGCATCTTGCCGCTCCGCCGCCCTCGTCGTCGGGGTCGTCAAATACGAGCTCGCCTCCGCACGACGGGCACTTTTCGGGGAACGTGAACGGTACTTGCGTTCCGTCGCGGCGCTCCTTCACGCTCGCGACGATCTCCGGGATTATGTCGCCCGCTTTTCTTATGACGACGCAGTCTCCGACTCTGATGTCGCGCTCGCGGATTATATCTATATTGTGAAGCGTGGCTCTCGAGACCGTAGTCCCCGCAAGCTTCACCGGTTCGAGCTCCGCGGTCGGAGTCAAAACTCCGGTCCTGCCGACCTGAAGCGTTATATCCCGAAGCAGAGTTTCTTTCTCCTCAGGCGGGAATTTGTACGCGACCGCCCATTTCGGCGTGCTCGTGTTCTCGCCGAGCAGCTCACGCTGACGGAGGTCGTCGACCTTTATCACGACGCCGTCGATGTCGTACGCGAGCGAGTCGCGAAGTTCACCGAGGCGGAGTATCGCGGATATGATCTCTTCCGCGTCGTCTGTCACGGTGACGATCTTTATAGTGCTGAAGCCGAGACCTGCGAGGCGCTCCACGCTCTCGTGATGCGTCACCGGCGCCTTTCCGCCGGGGTACAGCTCGCCGTACTGCATATTGAAAACGAAGATATCGAGCCCTCTCGACGCGGTGATTTCCGAATCGAGCTGGCGCAGCGACCCTGCCGCGGCGTTTCTCGGATTTGCCCAAAGTTTTCCGCCCTCGCGCTCGCGCTCGGCGTTCAGTCTTTCAAAAGACGCCCTCGGCATATAGACCTCTCCGCGCACGCAGAGCTCCGGAGTGTCGAGCGGTATCCGGCGCGGGATGGACTTTATCGTCTTGATGTTGTCCGTCACGTCCTCGCCGGTGAGACCGTCGCCTCTCGTCGCGCCGCAGACGAGAACTCCGCGCTCGTACATCAGCGATACGGAAAGTCCGTCGATCTTCGGCTCGACGGTGAATTTTACCGTCTTTTCGCCCTCTTCGTACAGTTTTTCCTTCGCCCTCGCGACGAACGCTCTTACCTCGTCGTGGCTGAAAACGTCGGTGAGACTGCCCATCCTTATCCGGTGAGAGACCGGCGCGAATTTAGCGGACGCGCGCCCTCCGACGCGGTGAGTCGGGGAGTCGGGCGAGTCGAACTCCGGGTACGACGCCTCGAGAGTTTTAAGCTCCTCGAACATCATATCGTACTCGTAATCCGAGATCTCCGGAGCGTCGTTGTCGTAGTAGAGCTTCGAGTGGTACGCGATCAGCGCTCTCAGTTCGTCTATTCTGTTTTTTACGGTCGTACTTTCCATACCATTCTCCGTTTTATTTACTTCTTTTATTATACATTTTTTTGCGTCTCATTTCAATCTTTTTGGAAAAAAACTTGAGTTCCGGAAGATGCGGCGCGCCCGGCGCGAAAAGCGGCGCATTTGACATTATTATTTATTTATGTTATACTGATTTGACCGTAATATTACCGGAGGCTTTGAAAATGGATTTCATTGATACACCGAGAGCGGAATATCCCCGCCCGCAGTTTATGAGAGGAGAGGACTCCTGGCTCTGTCTGAACGGAGAGTGGGAGTTTGAGCTCGATCTGTCGGACAGCGGCGAAGAGCGCCGTCTTGAGAGCGCGGATAAACTCGCCTCAAAGATCGTCGTTCCGTTTGCTCCCGAGTCGTCTCTTTCAGGCGTCGGATACACCGATTTTATCCCCTCGGTCTGGTATAAGAGAAGTTTTACCCTCGAAAAAGAAAACCTCGCCGGGCGCGTCCTGCTCCACTTCGGCGCGGTCGACGACACCGCGACGGTATGGATCAACGGCACCGCAGCGGGGGATCACCGCGGAGGCTACACACCCTTCACTCTCGACGTCACGAAGCTCGTCAAAGAAGGCGAAAACGTCGTCGTCGTTCACGCGAAGGACGACGTGAAAGATCCGCTCCAGCCCTCCGGAAAACAGAGTGCGAAGTTCGCGAACCACGGATGTTTCTACACGAGATCAACGGGCATCTGGCAGACCGTGTGGCTCGAATTCGTGCCCGAAACGTATATAAAGACCGTAAAGATCGTCCCCGACGTTCCGAACGGAAAGGTCGAAATCGATGTGGTGACGTGCGGCGGCGACAGCTCGGGAATACTTCGCGCGGTAGCGGCGTTTGACGGCGACGAAGTCTCCGAAGCGACCGTAAAAGTATCGGGACACCGCGCCTCGTTCTCGCTCGATATAAAGGATCCCGTGCTGTGGGATATAGGGTGCGGAAATCTCTACGACCTCTGCCTCACGCTCGGCGACGATATGCTCTCCTGCTATTTCGGAATGAGGAGCGTCGAGGTCGACGGGTACAAATTCCGCATAAACGGAAAGAGCGTGTTCCAGCGTCTCGTCCTCGACCAGGGTTATTTCCCCGAAGGGATCTACACCGCAAAGTCGGAGGAAGATTTTGAACGCGACATAAAGCTCTCGATGTCCGCCGGCTTCAACGGCGCGAGAATGCACATGAAAGTCTTTGAGCCCGGCTTTATAGCCGCGGCGGACCGCCTCGGATATATCCTCTGGGGCGAATTCCCGAACTGGGGACTTGACACGACAAAAGACGGTGCTTTCGACAGACTTGCGCCCGCGTGGCGCGAAGAGGTCGAGCGCGATATCTCCTCCCCGGCGATCATCGGCTGGTGTCCGCTGAACGAGATTTGGACCGTCGAGAACCACGAGTTCGTCAAGAACCTCTATCTGCTCACCAAGACGCTCGATCCGTCGCGCCCCGCGATAGATATTTCGGGATTTATGCACTCCGAATTCACCGATATATACGACGTTCACGACTACGAGCAGAACGTCGAAGAGTTCAAAAAACACTACGATCCGCTCGTGACCGGCGTCGGCAAAGCGTTCATAAACTACCCCGACTTTGAGAAGCCGCGCGACGAATCAATACCCTATTTCGTCTCGGAATTCGGCGGCACTCTCTGGATCGCGGACGAGGAAGGCAAAGAAAAAGCCGGCGCCTCCTGGGGTTACGGCGACGGTCCGGACTCGCGCGAGGAATTCTACACCAGATTCGAAGGACTCCTCGGCGCGCTTCTCGGAAACGGGCGCATCTGCGGCTTCTGCTACACGCAGTTCACCGACGTGATGCAGGAAAAGAACGGGATCTTCTGCTTTGACAGAACTCCCAAATTCGATACGGAGAGGATAAAGAGCGTCGTGGCGCGCAAAGCGGCGATCGAAGACTGACCGAATTTCGGCAAAAGCAGAAATGTTCATATTTTAATTGTATAATTGTATAGATGTTTTTGAAAAAGGAGGTATGCGTTTGAAAAAGGCGTTGATATTGACGCTCTTTCTGACGTTAGTCGCGGTCGCCGTGTCCGTGTTCTGTATTCCGGCGGTCGCCGACGGCAAAAACGAGAGCATCGGAAAATACGAAAACGCCGTGACTGTTGATCTCGCGCGCGGAACGGACAAGCTTTCCGTCATTGACGCCGCGGCGGCAAGGATCAGAGGAGGCGCCACCCCCGAAGATACCGGTTACTTTTCGAGCAGTTCGCTGAACGGAACTTTCAACGGCGGGTTTTATACCATAAACGAAGCGACGATGGGAAAATGCTTCAACGTTGACGCCGACGGCGCCGATTCCGATTACGACGGCGTCCTTCTGACCGCCTGGGATGACACGCAGGATATCACGCAGCGTTTCAGATTCTCAATGAACCAGGACGGAAGCTACACGATCTATGCCGCGTGCAGCAGAGGCGGATACAACAGAGTCATAGCGTACGATCCCGTGACCGAAAAGGTCGCGCTTTACAGCCTCGCGAGCGGAAAGCAGTCGTCTTTTCTTCTCAAAAACGCCGGCGAGGGAACGAAATACATCGTACTCGCCGATGACGAAACAAAATATCTCGCGCTTCCCGAACTCCACTACAACGGTTTTGAGATCTGGCTGACCGATTTTGTCGAAGAAGGATTTCTTTACGAATGGCGTCTCGACGACGTCGGGAATTCCGCGGGAGACGCAGGTGAGATCGCGCTATATCCAGGAAAAGTGCTGATGATCACGCAAGGTCCGTACGACATCTACTCGCATTTCACGCAGAACGCGATAGATATGCAGATAAACGAGGGCGACTCCGTCGTTGCACCGTTCACCTGCCGCGTCGCCGCGATGAAGCCGGAAAGCGGAAACTGCGTCTGGATTGAAAGCGCGTACGAAGTCCTTTACGCGGACGGCACCTACGATTATATGACCTGTATGTTCATGCACGATAACGACATAAGCGACCTTGCAGTCGGGGAGATCATCCTCCAGGGCGAACCTTTCTACGAGATGGGTACCGCGGGCTACGCCGAAGGCGAGCACTGCCACATCTCCTGCTACAGAGGAAAATACCGTTCCGATATGACGATCGAGAACGACGGACCGGATGCGCTCAACGCGTGGGAAGCGTTCTTTCTCCCGAACGGTATCGAGATCCGCAACGACTACGGCTACCCGTGGGTGTATGCACCGGTGGATGAGGAGAATTAATCTTCATCAACGGCGCAGCCGTTGTATATCATCAAAGCGAAGCTTTGTATATCATCAATCCCGAATGGGATTGTATCTCATCAAAGCGAAGCTTTGTATAAAAAATACACGGCGTTGCCGTGATGATATACACGCCTTTGGCGTGATGATATACAACTCGCATGGCGAGTTGATGATATACCAAGCCTGTCGGCTTGGATACAAAAAATCGCTTTTGTCTTTCGACAAAAGCGATTTTTTGGAGCTGATAGTCGGACTCGAACCGACGACCTGTTGATTACGAATCAACTGCTCTACCAACTGAGCCATATCAGCAAAGCGGAATTTACCGCGCTTAAATAGTATACATCACTTTTTGATAAGTGTCAACATCTTTTTTAATTTTTCTTGAAAATGAAGATTAAGGTAAAAGCCATGACGATCACCCTTGAAGAGCTCACTCACGACAATTATCCCGAAGCGCGCGCGATCGACCGCGACGACGTGCCGGAATCATACGTCGACACTGTCGCGACACTGCTTGAGCTGACCGACTACGGCGTGGAACACCGCTGTATCGGGCACACGTTTCTCGCAAGACTTGACGGCAAATGCATCGGTACGATACTGCTCGGCGAGGCGATCCCCTGGGAGACCGATCCGCCGCAGGTCAAGAGCGAACCGTTCTACCGTCTGATGGGGTTCGTGATAGACAAAGCCTGCCGGAACAAAGGTTACGGCGGGATCATACTTGAAGAAACGGTCGAACGGCTGTATCGTGAATCAGGCGTTCGACCGATCGTGCTCGGATGTCACCGCGACAACAAAAAAGCCGCGCGTTTCTACGAAAAGCACGGCTTTGTTAAAACTGAGTATTCGGAAGGGGACGATATCTATTACCTCAGATATCCCGTGTAACGGACTCCCCGTCGGCGTTGCGGTCAGCGGCGCCGTTCTCTTTTTCGTCTTCCTCCATAATGTCAAGCATGATCTCCGCGAAAATGGGATCGAACTGCGTTCCCATTCCTTTCCGGAGTTCCTCCTTTACTGTCTCTCTGTCGAGCGGAGCGCGGTAGACTCTGTGAGAGGTCATGGCGTCGTACGCGTCCGCGACGGAGATTATGCGGGCGATCTTCGGGATATCAACGCCCGACAGACCGTCGGGATAACCGCTGCCGTCGAATCTCTCATGGTGATGTCTTGCGCCTTCCGCAAGGAAAGGAGCCTGTTTTATGGTCGAGAGGATCTGGTCTCCGTATAACGAATGGGATTTTATCTGCTCGAACTCCTCGTCGGTCAGCGCCTCGACCTTGTTCAGAAGCGAACGGCTGACGCCGATCTTGCCGACGTCGTGAAGAAGCGCCGCGAAATACACCTGATCGCAAAAGCTGTCGGGAAGTTCCGCTTTCTTCGCGATACGCTTGGAATAGAGGGCGACTCTCGAGGAATGACCGTGCGTGTACTTGTCTTTCGCGTCGATCGCGCTCGCCAGCGCTTCCGTTGTCTGCACGAAAAGCGCCGCCTCTTTTTCCTTTGACTTTTTGTAATACTCCAGCTCGTGCTGCTTCGCCCTTTCAGCCGCGTTGCCGAGATAGATCAGCGAATACGTGTAGAACACGATGACGACGGCTGCGACCGTCATATTCGTAAGCGAGATACCATAGGTGAATATCTGCACCAGCGACGCGACAGTCGGCAGAGCGATACAGATCATTATCGAGATGAGCACGCCTTTTGTGATCTTTTTGCGGTTGTTTATCAGGGTCCACTCCTGAAGAATGATCATCATAAGAGGAATCGCAAGGCAAAGCGCATAAAAAGGCGAACGTTCATAGTTATTGTTCTCGTCGAACGTATAGTAAAGCCCCGTGAACTGCGAAATGAAAAGCAGCGCGACGCCGACGGCAAAAAGAACGTCGGCGACCACCAGCTGTTTCGGCAGCCGTTTCAGCTTACATTCATTTAAATATATGACGGAAAGAAATCTCGTGACGAGAAAAGTGATAAGAAGCGAGAGAAAGAACACCATGCCGTTGCTCACTCTGACCATATAGTATCCGAGGCGGCTCGTATCGCCTCTGAAAATGTACGAATACCGGTCAAACGCAAGGAGCAACATAGCTGACAGTTCCATTGACATCAGCACAAATTTCGTTTTACGCGGCAGAGTCTTCGCGACGAGCGTCATCACGGCTAAAATGCCGCACATTCCGCTCAAAACAAGCATTATGTCTAACTGATGATCTCTTATAAAGTCCATTTCAAATCCTTTCGGGGGCAGAGGGGAGCGAACATTCTTCCGTTAATGATTATACAACAAAAAGTGTGAATTTGCAACAAACTGTGAAAATTTATCACAATATTTTTAAAGCTAATGAATAATAACTAATGAATGGAAATAATAAAAGCCGCGTCCGGAAACGCGGCTTTTATTGTAAATTATGAACTTTATATCATTTTCAGTCAGACGGCAGGAATTCCGGCTTTATCGTCGAGTTGACGTATCCTTTCAGCGTGGCAAGGCTGAAAGAATTCCACTTCTGGCTTCCGTGCCCGGACGCGAGCGCGTCGGTGTACTCGGCGAGTCTGTAGATCTTTATGTTTTCCCTCTTATAATAGTCAAGCGAGTCGAGCACCGCCATATTCGCGGTATAGTGGCAGACCGTCGGATCGAAAACCGGGTTCTCGATCGTGACCTCTCCGGTCCCGGCGTTCTTGACTATATCAAACGTCACCGTTCCGCCGACGATATTGTATGAGTAAAGCTGAGTGTGAAGGAAGTTGCCGAGCGAATACGTCACGAGCGTGCGGTGACCGTTCTGACCCTCAACCCACTCTATCGGCTGTATCGTGTGAGAGTGGTGTCCGATTATGACGTCCGCGCCCGCGTTCGCGATAAGTTTCGCAAGTCTCTGCTGCTCCGCGGTCACGTCAAACGTGTTCTCGTTTCCCCAGTGCATCGAGACTATGACGCAGTCGGCGATATTCTTCGCCTCCGCGATGTGGCGCGTGATGTCCGCGTCGTCGATATACGGGATCCAGAGGTCCGTCGTCCCGGCGGGGAGATAGTTTCCGTTCGTTCCGTATGTATAGGAGAGCACGGCGATCTTTATCCCGTTTCTCTCGATCGTCCTTACCGTGTTGTAGTCCGCTTCGCCCTCGTAGCCGCCGACGGTCATGACGTCCTTCGTCTTCCAGAATTTTATCGTTCCTTTGAGTCCGACGGCGCCGTGATAGTCGAGCATGTGGTTGTTCGCGAGGTTTACGATGTCAAATCCCACGTCGACGAGCGCGTCGCCCGCTTCCTTCGGGGCGTTGAACGACGGGTACCCGTTCGGACCGTAATCGGTGTCGAGAGGTCCTTCCGCGTTGATAAACGCGAGATCGGCGGATGAGATCTTGTCCTTCAGATTGGAGTACATACCGGAAAAATAGTATTCCGACGGCGCGCCGACGGACGTCGCCTGCGTCATGGCGTCGAGATACACGCACTCGTGTATTATATTGTCGCCCGCGGCGAAGAATCTGACGACGCTGTCGCGCGGCGCCGGTTCGGTCTCCGTCTCCGTTTCAGTCTGACTTTCCGTTTCGCTGTCGGTCCCGTCGGTTATGCTTTCAAACGTCCAGGGGTCGGCTTTCGTTTCGCCGGAGTCATTTCCGGAACACGACACGAAGAGCGCCGACATCATCACAAGCGCTGTTACAAGCGCAATAAATCTGCAGAATTTCATAATACGTCACTCGCCGAGCAAGGCGATCTCCTCTTTTGACAGTTTATATGTTTTGAGCTCGTCCCCGCTCTCGTGGAGCATGAAATAGCTGTACGGCGTCTCTTTTCCTTTAGGGAACATTATGAGCTCAAGGCTCACGTTCTCGTCAAACTCAACGCCTTCGAAGACGAGTCTGAAATAGCTGTATCTTCCCTCGTATTCTCTTTCCTCGGTGTACGTCCTGTATTCGGTCTCCGACGCGACGTCGTAGAGCATGAAGTCGTACCCGTCGGCTTTGGTGGCGCCGAGCTTTTCGTAAGTGCTGTTGTTGCTCTTCACGGAGACCTGGAGTTCCTTTGCCTCCGGTATCCACACGATGGTGTAACATCTCATATAACCGTCGTATGAAATCGCGATCTCCGGGTCAAGCTCGAAGATTTCGCCTCCGCTCGCGTTGGCGGCCTTCACCGCGTCAGTCGGCGTCACAAGATCAAGAACGCTTGTTGACTCCGAAATTGAGATCATGACGACAGCGAAGCCGATCGCGACCGCGAATATCAAAAGAAAAATTACAGTCAAAACTTTTTTCATTTTTACCGCTCACAATTACATCGAACTTTACGATATACTATTATATCAAATTTCGGTACGACATACAAGAGGAAATCGTCTCTTTCGCAAAAAACGGCTCAACTCTTGACAAACCGCAAGATATTCAATATAATAGAGTCTCGGAATCTTTTTCTCGGGAGGACAGGATGAAAACCGACGTTACCGCTCTTCTGAACAAAAGAGCAGCAAAGCTTGATTTTGAATACAGCCTTGACGTCGCGTCTGTCGAGGGCGGCGCAATACTCCCCGACGACGTTGCAGTGACGTCGCCCTGCCTTGTCCGCGTTGAAGTCAGGGATCAGAACAACTGTATGTCGCTCGTCTGCTCGGTCAGCCTTAAATACACGGCTCCCTGCGACAGATGCCTTGACGACGTTGAGTGCGAACTCGACTTTGATTTTGAAAAGACCGTCTCCACGGACGAAGCGCCCGAGGGATATGAGGACGATCCGACTTACGACGACGTGGTCTTCGTTTCGGAGTCGTCGATCGATCTCGACAGCGTGATCGTCGAGGAGATCGCGCTTCGCATCCCGCCCTACCGTCTTTGCTCCGCGGACTGCCCCGGGCTCTGTCCGAAGTGCGGAAAGAACCTCAAAAACGGTCCTTGCGGATGCCGCGAAGAAAAAGAAATCGACCCGAGACTCAAAAAATTACAAAAACTACTTGATAATTTCGAATAGTTGATGTATAATTAAATGGTTGAAGCTGAAAATCGCTTCAAATTGATACAGGAGGATACAAAATGGCAGTACCGAAGAGAAAAACTTCCAAAGCCCGCCGCGACAAGAGACGCAGCAACGTTTGGAAGCTTGCAACACCCGGGATGGTCAAGTGCCCGCACTGCGGAGAATTCAATCTCGCTCACCGCGTTTGCTCGAACTGCGGTTACTATGACGGCAAAGAGATCATCAAAAAGGAAGAAGCGTAAAATTGCTTATGCAGTAGAGGTCGCACGACAGATGCGACCTTACGCTTTTTTTCGGGACTTTTCACCTCGGCTCCATCTTTATTTGTTATGAAATACACTCCACAGCAAAAGAACAAGACCGCGCTCGTCGCATCTCTCGTGCTCACGGCAGCGGCGGCGGTTCTCTTCTTTCTCGGAACGCAATACTACACGAAAGGACGGGCGATCGTCCAGGCGTCTGCCGTCGTGTTCCTGTCGTTTGCGGCATACTTCATTATCAAAAGGCTGAACTCGTACACCTACACCGTATATCCGAAGGACGACGCGCCGTCAAAGAGCGTCTCTGAGCTCATGCCCGGAGACCTCGACCTCGTGATCTCGAGACGGTTCGCAAGCGGCGTCGATACGAACCGCGCAAAGCTCGACCTCGGCACGCTCGTTCGGGCAGAGGATCTTCCGGCGACGTACTCCGAAAGACGGAAGTATATAAAGAGTTTTGGCAAAATGACGCTCTTCTACTACACCGTGACGATCTCGCCTCCCGAATCGCTCCTTCTGATATTCGAGCTTGATAATTCTTCAAAGCTCGGTCTTGTGATCGAACCCGACCGCGACCTCAGAGGCTTTTTCATTGAAGCCGCTCGCCTTAATAAGCTGAACAAGGAAGAAAAGAAAAATGCGGAAGACGAAGAGGAAGAAGATTAATAATTATTTTTATAACAAAAGAAAAGCGTTTACGGCTTGGACCGTAAACGCTTTTTTTGTTTTCACTGTCACGGCACGATGCGGGCATCGTGCCCTACGGTTTGCGGATATACCTTTGATCATTCGGGTCATTGCCGTTCTACCGAGTTTTAGCCGGTGATACCGGAGCGCTCGATACCTTGAATGATAAACTTCTGCGCGAAGACGTATATCAGCACCAGAGGCGCGATGATAAGAAGTCCGCAGGTGTTGTAGATCGCGTTCGCGTACTGGTCGGACGCGGTCGCGACACTCGTGTCTATCGTCCTCGGGATCGCGATGATATTTCTCATCAGAGAGGTGCCGGACGAGAAGAATATCTTGGTGTAGAAGCTGTCTGTCCACTGCCACGAGAACGAGAACATAAAGACCGTGACAAGCATCGGTATCGTCATTGGCAGGATGATCGTAATGAACGTCCTGAAAACGCCCGAGCCGTCGACGTACGCGGATTCTTCAAGTTCATCCGGAACGCCTTTGAAGTACTGGCGGAACATATAGATATAAAGTCCGTTCTTGAACGCAAGTCCCGTAGCGGAGAGTATCCACAGCGGCCAGTACGTATTAGTGAGTCTTATGTACGTCTCGTCGAGGATATTGATCCCTTCGATCGCACCTCCTCCGAGGAAGTTGAATATGCCGAGGATATCAAAGTTTCTGAATTCAAACTGGAGCGCGAGCTTGAGCGTTGAGTGAGGCACGATCATCGTGAAGATGACGAGTGCGAACAGAAGCTTGTTGCCCTTGAATTTGAACTTTGCAAATCCGTATCCGATGACGCAGCAGACGAAGGTCTGGAGGATCGCGCAGGATCCCGCGAGCACCAGCGTGTTGCCGAGCGCGGAGAAGTATCCGTTTTCCGTGATTATCGCCTTGTACGTGTCAAGCGTCGGGCTTCTCGGAATAAGGCTGACCGTTACGTCGTCAAAGTCCGAAGGACTCATGAACGAAGCGGAGATCTTGGAGATGAACGGATAGAGGATGATGTACGCTATACCTATCAGGAGAAGAAGTCTGAACAAATACCAGACGACTCTCTGAAGGAAGTACGTCGTGAAGAATTTTGCCCTGATCCTGTCGAAAAGCGGAGTTCTGTCAAATTCGACTCTTATCGAATTTTTGCTCTCGCGTTTTACGACCGTAGGAGTTACTTCTTTATTCATATCTTACACCTCCCTCCTCAGTCTCTTCTCTGGTAGAACACCAGTCTGCCGACGATCACGCCGAGGATAGCGACCGCAACGATGACGACGAGGAAGTAGAACCACGACATCGCCGACGCGCGCACCATACCTCCGCTCGTATCGTATACCGTCGAGATATACGACATGACCTTGTTCGATTCCGCCGTGAACGAGTCTATCAGCGTATAAACGAAGTTGACGAGTATCATCGGGCTTATCATCGGAAGCGTTATCTTCCAGAAGGTCTCCCATGCGGAGGCGCCTTCCATCTCGCAGGATTCGTAAACGGACGGTGAAATACTCTGAAGTCCCGCGAGGAATATGAGCATCTGAACGCCCGAGCGGTTTACTATGTCGAATATGCTGTTTACAAGTCCCATAACATATTCGACAAGCTCGCTTCCGACGATCATATTGGAGAACAGACCTTTTATGTCGTCCGCCGATACGATCGCCGTCGTGGCACTGCCGGTCGCGATTGCGTTCGCCGTGTTGGCGGCGTTTCCGGTCAGAGTGTCAATGTATGAGATAAGACCGGTCGCGAGTATGACAGGCACGAAGAATATCGCACGGAACGCCGCTCTTCCCACCATCTTCTGGTTGAGAAGGATCGCGACGAACAGCGAGAAGAACAGGATCGCGATTATTTCAAGCGGAAGGCTCTTCAGGCTGTCGAGAAGATTGTTTACGAAGTTTTCGTCTTCCAGAGCGTATTTGTAGTTGTCGAACATTACGTTCTCGGGAACGTACGAACCGCCCTGAATGTAGTTGATCTTGCTGAAGCTGTACTGGAGGGACTGCCAGATTATCGGGATATATATCAGTAAGAAACCGACTATGAAAGGAAGAACGAAAAACCATCCGGCTCTTGCTTTCTTTTTATCGAGAGAAGCTATCCGGTGACGCTCTTTAACGTCGCCGGCCTTCTTCGATTTTCCCTTACCTTTTAACGAAGGTAACTGAAATGCCACTTTTCCGTCCTCCTTATCTCTTAGTATAGTTGAGAGCGCCTATCGAGAAGGTCTTGCCCTCGTCTGTTACGACAACGTCGAACGCGTTGTAGTTGATGTAGATCTCGGTCCCGTTGTCGTATTGAACTTTTACTATCGTTCCGTCGTTCAGCCGGTACTTCGGATTAGCGCTGTACTCGGTACCGTCGTCGGCGGTCATCGAATAGTCCGTGACTTTGCCCGTGCCGGTGCTCTTCGGAGGCACGTATGTGACTCCTTTTCTCTCGGCAAGCTTGCGGTCGAGCTCTTCTCTCTTTGCAGCCTCTTCCGCGGCTTTGTCAAGCTCCGCCTGCTGACGCTCGGCATCCGCTTTGTCGGCGGCGCGCTGAGCTTCGCTCGGGACTCTGAATCCTTCGAGGAACGAATGGCCGTCGATGAGAGACGTCTGAACGCCCGACAGCGCGTCGTTCACTTTTCCGTAGAGGTTCACGATCTCGTCCTTCCAGACGTCGTAGCCTACGGAATAGTACTTGTTGTAAACGTCGGATTCCTTCAGCTCGTTTATATTCTCATAAGCGAGCGTGAAGTAGATCGAAGCGCCGTTCTCTATCGCCTTGAGGAGCGTGTAATCGACGTCGCCCTCCATATTGAGAGCGCTGCCGGAGAAGTTCACGAATCCGTGGAGCACGAATCCCGCGAAAGGAACCGTGCGGGTAGCGAGCTTATAGTTGCTGCTGTCCGTGGAGACGTCGATGACGTGGCTGACGTAAGGAAGCGTGTACGCGTTACCGCCGTCCGTCATAACGCTGCCGTATTCCTCTTTGAGCGTTGCGAGGAATTCGGAGGTGAACTTTTTGGAGTCCTCTCTGTTGTAAGGATCGCTCGTGTCGAAGTCGGAGTTGAGCGTCGTTCCGAGAGTTGACGCGGAGACCGCGTTCAGTCCGTATTCGGAATAGCTCTCTTTGAACTTCTCTGCGAAATACGGGTATCTCGAAGACGAGATCGCTTTCGCGTAGTCGTTTTCAAGCTGCTGTGTCGCGGAGTCGTAATACTTTCTCGAAGTGTAACGGCCGTCTATCGTCTTGACCGCGTCCGTCCTCTCGCTGAATCCGTCGAAGAACGACGTCGAGGAGACGTACGCAAAGTCGAAGTCGGGATAGATGCCGAAGTTCTTTTCCGCGGCGTAATCTTTCAGATCGGCAAAACCCGAGCTGCCGCCGAGCGCCGATACCCATTTGACCTTTGCGGGATACGTTGAATCAAGTCCTCCGTTTGCATATCCGGTGAGCTTGAAGTTGATGTTTGTCACGCCCTTGCCGGCGAGGTCGTCGTATATTTTGATGACGTCCTCAAACGTCGTCAGCTCTTTGTCCACCTTTACGGGGAACGAGAGGAACGTGGAATCCGATTTGATCGAGCCGAAAGTCTCGATGTAGAGCGGCACGTCTTTTTCGGCTTCCGTTATCTTTGTGAGCGCGCCGATGCTCTGCAGGTAGTCTCTGTATACCTTTGCCATGCCGACGTACGAGCACTCATAATTCTTTGCGCCCGCTTTCTTGCGGTCGGAGAGCAGCTTGTATTTGATGACGTAACTGCCGGAATACTTTCTCTTTGACTCGACCGTATGTTCCGCGCTCTTTGCGTTTTCAACCGACGCGGCGAGGTTGTAGGTGTCGTACGGACGCGGTGTGAATCTCGCGAAAACGTAACTGTATTTGTGGATGAGTCCCTCGGTCACCGCTACGACGTCCGCCATGGAGTCGCCTTCGGTGATGATCGCGACGAACCCGACGTTTCCGCCGGAGCCCGAGCCGCTTCTGCTCTGCATTATGTTGCCGAACACGGGGTATCTCATCGTCTGCTCGTGGCGGTACTGACCGCTCGAGATCGTGATGTACGCGTAGTCGGAGCCGTAGATCTGTCCTGAGATCGTGTTGCTCTGACCGTTGACCGTCTCAAAGTCGACAAGCGCGCCGGAGCCGTCCGGAATGAACGTGTAACCCGAATAGTTCGTGTTGCCCGCTCCCATATACGGAAGGATGCTGACGGTGTTCAGCTTGTAGTTCGACTCGTCGAAACGGATGCCGTTCGCGGGAAGTCTGACGCTGAGTCCGTCTTCCTCGATCGTGTACTCAAGCGCCATTCTGAAGCACGCGGGCGCGACGTCGATGCCGACGAAGTCGGTATCGGAGTGGTCCTGCTCCATATCGTCGAGCGTATAGAACTCGGCGCAGTACGCTTTGATTATGCGTTCCAGCTCTTTGAGCTCGTTCGACGTGATGTCCGTCGAGCAGACGTAGATCGGGATCTTCCTTGTGATAGGATATTTTGCCTCGATCTCTTTCGCCTGAGTCTCTGTCAGCGATTTGTCTTTGCTGTCGTAGAGCTGATAGAAGCTCTCGAGTCTCTCTCTGTCGTGGTCGTTCGTGATGTGCTCGAGTATCATCGTCTCGAAACGTTCCTTTGAGATCCTTCTCGGAACGAGACGGGTGACCATGATCTCACCGATCGCGTATTCCATACGAACGCCGTTTTTGATGTTCTTGACGGTGATCTGACCGCGCGTTGCCGCCTGCGAGTAAGAGTACATCGTCTTGGGAATGCCGTTGTCTTTGTAAGTCAGAACTATTTGGGACAGAAGCTGTTCCTTGACGGATCTGGAGTTGGCGTTTCCGGGGATGCCGATATCGTACGGGTTCGAGAAGATCGTGTCTCCCGTTTCGAGATCGCGGAACGCGACCTCGCCCGTGTACTCCTCGACGTAGATCGCGTAACCGTTCTGCGTCTTGTAAAGCGTCATATCGGCGAGTTTGTCTTCGTCTGTGAAATACTGCTGTGTAAAGTAATTTATCAGCGGATTGCCTTTTTCGTCGACGCGGTCGGAATAAGCCGCGGATGCGTCCTGAGTCATAAAGACCGGCGCCGCGCCGAAGACAAATACAAGGGCAAGGAAGATAGATAACGATTTTATGATTTTATTCATTTTATTATATTATCCTCCTTTCCTTACGTTCGGAAGCTGATCTCTACGAACAGCTGCGAGAACAGGTTGTAGAGTTTTGACATCAGCACGAAGAAGAGTATCGCGAGGAACATGATTATCGCCATGCCGAGTATCGTTGCTATTACCGTGACAAGGTTTTTGAAGAACGAATAACCGTGCGTGGTCATCATTCCGAAGTACAGAAGCATTCCGGTCCAGAGCCATCCTATAGCCATCAGCGTGGTTATGATGCCCTCCTCGTCGGGGACGAGTACGTTCGAGAGCATTGTGGACGGGATTATGAAGAGCGGAAGCGGGATGAGCGAGTAGCAGGTCGCGACGAAGATGTCGCTGAAATTGCCTTCGCCGTCGAACAGCGTCGTGAGACACCAGTTCGCAACTACCCAAAGCATTATCGGGATGACTACCGAGATTATCGTCGAGTAAATGCCGTCGTAGCCTTTTGTGCCTTCCTGGTTGAAGATGTAGCCCGTTCCGAGAGACTGGTATGCGAACGACGCGACTACGATCAGAAGTATGATGAACGCGCTTCGTACGCTGCCGCGCTTCTCATGCTTGAGGTCCCAGAATCCGTCGAACGGATGGACCATGATGTGGAAGGCGTAAAGTATCTCCTCCCCTATCGACTTGGTGCCGACCTTGAGCGACGCCCTCTTGTTCACCTTTCCGGCGTATCCGAAGAAGAGCGTTATCGCCACGAGGAACACCACGACGACTATCGGAATGACGACGAAGTATTTCGACGCCCATTCCTTACGGACCTGCTTGTATGCGGAGGCGTATCTGCCGCCCTGCTCGTGAGAATACTTGAAGTATTCCATAGCCTGGGAGTAATCTCCGTCACGCGCAAGCGCTTTGCCGATGCCGATGTAGGCGATGTCGAAGTTGTTGTTTCTCTTCAGGATCTCCTGCCAGTCTTCAACGGCTGTATCGTAGTTTCTCTCGTTCTGGTTGCGAAGGGCGTTTATCAGTATATCGCCGTATTCGGTCCTTCTGAACGAAGTGATGCTGCTTGACGAGGAGTCGACGACGAGAAGGTTGTCGCCCTGGTAGCAGAATGCGGCTATCCTGTTTATATTGCCCCTCTGATTTCCGAGCTTATCACCGAACGCGAAGAGCAGATTGCCTTCAAAGTCGTAGGTGAATATCTTGGATCTCTTCTGGTCAACGATGGACCACGTTCCCTCGGGACCGACCGCGACGTCGGTGATTGACGACGGACCTGTTATCTGGTCTGTCTTCGACGTTGAGACCTTGACCTCTCCGGAAGGAGCGAAAAATCCGTTTCTGTTGAGCACGTCAAGACCGGACGCGTTGAATTTCTTAACGGGAGCGTACGTGCCGTCCTTGCTTGTGATGGCGTTCTGCTGATCGCTTTCCTTCAGCGTGTTGATCGTGACGTATATAAAGTTATCGGAGTCGATCGTTATGTTGTTATACTCTTTTGAAATGTTCTCGTCGGCGTCCTTGTCCTTGAGTCCGAGCTTTTCAAGGAAAGCGCTGATACCGCTCGCCGAAGAAGTCTTCTGCGCTCCGATGAAGCCGTAGAAGTCTCCGTTGTCGCTCATTACGATGATACCTTCGTAAGTCGTGGACGATACGATGAACATTCTTCCGTATTCGTCGACCGCGAGAGCGACGGGACTGTAGATCGCGTCCTCGTCGAACAGGTTGGAGACCGGCTTCGGAACGACTTTTAAGAACTCGTGCGTGTTCTTATCGAACATCACTATTCTCGAGTTGCCCGTGTCGCAGACGTATATATATTTATCGGTAACAAATACGCCGTTCGGTCCCGAGAAAGTGTCGGCAACGCCCTGTTCGTTTATAAATCCGTAGATGAATCCGGTGAGGTTGAAATACGGATCGTAGATGTAAACGCCACCGGCGACGCCCGCCGCGGAGTCAACGACGTAGACGTTGTTATCGCTGTCGGCGAATATATCGACCGGTTTGCCGAATCCGGTGTAAGTGCTGTCCGGCACGTAAGCGTCAGGCGACAGAAGAACGTAGCCGTCCGACGAGTACGTGTACGTCGAGTACGCGGTGGAAGCGGATGACGCCGTTGTCAGCACCATCACGAGGAGAACCAGAAAGACGAGAATTCTTATAACTTTTTTCAAATCTTCGTCCCCCCTCTCAGTCTTTCATACCGCTGGAGCCCATCGTTTCGATGATCTTGCTCTGCGTTATGATAAAGACGGCGATCGGCACTATCATCAGAATGAACGACGAAGCTGCCGACGCTCCGGTCCTGACGATACCTGCGGACAGGAGCTGGTTGATGGACGCGGGAAGCGTTTTAAGCTGTTCGCTCTGGACGTACGTTATAGCCGGAGTCTTCCACAGTCCGTTGAACGAGAAGACTATGATAGTTAGCCACGCGGGCTTGACCATCGGCATCGCTATCTTCCAGAAGATCCTAAGCTCCGACGCGCCGTCAAGACGCGCCGATTCGAGTACCGCGTCGGTGATGTTTGCCTCCATAAACTGTTTCATAAGGAAGACATTCGTGGTACCGCCCCATGCGGGAACTATGTACGCCCAGTACGTATCCATCATTCCGAGTCTGCTGATGATGATGAACTGTACGATACCGCCGACAGCCGCCGGGATCATCAGGGCGTAGATTACCGTCTTGAAGAACGCGCGGCTTCCGGGGAACTTCATCTTCGACAGCGCGTAAGCCGCGACTGCGGAGAGCATGATCGTTCCGAACGTACCGGTGACCGAGATGAAGATCGTGTTGAAGATATATCTCGTGAACGGCACCCAGGTCGAGGTTATGAGCGTGAAGAGGTTTTTGAAGTTATCGAGCGTCGGGCTCGTAACGTAAAAGCGCGGAGGGTAGATGAACAGCTCGCTGAGAGGCTTGAACGCGTTGATGATCTGCAAGTACATCGGAAGCGCGATGAAAAGCCCGAGTATCAGGAGCATAATCGTGATCACGAAGTCGCCGCCCGCGGAGCGGTTGAGCACCACGCGGTGGTTTACCGTGCGAAGTTTTTTCTGTCTTGCCATATCACTGCCCCACTTTCTTGATCAGCTTCTGGATCAGGATATTAGAGCCGAAGCAGAGTAGGAAGATGACCACCGATATCGCGCAGGAGTATCCGAGCTCCCACCTTATGTTGGCGTACTCGCCGAGGTGGTGGGAAAGCGTGTATCCGACGTAGTCCGTCGGAGGGCTGCCCGCGAGGGTGGTTACGACGTCGCCGTAGTTGAACGCGCCGGTTATCGCCATGATCGAACCGAAGAGCAGGTGCTCTTTCATGTTCGGAAGAGTGACGTACCAGAGCTCCTGCCAACGGTTTGTTACGCCGTCGACCGCCGCCGCCTCGTACTGCGCCTTGTCGACGCCCTGGAGACCTGCGATGAACGAAAGGAATCCGGTACCGAACGACATCCACAGTGAGATCGCGATACAGAGCGGCATGATGTACGTCGGGTTCGAGAACCAGAGTATCGGCGAATCAATGATGCCGAGACTGAGGAGCCAGCCGTTTACAAGTCCGTACGCGTCTTTATCGAAGATGTAGTTGAATATGACGTATGCGTTCGCGACCATTGAAGGCGCGTAGAAGATAAGCGTCATAAGCGCTCTTCCCTTCGGAGGGAGCTGGTTGATGAACCACGCCACGACGAATGAGAGGATGAACGCAGTAGGGCCGGTCGCCACCGCGAAGATCAGCGTGTTCTTAAGAGCGGTTATGAACAGGTCGTCATTTAAGAAGAGCTGGATGTAGTTGTTAAAACCGACCCAGGTCGGCGCCTGAAGCATATTGTAAGACGTCAAGCTGAGAAACAGCGACGCAACGACAGGTATGATCGTGAAGAACAGGAAGAACACGGCGAACGGGAGCAGGAATACGTACCCGACCCAGTTCTGTTTCATCAGATGCCATGTCCACTGAAGCTTCGTCATATCTTTTCTGTTGACGTCCGCTTTGACTTTAGTTGACATTGTCGATTTCTCCTTATATTATTTTGCAGTTGATTTTCCGGAATATTACGCCGGTTCAGGTTCCGAGCCAGTCCTTATAGGACAGATCGGTCTCTCCCCGTCTTACGAGTTTGCCCCACTCGACGTAATTTTCTTCGGTTATGCCGTGTTCGTCCATCCAGTCCTTATAGTCCTCGATGCCGTTGTCCTCGGCATACTGCATCCATGTCTTCTTTCCGTCGGAACTGTCGTAGTACGAATCAAGTCCCGTGTATTCTTTGACCGCGTCCCATTCCTCCGCGACCATATATCCGAATTCGCGGCGCTTTCTCGTGAGCTCCGCATTTATAAGGGGTACGCGCTCGAGCAGCTCGTCGGACGGGTCACCGCCCTCGTTATATACCGCGTTGAACGCGAAGTTGTAATATCTGACGACGACGTAGTCGCCGGGGTAAACTTCTACTTCTTTTGCGTGATCGAACGCCGTGAGGAAGATCTCACGCTCCGCGGAAGTCCACGGCAGCGATACGAACGCTTCCTGATTTGCGACGACGATCTTAGCGGACTGACCGAGCAGCGCGACCATATCGTTGCAGTACTGGAGCTGCGCGTCTTTATCGGTGTACCAGTCCATGAAGTCCCAGGCGATTTCTTTGTCTTTCACCGTGCTCGGCATGATGATACCGGACGAAGTCGCGGCCGCCGTGTGGTCAACGTATGTGTTTCCGTCTTCATCTACTCTCTCGACGCCGGGGATCTCTGTAAACGACCAGAGACCGAGGATCTCGGGAGCGGATACGACGAGGTAGTTGTAGTTCTGGAATACTCCGAGGAAGATAGGCATTTCGCCCGTCCTCATACGGTTGATGCCGTTGAACTGGAGCGGCAGCGAGTACTGAGTGAAGTAGTTGCACATCGTCTCGAACGCGTCGAGCGTCTCGGTCTCGTCAAAGCCGATCCTCATACCGTCGTCCTTCCACCATTTCGCGCCCGCCTGGAACACCAGCGACGGGAACTCGAACGAAACGCCGATCTCCATATTGTTGAACTGGAGCACCGGGACCATCGCCATCAGGTCGTCCCACGTCTGAGGAACGGACAGGCCGAGGTCGGAGAGGATATCCGAACGGTAGAACATTACGGGGACGCCCATCGAAGTCGGGATCGCGAACGCGTCTCCGTAGAGGGACACCTGCGTCATCGCCGCCTTCGGGAACCTTGCCACGACCTCGTCAAACGTGTCGAAGTCGTTCAGCTTGACCGCCGCGCCTCTGAGCGCGAGGTCGAGAGGCGTCGTTCCGTCTATCGAGATATCGGGACCGATACCCGCGATGATCGACGGGAGCAGCGTGCCGTCCGCCGTGAGCTTCAGAGTGACCGCGATGTTGGTCTTGCTCGTAAAATCGTTCTTTATTATACTGTTTACTATCTGCGCCTGCTCTCTGCCGGAAGTGGTCCAGACCGTGAGGGTGCCGCTGTAGGTATTGTCTTTGTCCTCATAGTCGACCGAATCATAATCGGCAAAGAAGCTTGCAAAGAATTTCTTGATCTCGTATATGAAAGACTGGAAGAAGTTTGCGTCGGCTCTGGGGAGCTCGGCGCTTGCCGGCTGAATGAGAATGTAGTCCATCTCGAGAGACTGACTTGTCATGTTCGCTATCCATTCGCCGAAGGTCGAGATCTGGCTTGCGAGCTCGGTGAGGTTGCCGGCGATCTTCGATTCGTCGGCGCCCATCTTTCTGAGCAGCTCGATAAGCTTTTCAAGCGTACCGGTCGCGTCGCTCTTGATACCGCTCGTCTGAGTGATATTCGACATTATTATTCTGAGGTTGGTGCTTTGGTAGGAGAGGTCCGCGACTGTGTCGGGCATTATCCTCGTGAAGCCGTAGGAACGGTTCACGTCGGGATCCTGTCCGGTCAGCTTTGAGAACGAGAGCAGGTCGGACGTCAGGCTGTCTCTGACGTATTTCGACTGCTGAAGTATCTCGCCCATATCGCCGAGGCACGCCTCGAACTCTATCGTGTGCTCGCCGGCGTCGAAGTAGAATTCAAACGCCGTGCCGTCGTCGTCCGAAAGAGGAGCTATGACCCAATCGTTGTCGTAGCCGAATCTGATGGACTCGGCTTCCTCAAACGGATACTCGCCGTCGATGCGAAGAGCTCTCGACGAGAACGAGCCCTCGTTGAGGTCCTGCTTGAATCTCGGAGCGATGACGTACATGCCCGCTTTCTCTATGTTCACAGTGTATCTTATCCACTGGCCGTTGGACTTCCATTTGTCGCTTCCTATCGTATTGAGGAGCGTGAGCGTCGTGTCCTGAGGCTCTGTTATCGCGGACGAGTGGTCCGAGATCGGATAGATCGTGTAGTCGGACGTCGCGCTCGGTATCTCGGCGTTGATGTAGATCGGCTCCGCATCCGCCTCGGTCTTGTTCGCGTAACGCTCGCTGTATTCCTTGTAGGAGATCGCCTCTTTCTTGCATCCGAACGTGAATTCGTCGATAAAGCAGGTGTCGCCCATTCCCTGGAAGGTGATCGTATTCTCGCCTTCTCTGAGGTAATACTCGAAATCGCCTACGATATAACCGTCGCGGTCGTGCATCGTATAGGTCTGCCATACGAGAGTGTTCGCGACGCAGCTCGGACGTATCTCGTTTTCGCCCGCGTCCTTTCTGAAAGCGCCCTCGCGCCCTTCAAGTCCGTAGCCGAGCGTGTAATCTTCGGGATACGAATACTCCCAAAGCTTTTTGACTGCGAAATAACGCGTTTCCTGGAACGGGACCTTTTCATTCAGATAGAAGATCTTTTCAATGCTGGAAGAACGCTGCGAATCGCTGCAGTAATTGAACGACAGCGTGTAAAAGCCCTCTTTCTTAACATTGAATTTCCAGGTGACGAGTCCTTCCTCGCCGATGGAGATGCAGCGTCTGCCGTTGTGGTTCACCACTTCGACGTCAGCCGTCGTACCCTCCTCGACGTAATCCGCGGCGGAGAACGTAAATTCATCGCCGGGTTTTGCTCTCTTTTCCTCGAGCGCCGCGGTGACGTACGTCTCGTCCGGAACGTCGAGGTATTTGATGAGATAGTCCTGATATGAAATGAAGATGAGGTCATCGCTCATTTCAACAAGACCGTTCAGACCGCTCTGTGTTTCGGTGTCGCCGTCAGCCGCGCTGACCGATACGGGACCGATCAGCGTCAGTAAGGCAAGCAATACCGCAAGCAGACGCAGTGCCTTTGAGAAGCGCATGTGTGTTTTCCTCCTGGTGTGCCGTTCGGGGGCGCCTTGCGAACTACGGCGCGCCCTTTTCGCTCTCGCGAAAAACTTCTTCAAGTCGTCGAACTCAGATTTTTTTGCAAAGGGGTTGTCAAGCCCTTCACAGACACATATATAATAACACGCGTGAAATAAGGTGTCAAGAGCGGAAATCGGCGCGCCCGGCGCCCAAAACGCGCTTTTTTCTTTATAATATGCATTCGTCTGTTTTCACATTGCCGTCGCAAGACCGTCGCTTTCCCCTCACGCGCTTTTCACGCCGGATCGCGAACTCTTTTTGCGCTTTCACCTCGGTAAATATAATTTACCGTTTTCGGATCTTGATGCCGATATTCCGAAAAGCGCGAAAAAAGTCAGCCGTTTTTCTGTCAATTATGTAAATTTAGCTTACTTTTTTAGGCACGGTTTTCCCGTTCCGGTCTGTTATGTCATCCGCCTAACGGTTTTCAGCTTTTGTAAAAAATGAGACCGGATCCCGGTGGACTGCGCGCGTGTTTGACAAATGATTTTCAAAAGTAAATTTTCTGTTAACAAGCGTATTTTCGCCGTTTTTTCGCCCCGATCTTACATTTCGGAGGTCCAAATGTCATATTCAAAATCGATATTGACAAATCGCGCGCGCGCGTCTATAATTAAAGTGAAAAGAGCGAAACGCTCAGAATCGAAAGGAAAACGAAAATGTATTACATAGGCATTGACCTCGGCGGTACGAACATCGCCGCGGGCGTCGTCGACGACGACCACAATATAATAAAGAAGATAAGCGCCCCGACGGGTGCCTCCCGCCCGGCTGACGAGATCACCGCGGACATCGCCGCTCTCTGCAAGAGAGCAGCCGCCGAAGCGGGACTTACGATCGGAGAAATCGAGTACATCGGCATCGCGACTCCCGGAAGCGCAAAGTGCGACACCGGAGAGATCCTTTACGCAAACAATCTTCCCTTTTCAAACTACAATATGGCGGAAAAGCTCTCCGCAATGCTCGGTGAAGAGAAAAAAGTGTATATAGAAAACGACGCCAACGCCGCCGCCAAAGCGGAAGCGGTCGCGGGCGCCGCAAAAGGCTCCAAATACTCAGTTATGATCACGCTCGGCACGGGCGTCGGCGGCGGTATCATCCTCGACGGACAGGTCTATACCGGATTCAACTACGCCGGAGCGGAGCTCGGACATATCGTCATCAAAAAGGGCGGACGCCGCTGCTCCTGCGGCCGTTTCGGATGCTGGGAGACTTATTCCTCGGCGACAGGTCTCGTACGCACCACAAGAGAGAAGCTCGAAGAGTGTCATAAGAGCGGACGCAAAACGGTTATGGACGAGATGACCGGAGGCGATCTTCAGAAAGTTTCCGCGCGCACCGCTTTCAACGCAATGCGCCGCGGCGACGAGGTGGCCGCCGAAGTGGTCGACGAATACGTGGACGACCTCGTGTGCGGACTCGTCAATATAATCAATATATTCCAGCCCAACGTGCTGTCCATCGGCGGCGGCATCTCGGGCGAGGGCGATTACCTGCTCAATATGCTCCCCGAGAGAGTTTTTGCGGAAACGTACTCGAGAGGAGATACGCCCCAGTGCACGCTTAAGATCGCCGAGCTCGGAAACGACGCCGGCATCATCGGCGCCGCAGCGCTCGGAAGATAAATCATTCAATAATATAACGGCTCCGGGGTCGAATGGCTCCGGAGCCGTTTTTGTATGCAGTATCACTATAGACTTCAAAAACTCTCGGGAAGTTTTTGAAAGGGGCGCGGGGAAAGCTTTTTACAAAAAAGTTTTCCCCGCCCTCATCATTCTACTTAACTTTAAGATTAAGCTCGCCTTTAAGGAACTCCTCGAGGCAGCCGTTGTTCTTATAGATGATCTCGGCGACGTAACGGCCGACGTATCTGAAGTGACACGGGTCGAACTCATGCCCGGTTATATCGCCTTTTCCGAGCGGATATCTCTCGACGAACCCGAACTTCCACGCGTTGTTCTTGATCCATTTGTAGACCGCTTCGTCCGCAAATTTCACGGACGCGTAAGGCATGTCGTGGAAGACGGCGGACATACCGCTCTGCAGGTCGTTGGTGCCCGCCTCGTCGCAGTAAGTGCTGACAAGACTTCTCGCCTGAGCCTCGGTGTAACCCTTTGCCATTTCCTCGCCGACGTATTTCGCGAACAGGTTTGCCTGCTCGTTGTACGACACGAAGCCGCTGGTGACCGTGACTCCCTTGAAGCCCTCGGCGTTCATCTCGATAAACAGCGCGTCGAGCGACATCGCGGCGTACTTTCTGAGCCTCTGCACCGCACGGCCGTCGGCTCTCGAGTTGGAGACGTTCATCAGGTCTTCGGGAAGATACGTGACGTCGAGCGGGCTCTCGTCGCTCACAAGTATCAGATACTCGTTCGAGTCGGCGGGATTCATATACTCCTCGTAAGCCGAAAGATCGGCTTTGAACGTGACCTCAGAGCCTTTTCCGAGTCCCTTCGCGTCGTCGCCGAATACCGCGACGAAATCAATGCTCTCGTTTTCGAACATCGGCTTGCAGCTCAGAGTCACCGCCTCGTAAACGTAGTTTCTGTCCGCGTCTCTGACGTAGTTGCCGTTGGCGTCGAGCTTTCTTATCCTCGTTATATCAACGCTTCCCGAGCCGGAAGTCTTGATCTCGATACCGTTTTCGAAATAGTCTCCGATCGAGCAGGATACCCACAGCGACGAGCCGATGTAGCGCGAATCCGTCTCAAGGGAGACCGGCGTGTCGTTTACGGTCGCCGTGTTGGAGCCGATGAAGAACTCCACCACGTCCCCGGTCGACTTGCCCTGCTCCTCCGGGATCACGAACTTCAGCGACGTGCTGTCGCCGTATACGTAAAATCCGTATCTCTTTGCCATGTCGGAGAAATTGAAGCAGATCTTGCCGTTGCAGTAAGCAGTCTCCGTCGACGCGGAATAAGCTCTGTCTCCGTCGACGTAGTAGGCAACTCTTCCGCTGCCGCCCGCGTCTCCGGCGTAGAATACCTTGTAGATCAGGATCACGACGAGCACCGCGAACGCCGCGAACGCCGCGGCGAATATCCTGAAATGAAACTTGAAAACTCTCTTTCTGCGGCGGCGGCGCCTTGCCGCTTCGCGGCGCTCTGCCTCGGCGAGTTTCCTTCTCTGCCGCTCGCGCTCGCGCTCCGCTTCAAGGCGGGCTCTCTTTTCTTTGTAGTCCGCGAGATTTTCCCACTCGCGCTTCTTTACGGTGAATTCCCTTTCGCGCTCGCGGAAACGCTTTTCCTCGCGCTCTGCCGCCATCCTCTCGCGCCTTTCCCACTCGGCGCGGCGGCGGTCCTCGGCGCGGCGGCGCTCCGCGGCTTCCCTGATCCGGCGCTCACGCTCCGGATCGCTGTACGGATCGCGCGCCATGTCCTGACTGTATATCTCGCTGTCGAGAGGAGGAAGTACGCCGTATCTCTGGAAATAAGCCCTCTCGTACGCTTCTCTCTGCCTGTCCGTCATCTGAGCGCGGGGAGCGTCCGCCGGACGGTCCTGCCTGTACGGCTGCGCCGGCCTTCCGGCGTAGTTTGCGCCGTTTCTTCCGTTTCCGCCGTTTCCGTTGTTTCCGTTTCTGTTTTCCGCCACGGTGTCTCCCTCCTTTCACTCAGATTTGAAATATTCTATCGTTTATTTAGTTTCGCAGATCATAAAATACGGCGACGTCGGCGAATTCATCATCTTGAACTGCCCGACGCAATATTTGTATTTCGACAGCGTCGAAAAATACTTTGCAAGCTCGATCCCCTCCGCTTCGCCCTCCGGATGTCCCGGATAGACCGCGACGAGAAGGATCGCGTCACGCCCCAGCATCTCCACCGCTGACGCCACCGCCGGCAGCGTCGTCTCGCGCATCGTCGTCAGCGCCTTGTTCCCGCTCCCCGGCATATAGCCGAGATTGAACATTCCCGCTTTTATCGGCTCCGTCACGAACTCCTTCGCCCTGTGATGAGAGGCGAGGATGAGCTGCCAGTTTTTCGGGCATCCGGAAGCGATAAGATGCGCCTCCGTGCTCGCAAGCGCCTTTTTCTGAATGTCAAACGCGACGACGCGTCCGCTCTCGCCGACAGTCTTCGACAGAAACTCCGTGTCGTGCCCGTTGCCCATCTTAAAATCCACGGCGAGATCGCCCTCTTTCAAATGGGAAAGAATAAACTTATTCTGAAGATCGAGAAGGTCTACCATACAGATCACCGCCGATAAATAATAACTATCATTTTATTATACATCCGAACGTATTTTTTGTCAATAAATCGCGCGGTGAAATTGTTATTGACAGATAATAATTATTATGATAAAATTTAGTATTATGAAATATTTACTCATCAAGGAGTCTTTTATATGAAATGGACATCGCTAAACGACCTCAGAGAGTCGTTTCTGTCATTCTTTGAGTCAAAAGGACATCTGCGCCACGAGAGTTACTCGCTGATCCCTCAGGGCGACAAATCGCTTCTTCTGATAAACGCCGGAATGGCGCCGCTCAAAAAATATTTCACCGGCGAGGAAGAACCCCCGCGCCGCCGTATGTGCACCTGTCAGAAGTGCGTCCGCACCCTCGACATCGACAACGTCGGCAAGACAGACCGTCACGGCACGTATTTTGAAATGCTCGGCAACTTCTCGTTCGGCGACTACTTCAAGGTAGAGGCTATCACATGGGCGTGGGAGTACCTGACAAAAGTGCTTGAAATTCCGGAAGAGCTTCTCTACCCGTCCGTATTCAAAGAGGACGACGAAGCGTTCGAAATCTGGAACAAAACGATCGGCGTTCCCGCGGAGCGCATAGTCAAGCTCGGTCGCGAGGACAACTTCTGGGAGCACGGCAGCGGTCCGTGCGGTCCCTGCTCCGAGATCTATTTCGACCGCGGCGAGGCGCACGGCTGCGGCAAGCCCACCTGCTTCCCCGGATGCGACTGCGACAGATACATCGAAGTCTGGAACAACGTCTTCTCGCAGTTCAACAACGACGGAAACGGCAATTACACCGAGCTCGCTCATAAGAATATAGACACCGGCATGGGACTCGAAAGACTCGCCTGCGTTATGCAGGGCGTCGACAACCTTTTCGAGGTCGACACGATCAGAAAGATCCTCGACAAGGTCTGCGAGCTCTCCGGCGTAAAATATCACGACGAATACAAGAAAGACGTCTCGATCAGAGTCATCACCGACCACACGCGCTCGGCGGTGTTCCTCATCTGCGACGGAGTACTTCCGTCAAACGAGGGCCGCGGCTACGTCCTCCGCCGTCTCGTGAGACGCGCGGCGCGCCACGGCAGACTTCTCGGCATCAAAGGCTCGTTCCTCACGAAAGTAGCCGACGTCGTTATAAATGAAAACCGCGGCGCTTATCCCGAACTCGTCGAGAAGCGCGACTATATCGAAAAGATATTCTCCATCGAAGAGGACAAGTTCGACGCGACGATCGACCAGGGACTCTCCATCCTGAACGGCGTTATGGAAAAAGCGTCGGGCGGCGTCATCGCGGGCGACGACGCGTTCAAGCTCTACGACACGTTCGGCTTCCCGATCGACCTCACGAAAGAGATCGCGGAGGAGAAGGGCTTTGAGGTCGACGAGGCCCGCTTCACAGAGCTTATGAACGAACAGAAGGTTCGCGCAAGATCGGCGAGAGCGGCAGGCTCCAGCTGGGAGAGCGCGGGCGAATCCCTCATCGCAGGTCTTCCCGCGACGGAATTCCTCGGCTACGAAAAGCCGTCCGTCGACGCGAAGATCATAGCGATCATCACCGAAGACGGAAAGGTCGACGAGGTCACGGAAGGCTCCGCTTCGATCATCCTCGACAGGACGGTCTGCTACGGCGAGGGCGGCGGCCAGGTCGGCGACCGCGGATCGATCTCTGTCGCAGGAAACGAGATAGCCACAGTCGCGGACACAAAGAAGGAAAACGGCGTCTTCATCCACAGCGTGACCGATATCAACGGAACGCTCAAGGCAGGAGACGAAGTCAGAATAGCATACAACCCCGGTATCAGAAAGCTCACGATGTGCAACCACAGCTCGGCTCACCTGCTCCAGGCGGCACTCAGAAAAGTGCTCGGAAGCCACGTCGAGCAGGCGGGCTCATACGTCGACGAAAACGAGGTCAGATTCGACTTCTCGCACTTCTCCGCTATGACGAAAGAGGAGATAATGGCGGTCGAGGAAGAAGTCAACGCCGCTATCAGAGCCGCTATCCCCGTTGAGACGGTCGAGACCGACGTCGAGACTGCAAAGCGCGAGGGCGCGATGGCGCTCTTCGGCGAGAAGTACGGCAAGACCGTCCGCATGGTAAAGATGATCGGCGGCGAGGACGTCGTAAGATCGATCGAGCTCTGCGGCGGTACGCACGTAAAGAACACCGCCGAGATCGGTATGTTCAAGATAATCTCCGAGTCCTCCGTCGCCTCCGGCGTCAGAAGGATCACCGGCATCACGAGCCTCGGAGTTGAAAAATACATCGAAGAAAAAGACGGACTCATCGCCGAGACCGCAAAGACTCTCAAGGCGAACAACCCGTCCGAGACGGCTTCCCGCGCCGCAGCCGTAATGGCTGAGATCTCCTCTCTCAAGAAGCAGATCGAAGCGCTGAACGCGAAACTCGCGTCCGGCAAGACCGACGAGCTGATAGACTCCGCCGTCGCCGTCGGCTCCGTGAAGCTCATCGCCGCAGACCTAGGCGACACAGCTCCCGACGTCGCGCGCGGAATGTCCGACAAGCTCCGCGACAAGGATGCCGCGCTCGTCGCTGTCCTCGCGGTACACTCGGGCGATAAGCTGAACTTCGTAGTTTGCTGCGGCAAGGACGCAGTCGCCGCGGGAGCTCACGCAGGAAGGCTTGCCGGTGACGTCGCCGCGATAACGGACGGACGCGGAGGCGGACGCCCCGACAGCGCTATGAGCGGAGGCAAGGATATATCCAAGCTCGCCGAAGCACTCGCAGCCGTCAAAGGAATTCTTGAAAAACAGCTGAATAAATAATAGCAACGTCGGCGCCGCTTGCGGCGCCGTTCGTTCGGAATAATTACTTTTGAAACAGTCGGTATCGGGTGTTACGGCGATGCGCCGCGACTCAATAAGGAACCGGGTGAAAATCCCGGGCGATCTCGTCACCGTGTACGGCCGTCCTCCCATCCTCCGCACCGCCGCGGAGCGTCCATTGGCGAAAGCTGAGAAGGCGATGGGCGGACCATGACCGCAAAGCGTCGGATATTTTCCGCCGTCATAAGCCGGGAGACTTGCCCGAGAATTGCCGTGTGTGCGAGTTATCACGTATCGGCAAGCCGATTGGAAATATATAAGATCTGAAGATCAAAGGAGAAATCAAAATGACAAGAAAAGGAATCAAGATCCTGTCGCTGATCACTCTTCTCGCGCTTTTGGCGGTAACTGCGCTGAGTCTGTTTTCATGCGGCAATGAAACACCCGCGGACACGTCCGATACAACGCCCGTTGAAAGCGTTGTCGACACCGCAGAAGCAGTCGACACCTCAAGCGACACTGACGCTGCCGAGGTAACGGTAACGATCGAGATCACCGACGACAAGGGTGAAAAGACCTCGAAGGAATACACCTCGAGCGCCGCTACCCTCGCAGACCTTCTCAAAGAGAACGATCTCGTTGAAGGCGAAGACTCTGCGTACGGCTTTTACATCACGGCTGTCAACGGCATCACCGCGGACTACGAGAAAGACGGCGCTTACTGGGCGCTCTACAAGAACGGCGAGTACATGATGACCGGCGCTGACGGCGAAACGCTCGAAGCCGGTGCGGTCTACGGCCTTGTTTACACGAAGGGCTGATACGCCGGATAAAAAAGCGCGCATCACCCTCTCGGAGATAGCGCTTTTTGCAATGTTCGGTGCGCTGATGTTCGTCTCCAAGATCCTGATGGAAGGTCTTCCGAACGTCCATCTGATCGGAATGTTCGTCATCTCGTTCACCGTAGTTTACAGAGTGAAAGCTCTGATCCCGATATACGTTTTCGTACTTATCACCGGACTTTACAACGGTTTTGCCGTCTGGTGGATCCCGTATTTGTATCTGTGGACGGTGCTTTGGGGAGTCACCATGCTCCTTCCGAAGAATATGCCGCGCCGCGTCGCGCCGGTCGTATACTGCGCGGTCTGCGCTCTCCACGGGCTGGCGTACGGCACGCTTTACGCGCCGTATCAGGCGATAGCGTTTCACTATTCGTTCAGTCAGACGCTCGCCTGGATCGCCGCGGGTTTTCCGTGGGACCTGGTCCACGCGGGAGGAAACCTTGTTGCGGGCATGCTCGTCGTCCCGATGATAAAGCTTCTCGGAAAGCTGAATAAAGTATATCTGAGAAAAACAAAATAAAATGCGGGCAGGCTGGATTCAGCCTGCCCGTTATTTTTGTTCCCCGATCATTTACCGAAGACTTTTTTCTTCTTTCCGATCGAGTAAGCCGATACTCCGCAGAGGACGCAGAGCACCATGAGCCCGATCCACATCACGAGGTCATCGCCCGTCTGATGCGACGCGGGAGCTTCTTTTATCGTCAGCCTGATCTCGGACTCGGCGTCGTCGAAGACGACGGTCAGTGTGTGCTCGCCTGCCGAGAGCGCTTCGAGCGTCTCCGCTTTAAGCGTTATGACCGTGCTTCCCTTGCCCGCCGTGTAGTCCTTGTCTTTCGTAAGGGTTTTTCCGTCAGCCAAAACGTTCTTGAAGTGTTCGAAGCACGTTTCGTCGTTGTGACTGCGCTTGAACGTGAAGACCATGTCTTCCCCGCTGCCCTTCATCCAGCTGCAGGTCTCGCCATTGGTCGCGGGATACGTGACCGCTTCCCACTTGGCGTAAACGGTCGTGTCGCCGACGATCCCGGACGCAAAGTCGAAAGGAACTGAAAGCTCTTGATCCGCGTACCATCCGGCAAACGCGAACGATTTCTTTTCCGGTTTTTCCGGTTCGGACGCCGCGCTGCCGTAAGGCACCGTCTGCTCATTTACGTCGGATCCGCCGTCGGTGACGAACGTGACCTTGTAGTTGTTGATCGACTCCGTATACGTTGCGACGTAAGTCGCTTCTTCCGTGACGGGTTTGACGGGTGTATTCCATCCCGCGAACTTAAAGGATTTCTCCTGCGTAGCCAACCTCACGGGTTCCGAGCCGGTATATGACGGCGTTTCGCCGCACTTCAAAGTCATGCTTTCAAGCACCGTGCCGTCATAATCGGTGAATTTGATATTGAAGGACTTTACTTCTATCAATATCTCCTGCGCCTCGGAAGCGAGATTATTGCCGTTAGCCTTTACGCGAACGTAGTACACGCCCTCATTGAGATTTGAAGATGCTCCGCTGCAGTCCGTCCAGTTCACGCCGTCAGTGCTAATCTGGTGCGCCGTCGTAGTGGGGATCGCGCCCTTGTCGTTTACAGTCGCGGGCTGAGTAGGTTTCAGCGCCGGCGTCGCGGCTCTCTTGACCTCTATCGTCTGGACGTCGCTGCTGCTCGTCGTCGCGCCGTTGCCCGGCATATAGACCGTGATGCTGCAGGGTTCCAGTCCGGACAGTTGAACGTCGCCGCTCCCCGTGTATTCAGTCGGGGTGCCGTCGCCGACGGTATATATCATTCCCGCCTTCAGGTTGCCGAGGGCAGCCGTATCTTCACCCGTCGCATTGAACGTCGCCGCGGGCTTCTCCTCTTTCGTCATTGCTTTAAGTAAAAGCACATAGTCGTTTGGATCGTATTCAACGTAAGTGTTCTCGAGGTTCGGAACGAAGTATTTGCTGCAGTCCAGGTAAGCATACGCGGTAAACCTGACGGGAGAGTCTTCGCTCGGCACCGTTTTTGTCATAATACCGATTTTTGCATTTTTACTGAAATCGCAATTAAAGAGCACGAGTGAATCGCTGTCTGTGACGAATACGTCGCCGAAGGTATTCCCGGTCACTTTCACGTAATTATCGAACTCCACGTCTGCTCCTTCATGGATGTAAACGCCGCCGCCTGTCGCCGCGGTATTTGAGCTTATCGTTCCGCCGCTGAAAATACCGTTCAAAACGTGAGGTATGGCCTTTCCGATGTATGCTCCGCCGCCTTCGCCGTCATTGTAGTAAAGGTCTTTGTTTTCATTCTCGATTGCGCTGCACTCTGAGATCTTGCCGCCGTACAGTACGAAACACCCGCTTTCGGGATACACGTAAACTCCGCCGCCCTTGCCTGATTCGGCAACGCAGCGCCGTATAGTGCCGTTATCCATTAACAGAGTGCCGATGACGTATACCGCGCCACCCGCGGCGCTCGTCGAACTGCCGTTCACGGTCGCTTCCGTATCGTGTCTTGCGCGGCAGTCCTGGATCGCGGCATAGTTATAAAGTTTGCACTCGCCGTTGTAAGCGACGAAGATCGCGCCGCCCTGTTCCGCGCTGCAACCCTCGATCGTACCGCCGGAAAACGTACATTTGCCTCCGTTTGCAACGTAGATTGCGCCGCCCTGGTTTGCAGCGCAGTTCATGATAAATCCATTATTGAAATTCAATTCGCCGTTTTTCGCGACGCTGATCGCACCGCCCTGTTTCGCGCTGCATTGACCGATTATACCGCCGTCAATATTCAGCTCAGCGCCTCCCGCGACGTTTATCATGCCGCCGGTGCCGCCTTCAAAGTTACTGTCTAAGAGAGCAACGCCGGTCTGGAGACTCAGCGTGTTATTCGTTCTGACCGCGATCGGACGGAACGCGTTCTTGCCGTCCGTAAGTTTCGGAGTGATGATCAACGACGTCATCTTATCCGAATTTCCTCTGAGAATAAACGTACGGGCCGGATCGCTTGCGTTGCTGCTGCCGAATTTCATCGCGCCTGTCAGCGTGATCGTAACGCTATTGTCGCCGCTCTGTATCGTGTAGTCAATCCCGTACAGATCCTCGCTGCCGTCGAACTCTGTGTCCTTCAACACCGTGATAACGGCGTTCTCGTATTCTTTGATCCTTGCTTGACGTATCGCGTCGTTCAGCGTGTAAAAATACTCGTTGTCTATTCTGCAGACCGGCTCCTTGCACTTCAGGGTCCAACCGTTTTGGGTCTCGGTCGCCGATTTTACTTTCTTAAGGTCGATGACCACCGCCGGGCGCACGCCGTAGATGTTGCCGACGCCGGTTCCTGCGATCTTGACCGTGCCGTCGCCTATAACGTAACTTCCGAAATTGATCCTGTCTCCCGGAGTGCGGAGCCACCAGTAACCCGAGAGCCAGTTCGGATTATCCGGTTCGAGCGCACGCAGGTCACTGCTCAGCTGATTCGCTTCGCTTGCCGAGAGAGGCCACGTGATCGCGCCGTCGACCTCGTCTCCCGCGATCACGTCCGCACCGGCTTCGCTGTACTCACCCGAAGCGAGTTTTCTCGGTACCACCGCGGATAATTCCGCATCTGAGAACGAGCTTGCGATCCCGTCGACCGCTTTCTGTAACAGGCTTCCTTTATAATAATTGGCGTATCCGTTGTTCGCAGTCTCGTCAAACGGCGTTGAGCCCCGATTGTCCGCGGCGATGAGCGTCATCGTGCCGCTCTCGCTTGCAACTCCCTCACCGTTGAAGCCGATCACGCGCCACTTCAACGGCTCTCCTTCGGTGTCGGTGCCGAACAGGACCGTCATAGCGTCTTTCGTGTTGACGCCGCTCTTAAGATTGTAGACTTCGCCTGCCGGAAATTCGATTCTTTTATACATTTCATTGGTGTAATCGTCTTGACTAAAACTGCTACCGGAGGGTATAATGTACTCGCCCTGCGTTCCCGCGGTGTCGGTCCATGCCATACCGGAAAGTTTGGGGAATATAAGCGTATTAAGGAATGCAGAATATTCACCGACGGCGACGAAGGAACGGACGTTTTTTGTGATGGTCAGTTCTCTTATTTTACACACAAAGCCGATGCTTTGAGCGGCTGACCCGCCGACGGCTTCCACTGAACCGCCGTCGACGGACGTCTTTCCGGAATTGACGTAAACGCCGTAGCTTATACTTACTTCATTTCCGCCGCACGCAACGACCTCGCCCCCGCTCACAGTGAACCCGGAAGCGGCGTAAACGCCGTATGACCACGCCGTCGTTTTATTGCCGCCGGCGGCGTATACTTTGCCGCCGCTCACGGTGAATTTACCGGAGCAGTATATCCCGTATGTGTTGCTTTCGGTGATACCGACGACAAATTCGCCGCCGCGCGCGGTGACCTCCCCGCTTTTCATCACGAAATCCCCGCCTGTATGGATCCCGGTGGATCCTACGGCGGAGCCGACCTTGGCGGTCAGCGAGGCTCCGTCCACGGTCAGTGAAGAGCCGCAGACGATTCCGTAGCCCGTGGAAGAGCTTGCCACGCCGGTTTCGCCGGTGAAGATATCGAGAGATCCGCTGCCGGTCACCTCAAGAGCTCCGCGGCTGTATATGCCGTGGAGGTACGGAGCGCTTCCTCTGATATTTATGCTGTTCGAGTTCTCGACGACGAGATTGAGTTTGGCGTCGCCGAGATAGGATATCGCGGCTCTCGATCCCGATCCGAAAGCGCGGCCCTCACCGCTGTAGTTGAAGCCGTTCAGCGTCAGTGTGTTTGTGTCGTGTACGTAGCTCCAGCCGTTGCCGGAGGAATTACGGTCCGGGACATAGTCGTTGCCGACAAAGAGAGTACCGTTTACGATCGGAAGTTCGATCCTCCTGTAATCGATAAGCTTGCGCAGCACCCCGTCTTCAATAACGGTCATGCCCTGCGTTCCCGCGACGTCGGTCCATGCCATGCCGGAGACGAAGGGTACGATACTCGTTTCAGAGATTGCGGACGCGTCGCCGCAGGCGACGAAGGAATAGACGTTATTTGTGATACTCAGCTCCCCGCCGTTCGCCGCGAAGCCGTAACCGTTTCCGTTTGACATGCCGGTGGCTTCTACTGTACCGCCGGTGACTAAGGCGTCGCCGGAGCAGTATACTCCGTATGCGTCATCGGATCCCGAGCCGCCGTCGGCTAAGATCTTCAGCGATCCGCTGCCGGAGAACTCAAGAGGCGCGCTGCTGTAAATGCCGTAGATATTTGAAGCGTTTCCGCTGACGTTTATGCCGTTATTGTTCTCGACGATGAGATTGAGTTTGGCGTCGCCGAGATAAGATATCGCGGCTCTCGATCCCGATCCGAAAGCGCGGCCCTCACCGCTGTAGTTGAAGCCGTTCAGCGTCAGCGTGTTGGTGGCGGGAGCAAAGCTCCAGCCCTCGCCGGACATATTGCCCGCAGTGACCCTTTCGGTGCCTACCGTAAGGGCGTAGCTCTCGGCGGACTGCGGCTTTTCGAACGACATAAAGCAAATTAAGTTGTCCGACTTGATCTGACCGTTTTCGACGATCGAGTATCCTTCCCTGTCAAGGTCTCCCGCTTCTGTCAGCGTGCCGAGAGTTGTCACGATATTGGCGGTGCCGGTTCTTTCCGCCGTATACGTCGTCTTGATAAGCACGTCGTCGTCGGAATCGAAAACAAACGGATCATCAAAAATGCTCATTACATTAGCTTCGAATAAAATGACTCCGGATGTTGCTGCGTCGTCTTCGACGTTATTCCCCAAGATCGGGAAAACGTCCGATTTATATTTTATATAACCTTTAGCATTAAGCTCGTCCGCAAGTGCCAGCACGCTGTCATTATAGGTCTGACTGCCCGCGACAGCGGAGATCTTTCCGCTGTTGAAAGCGGATGCGTTCACCACCGTGTATACCGAAAAACCATTATACAGTTCAAACTCTCTGGTCTCGCAAAGATTGCCGTAAATATCATAAAGATTTACGGTCGCAGTTTTATCAACATCCTCCGCCAATACTGCTACCGGCACTGCAGACACCAAAATCAGCAGCGCTGCCAAAATGCACATTATCCTTTTCATTTTCCCCTCCTGTACGGCTTTGAAAAGAACCGTCAACGAATAATTCACGGCGCGGCATCGAAGATGCGGCAGCATCAACTGCCTCGCCGTACCGCCTTGTTATTCACATTCATATTTTACTATTATTCTTTTTGTTTGTCAATTATTATTCATAATATAACTTTTAAATATTCATTACAAAATCTAATGGACAGTGAAAACGTTTGTTGACATAATGTCGTATATATTGTATAATAGTATTTAACAAAGACAATATAGAGGTGCTTATGCGACGGCTTATCATAAACGTGCTATCTGTCATTTTCATATTATCGCTTGTCACATCGCTCTTTTCGTGCGGCAGAGAGAACTCCCCCGGCCTTCCGTCACCGTTCGACAGCGAGAGCGAAACGGAGACGAAGCTGATCTGGGATACGGTGGAGTCGACCGAAACCGAAACCGAGACGGAGACTGAAATCGAGACCGAAACGGAAACCGAGACAGAGACCGAGACGGAGACTGAGACCGAGACAGAGACGGAGCCCGAACCGATACCGGAGCCCATCCCCGACCCCGTTCCTCAGCCCGGTCCGTCCCCTTACGTTCCGACCGGCAACGGCATCGCTCCCGTCGCCGCGATGTATCACCTTATACTCGACGAGCCGTACACCGAGCTTGAAAGCCTTTTCGTAAGACCTTACGAGCTGAGATGTCACATAACGGCGCTGATCGAAAAAGGCTACACCTTCATCTTCGCCGACGAGTTCGGCTATTCAGATCAGAAGACGGTCATCATGACCTTCGACGACGGCTACGTCGACAACTATACCGAGATGTTCCCGATCATAAAAGAGTACAACGTCAAAGTCACCGTGTTTATGATAACCGACTATATCAACGGCGCAGGGTATCTCACCGAGGATATGATAAGGGAGATGGCAGCGAGCGGACTTGTGAGCTTTCAGTCGCACACCGCGTCCCACAGAGCGCTCACAGGGCTCTCCGACGAAGAGATGAAGCAGGAATTCGAAAGATCAAATGCAAGACTCGAGGAGCTGACCGGAAGAGAGGTTAAAGCGCTCTGCTATCCGACCGGCGCGGTCAACGACTCCGTCGTCGAAGTTGTAAAGGATTATTACGATTTCGCGTACACCACGGTAAATCGCACCTCGACCGAAGGATTCTCCGTTTACGAGCTGCCGAGGATAAGAGTGTTCCGCGGCATACAAAAGACCGGATTTTCGTATCTGATACCGTGATCCGGCGACAAATAACGGTTTTTATCCCCGCTTTTCGACGAAAAGCGGGGATTTTTTACATTTGAATAACGAAGCGCTTCGAATGCCGAATTATGCATCTGCATTATATTCAAAACCGTATTCATACCATAAAATGACAGATTGATTTGGTTTTTAGACTTGTTTTATGAATTATATACAAAAAAGTTAAAATGAACATTTTCGGCACGCGCAGTTTCAAAATCGCAATTCAAAACTTTTCGATATGTAGAAAACCCTGTTGAAAACACTGAAAACTCACTCCGAGCAGGGCTTTTTTTGAAGATAGGCACGCTTCTAACTGTAGAAAAAGCAAAATTCTCTCGCCGGTAGAGTCAAACGGCAAATGTATGAAAGTAGAAAATAATATTATTACAAAAAGCTCTTGACAAAAAATTATACAATTTCCGACCGCTATTTCCCGACGAACGCCTTTTATGATTGGTGATTTTTTCCTCTTTTTTACGGTTTGCCAAAGGAACAAAACAGCTCCGAAAATGTTATTTTGCGTCATAATTTCGCCATATCCGCCCGGCGTGGTCACGGATTTTTGCCAAAAAACAGGCGCAAAAACATCCAATCGGAGCTGCTTCGTTCGGGTAAAGGGCGCTTGTCTCTTTACCCGATATTAGTATATTCACTTTCCGGGATTTTTAATCCGCGAAAAATAAAAAACCGCGAAAGGAAAAATACTTTTCTCTTTCGCGGTAATTTTTTATCTGCCGCCTTTTTTTCTCGAAGTTTTGTGCGGCTTTTTGAGGTCGGATTCTTTTATGATCCTGTGATCGGAAATTCCTTTCGGCGACGCTTTTCCCTTTCCGCCGCCGGTATTTTTCTTTTTCGCGGGTTTTGCCCAACCCTCTTTTCTGACGAACGTTTCTTTTTTCTTTGCGTTCCCGGAGTCTTTCGGGGCATTCTTTGCTCCCTGCCGCATGCCGTCTTTTTCGGGACGTACGAGACAGTCGGGCCCGTAGCCTATCAAGTCTTCCCTGTGGCATCTTATGAGCGCTTCGCGCACGAGAGGCGCATTCTCGCGCTTGTAATACTGCAGGAGAGCTCTCTGGAGCTGTTTTTCGCGGTAATCTGTCGGACAGTACACCTCTTTACCGGTAAGCGGATCTATGCCCGTATAATACATCACGGTGGACGCCGTACCGGGCGTCGGATAGAAGTCCTGGACCTGTTCCGGGTTGAGACCGATCTTTTTCATATAAAGCGCGAGCTCCACCGCGTCCTCGAGCCTGCTTCCGGGGTGGCTCGACATGAGATAGGGCACGAGGAACTGTTCAAGCCCCGCTTTGCGGCTTATCTCAAAGAATCTCTTTCTGAATTTGTCGTACACCGAGATTTTCGGCTTGCCCATGCACGCGAGCACGTGGTCGGTGCAGTGCTCCGGCGCAACTTTGAGCTGTCCGCTCGTGTGCTCCGTGACGAGTTTTTTGAAAAACGTACCGTCGCGGTCGGCGAGCATATAGTCGTATCTTATTCCGGATCGGATGAACACCTTTTTGATGCCCGGGAGAGCTGACACTCTGTCGAGCAGCTCCACGTATTCAGAGTGATCCGCGTCGATATTCGGGCACGGCTCGGGGAAAAGACATCTTCTGTCCGTGCAGACGCCGTGTTTCAGCTGCTTTTTGCAGGCGGGATGGCGGAAGTTCGCCGTCGGACCGCCGACGTCGTGGATATATCCTTTGAAGTCGGGCATTTTTGAGATAAGCTCCGCCTCGGATACCACCGACTCGATGCTCCTCGCTCTGACGCTCCTTCCCTGGTGGAAGGTCAGCGCGCAGAAATTGCACTCTCCGAAGCATCCTCTGTTGTGGGTGATCGAGAATTTGACCTCCTGTATCGCCGGGATCCCGCCGTCCTTTTCGTACATCGGATGGTAATCCCTCGCATAAGGCAGCGCGTATACGCGGTCGAGCTCCTCCGTCTCGAGAGGAGGCATGGGCGGGTTCTGAACGAGCATACGGTCGCCGTAGTATTCCACGATCGTCTTGCCGGTGATCGCGTCGTTATTGCGGTACTGCACCGCGAAAGCGGCGGCGTAAGCGGCTTTATCGGTCTTAAGCTCGTCGTAATCGTATCCGGCGGGAAGTTCTCCGTCGTATCCGGACGCGGGCTCGTAATGGATCTTGTCGCCCTTTGAGGCGAGATAGACCGTACCTCTGACGTCCCTTATCTTCTTTACCGGAACTCCTTTGTCGAGAAGCTCGGCGACGCGGAGCATCGTCGCTTCTCCCATGCCGTACTCGAGTATGTCCGCTCTGCTGTCCACGAGTATCGAGCGGCGCACCTTGTTGTCCCAGTAATCGTAATGGGCGAAACGCCTGAGCGACGCTTCAAGCCCTCCGATTATTATCGGGACGTCTCCGTACGCCTCTCTGATGCGGTTGCAGTAGACGATCACGGCGCGGTCGGGACGGTAGCCCGGTTTTCCGCCCGGGCTGTAATAATCGTTTCCTCTTTTCTTTTTGGAAACGGTATAGTGAGCTACCATCGAGTCGATGTTCCCCGCCGAGACGAGAAAACCGAGGCGCGGCTTTCCGAACTTTTTGAAATCGGCGCACGACTTGTAATCCGGCTGAGGAAGCATCGCGACGACGAATCCCGCCGCTTCGAGAACTCTTGAGATTATCGCGGCGCCGAACGACGGATGGTCGACGTATGCGTCGCCGCAGACGTAAACAAAATCAGGGACGTCCCGTCCGAGTTCTCTCACCTCATCGGGTGTCACCGGTAAAAAACGTCCCATATTCACGCCTCCGTGTTGTTTATCAGCTTTTCGGCAGACTCGGTAAAGCCCGCCTTATCGGTAAGAATGTTCAGCGCGCCGAGAAGCGCGTTCGGCGTCATGCCGTCCGGCAGGCCGTACGCTTTGCAAAGCCTGTCGCGGAGCGCGGCGCTCTCATGCCCGCCCGTGAGGCCGTATTCGTAAAGATCCGCCTTTGTGACCGGCTCGCGGCGCTTTACTTCACCTACGTCTCCCGTCGCAGTGTCGATTCCGAGCCTCGACGCAAGTGAAGAAAACATTTCCCGAAGAAGCTCCTCGTCCATTCCCTCGACGCCGAGAGTTCCTTCCTTTGACGGCGCCTTTTTTCGCCTTTCTTTTCCTTCTATTTTAGGGATATAAAGATTATATATCTTATCCTTCGGAACGGAGTCCATGATGCGGCGTCTGATAACGCCGCCCGCGCCGTCGCTGTCGCAGAGGAGGACAACTCCGCGCTCGGAAAGCTTCTTAATGAGCGCGATCTTCTCCGTCTTTTTGAATATCCCGAACCCGTCTGTCGTGACGATCGTGGCGTCGATCACCGACGTGAGCTTAATCTTGTCGTATTTTCCCTCGACGATTACCGGTATCGGTATCACAAGCTTAGGAGTCATCTGTATCCCCTCGCAGTCTTTCTCGACGGGATGGTGCACACGAATTTTTCGAGCGGTTCATATCCTGTCGCCGTACTCTTCAGCGCCGCTTCGACGTCCACACAGCGCGCCAGTACCGCTCTGATCGACTCGATATCGGTATCTCTCACCGATTCCATATACTTTCCGACCCGGAACTCGTGAAGTCCGAGCTTTTTTGAGATCTCCTGCTTATACATCCCCGCTCTGACGCACGCGGCGACGGAGAGCATATTCATAAACTCCGACGTCATACGCGCGATGACCGCGGTGGGTTTCACTTTGTTGTCGCGGCACTCGCAAAGCGCTTCGAGCGCGCCCTCGCGGTCGCCGTTCACAACAGCGTTGGAAAGCGCGAACGCGTCGAGCTCAGTATTGTCGGTGCAGACCGCCGCAACGTCGGAAGAAGATATTTTCGTTCTCCCCTTCGATTTGACGTAGCAGGACACCTTGTCTATCTCATTGACGAGCGACGTCATATCCGGACCGCAGAGCGACACAAAGTAGCCCAGCGTATCGGGATCGACCGACAGCTCTTCCGCGCGGAAATGCCGCTCCACCCAGCCTTTTAAGACCTGTGACGGCTGATACGGAACGTAAACAGGTTTCAAGAGCGCCTCAAGCTTTTTGGGAACTGCCGGAGCCTTGCCCCGCTTCGCGCTTGCGTCCTCGAAATATCCCGCGGGAACGACGAGGAGCAGTACGCACTGAGGATTGTTTTCAAGCGTTTTCAGCGACGCGTACATCGCCTCTTTTTCGGATTCCTTGAGATCAGTAAGTCTGACTTCGCATACCGCGACGCACTTTTCCGCCATCATCGGCACGTTTGCTATCGCGTCTTCAAGCGACGCGGCGCTGTACGAATCCGCATCGGTACGGACTGCGTTGATCGCCGAAAAATCATCGTCGCCGACGACCGATTTTACAGCCGTATCAACGAGGTGACGCTTCAGATATTCTTCTTCGCCGAAAATTAGATACCCGCCTTCAAGCCCGCTCTTTATCTCAGCTTTGAATTCCTTGTCGGTCATACCGATGCTCCTTTCATATCGGATTTATGTAAAAAATAGATTACTTTCAATACTTATTCAGGTGTGAGGCAGCCGCTTCTGCAAATAATAAGCTTATGAAAAAAGCTATCATATTTATATTATTACTCGCTCTGGCGCTGGCAGCCGCCGTTCCCGCCTATGCCGCCGACAAGGACAAATACTTGAGTCTGTCGCTGACCGACGACGAGCTTACCCTCGTCGCAAAAGCGCTTGCCGCGGAGACTGCGGGGAAAAACTATCTCACGAAGACCTGCGTCGCGGCGATGCTTTTCAACCGTATGGCAGACGGCGTTCTGAAGCGGAGCGCGCACGACGCGGTATACGAGTCCGGCGCGCTTTTATTCGCAGATGGCGATGCGATAGACAGCGTCGACACCGAAGACGGGGCGTTCGAAGAATATCTGTATCTCGCCCGGATCGTCTATAAATACGGGATAGATCCGACCTGCGGCGCCCTGTTCTGCTTTACAGAGGACGATCCGGACGCCGGGTGCTTTACCGTGACGATAAAGACTGACGGTCTGATATTCGCCTCTCCTTAACAGAACTCTATGTCTTTGCCTTCCATTCTCTTGATCTTCGCAAGCGATTCGACTCTGATTCCCATATCTCTGACCTTGTCGCCGCCGCCCTGATACAATTTTTCGATGGCGACTCCGGCTCCGGCTATTGACGCGCCCGCTTTGTTGCAGATCGAGATCAGCGCGAAGAGCGCCTCTCCGTTGGCGAGAAAGTCGTCGATTATAAGCACGCGGTCTTCCTTTGTGAGATATTTTTTCGACAGTACGATATCGTTTACGTTTCCGTGAGTGAACGAATACGCTTTCGCGGTATAGAAATCCTCACCCATATTGGAGGTCTTCGCCTTCTTGGCGAAAACGACCGGGCAGTTTCCGAAATATCTCGCGGCGATGCAGGCGATCCCGATGCCGGACGCCTCGATCGTCAGTATCTTGTTTACGCCGCAGCCCTCGTACAGCCTTGCCCACTCTTTGCCCATTTCATCGAGCAGAGAAATATCTATCTGATGGTTGAGAAAGCTGTCAACCTTAAGAATATCGTTGCCGAGAAAAACACCGTCTTTTATGATCCTATCTTCAAGCAATTTCATTGTTCGCGCCTCCGAATCCATATATAATTATTTTATCACATTAGTTCCGTCAAAGCAACCTGTTACGCAAAATATTGACCTCCCATGATCAATTAAAAACCGTTCTTTTTCCGGCGAAAAACGGCGCGCGCGGCGTTATTATATCAGAGCGCTTGACAGAATAGCGCAAGTCTGCTAAAATTTTTTCGTACAATAATATTATTTGCATCCAGAATCGGAGGTAAAAGCAATGAAATTCAAACTCACAAAGAAGATCGTTCTGCCGGTCGTTATCATCGTCTTGCTGATAATCGTTCTTGCGAACAGCTTCACGGTCGTCTCCGCGGGACACACCGGCGTCCTTGTAACGCTCGGTAAAGTCAACGAGACAGTCCTTCAGGAAGGCGTACATTTCAAAATTCCTTTCATTCAGCAGTGCGTTGAGATCGACAACAGGATCGTAAAACTCGAAGTACAGACGGAAGCGTTTTCAAAAGACCTTCAGAGCGTCATGACGACTCTCGCGATCAACTACCGCGTCGACACTTCGAAATCCTACAGCATTTACAAGAACATAGGCGCTAACTACGAGACAGTCCTCGTCACACCCGCGGTGAACGAAGTGCTCAAAGCGATCACGGCTCAGTACACCGCAGAACAGAGCGTCACAAACCGCGCGCTGATCTCCGACGGACTTGTGACCGGGCTCAATGAAAAACTCAACGACATCGGCCTGTACGTCACAGACGTCAACATAATCAACTTCGATTTCTCCGAAGCGTTCATCACGGCTATCGAAGAAAAGCAGGTAGCACAGCAGAAGCTCCTCAAGGCTGAAACAGAGAAGCAGACCGCGATCACCAATGCGGAAGCAGAGGCTGAGACGATAAGGATCAAAGCTCAGGCGGAAGCGGACGCGAACCGCATCATCAGCGAATCGATCACCGAGAACGTCATCAACTACAAGAAGCTCGAAAAATGGGACGGCGTACTGCCTAAGGTCACCGGCGGCGCGTCAACATTCATCGGCCTCGACGGCCTGATGGAAGAAGCGAATTGACAGTTTCAGATTTCCTTCCTTATTATTAATAGAACGACGGGGCGTACGACCCGTCGTTCTCACGTTATAACATCATTTTCTGTTACGAATGTTGACAGAAAAGCCTGTTTAGGTTAAACTAATAAATAGATATAATTAATAAATATGTTTATCAGTGACTAATCAATAAAATATAAGTCGGAGGAAATTATGAGCAAAGCATTTAAACTGTTAGCGCTTATACTGTCTGTCATAATGTTCATTGAAGTAGTGCCCGTGGGTGCGCTGGACGGCATGATAAACGGGACGGAAGAAGAGACAGAAGAAACTCTGTATGAAGAAGAATTGCCGGAATATACAGAGCCGGAAGATATTTTGCCCGAT
>JAFSUU010000100.1 GCA_017445115.1 Clostridia bacterium | reverse complement strand
GCGTTTTTCAGCAAATCGGAGGGCGTTTGGAGGGCGATCGGAGGGCGATTTTTACACAAACAGACTTTTTTGGAAAAGCAGCATTTCACCCTCTTTCATTGACAAAAACAAAAAAACAGAAAGAAGAGTACTTATGGGACGAAAAGAATTGGAGCGCGCGTTCCGGAAATACCCGGACGTCGTTACCCTTCCCGAGTTTTGTGAAATGCTCGGCGGGATTGGCGACGGGACCGCAAGAAGACTGATGCAGGAACAGATCGTTGAACACTACGTGATCCGCACAACCTATTACATCCCCAAGAAATTTGTGATCGACTACGTCCTCAGTCCGCATTATCTTGAATTTCGCAAAAAGCTGAAGGCGAAGCTGCCCCTGAACCTGCTGAAGGGAGGCGGGAAAAAGTGACCTTCCTTGAAAACTTTTTCTTCGGCAACGTAGATCCCCAGTCGCGGGCGGTGAAACCCGGCAGTCGCGCGGACAAGCTGAGAATCTACGTTACGGATCACTTGCCGGAAATAGAAAACGCCCTGCCCGATGAACAGCGGAGATTGCTTGATAAAACCCTTGACGCGCAGGGTGAGCTGGATACGATCACGGAATTGGATAGCTTCATCGTAGGCTTTCGTCTCGGCGCCGCGTTTACGTACGATACGTTCGTGAATACGGATACCCCATACCGCGACATGACCGAAAAACTGTAACCCGCACATTCGACTTGCCTCCGTTTCTTTGGTATGATGAAAGCACCAAAGGAACGGAGGTTTTGATATGAAAGAAAAAAACAGTGAAAATGAAGTTTACAGATTTCGAGTGCAATCTTCTGATCAACGGTATCTTTGAATGGCGGAATATGCTGCTGGAACAGGGAAAACCGACCGAGGAGTCGACGTGCTGATTCTCAAAATCATCAACAAAGCGGAGGGTAAGTGAAATGGAAAAGACGATCTTTGACGAACGCACCGGCTGGGAATATGAGCTGATCGGCGAGCAGTATTATCCCACCGGCAGAATCATGAAAAACGGTGTGCTGACGCCGAGTGAGTTGACGGAAGATGACAAGCCCGATACGGAATGTCATATCGGAGTCTGGAGCCAACGGCATTTGCGCTTTATCCGGGAACATAAAAAACAGGGAACATAAAAAAACTCTGTATCTTGAGCTTTATCTCTACGGCAAGATAAACGCCTACCTCGCTGAAGTTAACGCACAAGCGGAGGATATGTTCACCCGGCTCGTAAAAGAAAGGGCATCGAGAGATGGCGTGAACGAAAGACTGAAAGCGGAGTACCAGATGCGCTGGGTTCACGAAATGAACCGAATTAGCGCCGAGGCAAGAGAAATCGTAAATGCTGAAATGATTTTCGGCTGATACGATTCTGTAAGGTGTATAGATAACAATGCTGTTTATGACCCTCCAAAAGAAATTCTGCGAAAAAAAGGATCCCTGCGGATCGTTTCCGCCGGGGGATCAGAAGGGCAGCACGGATTTGATCACGGAGAAATTATATTTCATGAAATACCCGAAATGCTCGGAATCGGGAACCGTGTTCGAATCGATCATCCAGATATTGTTCACCATTTTGTTTTCATCGGCGGAGGAATAGATCGGCACGTAATAGGTGCCCAGGTTGCTCTCGCCGAAATCCTCGCCGGCGCAGCCGATAAAGCACTTGTATTTTTCGTAAACGGACATCTGATACGCCTTGTTCGCGGTGGTGCGC
>JAFSUU010000099.1 GCA_017445115.1 Clostridia bacterium | reverse complement strand
GCAGATGTTTTCGCCGGATATGAAATGCATTTCGTACTACGCTTCCTGTGTTAATCAGTTCCTGCTGATCGAAGGCAAGAAGCTGAAGGTCCTGAACGTAATGGATAACGATATCTACGTACCGATCCATGAAACAGAAACGCACTTCAAAGGGATGGACTTCAAACTGCCGTATGAGAGAAATCTCAAGCAACAGATGATCACGGGTACTCTTTCGGCGCGTATCGGGAACTGTAAGTACAGGACGGAGATAGAACGGCTGGCAAAGGCGGTGATGTAATGGGTAAAGCTGTATCATTTGTACCGCTTCTTCAGATGGTTCAGGAATATATATCCCAAAACTACGCCGCTGCGCTGTCCGACAGGAGAAAACTCGTACAGCTTCGTTCGTATATCGACAAATACCTTTCGGACACCGGATACACGGTTGACGGTTACACGACGGACGAACTGTCAAAAAAGCTCTATTCCGAGATGGCGGAGTATTCTATTCTCACGCCTTATCTCGGGAAAGACAGTATCGAGGAGATTAATATCAACGGTTGGGACGATATCTGCGTCACCTATAATTCCGGCTATATGCTGAAGCTTCCCGAGCACTTCTACAGCCCGCAGCACGCCGTGGATATCGTAAAGCGCCTGCTTCATCACTCCGGAATGATCATCGACAACGCCACTCCTATGGCGCAGGGACATCTGCCTGGGAACACCCGTGTGACCGCGCTGAAGGAGCCTATCGTCGATGCGGACAGAGGCATTTCGGTCTCCATCCGTCTGCTCCACCCATCGAGAGTGACGAGAGAGCAGATTGTTGCAGGTGGCAACGCTACGCAGAAGATGATCGATTTTCTGTGTATGTGCCTGAGATACGGTGTTTCTTTTGTAATTGCCGGCGCGACTTCAAGCGGGAAAACCACATTGCTGAACGCACTTCTCACCTCGGTTCCGAACAACAAACGTATCTTTACGATCGAATCGGGTTCCCGCGAGCTTTCGCTGGTAAATATGAAGCACGACAAGGTCGTGAACAACGTTGTTCATACGCTCTCACGACCGTCCGACAATCCGACGTATGACATTACCCAGGAAGATCTCGTCGTGGCGTCCCTCCGTTTCAACCCGGATATCGTTGTGGTCGGTGAGATGAGAGATACAGAAGCGTATTCCGCAGTCGAGGCGTCTTTGACTGGCCATACCGTCGTTTCGACCATACACGCTTCTGCCGCAGACGCCGCGCACATGAGGTTGGCGCTTTTGTGTCAGAAACGCTTTCCGATCAATTTTCAGACAAGCTTGATGCAGGCCGGACAAGCCTTTCCGATTGTCGTATATGCACATAAGCTCGAAGATAATTCGCGCAAGATCATGGACATTTCCGAGTGTGTGATCCTGCCGAGCGGAGACAGAGAGTATCATACACTGTTCCGTTACAAAATCACGAAAAACGAGCTTGTAAACGGCAAGTACAAGATCGAAGGGCACTTTGAACAGCCGGAATATATGAGCGAACATCTGAAAGGTAAACTCCTTCAGTTCGGTGTTCCCGAAGATCTGATTTCTCAGTTTACGAAACCGAAAGCTCCGATAAAGAAAAAGAAGGATGAGGAGGTAAAAGAAAAATGATCCTACAGGTTATTGCTTCCGTTCTTCTGATTATCGCCATAGCGATCTTCTTTGGTCTTACGCCGGAGCGTATTACCGACGATTTGATGAGCGTTATCACGCCGAACGATACGATGAAAGACAAGGCGAAGAACGTCAGGGGAAACAGAAAGAGGCACAGACTGTACAAGCTGCTCGTCAACATCAAGGGCGCACTTGCCTCAACAGGTAAAAGCAGACAGTTTACTATAGCGATCTGTGCTTCCGTTGTGCTTTTCGGCGGAGGCGTCATCCTATCAATCGTGATCGATAATGTCTTTCTCATGCCGGTGCTTTCGGTAACGCTCGCTCTGCTCCCGTTTCTCTATATCACAAATACGCTGGCTTATTATGAAAAGCAGACTAAAGAGGAATTGGAAACGGCGTTATCCATCATTACGACTTCGTATGAACGCTGCGACGATATCGTGCAGGCGGTTAAAGAAAACACACAGTATATCAAACCGCCTCTGCGGGAGACGTTCGTTTCTTTTGTAGGCGAGGCGACGGCGGTCACGTCGAATATCAAGAACGCGCTGTACGCGTTGAGAGAGAAGATCGATAACGACATTTTCCGCGAGTGGGTGGACACACTTATCCTTTGCCAGGATGACAGAACGCTGAAGGATACTCTTCATCCCGTGGTTCAGAAGCTGGCTGATATCCGTATCGTGAATAACGAGCTTGCAACGATGCTTGCCTCAGCTCGTAACGAGTACTGGATGATGGTGGCGCTGGTCGTCGGCAATGTGCCGCTTTTGTATCTTCTCAACAAGGATTGGTTTCACACGCTCATATTTACCGTACCCGGTAAAGCGGTCTGCGGAGTATGTGCGCTCGTGATTTTCGTAACGGCTATCTTCATGAAGCGGTTCACAAAACCGATAGAGTATAAGAGGTAAAGGAGGGGAGAAAATGATTCAAGCAATTATCGGTATACTCTGCGGGATCGGACTTTTTTTCGTTCTCGCGGATGTTTGCCGTATTCCGTATTTCAAAACCTCCCGTGCTGTCGAGAGCCTGTCCAAAAAACAGAAGGACAAGAACTCCGGTCTGAATCTCTGGCTTGAAGGCATTGCCGAAAAGATTGCCAAGCATCTGAAACTCAACGAGTTCAAAAAAGCGCAGCTTGAAGCGGATCTGAAAACGGCGCAGATGGATATTACGCCCGAAATGTTCAAGGCGAATGCCATAGTAAAAGCGAGCCTTATCGGTATTCTTGCCATTCCGGTCGCTTTCATCTTCCCGCTGCTCGTCCCCGTCGTTCTGTTCCTTGCCGTTTTCCTGTATCGTATGGAAACCAGAAGCGTTTCCAAGCGAATTCGGGCAAAACGGGAGAGGATAGAATATGAACTTCCGAGATTGGTATCAAATATTGAAAAGACGCTCGTTCACAACCGAGACGTTCTTTCGATGCTTGAAAACTATGCTCAGAACGCCGGACCGGAGCTGAAGCACGAACTGGAAATTACTGTGGCTGATATGAAATCCGGCAACTACGAAGGAGCGATCACCCGCCTTGAAAGCCGCGTCGGTTCTT
>JAFSUU010000098.1 GCA_017445115.1 Clostridia bacterium | reverse complement strand
AGCGGACTGTTAATCCGCGTGTCACTGGTTCAAGTCCAGTAGGGGGAGCCAAAATCAGAGCAGACCAATCGGTCTGCTCTGATTTTGTTTTCGTGCTTAATTCCGTGACACGCGGATTAACAATATCGTCGCTACCCTCTGAGCGTCAGCGAAGTAGGGTAGTATCGCGAGACCGCGCCTCCGGTGGAGGAAGAAGCGGGCGAGGGATAGCGCAGCGGTCTGAAAATCAGAGGAGAAGATGCGGCAGCATCCCGATAGATTTTCAGGGCACCGCAAGCGTGGGTATGCAGTAGAAGCGATTCAGCTGAACTTTCGTGGCCGCACTGATTTCATCGCGTGTCACTGGTTCAAGTCCAGTAGGGGGAGCCAAGAAAAAACCTCGCAATAGCGAGGTTTTTTCAATGATGTTTGCCCCTTGCGGGGCAAATGATGTGCGCTTCGCGCATGATGTTGCCTTCGGCAATGATGCGTCCTGCGGGACATGAGGGCAAACATCGCATCATTGATCGCGCAGCGATCTACATCATTTCGGAGCGAAGCGGAGATACATCATAAGGCGCTTTGCACCGACATCATTTCAATAAAATAACAAATTGAAAAATTCACAATTTTCAAGTATAATGAAATATAAAGAATTCGACAAACCGGAATTTTCGGATGGTATACAATGAAAGAAAAAGCAAAAATAGCGGAATTAAAAAGGAAACTTCGGGAGATTAAACCGTTAAACTTTTTGTTTCTCACGATCGCCGGAATCATCAACGCGTTCGGTGTAACGTTGTTTCTGTTTCCCGTAAAGTTATATGACAGCGGAATTTCCGGCGCGTCTATGCTTCTTGATCAGATCACGCCCGCGTTTTTGGCGCTTCCGATTTTTCTGATCATGTTAAATGTTCCCATCTTTATCTTCGGATATAAAAAGCAGGGACTTCCGTTTACGGTTTATTCGATATATGCGGTCGGGATATATGCCCTAACGTCTTTCTTAATTATGGATGTGCTTCCGATCGACGTCTCGTTGATTTCTCCTCTCGCGGGTTCCGATCTTTTGCTTTGCGCGATTTTCGGAGGCGTGATCTCGGGAATCGGCAGCGGACTGACGATCCGTTTCGGCGGAGCGATCGACGGCGTGGACGTTCTTTCGGTAACTTTCGCGAAAAAGATCGGTATTTCGCTTGGAACCTTCGTTATGATCTTCAACACGATCCTTTATATCATCTGCGGGATCGCGATAAATAGCTGGATTTTGCCGCTTTATTCAATCGTTACATACTTTGTCGGGTCGAAAACGGTGGATTTCATCGTCGAAGGCTTTAACAGATCGAAATGCGCAATGATCGTCACAACGAAAGCCCAAGAGATAACCGAAGGTCTCTCGGAACAGTTCGGGGCGGGAGGTACGATCGTGAATGCAGTCGGCGGATATTCGAAAGAGAATAAGGAAATCATTTATTTCGTCGTTAACCATTTTCAGATCAACAAGCTGAAACAAATCGTACACGGTATTGATGAAAAAGCATTTATCTCGCTGCAGGATGTTTCTGATATTATAAAAAACCAGAACTGAGTTTATAAACACACAGACAAAATTCCGTTTGTAGAGGAGTTGGATATGTACCTTTTGATAGTTCTATACAGCAAAATAGCAGACCGATTGGTCTGCTATTTTGCTGTATGCAATAATAACCGTTGAATAATCCGAGTTGTTCGTGTATAATAGAACATGAGAAAACGAAAAAACCAGATCCATAATTCTGAAAGGATAACAAAATGTCAAAGTATATTTCCGTACCGTCTGAACGTGTGCGCGTAACCGGCGGGTTCTGGAGAACGCGTCAGGACGTCAATCGCGACGTGACCGCAAAAGCGGTTTACGACAGATTTACGTCGTCTCATCGTTTTGATGCGCTTTCCTGCCGGAAAGAAGGAAGAGAGTTCGAGCCGCATATTTTTTGGGATTCTGACGTTGCGAAGTGGATCGAGGGAGCGGCGTATCTTCTTTCGGAAAAGCGCGACGCTGCGCTGGAAAAGCTTTGCGACAGCGCGATAGCGGATATTATCGCGAATCAGGCGGAGGACGGATATTTCAATTCATACTATCTTACAGTTTCGCCCGAAGCGCGTTTTACCAAACGGGACGATCACGAGCTGTACTGCGCGGGGCATCTTATCGAGGCCGCCGTCGCGTATGCCTCGGCGACCGGAAAAAAAGAGTTTCTTCAAGCGATGCGTCGCTATGCCGATCTTATATATAAAATATTTTATGTCGACCGCAGCGCCGCATTTGTCACGTGCGGACATCCTGAGATAGAGCTCGCTCTGTTTCGCCTTGCGGACGCCGTAGGAGATGAAAAATATGCCGAGCTTGCACTGTATTTCCTGAATGAGAGAGGAAACAACGATAAAGATATTCAAAGCTTTTATTGGAGTGACAAGTACTATCAGTCCGACCGTCCGCTGAGGGAAGTGACGGAGGCAGTAGGACACGCAGTTCGCGCGGGTTATATTTACAGTGCGATGGCGGATGCTGCGAGGCACTTTGGCGACTCAGAGTACGAGGCGGCGTGCAAGAGAGTATTTGAGAATATTACTAATCGCAAGATGTATGTCACCGGCGGCATGGGATCGACTAACAACGGAGAAGCTTTCACCGTAGACTATGACCTTCCGAACGATACCGGGTACGCAGAGACGTGCGCCGCGATCTCGCTCGCTTATTTCGCAAGAAGAATGCTCCTTCTGAAGCCCGATCGCCGCTATGCCGACGTTGCAGAGCGCGTAATATACAACGGAGCGCTCTGCGGCGTATCGCTTGACGGCGACAAATTCTTCTACAGCAACACTCTTGAAATAGACCCGCGCGTTTGCGTTGAGGGCATTCGCCCGTACTATCCCGCGCTTGAACGTGCAAAAGAGTTCTGGTGTTCCTGCTGCCCGCCAAATATCCTTCGATTTATCGCTTCCATCACCGAAGGCTTTTATACTTACAATGACGACGTCCTTTTCATTCATCAGTTTGCTGAGTCTGAGGCAAATGTACGAGGTGCGACCGTTATCCAAAAAACGTCTTATCCCTGCGACGGGGTGATCAGCCTTTCGATCCGAGGCGATTTCAAGACGGCGGCGATACGGATCCCCGGATGGTGCGAAACTTTTACGTTTAACGCTCCGTATACTCTTCTTGACGGATATGCTTACATTGATATTCCGTCTGACGGAGAGATCAAGATAAACTTTGACATGCCCGTACGCCTTGTCGAGGCAAATCCCGCGGTGGCGTGCGACGTCGGAAAAGCTGCGGTCACGCGCGGGCCGCTCGTTTACTGCCTTGAAGGGAAGGACAACGGCGGCGCTCTTTACAGCCTGTTTCTCAAAGAAGACAGCAAATTTGCCATGACTGATAACGATGAGTACGGTGTTCCGGTATTGGTGACGGAAGGACTTCGCCGTCTGTCGTCAGACGCTTTGTACTCGACCCTTAACTATCGATTTGAACCGTCAAAACTGACTTTCATCCCGTACTTTGCTTATGCAAACCGGGGCGCTGACGAAATGACGGTTTGGGTGAGAACGCTTCCGGGCGTATTGGAAATATAAAACTGTTTGAAAACTCCCTTGGCAAAAGTCGAGGGAGTTTATTTCGGTCTGCATTAAATATGGCAAAAACTCGCAAAAACAGTTGATTTATTATACGGATTATTATAGAATAGAGGTGTGAAACAACACCCGTCAGGGCAGGAGGACAGTATGGCTGAGAAAAGAAAGATATTCATTATGAACGGCACTCACTGGGACAGAGAGTGGTATTATCCGTTTCAGTGGTTCCGTTTCAGTCTCGTCGCGACATTCGACGGACTTGAGCACGATATGGACAACGAGCCCGATTTTCGCTTCATTTTCGACGGTCAGACGATAGTCCTTGAGGATTTTTACGAGATCAGACCCGAGAAGCGGGAGAAATTCGAAAAATATATGCACGAGGGAAGACTCCGCATCGGCCCGTGGTACGTTATGCCGGACGAAAACCTCGTTTCCGGCGAGAGTCTCGTCCACAACCTGCTCCGCGGCAGGAAGATCTGCCGTGAGCACGGCGTCGAACCCATGCGCGACGGATACGTAGTCGACTGCTTCGGTCACACCGCACAGATGGCTCAGATCTTTTCCGGTTTCGGTCTTGTCCACGCGACGCTCGGACGCGGGGCTAACGAGAAGAACACGCCGGCGCACTTTATCTGGGAAGCGCCTGACGGCACTCGCCTTCCCGCATTCAAGCTGAGCGACAAGGACGGCTACGGGATCCTTACAATGCTCGCCTGGTATATGCCGGACGATCCTGCCGAGGTAGACCGCCGGCTGAAGGAAATGGTGGACAGTGAATTCGCGCGCTCCGACGTGCCGGTAGTTTTCCTTCTCGACGCGCACGATCACAGACGCGCAAACAACATTGATAAGAACGTGATACTTCCGGCGCTGAAGAGGCTCTATCCGGATTGTGAAGTCTCTTTCCTCGATCCGGACGGACTGACAGATGAGATCGCGCCTTATATCGATAAGCTTCCCGTAAGGCGCGGAGAGCTTCTCGACACGGGTTTCAAAGACGAGCCGGTATATTTGCATTTGATAGCGAACGTTCTCTCATCGCGCCCCGATCTTAAACGGAGCAACGACAGAGTGCAGACTCTTCTTGAAAAATGGGCGTCTCCTCTCGTTGCGATAGATCGCGAGATGGCAAAAGTCAAGGCAGGACCGTGCGGGAACACGAAGCCGTTTCTCGACGTTGCATGGAGATATCTTATACAAAACCATCCTCACGACAGTATCTGCGGCTGTTCGATAGACGAAGTACACCGAGGTATGCATTACCGCTTTGAGCAGGCGGATGCGATCGGACGCCGCTTCCGCGACTATACGGTAGGCTCTGCGTCCGCGGAGAACGTGGAGCGCGTCGACGGAAAGAGGTCGCTTTGCGTATGGAATCCGCTTCCGTACAGAGTGCACCGCGTTGTTACCGCGAAGATCGACTTCACGAAGGACGATCCGACGTGGGGCGAGCCTTTTGGATACGAACCTATCAAAAAGTTCGAGCTTCACGACAGAGAGGGACGTGAGATCCCGTATAACGTTCTGAGTCAGAAGAGGGGTTCGATCGACGGCGACGTCACGACGATTGCTTTCGAGGCCGACCTTGAGCCGCTCGGCGCGACATCGTTCGAAATAGCGAAGAGCGAGCGCGCGACGACGAGATATTTTCCGAGAATGGCGACTTCGCTGACGTCTGCTGATAACGGGATAATAGGACTTGAGATCACTCCCGACGGGACTTTGAGCATAACTGATCACACTACCGGAGAGGTTTATTGCGATCTTATGACGTACTACGACGATGCCGACGCCGGCGACGGATGGTACAACGTGACGCCCGTCGCGAGCTCGAGGGCGCTGTCTTTCGGCGCGCCCTGCAATATAGAGCTTGTGAACGACGGGCCCGCCGCCTGCACTTTCCGCATCGTCAAGACCATGACCGTTCCGAAGGAGCTTATCAGGAGCGACGGCAGGATGACCGAATTCTGCCGCAGCAGAGAAACAGTAAATATGAAGATCGTCTCCGACGTCACACTCGGCGCCGGCGAGGATAGGATCCACGTGAAGACGACGGTCGATAACAACGCGATGGACCACAGACTTCGCGTCCGTTTCCCGACCGGAGTTTCGCCAAAGAGCGAATACATTTCCGAAGTTCCGTTCGCGTTCGTAACGAGAGAGAGCGGATATAAAGAGGAGACCGAGCACTGGATGGAAGCCGATCGCGGCGACAAGCCGACGTCCGGAATAGTTATCCGCCGCGAAGGAGACCGCGGGCTCGCAGTCTGCAGTCACTACGGGATTCACGAGTGCGTCTCGAACAGCGACCGCGACGCGTCTCTTGATCTGACTCTCTTCAGAGCGTTCCGTCAGACGGTCATCACGGACTTTTCGCCCGATGCGGAAGGTCAGGTGCAAGGAAAGCAGGAGTACGAATTCACTATTATACCTCTCTCCGCAAAGAAAACGCTGACGGATATCAAACGCGAGTGCGATTCCGACGTCGCAGGGATTGCCTCATGCACGAAGGACGGCGTCCCGGTTGACGCTGCACCTTATCTTGAACTGATCGGCGGCGGCGCGTTCTCGACGATGAAGCCTACCGAGCAGGGAGAGGGCGCGATCGTTCGAATAGTCGGTCTCGACGAGGCGACCGGGGCGTCCTTAAAATTCAAAAAAGTCCCCGTATTCGCTGCGCTCTGCGACCTCAAAGAAGACGAGATCGAGACTCTTGAGATCAAAGACGGCATGGTCAGGTTCGACGTCGCGCCGTGGAAGATCGTGACGGTGAAAGTTCGTTTCTGATGGACCTCAAAGTTATACGAAGCCGCAGACGGACCATCGCGATCCGCGTTACTCGTGACGGCGTTGAAGTTCGCGCCCCGCTCTTCGTTTCAAAAGCGAAGATCACGGATTTTGTGAGACGCCACGAGGGTTGGATCGAAAAGCAGAAGGCAAAGCTGTCGGCGTTTGACGAGGATGCGAGGAAATATCCGCCGCTCGATGAAGCGGATATCGAACGTCTTAAAAATGAAGCAAAGCGTGTCATACCCGCGAGGGCGGATTACTTTGCAAAAAAGATCGGCGTCGAGTACAACAGGATCACTGTCCGGTGCCAGAAGACGAGATGGGGAAGCGCGTCGACGAAAGGCAACCTCAACTTCAACTGTCTTCTGATGCTGACACCGGGCGAGGTCATCGACAGCGTAGTCGTTCACGAGCTTTGTCATCTGAAACACATGGATCACTCGAAAGAGTTTTACAATGAAGTTACATCGGTATACCCCGAGTATCGCAAGTGGAACGGATGGCTGAGAAATAACGGAAGGCTGATCTTGTCAAGGATAAAATAGAAAAAACGCAGGTCGGCAAATGCCGGCCTGCGCCCGTATATTTATCAGATATCTATATCCATCGTCATAAGTATCTTATACTCCGGGAAAGCCTCTTCAATATCGCCTTTGATATGGTGATAGACAGCTTCGCGATCCTTAAGCTCGAAGTCGAGTATCACGTCGAGGCTGATCGTCTTATGTTCGAGATCGGCGTAAAATCCGTGTATCTGAAGGACTCCTTCATGAGAGTTTACGATCTCTACCACTTTTGAACGGATCGCGTTCACTTCGTCGTCTTTTGTGTTCATCGAATAGATGCCGATCCCCGCCATCACGACGCCGTGCTTCAAAAACACGTTTCGGGCAATTCTCCGTTCCATCCGGTCGATCTCGTCGGCGCTCATCGTGTCGGGTATCTCAACGTGAACGGAGCCGATATATTTGTCCGGTCCGTAGTTGTGAAGCATGAGGTCGAAAGCGCCCGAGACCGCCTCGTCTTCGCACACTGTTTTCTTTATCTCTTCGACAAAATCACGGTCGGCGCGTTTTCCGAGTATGTCGTCAAACGTCTCGAGAAGCATCCCGATACCCGCTTTTATGATGAACCCGGATATCAGAACGCCGACGTACGCTTCAAGATTGACGCCCCAGATGAGGAATATTACGGTGGAGACCAGCACAGAGACGGAGATCAGAGCGTCGAACAGCGCGTCGGAACCGGAAGCGACGAGAGACGCGGAGTTGACTTTTTTTCCGACTCTTTTGACGTATCTTCCAAGTAAGAGCTTGATCACCACAGCGGAGGAGATGACGATGAGCGTCCATACGGAATAGTCCGGCGTCACGGGGTCTATGATCTTTTTGATCGACTCAACCAGCGACGCGATACCGGCGTAAAGAACGATAGCAGAGACTATCATCGCGGCGAGGTATTCTATCCTTCCGTGGCCGAGAGGGTGTTTTTTATCCGGCTTGCGCGCGGCAAGTTTCGTGCCGATTATCGTGACAACGGATGAGAGCGCATCGGAGAGGTTATTGACCGCGTCGAGTATGACTGCGATCGAGTTTGATATGATACCGACTATCGCTTTGAACGTCACGAGCAAAACGTTGGCGCCTATTCCGACCATACTCGTTCTGACGATCGTCTTCTCACGCATCTTCTCGGGCGTGACGGGGACGTTATTTTTCTTTGCCATGAAAAGTCCCTCCGGAAATACTTGTTTGTATAGATTTTATTCCAAATGCGCCGTTTTGTCAATATAAACGAAGCGTTCTCCGAACGAAAAACGGCAAGTTGCTGTTGTAATTGAGTGAAAACGGTGATATAATGGGAATACAAAGGAGTGACCGTATGAGAAGAGTTATTTCGTTTGTTCTGATAGTTACGTTTATCGTCGCCGCGCTGACGGCTTTTTCGTCGTGCGCGGAGAACAACGATAACGATACCGAGCAGACGACCGAAAGGATAGATTTTGATACGGTCGTGTCAACAGACACGGAAAAGGATACGGAAACTGAAACTGAAACAAAGACAGAGACTGAAACCGAGACCGGGATCGAGACGGATACAGAGACCGAAACTGAAACCGAGACAGAGACCGAAAAGGTGACGGAAAGAGACCGGGTCAGAGTTGAAGGTCTTACTCTTGATAAATACGAAGTCAATATAACGGTCGGCTCAAGCGATATGCCCTGGGTGACGATGACTCCTTATGACGCCGACGATAAATCGGAAAAATGGGTGAGCAGCGATACTTCTGTCGCGACCGTTGATGGTATAGGCAATATATACGGCGTTTCTGTTGGTGAATGTAAAGTCACTGTGTCGTCAGTCGACAATCCGGCGGCAAAGGCGGAAGTGACGGTACACGTTGCGGAAAGACCGAAAGTCGAGGGAGCGACGTACATACAGGGGATACTCGTCGTAAACAAGACTTACGCGCTTCCCGCGGATTACAGTCCGGGCGTTGATCCCGAGGCGCAGACCGCTCTCGATGAAATGTTTGCGGCAGCGGCAGCGGAGGGAGTATATCTCCGGGTGGATAACGGCTTCAGATCGTACGATCTTCAGAGCTGGCTGTATAATTATTATGTCTCCGTCGACGGAAAAGCCGCCGCGGACACATATTCCGCGCGTCCCGGTCACTCCGAGCACCAGACGGGGCTTGCGTTTGACCTTTATCCCGTATCGGATTCCTTCGCTTATACCGCGGAGGGGATCTGGACGAATGAAAACTGCTGGAAATACGGATTTATAATCAGATATCCGCAGGGAAAAGAATCGATAACCGGTTTTAAGTACGAGCCGTGGCATATCAGGTATCTCGGCAAAGAGATTGCAAAGAAAGTTCACGACAGCGGGCTTTGCCTTGAAGAATATCTCGGAATCGATTCCGTGTATTCGTATTGATCTTCAACGAGGGTTTTTCCCTCCTTGCGTGATATTCATACGGAGAGGATATAGAAATGGAAGACGATCAGATAAAGATTATTGAATCGTTCGCAAAGCTGCTCGAAAAGAAACCGTTTGACACTATAAGCGCAAAAGACGTAACCGACGCGGCGTCACTTCCGCCGACCAGATTCATGTATTGGTTCCGTGACCTTTATGAAGTCGCCGACGCACTTTTTGAAGAGGAGTCGCGCATCGTCACGTCGTCAGGCATATCACCGGAGGACGGAGGGGAAGCGTTTCTTCTTGCCGTTTCTTTCGTTCTGCGCTATCCTTCGTCAGCTAAAAACATTTGCCTCTCGTCGGCAGGCGGCATCTACAAAAAGCATGTGATGCTCCTCGCCGGAAAGTATTTTTCCGAGGTGATAATGAAGCGTGTCGGAAAAAAAGAGGCGGGTGAACGCGAGAGGAACGCCGTTCGTTTTCTTCGCGCCGCGGCGGTCGGTCTTGCTTCGAGAGAGCTGATAAGAGACGAAGACCCGAGAGAAGCCGCCGAGAGCTTTACCGAGTTTTTTGATGCTGTGGTAGATGCGATTTAAAGGGAAAAACAACTAAAGCGGGCTCATTTGAGCCCGCTTTTCTGCGCTGTTCTTCAGCTTTTCTTTCTGCTCTCGAAATCTTTTTTGATCTTCTTTCCCCAGGAGGAGCCTATCGCTCGGTTTTCGCGCATACAGCATACTGTTTCCCCTACCGCTTCGTAAAGGACTTTAGTGCCCTGTTTGTCGGCGTGGTAGTTGACGGCGCGGTCTTCTGCAATGCCGAAATGCTTTGCGGTCTCGACGGAGTCGATGTTCGCGCCGATAAAGAGGAATTCCCAGCCGTACTCTTCTTTCCGGCGTTCTACCATCTTTTTGACCTCGTCGCTCGTGTATTTGCGGCTGGCGTTTTCAAGTCCGTCGGTCGTGATGACGAACATCGTGTGCTCCGGCACGTCCTCGGGGCGGGCGTACTTGTGGATGTTTCCGATATGGTGGATCGCGCCGCCGATGGCGTCGATCAGCGCGGTGCACCCTCTGACGTAGTATTCCTTGTCAGTCATAGGCTTTATGTCGGTGAGCTTCACTCTGTCGTGGATGACCTCGCTCTCGTTGTCGAACAGTACCGTCGATACGAAGCATTCGCCGTCCTGCTTCTTCTGCTTTTCTATCAGCGAGTTGAATCCGCCGATAGTGTCGCTCTCAAGTCCGCCCATAGAACCGCTCCTGTCAAGGATGAATACGAGTTCCGTTACGTTGTTTCTTACCTTTTCCATTTTTGATACCTCCGAAAAATAAATAAATAAAAATGTGACCGTGCGGTCTTTTGACCTTACGATCACATTATATCTCATTGTTTTTCGGAACGGGTCGCCTGCAAAGCGACATTTTTATCAACTGAAATTACATATCAGATGCCGAGTAAACTTTGATCAAACGCGAACAGCGCCTCGTTTATCTCAAAAATATTATAGTTTCCGTTTGTTATAAAATACTCGATGATAATGTCGAATTTATTGCTGTGGGAGAGCGCGAAACCGGCTTTCATCAGCATATCCTTCGTCTCTTCGAGCGGGAGCTCGAGAGCTATCGCAAAGGCGATCGCCGTCGTCTTGCTCGGGCGGTAATGCCTGTCGCTTCTGATCTTAGAAAAGAGCTTGCGGTCTATATTCGCCTTTTTGTAGCATTCGGCGTCGGTCATTCCTTTTTCGTCGATCTTGCGGAGCAGCATTTCCGAAAAACTCTCGTCGATATTCTTCAACGCGTCGCCGAGAGACGGTCCTTTAGACTTTGCCGCGGCTTTTTTCATCACCGGAGCGGGTCGTCCGGGCGCGAAGCTTCCCGCAAACGCATCGTCTTTCGGCTCAAATGCGACGCTCTCCGCTTCTTCGCGGCAACCGCTCTTCATAAGCGCGCTTCTCCTGAGGTCGGACCCGAGACGCTCGTCAACGTATCTGTCGTCGATAAAAGACGCTATGTCGTCAAACAGCTTTTCGCCGATATTGAACGACGACTTGTCGAAGATAACGATATAGACCAGCATATCTTCCGTCAAAAGAAACGCGGTGATCTCTTCGACCGCGATCTTCAGCGCCTGATCCTTCGGGTAACCGTATGCGCCGGATGAGATCAGCGGAAAAGCGACGCTCTCAAAGCCGCGCTCTTTTGCGATCGCAAGAGAATTGCGGTAGCATGAGCGAAGAAGCTCTTCCTCGCCGTCATCGCCGCCTCTCCATATCGGACCTACGGTGTGGATGACGTATTTGGCGGGCAGTTTATATCCCTTTGTCAGCTTGGCGTCTCCGGTCCTGCATCCGTGCAGCGTTTCGCATTCGGCAAGCAGCCCCCTCCCCGCCGCTTTGTGGATCGCGCCGTCGACGCCTCCGCCTCCGAGCAGGGAATTGTTTGCGGCGTTCACTATCGCGTCGCAGGAGAGCTTTGTTATGTCTTCTCTGATGAGTTTTAATGGCATACTGTGGTCCTCTTTGTTCTGTCACAGGTATAATTCGCCCTCTCCGCGATCTCGCGGAGAGGGCGCTTGTTGTTACGGTCAGGCAAACGTTACGACGACGTGATACGGTTCGACGATTCCGTTGGGATAGATGATTCCGATGTCGAACTCCCTCAGTTCTTCAGCCCGATAGCACTTGAAGTATACTATCGCGCTGCTGTTTATCTCGTCGGGAGACACTTCAACGTAAGTTGCGCCTTTGTCGGGCGTCTGAATGATGTGCGGCTTTGCGTCGGATATAACGGAGACTGCAGCGCCGCCTTTCAGATTGAGCTTAAAGGAAACCTCTTTGCTGTTCGCTTTTGAAACAACGTTGATCTGACGGCTGTTCCCGTCAAACACGGTGAGACCGGAGTTCGCGGTGTATCCGGGAGTTATTCCGGTGCATGCGGGGGTGTGATCAAACGTCACGTTTACAGTGTAGACGTGATCGTACCCTTCGGAGTCGGTCACTTTGACCTTGAACGACTGCTCGAATCCGTTTTCGGAGTAAGATATGAAGTATCTGATACCAGCGGTATTCGTCTCCTCTGAATATCTGACGCCTTTGATCTGGATCTGATTCTCTCCGAACGAGTCGGGAGTCAGCGTGAACGCTGTCTGTGGAACGCCGTTAAGCTTGAGCTGGAATGACGAGAGCGGCTGATCTTTCTTCGTCGTGATGTTGATGACTTTCGCTTCGTTATCTATGTCGTATGCCGCGACTCTTGCTCCGGGAACGACTTTGAGGTCGATCGATTTGTACAAATACTCTGTCGTTCCGGGATGGTCGTTGTTTTGCTCTTCGGTAGTGACAGCTACCGATCGGTCGCCGTCCCCGACCGTTTTGAGGACGACTGTCGCTATATATTCTTCCGGAGCATATTTTACAGTATCGGCGAATGCGAATTTGACCATGCCGTCAGTGTAACTTACGGCGAAACACTCGGAGGTGTGGTCGACTCTCAGCACTTCATATACAGATGCGTTGTATTCGACAGTATAGAGCCCGTTCGTCGCCTCGATGTCGGCGATGATATCGATGTAGACGTAATCATCTATTATCATACCGTCAATGCTCTTCGAGCCGCCTGATACGTTCTTCACATTCTTCGGCTCATCGCTTACTGTGACGGACATGGGAGATATGGCGCTTCCTTTTACCGCTTTGTCTTTCCCGCTTGTCTCTTCCGTATCATTGCTCTGATAATCAAACGCTATCGACGCGCCTTTTTCATATATACCGGAAACGGGCCAGATGTCGGTTTCGAATTCGCCGCGATAATAGGACCTGACGTTGTCGTTTTCATCGATGAGGCAGACTATTATCTGTGCCAAACCGTTGTCTTCATCCGCTCTTGACCAGATAAGGTCGCCGTATGTATCAAGATACAGGGACTGACCGCCGATAAAGCTGACTGATCTGCCGATGAAATCAATAGCTTCGAACATAGGATCCATGTCTTCACATTCGTCCGTAAGACCTACTTCGGTTTTGTAAAGTATTCCGTACTTGTCAATAAGATAATACACGTCAATATTGTATCCGGAATCTTTGTAAGAGCCTGCGTAGGCTATACCGACTAATTCGCAATCTCCTATGTCTTCATAGTAATCGTATGCTGTAAAAATATCTCCGGTCGAAACGTCGGTCCAGAAAAGATAAGTTCTGCTGATCCCGGCGAGCAGCCTGGTTCCTGCAACTTCAGAGAACGAAGGCGCGGCGGCATAGTCCGGACTGCCGAATTCTGATGAGCAGAGATACGTCAGTTCATACGTATCTTCATTGACCGTATAGATATCCGATGACCAGTCATCGTTGAGAGATGCGCAATAAAGAGTACCGTCAACGTCATAGCAGAGAGCTGAAAAATCGCTGGAAACAGGGGTTTTTGAATCAAGGCTGTATTCGGGAAGGTCGTCCGTCCGGAACGTAACGAACCAGCTGTCAGAGTTTTCATCACAGAGAATGCCGCTGAGAGTCTTGTTCAGATCGAGTACGACGATCTTTGCCGACGACGTGACTTCGGGATCTGACATCAGGTATGCCGTGAGCTCGGTGCTTCCGACTGCAACGGCGGTGACCGCGCCGTTATCGTCCACGGTCGCTATCTTCTCGTCTTCAACCTTCCAGAGGACGGGAGAGTTCTCGCCCCACGGTGTGACGGTAGCGAAGAACGTGTAATCATCACCGGGCACCAGCGATACGCTGTCGGTATTCAGAATGATAGCCCTGTCTTCTTCCAACTCGTCTTCGTTAAAGTTGATCTTGTAATCAACGTCGTTCATAGCGTAGTCGGTGACAGATATCTTGAAATGAGACGGGGCTTCAGTGAGGTCGTCAAAGCACTCGTTCAGATCGAACACACATACTCTGGTGTCGCCCGGCTTCGCGTCGGCGTCGGGATCGGATCCGATCATTTTGAGCGGATAGCCGTCTTCATCCAAAAGTACGGCGGCAGCGGTGAACTGGTTGTCACACATTTCGACTCTTATAGCGTCGATCGGATCTTTCTCGCTCTCGCGATGATACTGTACGGACAGTATTTTGGGAGCAGTGCCGTCGATCGTGAAGGTCTGAGAGATCTCTGTTTTTTCCTTGGAGACTCCGCCGAGATCAGCCACGCCGTCTTTGACGTAGTATTCGGGAATGGCGCGGAACGTCACCGTGAAGGCGTCCCCTTCTTCAAGTGTGTCCGGCGTATAGTTTATCGGATTAATATAGTAATAGGCAGACCACCCGTAATCATCAGAGTAAAAAGCGGCAGGGGTGCGGCCGTAAGTTTTGGAGAACAGCTCGTTTCCGTCGCTGTCGGTAACGACGGTCTCGGTATATTTCGCGTTTCGTATAAGCGTGCATTTTACGTAATTGATCGAATTCAACGGGGATACGGCGTTTCGTTCCGGATGGTATTCCTTGTCGGGTACGACCGGATTTCCTACAGCGTAACTGGGGCTGTGGTTCGGCGAACTGATAACGAACGTATTCGTGATGTATGAAGTCTCGCCGATAGCTGCCGCCATATACGGCGCTTTGCCGCAGGTTTTATTGAAATAACTGATCGCCGACGCGTGGTCAAACATTGAAAAATCGGACCAGCTGCCGTAATAACCGAGGACGGGGATCGACAGAGTTACGCCTGCAGCGCCTTCATCTGTAGCCTGCTCCTCTGCATAGACGAAGCCTTCGATATAAGCGCCGTTAATATCGAAGTCGTCGATATCGAGCAGTCTTACGGAGACGTTGACGGAGACGCTTTCTCCCGCGGGGACAGTTATCTTCGTATTGTGGAGCATATCGAGCGCGAGATATGCGTCGTAAGTATCTATATCGCCGTCATCGTCGACGTCCGCGTACTCGATACAGTCCAGATCGTTTATGTTTTCAACGATATATTCAAGGAGCGTCTGAACGTCAAAGTATGAGAAAATGCCGTCGCCGTTGAAGTCGTATTTGACGGCGGTTTCAACAGGCTTACCGTTGACCGTCCATACGACGTCGGTGGTGAGAAGGATCGTGCTTTTGTCCATATAAAGGCACGTGACTGCGTTTCCGTCATCGTCACATATAACGTTTCCTTTTCCGTCATACATTTCTTCTTCGACGTAATTCTGTGTGAAGAAGTACGCGTCAAGCGTGTATTCAGAGTCTTCGTCTCCGAAATTGTTTATATCAAAAGTGAAGTCAAATTTGCCGGTGTCGCGTGAAACTTCGCCGATCTCGGCTTTGACCTTTCCGTCACGCCAGGACTTTGTGGCGTCTTCCTGCATCATAATATACGTGTGCGTTCTGAATGCTGCGGCTATATCGATGAGTCCGGCGCCCTGCTGAATGACAGGATAATAATTGCCGCTGTCTTCATCGTAAAGCGGAACGGCACATCCCATTATGAGCGAGGTCGTGAGCTGACGGCGCGTGAGACCGGTCTTCTTTTCAAGGTCGTTGTCGCGAATATATTCCGATATGAGCGCGGAAATTCCGGCGACCTGAGGGGACGCCATCGAGGTACCGGACATAAGTCCGAAAGCGTCGTTTCCGTCATCGACGATCGTTTCGCTTTTGAGTTTCTGTTCGCCGAAGACCGAGTAAATATTTCCGCCGGGAGCTGTTATCTCGGGTTTCAGTTCCAGAGAACCGGGCACGCCCCACGATGAAAAATCGCTCATTTCATAATAGTCGGAATCAGAATAGTGGACTTCCGTTTCGGTGGGCATCGTCATTTTTCCGGTGTAATACAGGATCTCTCCCGTTTCGCCGTCTGTCACCGCCTCGGAGTTTTCTTTGATGAACTCTCCGTATTCGAGAGAAAGCATAATGACAGGATCGGTGTATATGTAGTCGGAGATATCCATCGATATAGACTCTTCAATGTGGTTGCATATAATGGTCGCTGCTGCGCCGTACTTTACTGCTGCGTTAGCTTTGTCTGAAAAGTGTATAGTCCCGCGGTTGCATATTGCGATCCTTCCGGGAAGAACGTCCGCCACTGCGGCAAAATCTTCCTCTGAACCGATGCTGTCGATATAGATGAACTCATATTCTCCGTCAAGAGAGGCGAACGGAACGTTCGTAAACCCTTTAGGCTCCGTGTATTCAAGCCATTTACCGGAAAAGCCTATCGTAGGGCTTATGATACCCGCATTATCCACGGACGCGACGGAAAGAGAGTTTGTGACAGATCCGGGAGAGCCGACCGTATCCAAATTTTTATCTTCCGCATAATTCTTTCCGGCTATGGTCTCATCCGACCAGTACGAATTGTTGCCTGCGGAAATGGCAACAACGGTATTGCATTCGGAGAGTCCCTCGAGAAGTTTTTTATATTCCGGCTCCGTTGAAAAACCTGAATCGGGGCTTCCGAGCGAAAGGTTCGCCGAATCGGCGCCGAGCACTATCGCGTCTTCCAGCGCCGCAAAGTAGTCCGATTCAAATGTTCCGCCGCCCTTGCCGAAGACTTTCATGACGAACAGCTGGGCGTCGGGCGCCTGACCCTGCGTCAGAACTGCAGAGAGAGAGTCCGCATATCCGCCGTTCCCGTCGGGAACGTATCTGTTTGCGGCGGCAATACCGGCAACGTGGGATCCGTGAGCGCCTTCAATATCGTTTATGTGTGCGATGTCGGTGTCGTTGTCTACATAATTGAAAGCAAACGGTATTTTGGAATTTAAGTACACGTCGTCAACTGTCAGAGAAGAATCGCGTCCCTTTACGTTGAGCTGGTCGAAGACCGCCTCGACGTCTTCCCTTGTAACGATGTCAATATTTTTATTAACAGTGCCGATGGCGTATTCGTAAGCGTCGGGATCGAATGCAATATGTTTGTAGTCAATACCCGTATCGATCACCGCTATCGAGGTCCCCGCTCCGGTGTATCCTTCCGCCCAGATAATGTCGGTATTCGTCATACCGGCGCTGATAGTCATATTGGGTTCGGCGTCGCCGACGTCGCCGTCGGTATTGGCGACGTAGTAAGTCTCGAGTATAACGTCTTCAACGCCGGGCACGGCTTTGATCTTCTCGATCTTTCCGTATTCGACGTTGGCGGAGATAATATTTGCAGCAAGCGTCAGATTCCAGACGACGTCGAGCTTTTCTCCGTCGAGAGCGTCGCCCGATATCTTCTTTGCGAGCGCGTTCTGCCGCTGCTTCAGTATCGTGCGATATCTTTGCGCCAGCTTGCTTTTTACCGCGTTATCGGGAGAAAAAACATCGAGAGTCGAATTCTCGCTGAGAATGATCGAGACGCGAACAACGTCCGTCGGGTCATAAATATCCTCCGGCTCGACATCATCCTCTGCCGCCGAAGCGCCGATAAACCGTTCTATCCCTTCGCTTTCCGTCTCGGAAAAATATGCGGGATACCATCCGTCGGACGTATCACCGTCCGCGGCGAGTACTGAAAGCGGCAGCAATGATGCGATCATCATCACTGACAGCGCGAGAGCTAAGATGCGTTTTTTCATAGCTTTGACATTCCTTTCGGTGTGGCAGAGGCAAATTTCACCGCCGCCGGATATATATTATTTACTAAATTTGATAATAACATATTATTATTTAATTGTCAACATCAGAATAATGCAAGGTGTTCATATATTTGAAAGACAAAAAGGCAAGGGTGCTTTGCCGACTGTTCTAAAGGACAGTCGGCAGCGATATTTGCCCTTCGGGCAAGCGATATACGCCGGCGGCGTGCGATATGTGACTGCGTCACGCGATATGTTCGCTTCGCGAACGAGGGCAAATATCATATCGCATTTCGCATAGCGAAATATTTCGCAACGGCAAAAGCCGTTATATCGCATTTTGCCGTCTGGCAAAATATATCGCTTTTGCGGAATTTGCAGTACAAATTCCCTGCTTGCTCCGTTATGCGGCAAAATACCGGCTGAAATAAGGCTTTTGTTCCTTACCTCAGCCGGTTTTTGTTAACTGTCCTTAAGAGTACGCGGCATTCCTTGCCTTTCTTTTACAGTGTTGCCGCCATAACGGCTTTGATCGTGTGCAAACGGTTTTCGGCCTCATCGAAAACGATCGAACGGTCGCTTTCAAATACTTCGTCTGTGACCTCCATGCAGTCGATGCCGAACGTCTCATAGGCGTTTTTCCCGGTCTCGGTTTCGAGATCGTGGAATGAGGGCAGGCAGTGCATGAAACGGCACTGAGGCCCTGCGTTGTCCATAAGCTCCATTGTCACGCGATAGGAGATCAGATCGTCGATCCGTTCCTTCCAGACAGAATCGGGTTCTCCCATCGAAAGCCAGACGTCGGTGTAGATCACGTCGGCGCCGCGAGTTGCTTTTATCGGATCTGTCTCGAAATTCAATGTCGCTCCGGCCGTTTTCGCTATCTTTTCGCACGTTTCGACAAGCTCTTTATCGGGAAAATATTTTTCCGGAGAGCAAATCGTGAAATCGAGTCCCATTTTTGCGCAGCCGACCATTAACGAGTTGCCCGTGTTATAGCGCGCGTCGCCGAGATATACGAGTTTGATTTCGGAGAGATGCCCGAAATGTTCTTTGATCGTCATGAAATCGGCGAGTATCTGAGTGGGGTGGAATTCGTTAGTCAGCCCGTTCCAAACCGGGACGCCGGAGTATTTTGCGAGAGCTTCGACTCTTTCCTGACCGAAACCGCGGTATTCGATCCCGTCGAACATCCTGCCGAGAACACGGGCTGTGTCCGCAAGACTTTCTTTTTTTCCGAGCTGAGAACTTTTCGGGTCGAGATAAACGGAATGCATACCGAGATCCGCAGCCGCTACTTCAAAAGAACAGCGTGTTCTCGTGCTCGTTTTTTCAAAGATCAGCGCGATATTTTTGCCGCGGCAAATATCGTGCGTAATGCCTTTTTTCTTTTTCTCTTTGAGAACCGAGGCAAGGTCTAAAAGATACGCTATCTGATCGGGCGTGAAATCCAAAAGCTTCAAAAAGCTCTTTCCTTTTAAATCCATTTTCCGCTCCTTAGTGGTTAATATCGACGAGGTGAGTGTTGTTCTTGTCGTACGATGCGCAGATTACGTCGGCAAGCGCGAGCGCTGTGTCGATGGACGTCATGCAGGGAATGTGTGCGTTCATTGCTTTGCGGTATAAAAGTCTGAAGTCTCCCACCGAGCTGTCCATGACCGCGCCTGTATATACGACGTAGTTCACGGTGCCGGATTCGATGAGATCGTAAATGTCGTTGTTATCCCAGATATTACGCGCCATCGTGACGTCAAGCCCGCGCGCTTCGATCGCCGCGGCGGTGTCGGGCGTCGCGTAGATCGTCATTCCGAGGTCGGTAAATTTTTCGGCGAGCTTTATCGCGTCGGAATAGTCGTAGTCCTCAACTGATATAAGTATTCCGTTTCCGCGCTTTCCGTTTGCGTGGACGTCGATTCCCGCGGCGCAAAGCCCTTTATACAGCGCCTCCGCTTTCGTTCTTCCGATGCCGAGAACTTCGCCGGTAGACTTCATTTCGGGTCCCATTATAGAGTTGGCGTCGGAGATCTTTTCAAAGCTGAACACCGGGACCTTGACCGCGTAATAGCGCGCGTCGTCGGCAAGTCCTTCTTTATATCCCATGTCTTCGAGCTTTTCGCCGAGCATGACGCGGCTCGCCAGTTCGATGACCGGGATCCTTGTGACCTTGCTGATGTACGGAACGGTACGGCTCGCGCGAGGGTTGACCTCTATGACGTACAGCTCGTTTTCATAAATGAGATATTGAATGTTTACGATGCCTTTCGTGCCGAGCCCCCTTGCGATCTTGATCGAGACGTCGGAAATCTTCTTTTTCATCGTATCGGAGAGATTATACGGAGGATACACGGCTATAGAGTCGCCCGAATGTATTCCGGCGCGCTCGATATGTTCCATGATCCCGGGGATGAGTACGGTCGAGCCGTCCGAAATGCAGTCGACTTCAAGTTCTGCGCCGGGCATATACTTGTCGACGAGAACGGAGTTGGCGATGCTTCCGGAGATTATCGCGCTCATATACGTTTTAAGTTCATCGGAAGAGCGAACGACGCTCATTCCCTGACCGCCGATCACGTATGACGGGCGGAGAAGGACCGGATAACCGAGTATCTTTGCGGCGATAAGCGCCTCCTCGGTGCTTTCAACAGCGACCGCTTTGGGACGGGACATATTGATCGATTCGAGAAACTTGTCGAAGCGCTCTCTGTCTTCTGCGATGTCGATGCTCTCGGCGGAAGTGCCGAGGATGCGCACGCCTCTTGAATCGAGAGCTTTTGCAAGTTTGATCGCGGTTTGTCCTCCGAACGCCACTACGACGCCGACAGGGTGTTCAACCTCTACAATGCTCATTACGTCCTCTTCGGTCAGAGGCTCAAAATACAGGCGATTTGCAGTGTCATAATCGGTGGAAACGGTCTCCGGGTTGTTGTTAACGATAACAACGTCATATCCCATTTCCCTCAGCGTCCATACGCAGTGGACCGAACTGTAATCGAATTCGATCCCCTGTCCGATACGGATCGGGCCGGAGCCGAGCACCATGATTACCGGCTTGCCGCTCCGCTCTGTCTCTCTCGCCTCGCAGTGTTTGTCCGCGCAGGAGTAAAAATACGGCGTTTCCGCCGCAAATTCTGCGGCGCAGGTGTCGACCATCTTATAGCTGTAGTGAAAGTCCGGCAAGTCGGGCGCGTTTGTCAGTTCTTTTATGTAAGAGTCGGGGAAACCCGCTTTTTTTGCTTTGAGGTACAGCTCTTCGTCCAAGCGCTTTTCTTTCAGTTCGGCTTCAAGCGCGGCTGCCTCTTTCAGGCAGGAGATGAAATACGGATCGATTCTTGTTATCTCGTGGATCTTTTTCCCGGGAATACCTGCTTTCAATGCCTCATAAACGGTAAACAGGCGCAAGTCGTCGGGGCAGGAAAGCCTTGTCAGAACGTCGTCGCTGTTTTCCGGTTTGTGGTTCAGCGAATCCATTTTGATCTCTACTCCGCGAACCGCTTTCATCAGCGCCTCGATAAAGCTCTGACCGATTGCCATGACCTCGCCGGTCGCTTTCATCTGCGTTCCGAGACGGCGGCTTGTATTGGTGAATTTATCAAAAGGCCATTTCGGGAATTTTACGACAACGTAGTCCAGCGCAGGCTCAAAGCAGGCGCAGGTCTTTCCGGTGATCTCGTTCTTTATCTCATCGAGGTTGTATCCTATCGCGATAAGAGTCGAGATCTTGGCGATCGGATATCCGGTCGCTTTGCTTGCAAGTGCGGAGGAACGCGAAACACGGGGATTGACCTCTATGACTGCGTACTCAAAGCTGTCGGGATTCAGCGCAAACTGACAGTTGCAGCCGCCGACGATCCCCAGCGCCTCTATAATGTCGAGCGAAGCCGTGCGCAGCATTTGAAATTCCTTGTCGGAAAGAGTGAGCGTCGGCGCGACTACGATCGAATCTCCGGTGTGGATTCCGACCGGGTCGACGTTTTCCATGGAACAAACGGCAACAGCGTTTCCGCAGTTGTCGCGCAAGGTCTCAAACTCGATCTCTTTCCAGCCGGATATGCATTTTTCAACCAAGATCTGTGTGATCGGCGACATTTCAAGGCCGGTTGCGGCGATCTTTATCAGATCTTCTTCGTTCTTTGCGATGCCGCCGCCGGATCCGCCGAGCGTATATGCCGGACGAACGATGACCGGATATCCGATCTTTTTCGCGATCTCGACCGCCTTTTCAACGTCAAACGCGATATCGCTCGGAACGCAGGGCTGATTTATCTTCAGCATTGTCTCTCTGAAGAGCTCGCGGTCTTCGGCTTTTTTTATCGCTTCAATATTTGTGCCGAGAAATTTCACGCCGTATTTTTGAAGCACACCGCTTTCGTAAAGCTGCATGGAGAGCGTGAGTCCCGTCTGTCCGCCGAGCCCCGCGAGAATTCCGTCCGGTCTTTCTTTTTCAATAATGCGGGAGAGAGTTTCCACTGTAAGCGGTTCCAGATATATTTCATCCGCCAGCGCGCTGTCGGTCATGATCGTTGCGGGATTGGAGTTTGCCAGTACGACGTTGATTCCCTCGCGCTTAAGCACACGGCAGGCCTGGGCGCCGGAATAGTCGAATTCCGCCGCCTGCCCGATCACTATAGGGCCGGAGCCTATAACCAGCGCTTTTTTTATAGCTTCGTTCTTAGGCATTTTTTTCTTTCTCCATCATTTTGATAAACCTGTCGAATAAGAATTCGGTATCGTGCGGTCCTCCGTTTGCTTCTGGGTGGAACTGTACGGTAAATGCGTGAAGATCGGCATAATCCATACCCTCGCAGCTGCCGTCGTTTGCGTTGACAAAGCTTTCTTCGCCGATTCCTGCGAGAGACCCCGCTGTCACCGCGTATCCGTGATTCTGGCTTGTGATATAAGTTCTGACACCGCCCTTTTCCTTTACAGGCTGGTTGACGCCGTGGTGGCCGTATTTCAGCTTTGTGGTTTTCCCGCCTAAAGCAAGCGCCGTAAGCTGGTGGCCGAGACATATTCCGAACAAAGGCTTCTTGCCGATCAGCTTTTTGATCTGTTCGATCTGATAGAGGTTTTCCGCCGGGTCGCCCGGGCCGTTTGAAAGCATTATGCCGTCAACATCCGATTGCAAAATATCTTCTCCGGACGTGTCGGCAGGGAACGACAAGACGCGGCAGCCTCTTTTTTGCAGGCATTTGACGATGCTCTTTTTTGCGCCGTAATCAATAAGGGCGACTCTGTATTTTTCTTCCGCGAAGGCGGGAAATTCCGCCGTCGTTTTGGATGAGACCTGCTTGACCACGCCTTTGACCTGATACTCGAGTATTTTACTCATATCCGGCGCGGCACTATCCGAGATCATTCCGTTCATCACACCCTGTTCCCGTATGATCTTTGTCAGATATCGCGTGTCGATCCCGCAGATCCCGCATACGTTTTTCGACTTCAAAAAAGCGTCAAGTTCATATTCCGAACGGAAGTTGGAGGGCGTGTAGCAAAGATCCCGTACGACGTATCCTTTTACGGCGCACTCGCCTTCAAAATCTTCGGATATAACGCCGTAGTTACCTATGAGAGGGAAGGTTTGTACTACGATCTGCCCGGCGTACGAAGGATCGGTGAGTGTCTCCAGATAACCGACCATGCCGGTGGAAAAAACGACTTCTCCGATACTCTCGGTATCCGCGCCGATCTTGTATCCCTCGAAAACCGTTCCGTTGCTTAAAATCAAATACGCTTTTTTCATAAAAATCTCCCTGAAGCGCCCGCGTTGAACAGCGGACGCCGGATCAAACTTTTTATTCTCCTGCGCAAACCTCTTTTATGGTTTCTATCGCCGTACTCAGAAGTTTGTCGTCAATATTCAGCGCGGGCAGTAAACGCACCTTGTCCTTTGCCGTGAGGCACAAAACGCCTTTTTCGATACATTCCGCAACGACTCCAGCCGCTTCTTTCTTTGTTTTTATTCCTATCATCAGCCCGAGCCCGCTGACGCTCTCAATGCCGTCGGCGCCGGTCAGCGAATCAAAGATGAATTTGCTCTTTTTCCGAACTTCCGAAAGAAAATCGTCGTCGATACGCGATATTACGCTTAGCGCCGCCGCGCATGAGACCGGATTTCCTCCGAACGTGGACCCGTGATCTCCCGGGTTAAACACGGACGCGCATTTTTCGCCGAGAAGGGTAGCTCCGATAGGAAGTCCGCCGCCGAGCCCTTTCGCGGTCGAGACGACGTCGGGCGTAATGCCGTAATTCATATACGCGTACAGCTTTCCCGTTCTTCCGTTTCCGGTCTGAACTTCGTCGACGATCAGCAGAACGTCGTTTTCCGAGCAGAACGAGGCAAGTCCTTTGACGAAAGCCGGGTCGAGCGGTATTACGCCGCCCTCGCCCTGAACGCACTCTATCATCACCGCGGCAAGAGTTTTTGCTTCGGCGAGCTTTTCGAGCGATGAAAGGTCTCCGGCGTCAAAGCTCACGAAGCCGTCTGTCAGCGGGGTGAAGAGCTTATGAAAGTGCTCTTGACCTGTCGCGGCAAGAGTCGTCAGCGTTCTGCCGTGAAAACTGTTGTTAAGCGTCGCGATGACAAATCTCTCGCTTCCGTATTTGTCGGATGCGTATTTCCTCGCCGCCTTGATCGCGCATTCGTTTGCTTCAGCTCCGGAGTTTGAGAAGAAAACTTTTTTCATTCCGGTCTTCTCGCAGAGCGTCTTCGCGAGTTCGGCGCACGGCTCGGTATAATAAAGATTTGACGCGTGCTGAATTTTTGAGATCTGTTCCGTGACGGCGTTTATCCAGACGTCGTCGGCGATCCCGAATGAAGTGACTCCGATACCGGAACCCATATCTATGTATTCTTTGCCGGTCTCATCCTTTATCACGGATCCTTTGCCGGACACCGCCGTGACCGGAAACCGTTTGTATGTACCCGCAATGTACGCTGCGTCGAGTTCTTTTGTGTTCATTTCGTTACCCCTTTATTCGGTCACCATTGTACCGGCGCCCTCGTTTGTAAGAAGCTCCATAAGTATTGAATGGGGAACTCTTCCGTCCATTATTACTACGTTTTTGACACCGTGCTCGATCGCTTTTATACAGCATTCGACTTTCGGTATCATGCCGCCGCTGATGATCCCTTCTTCGCGGAGGATACCCGCTTCTTTAATTGAGATCTCCGGTATCAGAGACGACGGATCGTCGCGGTCCTTAAGTATTCCTGCGATATCCGTCATCATTATCAGCCTTTCCGCTCCGAGAGCACCCGCGATATAAGCCGCGGCGGTGTCGGCGTTGATGTTGTAGACGTTTCCGGCTTTATCGCAGCCTATAGTGGAAATTACCGGTATATAATTGTTGTTCAGCAGATCGTTGATGACCTGCGTGTTCACCGATTTGATGCTTCCGACGAAGCCGAGCTTTTCATCCTTGACTTCCGCTTCGATCATTCGCGCGTCAACGCCGGATATTCCGACGGCTCTTCCGCCGGAGGCATCGATGATGTTGACGAGAGTCTTGTTCACCTTGCCGGAGAGCGCCATTTGCGCGATCTCGACCGTCTCCTTGTCGGTTACACGGAGCCCGTCGATGAATTCCGGAGCTTTGCCTATCTTCTCCATGAGGTCGCTTATTTCGGGGCCGCCGCCGTGTATAAGAACGACTTTTATGCCGATAAGCCATGAGAGAACGATGTCTTTCATGACCTGCATTTTCAGTTCTTCGTTGACCATCGCGCTTCCGCCGTATTTGATAACGACGATCTTTCCTACATATTTTTTAATATGAGGGAGCGCCTCCGCGATGACCTCGGCGCGTTCGTAATTGGATAACGATCCTTTCATTTTATCTCTCCTTATCAGGTGCGGTAATCGCCGTTGATCTTGACGTAATCATAAGTGAGGTCGCATCCCCACGCGGTCGAGAAATGCTCGCCGTCATTAAGATTTACCGCTATCGAAATCTCTTTTTCGAGGAGTATCTTCTTCGCCTCTTCTTCGGAGAACGGGTATCCCGCGCCGTTCTCGCAGACTTTTATCTCGCCCGCTTTGCTCTTGAAGAAGACGTCGATCTTGTTCACGTCGACTTTGGCTCCGCTGTAGCCTATCGCACACAGTACGCGTCCCCAGTTGGCGTCTGCGCCGAACATCGCGGCTTTTGTGAGGTTGGAGCATACTACGCTCTTCGCCACCGTCTTCGCCGTTGCCTCGTCGGAAGCGCCGGTGACCTCGCACTCGAGCATTTTCGTTGCGCCCTCGCCGTCGGAGGCTATCATACGGCAGAGGTGGACCGTCACTGTGTTCAGCGCTTTCATAAACGAGTCGAAGTCCGCGCCTTCGGAAACTATTTCCTTATTCCCCGCCATTCCGTTCGCCAGCACCGTCACCATATCGTTTGTGGAGGTGTCGCCGTCTATGCTGATCATATTGAAAGTCTTTGTTATGTCCTCGGAGAGCGCCTTTTGAAGCATCCCGGGCGAGATCGCCGCGTCCGTCGTGATAAAGACGAGCATCGTCGCCATATTGGGATGGATCATTCCGCTGCCCTTCGCAATGCCGCCGATAGTGCAGGGTACTCCCGCAACTTCAAAGCTTACCGCGATCTCTTTTTTGACCGTGTCGGTAGTCATGATGCCTTCCGCCGCCGCTTCACCGCCCGATGCGGAAAGTCCTTTCACGAGAGAGGGGATCCCGTCCTTTATCGGAGTTATGTCGAGCGGCTGACCGATGACGCCGGTCGAAGCGACGACGACGTCGCTTTTATTGATCCCGAGCGCCGATGCGAGAAGCCCGCACGTCTCTTCTGCGATCTCAATGCCGTTTGCGTTGCAGGTGTTGGCGTTGCCGCTGTTGCAGATCACCGCCTGCGCCTTGCCGTCGGAAATGTTCTGCTTAGTGACGACAAGAGGCGCGCCTTTTACGAGGTTAGTCGTGTATACCGCCGCCGCGGAAGCCTGCTTTTCACTGTATATCAGAGAGAGATCTTTCTTTGTTTTATTTTTGCGGATACCGCAATAGATACCGTTTGCAAGAAATCCTTTTGCGGCGCAAACGCCGCCGTCTGTAATTTTCATTTGTTTTCCTCCGGTAAGATCAGCCCCGTTCCCTCGGGAAGAGAAAGGGCGATATTCATATTCTGTATTGCTGCGCCGCAGGCGCCTTTTCCGAGATTGTCGAATCTCGACACGAGTGTGATCCGTTCATCGTTCCCGAGAACCGATATCTGCATATCGTCGCGCCCGGAAAACTCTCCTGCCGACAGAAATCCGTCAGGCGACGGATCGGAGACGTATTTTACGATCTTCCCGCCGTAGACCGACGCATAGATCCGTTTTATGTCCTCAATGCCGCCCGCGACGTCGACGCCGTTCAGCGGAACGACGACCTGCATCCCGGAATAGAACGAGGAGACGACGGGGCAGAACACCGGCGGCTTCTCAAGGCTGCAGACCGTCGCCATCTCCGGCAGATGCTTGTGACTCTGTGTGAGCGCGTACATAGACGGTGCCATCAGAGCTTCCGCGTTCTGCGGATCTTCATACTGCGCTATCATCTTTTTGCCGCCGCCGGAATATCCGGTAAGCGAAAAGCAGGAGAGGGAAGCGTCGGATCCTATTATCCCCGCGCTGACGAGCGGCGCGACGAGGGAAATGAATCCGCTCGCGTGGCATCCCGGGTTTGCGATGCGCTTTGATGATGCGATCTTTTCTCTTTGACCTTCGAGCTCGGCAAAGCCGTAAGTCCAGCCTTCAGCCGTTCTGTGCGCGGTCGAGGTGTCTATGATGACCGTGTCTGCGTCCCCCGCGAGTGCGACCGCTTCGCGCGCCGCGTCGTCGGGCAGGCAGAGGAACGTGACGTCACTCTCAAAAATAGCTTTCTTTTTCGCCTCCGGGTCCTTGCGATGCTCTTCGTCAAGTGTGATGAGCGATATATCGTTCCGCTCCCCGAGGCGTTTTTTTATGTTCAGTCCGGTCGTGCCGGAACTGCCGTCTATGAATACTTTTATCACGTCGTTGCTCCGTTATATAGATATATTTATATGTTCACGAGAAATTTTACACTCAATGAACGCGTTTGTCAAGATGAAAACGAAAATTTATTCAAATATTTTTGAAAAATATTTATAAATATGCAGTAAAACGAAGATTTTTACGTCAAATATTCAAAAATCGCGTATGCGAATGCGTATTCAAACACAAAAATGCGTATAACTTTATAAAAAATAATGAAAAAAACGCGGAGAACACTCCGCGCTTTTGACAGACATTTATCTTACTACTGAAGAGTTGCTGTAAATATAGAACTCTTCCTGACTCGGCATCCATTTCTTTTCCTTCGGCGGGAAGGTCGAGTCGAACGCTTCGACCGCTTCCGAGTCTTCGCAGCAGTCGGCGGCGGTGCTCGGAATGAACATCCATTTTCCTCCGTCAAGCGCCCCCGGTACGAGCTCGCACACGAGAAGTGCTGTCGGATAATTTCCTTCGACGACGAAACTGACGTTTTTCTTTTTGCAGCTCACGAATCCGCGGCTGACGTAGTTGCCCGGATTGCCGAAGTTTATATTTACGTCGTAGCCCATTTCGCGGGCTTTCTCGAACGAATGCTCGATGAGGATCTTGCCGAGCTTTTGCCTCTGATATTCCGGCGCGACGCAGAGCGGTCCGAAAGAGAGGATTTCTTTGCGGTCTCCGTTCTCGTCCTCGAGCCACGCTTTCGTGTACATTATATTGCCGACTATCTTTCCGTCCTTCTCGAGTACGAATGCGAGCTCGGGGATAAAGTCGGGGTGATTTCGCATTTGATGGACGTAGTAGTGTTCGTCCGCGCCCGGTTTATAAATGTTCCAGAATGCGTTGCGCGTCAGCTCTTCCACCGCGCGGTAGTCTTTTTCCGTCTCAAGGCGGATCGTTACGTCGTTCATAATATCAGTTCCTTTTTCAAATATAATTGTCGGTATCGGATTTATTATATCCTGAAAGCGCGGATTTTTCAACAGCAAAATCGCGTCGTATGTCAACACCGCATCCGACGTGTTGTGTCAGAGCGCTTTATGCGCCTTCCTGTCCACTGTATAGCTCATCCTGATTTTTCATCGCAGAAGCCTATTGTTTGTAAAATGCAATTTATCACACTTGACAAATAATTAATAATATGATATTATATTTTAGGCATATTTAACCAGTAATTGCAGGGAAAATAGGATAAAATGTTAACGCTGTCCGACCGGATTTTTTGTTTATGCACAAAAACCCGGCCATGAATATTTTTTAGAGGCGTTTCTATGACTGTATTCTAAATGTGGGCGAGAGCATTTCGGCGGTTTTTGAGAAAACCGGTTTTTCCGACATTTTTATTGTAGATTTAAATTGAGGTGGGCATTATGAAACCTATTATTGATCTTTTGCAAAAGTACACTGCCGAGAATCCCGGCGCATCCATTTTGTTTGACGAGGCTCATTCAAAAGGTATTACGTACGCACAGTTAGACGATATGAGCGGCCGTATATACGCATATCTGAAGCAGCACGGCATCGGTCGCGAAGACTTTGTCCTCATCGATCTGCCTCGCGGCGTTCTTCCGATAATTGCGATGGTCGGTATCTGGAAAGCCGGCGCCGCATGGGCGCTGGTAGAGGACACCTATGCTCCCGAGCGTATCAACTATATCCGCTCTGACTGCGGCTGCAAGCTGGAGCTTTCCGCTGAAAACTGGGATGTGATCATGCAGACCGAGCCGCTCTCCGGTCATGAAACTCCGGACGAGCACGACGCCGCTTATGCTATCTACACCTCGGGTACTACGGGAAATCCCAAGGGCGTCCTGCATGAATACGGCAATCTGGACCGCGCTATCGAATCCATTAAGGTCAACGGCGTCACGCCTTTTAACGGTTCAGACCGTCTTGCGCTGCTCGCACCGCTGAACTTCGTCGCTTCGATCATCGTCATTCTTAAGGCGCTCAGCATCCCCTGCGGCAAGACCTTTGTCGTTTCCTATGCAACCATAAAGAATACCGGTGCGCTTGCAAAGTTCTTTATCACCAAGCGCATCACCATCACGTTCCTTACGCCCTCCTACGTCCGTATGCTGGGCAATCAGACAGGTCCGTTCCTCAGAATGCTCTTTGTCGGAAGCGAGCCTGCAAATAACGTATACAATAAGAACCTCGAGCTCATCAACATTTACGCTTCGAGTGAGAGCGGATTTGCCGTCGGCGTATTTCCGATCGACCGCTCGTATGAGGTTTGTCCTATCGGAAAGCCGGAGGTGGAAACGAATCTCTATCTCTTCGGCGAAGACGGCAATGAGGTCGCTGACGGAGATACCGGCGAGCTGTGCTTTGAGAACCCCTATGTGCGCGGCTACATAAACCTGCCGGCAGAGACCGAAAAAGCGTTTGTCAACAAAATTTATCATACCGGCGACCTTGCGAAGAAAGACGAAAAAGGCAACCTTGTCCTGCTCGGACGCAGCGGCGATATGATCAAGATCAACGGCAACCGTATCGAACCCGCTGAGATCGAGGCGGCGGTCAAGCAAGCCCTCGGAGTCAGCTGGGCAGCCGCGCGCGGCTTTGAAGACGGAGGAAAAAGCTATCTCTGCGCATATTATACGGACGACATCAAAGTCGACAGCGAATATATGCGTCAGGAGCTGATGAAACGTCTGCCTTACTATATGATCCCCGCATACTATATCAAGATAGATAAAGCGCCGCTGAAGGCGAACGGCAAGCTCGACAGAAAAGCGCTTCCCAAGCCGGATATGACTGAATTCAAGAGTGATTACGTTGCTCCGACGAACGAGGTCGAAGAAAAACTCTGTCACGCTATGGAAAAGGTCTTGAAGCTTTCTCAGGTCGGTATCAACGACGACTTCTACGAGATGGGCGGCGACTCTCTCGGCTCCATCGAACTGGTCACGGAAGCCGATCTGCCCGGATTGAATACTTCCGAGGTGTTCCGCGGCAGAACGCCGGCAAAGATCGCAGAGCTCTATGCAAAGCTCCTCGAAGAGGATGACGGCGTCAGCCCCGACGAAAAGAATGACGAGGCGATCAAAGTGGAGCATCCGCTGACGACCGAGCAGTTGTATATGGTAGACTATCAGCTCTATACGCCGAACTCCACGATGTACAACCTCTTTTCGATGATGAAGGTCAGCACCGATTTCTTTGATATGGAACAGATGGCGGAGGCTTTGAAAAAAGCGATCTCAAACCACCCCGCACTGCTGACCACTTTCGCGTGGAACGAAAGCGGTGAGCTGGTACAGAAATATACGCCCGAAAACCTGACGGATATCCACGTGGAAAGACTGTCTGAGTTTGAGCTGAAATTTGTCAAAGATACGCTGGTATTTCCTTTCAAGATCGTCGGCGGAAAACTGTTCCGCTGCCGTGTGTTTAAAACTGAAAAAGCCGGATACGTCTTCTTCGACGTTCACCATTCGCTCTTCGACGGAACTTCTTTGAAGGTATTTCTCGGAGATGTCGGTAAGGCTTACATGGGCATGGAGATGGACAAGGACTATTATTACCTGATGCTCCAGCGCCGTGAGGAAGCGGTCAACACAGAGTTTTATGACGTCAGCAGAAAGTATTTCGAAGACAGGTACGACAACATAGAGTGGTCATGCTATCCCAAAACTGACCACGAGTCCCGCAACAACGAAATGGGCGAACTCTTCGGAGACCTCGGTATCGAACAGCCTCAGATGAAGGCGGTTGAACGCGCCTACAAGATCAGCCGCAACGAATTCTTCATCACAGTGGCGGCGCTGGCGATCTCGGTCTACAACGAAGCTCCCGACATCAAGCTTTCGTGGATCTATAACGGCAGAGAGGATATGAAGATGCTGAGTTCCGTCGGCCTTTTGTTCCGTGATCTGCCTGTCGGTATCCGTTTTAAAGACAGCGACACTCTGCGCAACGTCTTTGCAGACGTTCACGAACAGGTCCAGAAGGGCATTGAGCACAGCTGTTATCCTTACGTCGACACCCACAATCAGGTCGGAAGCGAAGAGGCGGCGTACCTGCTCTATCAGCAGGATATCCGCGATATGGGAGGTCTTGAGGGATTCGATATCAAGAATATTGAGGTGCGCCAGAACCAGGCGGCTTCTCAGACCGTCCTGGACATCGAGGTCCTTGACGGAGCTGACGGTCTGCAGCTGATGATAGACTTTGCAGCGAGCCGCTATGATGAAGCAAGCATCGAGAAGTTCAAGGATATCTACGTTAAGATTGCTCAGACGATGGTAACACATAATTCTCAGGCAGACGTCACTATCGGAGAAATAAAGAAAAAGATATCCGATAAGAAAAACTTCTTTACGGTATTTACCGGAATGTTCAGAAAGAAACAGTAATGAATTCAAAAAACGATCGAAAATTAAACGACAAAGAAATAATATCGGCACGATACGGTGAAAATAAGCGTTTGCCGGGCGAATATGACTCTTCGCTCGCGGTCAGGTGTGTAAACGGAACATTCGTTGGAAAATCCGAAGGAGACTCAAAGATCTTCCTCGGAATCCCGTTTGCACAGCCTCCCGTAGGTGAGCTGAGGTGGAAGAGGGCGGAGCCCGTTTTTCCGGACGACGGCGTGTATGAAGCTTATTATAACGGAAAAACACCGATCCAGACCGAGTGGGAGACAGAGCGGGCGTCGTATTATCCTCAGGGCGAGGATTGCCTGTATCTGAACGTTTGGTGCAACAGCACCTGTACCGACAGCAAAAAGCCGGTAATGGTATTCTTCCACGGCGGCTCATACGGCTGGGGCGGCACCGCTGATCCGATGTACGACGGAAAGGACTTCGTTTTATCTCATCCCGATATCATTTTTGTGACGGTCGGCTACCGCACGGGCTTGATGGGCTTTGTCGATTTTTCGACTGTTGCGGGCGGAGAGGACTTTCCAGACGCGCCGAATCTCGGTATCCTCGACCAGATCGAAGCGCTCAGATGGGTGAAGCAAAATATCGCCGGTTTTTCAGGTGATCCCGATAACGTTACGATCTTCGGCGAATCCGCCGGCGGCGGAAGCGTCTCGCTGCTTATGATCATCAGCGAAGCAAAGGGGTTGTTCCGGCGTGTGATCGCTGAGAGCGGATCGGTAGCGCTGACTTACTCAAAGGAAGAATGTGCGGACTTCACCGTACGCTTGATCAAAGAATCCGGCGCCCGCAATATGGACGATCTGATGCGTATGAGTGAGGACGATCTGAAAAGAATCAATGAAGAGCTGAATGCGTATAACAATTTCCCTCAGCGCGACGGCAAACTTATTCCTGTCGACCCTTACGTTCCGTATCAGGACGGTTCGACCGTCGGCGTCGATCTGCTTATCGGCACCAACGAAAACGAATGTAACTATTGGGTCGGTGAGCTCGGCGGCATTATTCCGTATGTCCTGGGCTTCCCCGTAAGGTACGAAAACGATATGCGCAGCCTCGACCCTTCCGACAAAAAGCTGGTCAAACGGATCTTATCCGGAATGAAGGGAAAAAAGATCTGGCGTTTAACCGAATTATACAACGAGATAATGTTCCGCTTACCCGCCATCAGGCAGGCGGAATGCCATGCGAAAAACGGCGGCAAAGTATTTATGTATTATTGGACTCAGCCGTCTACGATACGTTATCACGGTGCGTGCCACGCCGTGGAACTCGCTTACGTGTTTCAAAAGCCGGAAGATACTATCTACATCGGTGACCCGGCGGACCCCGAGCTTACAAAGCAGGTCGGCGATATGTGGGCTAACTTCGCGCGCTCGGGCGATCCTTCCGTACCCAGATTGGACTGGACGGCTTATGACGAAAAGCAGAGATCGACAGCAATCATCAGCCGTTCGTCTCACATGGAAAACGATCCTCTTAAAAAACAGCGTGAAGATATAGATCCGATCCTGCGCTATATGATCAACCCATCTTATGCGGTGCTTGATTATAACGTTCCTTTTGTTCGCAAAATGATCGCGCTCGCAGTTGGTATCGTCGCGTCACTCGCTGCGATCGTTGCGTTGCTTATTAATGTTTTGAAATAATAGTAAGATTCTCTTAAAACGGTATGCTAAAGTGAATTCAAATGCGCTTTTCGGCCGCTTGAGTTCAAATTATCTTGATGACAACGAAAAAGCCCCCGATTGGGGGCTTTAATATTTCTCCGCAAATTTGCAGTGATCGTACGGATCTTGCGCACGTCAGCGGTGCCTGGATGATGCTTCGGGATGCTGCCGCATCTTGTCCTCGCATCATTTCCGACCGCTGACCCTCATCCTCGCCGCTTCATCCTCCCCCGGAGGCGCGGCGAGGGTTCGTCTCTCGCGGTCGCTCGAGTTCAAATCTCTTCGATGCCAACGAAAAAACGTCCCTGTTGGGGCATCCTCCGTAAGGAAGATGCCCCAAGGCGGCTTTTGTATCTAAATTGAATATTTGATTTGTTGTAAGATGGCGTGACCGCTTCGGTTACGCCGTTTTGCTTTTGGTTTCTTCGGCTTTGAGCCGTTTCTGAAAGGCTTCTTCCATCTGCTCGGGCGTCATTTCTTCGACGATACCGACGCCGTTAAAGTAGATGTCGATAAGCTGTACCCGT
>JAFSUU010000097.1 GCA_017445115.1 Clostridia bacterium | reverse complement strand
TCCGATATTCATTGTTTTTCCTTTCAGACTTTACTCGGAATCGCGACCCTGATATGATTATACCAAAAATCAGCGGAAAAACAATAACCTGTTTTTTGCGTCCTCCATCAACCTGCGGTTGAGGACTACGCGACTGCGTTTTTTGCTATTTTGACCGTTCATTGAATTGTATTGAAAACAGCAAAGCCGCGCATCTCATCAATGCGCCAGAATACACTAGGCGGAAATCGCTTGATTCCCGCCTAAATGCTTTTTGACATTCTTTATTTTACCCGATACTTCAAAACGCAAACGCACATTGATAGTTTATATCCAAAGTCGGTAGAGTTGAAGGACCCGTCTCGTTGATTCTCGGGAGTGTCAGGCGTTTGTACGTCATCGAAAGGAAGCGCACCTTTCTCTAAGGCAGCGTCGGTAACGTATTTATAGGCGTAAACGTACAGTTCCTCGCTCGCGCAGCCGTCGATAAAATAAGTATAAATACAGTTGTTGAGCGTAAACCCGTGAGCGTGCTGAAGACTCCCGATAGATAACCCGATCATTTCTTTATTTCGAAACATCCCAAAGCAGAATTCAGAACAGTCCTCCCCGCCGAGAACGTCTCTGAAGTGCAGTATCTTTTTTATTCCTCCGATCATTGGAAGCTTTTCGGTTCTTGCGGCATTGAAACGGTCGAGCAGATCGGCGTCGGAATATTTAAGCTCGCGCATGTTTACTCCCTCCGGCGCCTCCGGTCTAAATGGTTCACCGCAGTAGACGGTTTCATATCTTCGACTGATCGACGATATTTCAACACCTTGTTCGTCGAATCCTTTGATTATCTTTTGATCGTCGTCAAGAGTGTGGAGGTTGACGTTGAACCTATCGTCTTTGAAAAGTTTAAGATACTCGGCGGCTTTCGCGTAGTCGTCGCAAATGATGTCGCAATCAAAGCCGTGCGTCCACTCGGTCACCCATACGCATCCGCCGCGGAAATCGTCGCCTGAATACAGCACTGGGCCTCCGTTGACAATAAGCGAAACCGCCACGTAGCCGTATTTCATCGCGTCCTTCTCGAGCAGCCAGTCGATGACCTCGTCTCTGTCCGCGGGCTTAAGATCCTTGAACTCGTGGGTCATACGATTGCAAACGGTATCGTTGTGATACTCTCCGTATAATGGCTGTTTTTTACAGTACTTTTTTCTGTATTCCGTGGGGGAAGCGCCGTACTGCTTCTTGAATGCGCGCGAAAAACTCTCGTGCGTTTCATATCCGTTATGCAGAGCGATATCAAGTACGTTATCATCGGTATATCTAAGCCGCTGAGCGGCTTTTTTCAATCTGCAGAATCTCAGATACTCCATCACGTTGAAGCCCGTGTGGGCAAAGAATATTCTGTTGAAATAATCGGTCGAAAATCCCGCGTGTTTCGCTATATCCTCTATTGTCAGCGCGTTATCTCCGTTATGATCGCGTATATATTCCAACGCTTTTGTTATCAGTTCGCTGTTTTCCATACATCAGATACCTCCGTATTGTATTTGTTTTTTCAAAACCTACGGCCGTATGCTTGTGATTGTATTATACCATATTAACGGACGGTTGTCTTGACAGAAAACGCGCAATTAACAACACGATGTTGAACGAATAATCTTTTTATTGATTGACTCTACACAAATCCAACGAATACGCTGTTTTGATCAACGAATAGGACATACAGTTGAAAAATAAGGTACGATGTTTTATAATTATATGGGGTATTATACACACAATTAACCGATTCAAAAAAGGACAGAAACAATGATTTACAGCATAATAGAAGCAGCGGCAACGATAACCGATTTCATCTTTATTATTTGGTACATTCCGAGATTTCTGTCGGTGAAATTCTATGAAAAAGGCGTTATTTCAAAGCTGCCTATACCTATAGCGCTATTGATATTTGAGTTTCTTTCCGATAAGCTGTTTCCCGGCTTTGACTTTTTGTATATTATAATCGCAGTTCTTGCTGCGTCGGCGTACGCTCTGCTGATTTGCCGCAAACATTATTTCAAAGCAATGTTCGCCTCGATCAGTTACGTTCTTATAATAATGTTTTTCGGCAGTATCGTATATATGGTCATGTCCGCGATCCTGGGAGACAAGGCGTCGACCTTGCAGGGCGCTCAGTCTGTTCCGCGAATAATATACCTTGTGATCTGTAAATTAAGCGAGTTTGCGGTATATCTGCTTCTGCTCTTTCTGTTCGGAAAAACGGGAAGTCTTAACCGCAAGGGCGGCGTGTTCTTCTTGATCTACCTTGCGCTGACTATCGCCGGACTCGGCACCGTGACCGTGATTTCCGCAAACGACGATACCGGAGCAAACGATCTTGCGGTACTGATAACAACCGCGGTGCTGACGTTATCGCTCTTCTTCGTCTTCTTCTTTGTGCGCAGATTGATGGAGATGCAGAAAAAAGAATTCGAGTATTCTTTTATCGAAGAAAAGATCTCTGCGGATAAAATGATCCTTGAAGAATCGAACGCGGCGTTGGAAAGCCTGAAACGAATACGCCACGATTTAAAAAACCATTTTACCATTCTTAAAGGAATGCTTGAAAACAACGATCCGGAAGCTGGCAAACAATACATTGACGAGATCTATTCGGGGCTTGATACCATAGGAGACAATTATCAGACCGGAAGTCCGATATTGAATTATCTGATTAACGCAAAGTTTTCCCGGAAGACCGATATTCATATCCAAGTGACGGGCGACGCGGAGATTCTCGGAATAATGGACGAGTCGGACACCGCGTCCCTTATGGGCAATCTGCTTGAGAACGCTCTTGAAGCCGTAGAAAAGATCCCGCCCGAAAAAGAAAAACGCGTCGAATTGTCTTTTGTGTCGCACTACGGCAACAAAATGATCGAGTGTAAAAACACCGTTAACGCTCCCGTGCTTGAGAATAATAAAGAACTGAAAACCACCAAGCGCGGAGCGGGACACGGGTACGGGAACCGGATAGTCGCTTCTATAGTAGATAAATATAACGGATTCATCGAATACAGCGAGCAGGACGGCGTATTCTGCGTTCAGATCCTGATCCCGGTAAATGACGGGACCGGCGAAAAGAATTGAGGTAAAGATGAGAATAGCGATTTGCGACGACGCGAAAGAGTTTCGCGCAGAGCTTGAACGGAAGATCAAAGATAGCGGCCTCATACCGGACGCCGTTTTTGAAAACTATTCGTCGGGTGAAGAACTGCTTTCCGCTTTGGAACGCAAAGAGGCTTTCAGCATTATTTTTCTCGACGTCGAAATGAGCGGAATAAACGGTATTCAGACCGCGCGGAAGATACGCGAGCATAATAAG
>JAFSUU010000096.1 GCA_017445115.1 Clostridia bacterium | reverse complement strand
TATTTGCACGGCAGATCGTACGCCGGCGTGATCTTCGCCTGACCGGTCGGTTCCTCGTGTCCTTGGCTTTCCATGATCTCGGCGCATTTGTTGCGAAGGCGCAAGCCCGCGAAGGTGTGGATGCAGTTGTCGATGCAGTTGTGGAGCGGCTGAAAACAGCCGAGCATCTGCGAGTTTGCGGCGTTTACGATCGCGTCGCATTCAAGAGTTGTGATGTCGCCCTGCCAGAGATAGATGCCTTCTTTAACAGGCGTGAGATCGGCAAGGCGCGTGATCCCTTTCGCCGTCGTTTCTTCTTTCAGATATTCGCTCTCGATTTCGATATACTCATCCGAAATCGGAGCAGGCATACGCACGTTCATCAGTGAACGGAGCAGGTCTTTTTGTCCCTGCGTATCAATCGGTATTTCGATATTCCGGTATCGCGGCTGTTCGGCGAGGAGCGTTTTTATCAGATATATTCTTTTTTCTTCGTGCGTCATTGTAGCCTTTCGCTCCTTTTCTGTTTTTTGAACTTGATATACAGGTGAACGATAACAGAACAGCAAAAAATCAGAATTGCTCCTTGAGAAAAAAACTGTAAAAGTATCATGGAAAAATGGCTCTTCGTATCAAATGTTGAAATCAGCGCAGACTCCATCATCTGTAAAGTATACGCAGCCGATACAAGCGAAAGCCATGATATGACGCCGCCGTAAGCGTCTCTGCTTTTCCGCGCTTTGTGCCGCGATCTGACCGCAAGAATAAACTTGACCGTTCCATATGCTGCGTAGAGGTATATCATCCAGTAAAAGATATACACGGGCGCGTCCTTTTCAAGTATCGTTTTGACCATGGAAACGGTCATGGGAATCAAAAGAACGGCAAGAGACAAGGCTCCGGCAAGATAGATCCTGCTTTTTCTTTCTGATTTTTCGAACCACGTCAAAAGTATTCTGATCAGAGCAAGCAAATAACAAAACAGGCAATAATTGAACGTCAGCCAAGAAAAATTACGGATAGTTGCCGTAAGATGGATAGTTCCCATAATCAACGATCCGGCGACAGAAGCATACAGACCGATTTGTTTGTTTGAAAACAATGCTTTTGCTTTTTGTTTCATTATTCTATCTTTTCTCCACCGCGCCTGTGGGACAAACCTCGGCGCAGTTGCCGCAGCGCAGGCAGTGCTCTTGTTCTATCACGGCGGGGATATCGCTGAAATCAATGCAGCTTTGCGGACAGACCGAGCCGCAAGTCTCGCAGCCGATACAGGCGTTCGTAATGAAATATCCTTCTTCCTTGCGCTCTGCTTCACCAAAGGTGAACGACGCTCTTTCTATCGGTTTCTTTGACAGATCGAACCATTCGCCGCCGCCCTCGTAGATTTGAAAAGCCGTCAGTGCTTTTCTCGATTCTTCCGTCGGATAGATCTCTTTCATATACGGATTCTTGTCAATCAGCTTCGGGATAAGGTCATAACCGATCTCACGCACTTTGCCTCGCACGGAAACTGCAACGGAAGTCATCGTGTCTTCGCCCTTGATACCGGTCAGCGCAATATACTCCTGCTTTTTCAGCCGGTCATAAAATCCTTTGCCTTTTGCCGTCAGGAAATACAGACTGTTTTCATCGCAGTCCATCATATCGATGGCGGCGGTAACAGGCAGACCGTCGTCGTCCACGGTTGCAACGACGCAGGTGTGTATTTCGTTCACCAGATAGCTAAGGTAATCTTTCGTCTGCATGAGTTTTCCTCCGAAAACAAGGCTCCGAGTTTTTTATCCCGGAGCCTTGTATCATCGTTTTTCGTTTGCTATTCTGTCAAGCGCCTCGTTCTTCAGGTCATCGAGCGTGTGTTTTTTCAGCTCGTCTTCCATAGCGCCCTGCGCCGCCTTCAATTTTCCGTCGAGCAGCGTATGGATGTTCCGTCCGACGGGGCACTCCGGGTTCGGGCTTTCGTGAAAGTGGAACAGGTCTCCGTTTTCCACCGGCTCGATCGCCTGATATACGTCGTAAAACGTGATTTCTGAAAGAGGTCGGTTGACGGTGATCCCGCCGGTGCCTCTGGCTATCGTGATAAGATCGGCGTTTTTAAGCTGCGTCAGTATTTTACGGATGATGACAGGGTTGGTGTTTATGCTTCCCGCGAGAAAGTCACTGGTGACCTTGTGATCGTCCTTAAAATATTCAACACAGGTGAAGATATGAAGCGCCACCGTGAATCTGCTTGTGATCTGCATAGTCTGTCACCTCCTGCCTTTATCTTATCACAAAAATGCTGTAATTTCAAGAGTTACAACGAATTTTACTTTCTGACAACGCTGATACGGGCTTTGATGTGATCGCCTTTTTCAATCTCATCGACCATGGCGATAGCGTAATCGGCGTAGCTGATGATGCTCTCGCCCCTGCTGTTCAGAGTCAGTTCTTCGCCTGCGAGTATATATTCGCCGGTGCGCTCACCGTCCGCCTGGAAATCTCCGGCGGGGCTTACAAACGTCCACTTCACGTCGTCTCTCTTGCGAAGTTCTGCAAGTTCTTCACCCTGCGCTTTGGCTAAGGGCAAGAACATAGCGGGGAAATCCGGACCGTCGCAAACGACTGCCGTGTGTTCGGGATTAACGTACAAACTGCCTGCGCCGCCGACTATCAGCAAACGGGTGTCGCTTCCGCTGAGAACGTCGCAGAGGTGCTGAGACGTTTTTACGTGACCGTCGAGCGTTTC
>JAFSUU010000007.1 GCA_017445115.1 Clostridia bacterium | reverse complement strand
GGAAATATATGGATAAATCTACATTACAATCTCTCATTGAAGACGTCTGAGAAATCAACAGACGGGAGTTCAATCGTCCTCTGCCGCTTATTATGTCATTCAGTTGTTCAGAGTCGCTTTATAATTGTTCCCCCAATCCTGCATGGACATGAGGATTGGGCGCATACTTTCGCCGAGATCGGAGAGCGCGTATTCCACACGCGGCGGGACTTCAGGAAAAACGGTGCGGGTGATAAGACCGTCCGATTCCATTGGTCTCAGGCTTTCTGTCAGTACCTTCTGACTTATACCATCAAGCGATTTATGTAATTCATTGAACCTCCACGGACGGACGAGCAGGTTGCGCATAATGAGCAGTTTCCATTTGTTTCCGATAAGAGCGACGGTCGTTGCGACCGGGCATTCCGGCAATTCTTCTTTTGTTTTCATTGCGACCTCCATTACTTTCTTTTTGAATGTTACACCAATATTATACTGCAACATGAACGGTTTTTCAAGTGGTTACAAAAAAGTGCGTATATACTTACAAAAAAGTGCGTACTTGTGCGGAAGAAGAGCATCGGTATAATGGAAGGTGCAGAGGGCGAAACGTCGCTCTGACATATTACAAGGAGGATTCAAAAATGGCACTTTCCAATCTGTTCGGATGGGGTAAGAAGGAAAACGAGGCTCCCGCCACCGCTTGCGGCGCGGCTGATAAGCCTGTCGAAACTCCCGCTGCCTGTGGCGCTGCCGAAAAGCCCGCAGAGACTCCCGCAGCCTGCGGTGCGGCTGACAAGCCCGCTGAAACTCCCGCTGCCTGCGGCACTGCTGATAAGCCGGAAGAAAAGCCCGCAGCCTGCGGTTCTGCCTGCGGAGCCGGAGACAAGAAGTAATTATCTTCCCACCCAATCCGTTCCCGGTGGGAAGCATCTTGCCGGGAACCTACGCTTATAACTCGGATGATTCCGATTGATATATAAAGGTGACGTTATGAAACAGTATTTTTCCTTTCAATGGCATATCACCGACGAATGCGATCAGCGGTGCAAGCATTGTTATATCTTCTCCGGAGACCCCTGCCGTAAACTCGATAGTATGACGTGGGAGCAGATGCAGGACACCTTTTACAACTGCCTCGATTTCTGCGAGATGTACGACCGTCTGCCGTACTTCTATTTGACGGGCGGCGATCCGATCCTGCACCCCGATTTCTGGCGGCTGCTTTCGCTGTTCAACGAACACGATATCCCGTTCACTATAATGGGCAATCCGTTCCACTTGAACGATCAGGTCTGCCTGGAGCTGAAAGCGCTCGGCTGTCAGAAGTATCAACTGTCGCTTGACGGACTGCGGCAGACGCACGACTGGTTTCGCAAACCTGGATCATTTGACTGCACGCTTGAAAAAATAGGCTGTATTAATCGTGCGGGGATACACTCGGTCATTATGACGACAGTCTCAAAAACAAACTATATGGAAGTGCCCGGCATCATCGACGAGGTCGTGAAAGCAGGCGCGAACGTTTTCGCCTTTTCACGCTACGTTCCCTCCGGCGGCGAGCTCGACACGAGCATGACTCCACAGGAATACAGAAGCCTTCTTGAAACGTGCGATAAGAAGTTCAAAGAATACGAAGCCGAGGGATGCGACACCTATTTTAACAGGAAAGATCACCTCTGGACGCTGTACGAATACGAAAAAGGCGAGTTCAAGATACCCGCCTATGCCTGCGACGGCATGATCTACGGCGGATGCAACTGCGGCAACTGTCACCTGACGATCCTGCCAAACGGCGATATTTACGCCTGCCGGAGAGTGGCAGACAGCAAGGTCGGAAATGTGTTTGAAGAACGTCTCGCCGACGTCTGGATCACAAGCATGGAAGCGTACAGAAACTATGGTGAATTCTCGAAATGCTCCCGCTGTAAGCTACGTCAATTCTGTCGTGGCTGTCCCGCTGTTGCCAAGAGTTACACCAGCGATTTTTACGGAGACGATCCGCAATGCTGGGCAAGCGAGGAAAATGGACTATTGACACCGAAAACGGAGGTGAAGACAAATGAAAGCCGTAGTGCTTGATAAAATAACCGAAGCAAAAGACGTTGCATTATCCGAAATGCCGATCCCCGAAGTGAGAACCGGATGGGTCCTCGTCAAAGTGAAAGCATTCGGGCTCAATCACTCTGAAAAACTCCTGCGGCTGAACGAGATCCGCGCGGATTATATTCAAAAGCCAGTCATACCCGGCATCGAATGTGTCGGCGAGATCGCCGATCCGTCAGACAGCGGACTTGAAATCGGACAGAAAGTGATCGCGCTTATGGGCGGAATGGGACGCTCCTTCAACGGCAGCTACGCCGAATACGCCCTGCTTCCGCGCCGGATCGTATTCCCGATTGAGAGCAATCTTCCGTGGGAATCGCTCGGAGCTGTTCCGGAAACCTATTTTACTGCGTGGGGATCGTTGTTTGAATGTCTGCATCTGACCGAAAAGGACACGATTCTCATTCGCGGCGCGACTTGTGCGCTGGGTTACGCGGCGGTGCAGGTCGCTAAAGCGCTCGGCTGTAAAGTGATCGCCACGACCCACCGCGAGGACAAACTACCGCTGATTGCGGAAGCTGATGAGGCTATCATTGATGACGGCAAACTTACCGGCAGGATAAAAGGAGTTACAAAGGCGCTCGATCTCGTCGGCCCGCGTAATCTGCGCGATACGCTGACGGCGGTCGAAAAAGGCGCAATCGTCTGCCAGACAGGGCTTCTCGGCGGCGTCTATGCGCTGAACGGTTTCGATCCTATCAAAGACATTCCCAACGGCGTTTATCTGACGGGATTTTTCTCCAACTACCCGACGCAAAAAGACATGGACGAGATATTCGCGTTCCTCAATGATAAGGAGTTAAAACCGAAATACGGAAAATCTTTTGACTTTGAAAACATAAAAGACGCTCTTTTTTCACAGGATAACGGTTCCGTTGACGGCAAAATTGTGGTAAAATTATAAATGAAAAACAAAAGGTGGTGAGGCAAATGATCATCAATACGGGACATAGGACGGACATCCCAGCGTTTTACGCGGACTGGTTTGCAAACAGACTCAAAGAAGGATTTGTCTGCGTGCGTAATCCGTATAACCCGAGTCAGGTCAGCCGTTACCTCCTCAATCCGTCTGTCGTTGACTGCATCGGCTTTTGTACCAAGAACCCCGCCCCGATGTTCAAATATATGGACTTGCTTAAAGGTTACGGTCAATACTGGTTCGTTACGATCACGCCGTATGCCCGCGACGTCGAACCGAACGTAAAAGATAAGCATCAAGTGCTTGAAGACTTCAAAAAACTTTCCGGGATCGTAGGCGTTGATTCGATGGGATGGCGCTTTGATCCGATCTTCATTACCGACAAATATTCGGAAGAGTACCATCTTCGTGCATTTGAGAAAATGGCGACAGAACTCGACGGTTACACCAAAACCGCCGTGATCAGTTTTATCGACTTATATCCTAAGGTCAAGCGCAACTTCCCGGAAGCGCGGGAGGTCACAAAGGAAGAGCGGCTCACGCTCGGCCGTGAAATGGTGAAAATCGCCGCCGCGCACGGTATGGCCCTCAAACCCTGTGCCGAGGGAGAGGATCTTGCACCCTTC
>JAFSUU010000095.1 GCA_017445115.1 Clostridia bacterium | reverse complement strand
TAAGGCAGGTTGTCATAGATTTTGAATATGTTTTTGATAAAGATTTGAAAATACTACCGGAGTTATATCACATAAGAGATGACATTATTTCTCAAAAGGGCGATATATCAGATACTTATCTAACAGCTGGTGATAGTTTTTTTGAGTCATCACTAATTCTTTGCTCCGGTGAAAGATTGAACATTGCCTGTGAATGGATAGAATTTGATGCAGATGAGACAGAAGACTGATTCTTGCTATAAGATAAGACAGGGGACGGTTCGAAACCACTGAAAAAGTCAGTTATTAAGACAGGGGACGGTTCTATGTCTTGACGAAGAATAAAGCCACGGCATAAGATGCGGGGAGTTTTTTTTCAAAAAAGTCCCCCGCATCACTCTCCCTCACCAAAACAATACGGGCCGGCGCTTTCGCGCCGACCCGCGTTTTTTATTTTGTTGAAGAATTAATTATCTGTCAAAGACTTTCTTCTTTGCAACTATGACAGCTGCGCCGGAAACAAGTGCGATCATTGCGACGAATACTATCGTCATAACGTTGTCGCCTGTCTGCTTGGAGCCGTCAGTCTTCGGGATAGTCTCTGTCTTCGTTGCGCCGCATCTCGTGCACGTGAAGGTCTTTTCGCCCTCTTCGGTTGCGGTAGCTTCTTTCGTTACCACACCGTCGCTCCATTTGTGACCGAGCTCGTCGACAAAGTCGCGATTCTCGATCTCTCCGCCGACCGTGCAGGTATAAGGCGTGTAGCCCTTTTCCGTGCAGGAAGGAGGTACGGGAACTCCCGCGATGAAGTTGTGAGGAACAGGATCCGTGTAGGAGTTGGCGTCGATGATCTCTTCTTCAGTCACTCTGTTCAGATACTTGGTGTAACCCTTTGCCGTGCAGGTAGGCTCGACCACTTCGATTTCGTACTCGATGCCATTTCCGTCGACAGCGCAGTCACCTCTTGAGCAGACGCGGAGCGAGAGCTTGTTATCGGGATCCTCAGGATCGATCACTATCTCAATGTCTTCGCCGTTATCGTAATCGTGTCCGAGAGGATTACCTACCGTGAACGTCAAAGCATCGTCATTGCTCGGCTCACCGCAATCCTTGCAGCTCTTGTAGTATACTGCAGGATTCTCGCAGTCTGCAGGGCTCTTGAGGTATCTCGGTTCAGCGATCTCATCTGTGAACGTATGGCCGTTAGGTTCGCCGTAATTGAACGTATCGGTCTCGCTTGCTATATGGCATCTTGAGCAGCTCTTGAAGTATACAGCAGGATTCGTGCAGTCCGCAGGGGTCTTGAGATACTTCTCTTGTGCGACCTCATCAGTGAAGTCGTGTCCGAGAGCATCGCCGTCCGTGAACGTTTCATTCTCGTTGGTGCTTGCAATATGGCATCTTGTGCAGCTCTTGTAGTATACAGCCGGGTTCAGGCAGTCAGCCTCGCTCTTGAGGTACTTCGCGTCTGCGACCTCATCCGTGAAGTCGTGGCCGAGAGCTTCGCCGTTCGTGAACGTATCATTCTCGTCGGTGCTTGCCTCGTGGCATCTCCAGCAGTTCTTGTAGTATACAGCCGCGTTCAAGCAGTCAGCTGCGCTCTTGAGATACTTCGCATCCACGGTCTGCTCCGTGTATTCGTGTCCGAGTGCTTCGCCTACCGTGAACGTATCATTCTCGTCGGTGCTTGCCACACCGCAGTCCTTACAGCTCTTGTAGTATACAGCCGGGTTCGTACAGTCGGCAGCGCTCTTTAGACGGTCGTCAGCTACTGTCTCATCTGTGAACGTATGGCCGTTAGGTTCGCCGTACTCGAACGTATCGGTTTCGCTTGCAATATGACACCTTGTGCAGCTCTTGTAGTATACAGCCGGATTCAGGCAGTCGGCAGCATCCTTGAGATACTTCGCATCTGCGACCTCGTCCGTGAAGTCGTGGCCGAGAGCTTCGCCGTACTCGAACGTATCATCGTCGCTGGTGCTTGCAATATGACACCTTGAGCAGCTCTTGTAGTATACAGCCGGATTCAGGCAGTCAGCCGCGCTCTTGAGATATTTCGCGTCTGCGACCTCGTCAGTGAAGTCGTGGCCGAGAGACGTGCCGTTCGTGAACGTATCATTCTCGTCGGTGCTTGCCTCGTGGCATCTCCAACAGCTCTTGTAGTATACAGCCGGATTCGTGCAGTCGGCAGCATCCTTGAGATACTTCTCATCCACGGTCTGCTCCGTGTATTCGTGGCCGAGAGCTTCGCCGTACTCGAACGTATCATCGTCGCTGGTGCTTACTGTGCCGCATTTCGAACAGCCCTTGAAATATACAGCCGGGTTCGTGCAGTCGGCAGCGCTCTTGAGGTGAGCTTCGTCAGTGATCTCGAGCGAGAAGTCGTGCTCGATCAGAGTATCATTCTCAGTTTTCGTCGCAGTGCAGTTCTTGCACTTGTAGCTGATAGTTCCTATCGATCCGCAAGACCCTGATCTTCCGGTCTCTTCCCAATCGTGACCGTTAGGTTCGCCGTAATTGAACGTATCGGTCTCGCTTGCTATATGGCATCTTGAGCAGCTCTTGTAGTATACAGCCGGATTCGTGCAGTCAGCCGCACTCTTGAGGTACTTCGCGTCGACTACCTCGTCCGTGAAGTCGTGGCCGAGAGACGTGCCGTTCGTGAACGTATCATCCTCGTTGGTGCTTGCAATATGACATCTTGTGCAGCTCTTGTAGTATACAGCCGCGTTCGTGCAGTCAGCCGCGCTCTTGAGGTACTTCTCATCTACGACCTCGTCAGTAAAGTCGTGGTCGAGAGGATCCGTCTCGTCATCGGTGTAACTGTGTCCGCATTTTGAGCAGGTGTAAGTAGTGTAGCCGGCAACCCCACATTCAGGCGGTGTTGTTACGCCTTCATAACTGTGTCCTGCAGATTCGCCGTACTCGAACGTATTAGTGTCGTCTTCGCTTGATGCGCCGCAGACCGAGCAGCTTCTGTAGTATTTAGCCGGGGTCTCGCATTTAGCTTCCTCTGCGAGGTAATCGTCTCCAACCACTTCGGCTGTGAAGTCGTGTGCGCCGAGTTCGCCGGATTCAAACGTATTCTCATCGTCTTCGCTTGACGCGCCGCAGACCGAGCAGCTTCTGTAGTATATATTCGCGTGCTCACAGGTGGCTTCGCTTACGAGGTACTCATCGTCAACTGTTTCAGCTGTGAAGTTGTGTCCTGCAGGCTCGCCGTATGTGAACGTATACTCATCGTCTTCGCTTGACGCGCCGCAGAGCGTGCAGCTTTTGTAGTATACAGCCGGGTTCGTGCAGTCAGCCGCGCTCTTGAGATACTTTTCGTCTACCGTCTCAGCCGTGAAGTTGTGTTCGCAGCCGGCAACGGTAAGTTTGCCCTGAACGAGGTCAAACGTGACAGGATTATCGTCGACGTCTCTCGTGTTGATCGAGCTGTTAACGATATTGATGTCATATTCACCTGCTTCAAGATCCGCAGTGTTGAGTTTGACTTTGAAGAGGACGCCGTCTTCGGTTATGTTCTTAACGCCGGAATTCTCAATGCCGACTACGACCATCTGCTTGTCCGTGTAGTCTATGCCGGCAGCCTCGAGATCAGCCTTGAACTCGTCAAGCTTCTTATACGTTGCAACGTCAACGTCGCGAATGCTTGCATAGTCGTTGGGGCTCAGCGGAATGCCGCCAAGGCCGCCGTCCGTGAATCCGTTCTCAGCGAAAGAAAGATCCTTATCATAAATGAAGTATAAATACGTGCCGTAGAATCCGGGGTTGTTTATAACTTCAACCGTGAATTCCGCTGTGGCATCGCCTTTATCTATCGTTTCACCGGACACCTTGATCGTCGCGTTTGCGTAAACAGTGACGGTCTCTCTTGAAAGTTCATCGCCGCATCCCGTGCAGTATACGACACTGTCATAAGAACCGGGCTTCTCGCTTGTAGCGGGGACAATGTTCTCTTTGACGGGATCGCCGGGCGTGTGAACGTGAGGACCTGCGGTTCTCTGGATATTGACAACGCCGCTGTGAACTACGGCGATGAACGGCTCGTCGCTCCATTCATAGCCTTTTCTGAAGCAGTGGAGCTGGTCATCCGGAGAATCGTACATCGCTATCGGGATCGTATCGCCGAATTCGGTGTTCAGATCATCGTCATACGAGAACGTGATCTTTAAGATCCTGCCTTCGTCGAAGCAGTCTACCGCGACCTTTTTCCCGTCGATCTTTTCCGATCTTTCACAGTCAAAATACGGAGATAACCACTTGTACTTGCCGCCGGCTTCCGGATTGTTTTCATCTATGCCGAGCACTGCGTACGGATCAAATCCGGTATCTGTGAGAGCATCGTAAAAGCTCTTCTCTACTTCTGTTTTTTCTTCAACATCTTCCATGTCTTCTTCTGCAAATCCAAGGGGTTCCAGGGATTCTACAGTCAGACAGTTCGGATACACGAGAATGCACTTCAAATACTCGAAGCCATCCGTGTTGTCGCTTATCGTTACGTAAACGTCGACCATATTCGTTTCGGTAATATTGAGATTACCGTCTTCGACCCATATATTAATATGGTTCTCAGCAGGATCCGGAGCCGCCGGCGCTTCTGACAGTGCGAACGCCGGAATTACCGCGGAAACGATCATCAACGTAACGATTACGAATGATAAAAGTTTTTTCATAGAATTCCTCCTAAGAAATCTTCTTGCAGACGTATTATAGTCAAATAAAATTATAATGTCAATAGATGATCGGAATCAATTAATTCCGAAAAAGTTTATTATTTCCTGTCTCCGTTCCGCATTGTGCGGAACGGAGACGTTTGTTTATGATCAGTTAGGGAATTCCACTACTACGTGGTAATCTTCCGTATATCCGTTAGTGGCTGTAATTCTGATGTCGTACTCTTTATCGGCGTCGGTCTTGTACGTTCTGAAGTAAACGAGTCTGCTGTTGTCGATCTCCGTAACTTCTGCGTATGCTGTTCCGACTTTCTGAATGAAGTGAGGCTTTTCTTCAGAGGTCACTTCAACAGTAGAACCGCCGACAAGGGAAAGATTGAACGAAACGTTCTTCATATTGGGTTTTGCAACAATGTAGATCGTTGACTCTTCGGCGTCAAGGTGTGTAAGCGCCGAATCTGCCGCGTAACCGGGAACCACGGATTTGAGAAGCGGATCATGCAGGAACGTTACGTTTACTGTGTACTCGTACGTAGATCCGTCTTTATCGGTCACTTCAAGCGTATACTTCTGATCGTAACCCTTATCCGCGTAGGTTATCATGTATCTGATACCTTCAGCTTCCGTAGCTTCGGTATATACGACGTTCTTGATCATCATCGCGTTTCCGGCTTCAAGCGCCGCGTCGCTCATTGTAACTTTCGCGCCCTTGGGAAGCTTGAGGCTGTAAACCGCCTTCGGCTGGCCGAGTTTTGCTACGACGTTGATCGTTCTGGTGCGATTGTCGATCTCATAGGAAGCAAGTCTTGCGCTCGGCACAACACTTATATCGAGCTCTATGTATGCGATCGCTCTTTCGTCGATCTTGTTTTCGCAGGTCGTGCAGTAGAGGTACTCAAGTCCGTCCTGATCGGGAGTTGCTTCTCTCACAAGGACCCATTCGCCGGGTGTATGCGGGATCATGTCTACATCGTCTGTGTAGGTGCTCGGGCATCTCGAGCATTTGTACGTCTTGCTGCCGAGCTCAGTGCAGGACGGTTTGACTTCACTCTGGAGCTGGTAATCATGTCCGAGTGCTTCACCGTCACTGAACGTTTCGGTTTCGCTTGCAATGTGGCATCTTGTGCAGCTCTTGTAGTAGACAGCTGCGTTCGTGCAGTCAGCTTCATCCTTGAGGTACTTCGCATCGACTACCTCATCAGTAAAGTCGTGACCGAGTGCTTCGCCGTCATTGAACGTCTCTGTCTCGCTTGCAAGTCCGCAGTCTACGCAGCTCTTGAAGTATACTGCGGCGTTCGTGCAGTCAGCTTCGCTCTTAAGGTATTTTGCATCTACGACTTCAGCTGTGAACGTATGTCCTTTAGCTTCGCCGTAATTAAATGTTTCTGTTTCGCTTGCAAGACCGCAGTCTACGCAGCTCTTGAAGTATACTGCGGCGTTCGTGCAGTCAGCTTCGCTCTTAAGGTATTTTGCATCTACGACTTCTGCTGTGAACGTATGTCCTTTAGCTTCGCCGTAATTAAATGTTTCTGTTTCGCTTGCAAGACCGCAGTCTACGCAGCTCTTGAAGTATACTGCCGCGTTCGTGCAGTCAGCTTCGCTCTTGAGATACTTCGCATCTACGACTTCAGCTGTGAACGTATGTCCTTTAGCTTCGCCGTATTCGAACGTTTCTGTCTCGCTTGCAAGACCGCAGTCTACGCAGCTCTTGAAGTATACTGCGGCGTTCGTGCAGTCAGCTTCGCTCTTAAGGTATTTTGCATCAACAACTTCAGCTGTGAACGTATGTCCTTTAGCTTCGCCGTAATTAAATGTTTCTGTTTCGCTTGCAATGTGGCATCTTGTGCAGCTCTTGTAGTATACAGCCGCGTTCAGGCAGTCAGCCGCGCTCTTGAGATATTTCGCATCGACTACCTCGTCAGTGAAGTCGTGGCCGAGTGCTTCACCGTCACTGAACGTTTCGGTTTCGCTTGCAATGTGGCATCTTGTGCAGCTCTTGTAGTATACAGCTGCGTTCAGGCAGTCAGCTGCATCCTTGAGGTACTTCTCATCTACGACCTCGTCCGTGAAGTCGTGGCCAAGAGCTTCGCCGTCATTGAACGTTTCTGTCTCGCTTGCAAGACCGCAGCCTGTGCAGCTCTTGAAGTATACTGCAGCGTTCGTGCAGTCAGCTTCGCTCTTAAGGTATTTTGCATCAACAACTTCTGCTGTGAAGTTATGTGCGGCGGGGTCACCGTATGTGAATGTCTCTGTCTCGCTTGCGGCATGGCATCTTGTGCAGCTCTTGTAGTATACAGCCGGATTCACGCAGTCAGCTTCGCTCTTGAGATACTGCGCGTCGACTATTTCATCCGTGAAGTCGTGTCCGAGAGCTTCGCCGAAATCAAACGTTTCTTCGCTTGCAATGCCGCAGCGTTCGCAGCTCTTGTAGTATACAGCCGGGCTCTCACAGTCAGCCTCACTTACGAGATACTCATCAGCAACTTTCTCGATGAAGTTGTGGCCGAGAGCTTCGCCGAAATCAAACGTTTCTTCGCTTGCAATGCCGCAGCGTTCGCAGCTCTTGTAGTATACAGCCGGGTTCTCGCAGTCAGCTTCGCTTACGAGATACTCATCAGCAACTTTCTCGATGAAATTGTGGCCGAGAGCTTCGCCGTAAGTAAATGTCTCTTCGCTTGCAAGACCGCAGCGTTCGCAGCTCTTGAAGTATACAGCCGCGTTCTCACAGTCAGCTTCGCTTACGAGATACTCTTCATCAACTTTCTCAATGAAGCTGTGGTCCAGAGGATCTGTATAGTCGTCGTCGTATGTTTCGCTGCATCTCGTGCAGGTGTAGGTCGTGTATCCGCCCTCCGTGCAGGAAGGTTTAGTTTCAATGCCGATGAAATCGTGGCCGAGAGCTTCGCCTGACTCGAATGTATCGGTCTCGCTTGCTATATGGCATCTTGAGCAGCTCTTGAAGTATACAGCTGCGTTCAGGCAGTCAGCTGCATCCTTGAGGTACTTCTCATCTACGACCTCGTCCGTGAAGTCGTGGCCGAGAGCTTCGCCGTACTCAAACGTTTCTTCGCTTGCAATGCCGCAGAGTTCGCAGCTCTTGAGGTATACAGCCGGGTTCTCGCAGTCAGCTTCGCTTACGAGATACTCATCAGCAACTTTCTCAATAAAGTTGTGGGCGAGAGCATTGCCGTTTTCAAACGTATCTTCGCCTGCAATGCCGCAGCGTTCGCAGCTCTTATAGTATACAGCCGGACCGTCGCAGTCAGCTTCGCTTACGAGATACTCATCAGCAACTTTCTCGATGAAATTGTGGCCGAGAGCTTCGCCGTAATCAAACGTCTCTTCGCTTGCAATGCCGCAACGTTCGCAGCTCTTGTAGTATACAGCCGCGTTCTCACAGTCAGCTTCGCTTACGAGATACTCATCATCAACTTTCTCGATGAAGTTGTGGCCGAGAGCTTCGCCGTAAGTAAATGTCTCTTCGCTTGCAAGGCCGCAGCCTTCGCAGCTCTTGTAGTATACAGCCGGGCTCGTGCAGTCAGCTGCGCTTACGAGATACGCTTCATCAACTTGCTCTATGAAGTTATGTTCATGTGTATCGATTTCTTCTATAGTTATGCAGAACGTCGCGCCTGTGCTCGTTTCGATGTTAAAGTTTGAAAGGTCGAGCCGAACGGTGATGTTGCAAAGCTCATACGTGTCGAACTCGATGTTGTCGCCGTTGAATATCGCTTCGCTTGTTACTCCGCTGCCTTCAAACGTACCGCCGAAGTTGACAGCCCAGCTTCCGTCGAGTGCGAACTTGATCTGACGGAAGTAACCTTCTTCAACTTCTGAGAAGGTGATCTCCCAGATATCATCCTCGACCTCTGTCATAATGTTTACGTCGGCAGCAGGATCCCAGTTGACGCCGTTAAGGAAGTTTCCTTCACCGCTTCCTACCGCGCAGACTACAGAGTAGCTGAGTTTGGGCGCGCCTGCGATATCGCCCGAAAGCGTAATTTCTTCCGCATCGGGATCGAATGTGACGGTAAATTCACCTTCTCCGGAAAGGCTGAACTTCACGTTGGAACCGTCAGCGTTTCCGTACCACACTACCTCGTTCGGATCGCCGCCAATGTGTTTGACGACTTTCAGCTGAGCGAAGTTTGCTTCTTCTGCTGCTGTAAACGTGCGGCTGTACGTGCCGTCCGCATTCTTTGTCATAACGTTATCGTCACCGAACGCGGTCCAGCCGAACGCTTCGAACGCGTCGGTGCCTTCGCCGACAACGTAGTAGACGTCCTCGGCCTGAGCAGGCTGGTTTATCTTGATAACGCCGTTATGAACGCATGCTATAAACACTTCGTCGCTCCACTCATAGCCTTTTCTGTAGCAATGGAGCTGATTCTCCGGAGCATCATACATGATGATCGGGATCTCATTGCCGAACTCCGTGTTCAAAGAAGCGTCATAAGAAAAAGTGACTTTAAGGATCTGACCGTTTTCGAAGCAGTCAACTGCCACGTTTTTGCCGTTGATCTTTTCTTTTAATTCAAAGTCATACAGCACGGCGATCCATTTGTACTTGCCGCCGTCAAGAGGATCGTAATCCTCATTATAGCCGGCCTCTTCAAGGGAATCTATGAATTGCTGGTCGATAGCCGTGTGCTCCGACGCGGAATCTGCATTGACAAGGCCGTCAAGATCTTCCGCAAAGTCCATAGCTTCCATACTTTCGTAGGTCAGGCAGTTCGGATATACGAGATAAAACTTCATATATTCGAAACCGTCCGTATTATCACTGATTGATACATATACGTCAACAGTTTCAGACTCGCTCGGATCAAACTCCGCGTCTTCGACCCATATATTTATATGGTTCTCAGCAGGGTCCGGAGTCGCCGGTGCTTCTGATAATGCGAAAGCCGGGATGATCGCTGAAACGGTCATCAATACGACTATCACGAATGCCAATAATTTTTTCATAAAGGAATCCTCCCAATAAAAATTCAACTATATTATAATAATATAAATTCAAATTGTCAAGAATATATATAAATATTTTGTTAACAAAGAGTAAATTTATTTAGTTTGTTACATAATACTGTAAATAATGTTAAGTTCGGTTACAAAAAGTGGAAAAGCAGGGCAAAAAGAAAAGGTCCGCATTTCGCGCGGTGCTCTAAAGGACAGTAAATGAAAAACCGGCTGAAGTAAGGAAATAAACCTTATTTCAGTCGGTATTTTTGTCGCATATAGGAGCAATCAGGGAATTTGTATGCAAATTCCAAAGGCGATATGTTTTGCAAATATGCAAAACGCGATATAACTGCTTCGCAGTTGCGATATATCTCGCTTTGCTCGATGCGATATGATATTTGCCCTCGTTCGCAAAGCGAACATATCGCGTGCCGAAGGCACATATCGAACACCGAAGGTGTATATCGCTTGCCCAAAGGGCAAATATCGCTGCCGACTGTCCTTTAGAACAGTCGGCATTTTTGCGGACCTTTTCGGAAATTGTCATTTTTTCGTTTAGTGAAGTATGTATCTCTCCGTGTCCTTGTCGAACAGATGGATCCTCTCCATGTCGAGAGCGATCTTTACAACGTCGCCGGGACGCGCGGTGGAGCGGGCGGATACTTTCGCCGTGAAGTTCTGCTCTCCGCTCGCGAGATATAGATGGATCTCGGAGCCCATGAGCTCGGACACTTCGACGTTCGTCTCGATCACGGAATCCGGGAACATAGCGAGAGACGCTTCGTCGTCGTGAATGTTCTCGGGACGGATGCCCGCGACAACTTCTTTACCTATATAATCTTTGATAGCGGGATTGTTTGCTTTATCGTCGGGAAGTTTGAGAGAGTTTTCACCGAACTTGAGGTAGAGGTCCTCGCCCTTCTTCTCGATGACGCAGTCGATGAAGTTCATCTGAGGCGTGCCGATAAATCCTGCGACGAAGAGGTTGATCGGGAAGTCATAGAGGTTCTGAGGAGTGTCGACCTGCTGGATGAGACCGTCTTTCATAACGACGATACGCGTCGCCATGGTCATAGCCTCGATCTGGTCGTGCGTGACGTATACGAACGTCGTACCGACTCTCTGATGGATCTTTGTGAGCTCTGTTCTCATCGTCGCACGAAGTTTCGCGTCGAGGTTCGAAAGAGGCTCGTCAAGAAGGAAGACCATCGGCTTACGGACGATAGCACGGCCGAGCGCAACTCTCTGCTTCTGACCGCCGGACAGAGCCTTCGGCTTTCTGTCGAGCAGGTGAGTGATGTCGAGGATCCTCGCCGCTTCTTCAACGCGGCGCTTGATCTCTTCCTTCGGAGTTTTACGGAGCTTAAGTCCGAACGCCATATTGTCGAACACCGTCATGTGCGGGTAAAGAGCGTAGTTCTGGAACACCATCGCGATATCGCGGTCTTTCGGAGCGACGTCGTTTACGAGTCTGTCACCAATAAAAAGCTCACCTTCGGAGATCTCTTCAAGTCCGGCGATCATACGGAGAGTCGTAGACTTACCGCAGCCGGAAGGACCGACGAGTACCAGAAACTCTTTATCCTTTATTTCAAGGCAGAAGTCGGAAACCGCCGTAACTCCGCCGGGATACTTTTTGTAAATGTGCTTAAGTGATAAACTTGCCATCTTATTTCCTCCGAAGTGGTTGGAGAGCAAACTGTGATACTCTCAACTCCACATAAATATCTACCCTATATTTTATCAAAAACGGCGAGTAAATGGTAGTGACTATTTATCCAAAAATTCGATCATATTTTTGTAACTTTTTCACAACAGCGTGAAACGCTCTCACACGTCAAAACGTTATTCCCCGCTCTTCATAGTAAGCGCGATCCTCTTCTTTCTGAGGTCTACGCTCTTGACGCGAACGCTCACGACGTCGCCGACAGACACTACTTCAGACGGGTGTTTGACGTATTTGTCAGCCATTTCGGAGACGTGGACCAGACCGTCCTGATGTACTCCGATGTCGACGAAAGCGCCGAAGTCGATGACGTTTCTGACGGTCCCGGTAAGTCTCATACCTTCTTTCAGATCGGCGATGTCGAGCACTTTTTCGCGGAGGACGGGGGTCGGGAGCGAATCTCTTATGTCGCGTCCGGGCTTTTCAAGCTCAGCGACAATGTCGGCGAGAGTCGGCTCGCCGCATCCGAGCTCGGCTGCAAGAGAAGCTATGCCGAGATCCCTCGCTTTCTTTCCGATACCGGGGAACGATCCGCGCTCGGCGTCGTCTTCCGTATAACCGAGTTTTTTGAGAAGCGCGCGCGCCGTATCGTAGCTTTCCGGATGAACGCCGGTGTTGTCAAGTATCTCCGGCGAGCCGGGAACGCGAAGGAATCCGGCGCACTGTTCATACGCCCTCGAGCCTATGCGCGGCACCTTCAGAACGTCGGAACGGCGGGCAAATTCTCCGTTTTCGTCTCTGTATTTCACTATGTTTTTCGCGCTTGTGAGATTTATGCCTGAAATATACGACAGCAGAGAATAAGACGCGGTGTTGAGGTCTACTCCGACGCTGTTGACGCAATCCTCGACGACTCCGGTCAGAGCCTCGTCGAGGCGCGCTTCTTTCATATCGTGCTGATACTGCCCGACGCCGATCGATTTCGGGTCTATCTTTACGAGCTCCGCGAGCGGATCCTGCAGACGGCGCGCGATAGAGACCGCGCTTCTCTGAGTTACGTCAAAGTCCGGGAACTCCTCCGCGCCCTGTTTGGACGCCGAATAGACGGAAGCGCCCGCCTCGCTGACGATGATATACTTCGTGCCTCTTTTAAGCTCGGAAAGCGTGTCGGCTATGAATATCTCGCTTTCGCCCGACGCCGTTCCGTTGCCTATCGCGACGACGTCGACGCCGTATTTTTCGACGAGCCCCTTGACGATGCGCTTTGACTCCGCGATCTTCTCGTGCGGCTTCGTCGGATAGATCACCGCCGTATCTATAACGGCGCCGGTCTTGTCGACCACCGCGAGCTTGCACCCCGTTCTGTAGCCCGGGTCGTAGCCCATAACCGTCTTTCCCTTGAGCGGCGCGCTCATGAGCAGATGCTTGAGGTTGTCTGAAAAGAGTTTTATCGCGCTCTCGCTCGCGTTGTCGAAGAGATCGTTTCTGATCTCCCTTTCGATAGACGGCGCGATCAGTCTGTAGTAGCCGTCGCAGATCGCCCTCGCGATATACCTGAACGCGGGGCTTTTATAATTTTTGACGTGTGTCAAAAACAGCCAGTTGAGTATGAAGTCGTCTTTTACAGTTACCGAAACGCGGAGCACTTCTTCTTTTTCCGCGCGGTTGATCGCAAGTACGCGGTGCGCGGGGATCGTTTTGAGCGCCTCGTCGTACTCGTAATACTGTTCGTAAACACCGTGCTCGTCCTCTCCGATCTTCACGCTCGAGATCCTGCCGAATTCCGACGTCATGGCTCTGATCTCGCGGCGGTACTCGGCGTTGTCAGATACTTCCTCGGCGATGATGTCGCACGCGCCGGAGAGCGCGTCGGCGGCACTCTCAACGCCCTTTTCGGCGGCGACGAATGAAGCGGCGGCGTCGGCGAGCGACGGTGTATATTCATCGCGTTCCTCTTTGATAAGGTCGGCGAGCGGCTCGAGCCCGCGCTCTTTCGCGACGGAAGCCCTCGTCTTTCTCTTCGGCCTGAAAGGTCTGTAAATATCGTCGACCTCGGTCAGCGTCTCGGCGGCGTCTATCGCCGCAACAAGCTCGGGCGTCAGTTTTTCCTGCGCCTCGATGAGACCCTTGACCTCTTCTTTTCTCGCCTCGAGATTTCTTAGATATGAGAGCCTTTCGGTGAGACGGCGAAGGATCTCGTCGTCAAGTCCGCCGGTGACTTCTTTTCTGTATCTCGAGATAAAAGGGACGGTGTTGCCGTCGTCAAGAAGCTTTACCGCCGCTTCAGTCTGAGACAGTCTTATTCCGAGCTCGTCGGTCAATCTTTGAAGTATGTTCATTTTTCCTCCGGTATGTCAGTTATATATCTTTCTATTTTGCGGCGTCAAGAAGCGACGCTTCTTCTTCGGGCGTCAGATATCTGAATTCTCCGCGCTTAAGATTTCCGTCGAGCGTCAGCGGTCCGAACGACACGCGCTCAAGCTCTGTTATCTCCGAGCCTACGGCGTGAAACATCCGCTTTATCTGGTGAAACTTTCCTTCCGTTATCGTTATCCTGCCGCGAGTCGCACCGTCAAGCCCGACTTTTGCAGGGGATGAAACGTGGCCGCCTATATCGACTCCGCGTTCGAGGGACAGCCTTTGTTCCTCGCCGATACCCGGCTCGCAGACGAACGAATACGTCTTGTCCACGTGGCGCGCGGGAGACAGGAGTCTGTGAGCGGTGTCGCCGTCGTTCGTTATGAGGAGCAGCCCCGTCGTGTCCTTGTCAAGTCTTCCGCAGGGAAACATCTTCTTTTTCAGGCACTCGGGCGGGAGAAGCTCCATCACCGTCGCCCCGCCGTCCTCGGTGGAGCTGACGTATCCCTTCGGCTTGTTGAGCATGATATAGGTGAACTTTTTCCACAAAACGTTTTTCCCGAAGAACGAAACCTCGGCGCTCTCCGGTTCTATATGTACGGAAACGTCTTTCACGACCTTGCCGTCAACGGTGACTTTCCCCGCTCTCGCCGCCTTTGCCGCCTCGCTCCTCGAGCACACGGCGGCATCAGATAAATATTTATCAAGTCTCACGGCGTCACCTCAGCGCTATCGCGGCGATTATGAACGCCGTCAGCACTACGACGGCGCAAGCTATCGCGCCGCAAGCGAGAGAGATCAGGAATTTTTTCCTGAATTCGTTTTTCACAAGCGCCTCCGAACCGTTTTATTATTATAGTATAATTTATTTTAACACATTTATTCAGCTATGTAAATATTTTTCGGAAGTTTCCGTATTAACGGATAAATTAAAAGCAACGGCAGGCTTTGTCCGTTGCTTTCGGTTTTTATTGTTTCGCGACCTCGTTGACCATCGCGGCGTACACGTCCTCCGGGATCATAGGCTTTACGATCCCGGAAAGGAGCGCCCCGTCGACCTCTCCGTCCTTCGCGTACTGCTCCCCGGCGCTCCGGACGAGCGCGAGCTTCGGCTCCGTCACCGGACGCGCCTGTTCGATATTGAACATCGGGCTCTCGGGAACGGTTATCACCGTATGTCCGCACGGGAACATATTTTTGAACTGTCCCACCGCGGGCTCGAAGTTGTGAGCGCTGTTCGGAAAGCCGCAGCCGCAGATCATCACGTATCTCAGATGAGAGAAGTCCGCCTGACCGACGTGTTCGTATCTGTCTCCCGCCTTCTGCATCGCAAGAGACGAGAGAGGAAGAGTTCTGTCGATCAGCGCCTTCAGCGGCGCGGGCATTCCGTAGCAGTAGAGCGGATAGCTGAATATAAGAAGGTCGCTCTCGAGTATCTCGTCGAGGATCCCTCTCATATCGTCGTCGAAAATGCACTTTCCGCCGGACTTCATGCAGGTGAAGCATCCGGTGCAGTACTCGATGTGTTTGTCGATGACGTTTACGATATGCACTTCGTTTTCGCAGACGGAGTTCATACCGTCGAGAAAAGCGCGCGTTATGTGCATCGTGTCGCTCTGTTCCCTTTTCGGACTTCCGTTAAAAACGAGTATTTTCATAATTACCTCATTTCAGTTCAAGTCTCATGAGGACGAGCTCCTGGTAACCTCCGCCGCGGCGTCTGAACCCCTTGGGATTTCTGCCGTACTCGACGAATCCGTACTTTTCGTAGAGCGCGATCGCCCTCTCGTTCTCCGAGACGACGTCGAGCTCAAGCTGCTCGTAGTCAGCCGCCCTCGCGCACCCGATACAAGCGCTCATAAGCGCCTTGCCGATGCCGAGCCCCCAATAGTCTTTGTCAACGCTTATGCCGACCTCGGCGCGGTGCGCCTTCTTGTACTGACCGCCGACGCCGTCAAAGCCCGCCATACCGACGATCTTTCCGTCGATCTCGGCGAGTATTTCGACGCCGCGCGGGTTTTCTTCCATTTTTTCAAGATATTTGCTCTCCTGCTCCTCGGTGAAAGTACATTCGTCCGGATACGAGAGCAGAAACTCGGTCTGCGCGTGCGTGAGGTTAAAGATCGCGATCACATCAGCGGTGTCCTTCACTTCGCAGTTTCTGAGCGTGCAGATCCTTCCGTCTTTTAATGTCACTTTTTCGTTATATTTCATTTCTTACCTCGCTTTCGCTCCCTTTTTGAGCACGTGGAACATTACAAACAGTCCGGTGAACAGCGCGACAGAACCCACAAGCACCGTCGCCATCGCCCACACGGGAACCTGTTCTCCGAAGAAATACAGATTGACGTCGACGCTGTCGCGAATACCCGTCATCACCTGTGACGGGAAGCCGAAGCTCTCCATCTCCGCGAACACTCCGCGCATCATGTGACATTTGAGAAGGCTCGTGCCGTACGTTCCGGGCAGGAACATCAGCACGTTGCGAAGCCCCTCTGAGAACGTGGAGATCGGCATATACGCGCCGCAGATAAAGCCGTAGCCGGCGCTGATGATCGTGCCGACCGCCGACGCCTGGCCGTTGGTCGACAGGAAGAAGTTGAAACAGGACGAGAGCGCGGTGCCGAAGAGGGTGAGCAGAAAGACGTCGCCGATGACGCAGAAGACATCGGATACCGACATATACCAGCCCTGCGTCGCAAGATAGCAAAGACTGACAGCGAGCGCGGTGAAGCTGACTATCAGCGTGCTGAGAGTCGTCGCGATATAATAACCCGCGCCGACGAGCGAACGCTTGACCGGGGTGACCGTGAAATCTCTTATCGATCCGTTCGCCTTGTCCTGGATCATGATGAGGTTCGCGCAGAACGAGACCGTGACGCAGGAGACGGCGAGAAGCGAGGAGATGAGCTGGCTGACGACCGTGCCGTCGAGCAGTTTATCGGGGACCGTGACGCCCTCCGGCAGAGCGGAGGCAAAGCTGTCGCGGAACAGTCCCGCAAGGAACGTCGCGTAAAGGACGAGAAGTATCACGGGAGTGATCAGCGACGAGAAAAACATCCCCTTATCTTTGAAAAACAGTTTGAGATTTCTTCTTACGATATTCAAAAGCACTCTCATTTGATCGCACCTCCCGGAAGGTTTTTGCCGGTCACGGCGAGAAAGACGTCGTCCATCTTTCCTTTTGCGACCTCGTAGTCACGGAAGAGCTCCGGATGCTTCAGAATAAGCTCCGTCACGCTTTCCGTATCGGGGACCGAGATCCTTACCGCGTCGCGTATTTTCTCGAACGGGAGCCCGAGCGATGCGATCGCCGACTCGTCACAGTTGTAGATCGTGACATAGTCTCCGACGTATTTGTTTTTGAGTTCGAGCGGCGTGCCCTCGGCAGCGATCTTTCCGCTGTCGAGAATGATTATGTAATCGGCGTCCGCCGCCTCTTCCATATAGTGAGTCGTGAGGAACACGGTCATTTTCTTCTCTTTGCGAAGGTTCTCCACGACCTCCCAGAGCAGACGTCTCGTCTGCGGATCGAGTCCGGTCGTCGGCTCGTCGAGTATCAGTATCTCCGGCTCGTGGACAAGGGCGCGAGCGATGTCGATACGCCGCTTCTGTCCGCCCGAAAGCTTGGTGAGCGGTCTGTCGGCGAACTCGCCGAATTCAAGCAGCCCTTCGAGCTCCTTATAGCGCTTTTCAAAAGCGGCGCCGGTGATCCCGTAAAGGGCGGCTCTGCTGCGGAGATTGTCGCGCGCCGAGAGCTGCGCGTCGAGAGTCGAGCTCTGAAACACGACGCCTATCCGGCGGCTGATTTTGTCGAAATTACGGTCTGCGTCCTCTCCGCATACGACGACGCTGCCGCTGTCTTTTTTAAGCTGACCGCAGATCATCGAGATCGTGGTCGATTTTCCCGCGCCGTTGATGCCGAGAAATGCGAAAAGTTCTCCGCGCTTGACGATGAAGGAAATGTCCTGCACCGCCTTTACCTCTCCGAACGATTTGTTCAGATTTTTTATTTCAATTACGTTTTCCATTCGTTACCTCTCTTTTGATTTTTCCGGCAAACCGCGTCACCGGTCCCGGAATATTCTTTCGGTCTCCTCCTCGGAGCTGAATCCGACGGAGGCGCCGTTGTAACAGATCTTTACTCCCGCGAAAACGACCGCGCGCCTGAGCGAGCCCTTCGCGTCGCCCGATTTCAGATAGAAGTGCAAAAACGACGAGAAAAGAGCGTCGCCCGCGCCGACCGTATTCACGACTCCGTCTCTGTGATACGCGTCAACGAACGATATTTCGCCGGTTTTTTTGTCAAAAAGCATAGCGCCCTTCGCGCCCATACCGATCACGATCACGCTGTTGTGATACCTGTCTTCAAGACGCCTTATGAATTCGCCCGCATCGCACGGGAGCGCCTCGTCGCTGAGAAAGAGGATATCCGCGTTTTCCATAAAGTCGCGGTTGTAGCCGTCGTCGATATTTCCGAGCACGTGGACGTCGGTCGCGACGGTAACGCCGAGCGCCTTCGCCCTCTTTATAAGCTCGCGGTTGAAATTGATGTTGCAGAGCGCCGCGGCGTCAAAACTTTTTAGTTCTTCGTCGCCGACTCTCGGGCTGATGTTCTGTTCCTGAATATCCTTGAGGTCGCAGTATATCTGCCGCCTACCATCGGGAGCGAAAAGCACCGCCGAAGCGGGCGTCGCGGACAGAGTGTCAAAAACGCCGTTAGTCCCGATGCCGTCTGACCTCATTCTTTCAAAAATTCTTTTTCCCTCGTCGTCCTTTCCGGCGAACGAGAAAAGAGATACCTTGTCGCCGAGCGCCGAGAGCGCCTTCGCGACGTTATACCCGACGCCGGACACGTCGGAATTTACCCCGAAAAACGGATAGTCGATCGGGTAATACCCTATCGGGAACCCTCTGACCGCCACCGTCGTCTCTATGTTCACAAGTCCGGAAACCATTATCTTCATTATTATACCTCACTCAAAGTCAGAGTCCCCGCCTCGCCGCGGTCCGTTTTGTAGACTACCGTTTTCGTCCCGACCGAATACACGAACGAGACGCGCGTGGGGGCGCCGGCAGTCTGCATTGCCGAGTCGAGGACTTTCATACCGTCTTCAAGCGTGAACGAGCCGTCCGACGCGTCGAGCAGCGCCTTTGCCCTCTCATATCTGTCGAAGCCGTACCAGCCTTCAAGCTCGGGATGAAGCTTATCTTTATCCTGCATTACGGGAAAATTGCAGATCAGCGCGTATTTTTCTCTTATCTCTCTGTATCCGAGCCCCGGCTCGACGAGAAGCATATTCCCTCTCGCGTCGCCGATCAGGCTGTGCATCGAACAGCCCGGCGCGCTTACAACGGAACAGTTCTTTACTCTTTCAAATACGTCGTCATAACTGAACTTCCCGCGCAGATACCCGTCGACGAGAAGGTCTATCCGGCAGCAATTTCCCCCGCGCCTGTACGCCCCGCACTCCGGCGCGTTCATATACGGCAGGTTTGCGAATCTCCCGTCCGCCGTCACTCCGTGGACGCGGTAAAGACGCCCGGATGCCTTTATCCCGACGTAAAACGCGCCGCGCCTTTTATAGACACGGTAGTTCCACATCCCGTCCGGTATGTCGAAGTTGAAGCCGTAAATCACGTCGTCTCCCTGATGAATGAATCCCATGCACACGGCGATGTCCTCCTGATTTGTCAAATACTTAGGTCCTGTATAATCACCCGCCCTTTTTCAAGAGCGGGTGAATCATTATCTTACCATATATTAATACGCTTTTCGGGGGCGATATACATTTTGTCGCTTTCCGTAACGCCGAACGCCTCGTACCACTCGGAGAAGTTTCTCGGCGCCATATTTGCGCGGAGCACGTTCGGAGAGTGAACGTCGTTTGAGAGAAGAAGCTGTATGAACTCCACCTTCGCCTTCATACACCATACGCGCGCCCAGTTTTCAAAGTACGCCTTGAAGTCCGGCCTTTCAAGCGTGTGCATGATCTCGAGCGTGACCGCCATACCTCCGTTGTCGGCGATGTTCTCGCTGACGACAAGTTCTCCGTTGACGCGTCCGCCGTGGTATTCTATACCGTCGAACTGCTCTATCATGCCTTTAGTCAGCTCTTTGAAGGCGGCGAAGTCTTCCTCGAGCCACCAGTTTTTGAGGTTGCCGTTTTCGTCGAAATTCGCGCCGTTGTTGTCGAATGCGTGTGAGATCTCGTGGCCGATCACAGCCCCGATTCCGCCGAGGTTCTCGCTTACGCTCTGCTTCAGCGAATAGAACGGTTTCTGGAGTATAGCCGCGGGGAACGTGATGTCGTTGCTGCTCGGATTGTAGCACGCGTTGACCATGTGTCCCGGCATCACCCATTCTGTGCGGTCGACGGGCTTCAAGAGTCTGTCGATCATATCCTTCTTGCGGATCACGGAGAGCTTTCTCATCGCCTCGAACAGAGAATCATCTTCGTCGAAAACGAGCTTTGACCAGAACTCTTTAATTGAGTCCGGGTAGCCCATTTTTATAACGATCGTCGAGAGCTTCTTTATCGCCTGCTCCTTTGTGGAGGACGCGAGGAACGTATTCTTTGAAACTCTGTGCTTGTAAGTCTCGATTATCTTCTTTACGAGTTCGACGACGTCGTGCTTCGCCTCTTCGCCGAAGTAAGTCCTTCCGTAGTAGACGCCGACCGGCTCGGAATACATATCCGACGCGACGTGATACGCCTGCTTTTCGATCTCGGGATCGGCGGCGACGCCGGTGAGGACCCTGCGGTAAGTCTTTCCGAGGGAGGCGAGCTCTTCGGAGAGGCAGGCAGTCGCTTTGAGGAGCGCCCTGACGTATGCCCAGTGGACGTAGAGCGTGAGGTTCTCCTCCGTAAAATATCCGTTCATCTCCTTGATCGCCTTCGGATCGTACACGATAAGAGTCGAAGGAGCGTCGTTGCCGTAGAGATCTGCAAGGAAGCGTTTTACGTCGAACGGAGCGACAAACGAGGCGACCTCGTCGACGCTCATAGGGTTGTGATTTTTGTAGTACTCCGACCACTCGAGCTGGCTCTTGACTTTCTTCGAGATCAGCGCGTCGTAAGCGAGAGTGTCGGCGACGTACGCCTTCTGCTCCTCTTCCGAGAGAGGCGTGCAGGCGAGCACTTTCGACGCCATATCGGCGTAGACTGCGAGGAGCTGTTTCCCAGCCGGATTGTCGTCGGCGTAGTACGTTGTGTCGGGCAGAATGATGTCCGGACCGAGGACGACAAACGAATTCTTCGTCGCGTCTCCCATATCAGCGTCGACGAACGCCTGGACGGGAAGCTCCACCCCGCTCATATACAGCTCGGCTGATGCGGAGTTCAGGTCTTCGACCGTCTTTATCGAACGTATTTTTTCAAGGAAAGGAAGCGCGGGCGCGATGCCGTCGGCGTTTCTCTTTTCGGTGTCGAGCACTTTCTTGTAAAGAGATACGGCATAGCGCATCTCGGGGATGTCCGACGACTTTTCTCCCTTCGCGAAAGCGGCGAAATCCGCCATCATTATCTTTTCAACGTCCTGGTCCAGATCGGCAAAACCGCCCGTCATCGGTCTGTCGTCGGGAATGATCGCGGTCTTCATCCACTCGCCGTTCACCGCCTCGTACAGATCGTCCTGGATCCTGACTTTGTTATCGCTCATTTTTCATACCTCCGGATAATTGTTTTCTCAAAGCATTACTTTATTATTATAGCAGAAAGCGAACTCCTTTTCAATGGAAAAAGAAAAAGCTCCTTATCTTCTTTCATAAATATCACCTCGCTTACAGATATGATACCATAAGTTTGCGCGAAGCGCAATACGTTTGCGGCGGAAGCCGCAACATCGTTGCTCCGAAGGAGCACATCGTTTACGCTAACGGCGTAACATCGTTTGCACGAAGTGCAACATCGTTTTGTGTCCGCGGAAAGAGGGCTTCTTTTCGGGTAATTGCAAGTATTATCATTTTTGTTTCCGCTTGCGCGGAAAACGATGTTGTGTCCTGCGGACACAAACACAGCCAACAAAAAAGCAGTGATTTGCAAAACAAATCACTGCTTTTTTGTTGGCTGCGGAACTAGGATTTGAACCCAGACAAACAGAGTCAGAGTCTGTCGTGCTACCCTTACACAATTCCGCAACGTTCCTTCGAACGAAGTAAAGTATAGCAAAAATAAATCCGCTTGTCAAGTGCTTTTACCGATTTTTTATATTTTTTCCTATATACAAAAGCTCCCCGTTTTCACGGGGAGCGATGTGATACGAAATTATTTTTCTTCCGTCTCGGGAGCTTTTTCGGTTTTTTCAGCCGCCTTCTTGGTTCTCTTGACCTTTTCTTTGACAGCTTCCTTTACTTCCTCGACTTTTTCTTCGACCGCTTCTTTGACCTCTTCGATCTTTTCAGCTACAGCCTCTTTGACCTCTTCGACTTTCTCGGAGATAGCAGCCTTCTCCTCTTCCTCTACGCCGAAATCAGCGTAGGAAGCGGGATCGTCTGTCGAGAAAACGGCGGGAGCGGCTTCCTCTGCGGGAGCCTCTTCAGTTTTTTCCTCTTCCTTCGGCTCGATGAGAGCGCGGATGGAAAGGCTGATCTTGCGGTTGTCGTTGTCGATGCCGACGATCTTTGCGTCGACTTCGTCACCGACGTGAAGTACCTCTGCGGGAGCGGCGATCTTGTGATCCGTGATCTGGCTGATGTGGATAAGTCCGTCAGCGCCGGGAACTACTTCCGCGAAAGCGCCGAACTGCATCAGGGATACGATCTTGACCTTTGCAACGTCGCCGAGCGCGTACTTGTGAGTGAAGATGTACCAGGGATCGGATTCCTCGGTCTTGTATCCGAGAGAGATTCTCTTCTTCTCTTTGTCAACGCCCTTTACGAACACCTTGATGACGTCGCCGACAGCGACGACTTCGGAAGGATGACGGATACGGCGCCACGAAAGCTCGGACATATGTACCATGCCGTCAACGCCCTCGCCGAGATCGACGAACGCGCCGTAGTTGGTAAGGCTCTTGACAGCTCCTTCATAGATCTGGCCGACTTCGACCTGATCCCAGAAAGCGGCCTCTTTAGCGCGGCGCTCTTCTCTCTGAACGGCGCGGATGGAGCCGAGAGCTCTCTTTCTGTCTTCTTTGATCTCGATGACCTTGAATTTCTGCGTCGTGCCTACGAGCGCGCGGAGCTCATCGTCTGTCGATCCCTTCGGAAGTCCCGTAAGAGAAGCGGGGATAAAGATGCGAACGGATTTTACCGTTGCGATGACGCCGCCTTTGACAGCGTCGACGATCTTGCCTTCGAGGATCTCGCCGGAATTTGCCGCGTCAACAATCGCGAGCCAGTTTCCGTCAGAGTCAACTCTCGTCTTGTCAAGCATAGCGATTCCTTCGATATCGCTGACCTTGATGACCTTTGCCTTGATCTCGTCGCCAACCTTAAACAGTTCATCCAGCTTAGCCGACGGGTCGTCAGTTAGCTTTTCGTGTACGATTACACCGGTCGTCTTGGCACCGAGATCCAAATGTATCTCATTCTGCGAAATTGATGTGATAACACCAACGACTACATCTCCTGGATTTAATGTTTTCATGGAAGCGTCGAGCATCTCCTCAAAGTTTTCTGTGATTTGCTCATTCATGGTTTGTTCTACCTCCTGTATTACACTTAACGGCGTCGAAGCGCCGGCAGTGACTGCTGTATTCCCGGACTGCGGGAGTTTTACACTACGAAGTTCGGCGGCGTTCTCGATAAGATACGTCTGCGGCAATATCGCTTTGCAGATATCGTACAGTTTCTTTGTGTTCGAACTGTACTTGCTTCCGATGACTATGACGGCGTCGGACTCTCTCGCAAGGCGTTCCGCTTCAGCCTGCCTTTCTTCAGTAACATTACATATTGTATCAAAAATAAACGGGTTTGTATATACTTTTTTCGCAATTTTTAAAGTTTTTTTCCACTCCGAGAGGTTTTGCGTGGTCTGCGCGGCAATGCTGATCTGCAATTTGCCTAATTTTTCGGCTTCTTTTTCGTCATTGTGACTATAAGCCCAGTTCTCGAATTCTTCCGCGTCCGAAAAAACCTCTCCGCGCCCGGCAAGACAACTCATGATTCCGCGCACTTCGGGGTGCTCTTTTGCGCCGAGAAGTATGAAAAGTTTTCCCTCGCCGGAGTTTTCTTTTGCGATGCGTCTCACCTTGCTGACGTACGGGCAGGTGCAGTCGAGAAGCTCGAAATTCTCAAATTTCGCGTCAAGTTCCCGAAGAATATCGAGAGTTTCTTTTATCTCTCCGTGCGCGCGGACCACCACGGTGATCTTTTCGCCCGCGGCGGCGCGCTTTGCAATTTCCGGCAGGTCGTCCGACGAGATCTCGACGACTCCCTTTCCGGCGAGCGATCTGTTGTATCCGTCGTTGTGGATCAGCTTTCCGAGTGTGAAAATAGTGCCCTTGTCAGGCGACGCGAGCTTGCTTTCAACGGCGTCTGTCGCGCGTTTCACTCCGAAGCAAAATCCCACGTGCTCAGCGACTGTGATCACGGTCGTCTCCTTTCAGAAAACGTCAACTGTTTTTATTCTCCTGCAAATGCTCGCCTTCCGCATTTTTTGGCGCCGGATATTCGTATCCGCCGAGCTCGCATACCCTTGAAAAGATCATCCTCGCCGCGCGGTCGTAATCCTCTTTGCCGTCGCCGGAAAAGCCGAATTCCTCATACTCTATCGGCTTGCCGATTATCAGCTCGTTTCTGCGGAACGCTTTGAGATGATTGTCCTTCGCCTTGATGAAAACGGGAATGACTCCGCACTTCGTGTGACAGGCGATCATCCCGACGCCGGACTTTATCCTTGTTGTCGAAGGATCGACGCCGGAACGCCTTGTCCCCTGAGGAAAGATGTTGACGAGCTGTCCCTGTTCGATCAGCGAAATAGCGTTTTTGATCGCTCCGACGTCCGCTCCGCCGCGGTCGACCGGGAACGCGCCGAGTTTTCTGATGAGCCACCCGAAAATTTTAGACTTAAAAAGCTCCTTCTTCGCCATGAACATCAGAAGGCGTTTGAACGACGCCGCAAGAACGACGACGTCGGCAAGACTCGTGTGATTCGGGCACACGAGATAACCGCCCTCCTTCGGGAAGTTCTCTTTTCCGGTGATCTTCACGCGGAAAATCAGCCGGACGAAAGGAGCGCATATAAATTTTGCGACGCGATAGAAAATCATCGCTTTATCCTCTTTTTTCCGTTTTTTACTCGTTTTCCGGCTTTTCGGTCCCCGCCTCGATCACCTTTTTGATGGCGTCGACGGATTCCTCTATGGTGAGATATGAATTGTCGATTATAACGGCGTCGTCAGCAGGCACTGCGGGCGCTACGGCGCGGTTTCTGTCGTTCTCGTCGCGCTCGACGATCTCGGCGAGTATCTGCTCGTAGCTGCATTCAACGCCCTTGCCGAGCAGCTCCTTGTATCTGCGCTCCGCTCTTACTTCGTTAGACGCGGTGACGAAAAATTTGAAATCGGCGTTCGGCATGATGACCGTGCCTATATCTCTGCCGTCCATAATGACGTTTCCGCGGTCGACCATCTCGCGCTGAATGCCGAGAAGGAATTCTCTTACCGGGGGAAGCGCCGAGACCGCAGACGCGTACATCGAGATCTCCGGCGTGCGGATGAGCCCCGAGACGTCCTCGCCGTTCATTATGACGCACTGCGCGCCGTCTTTGTATTCAAGGGATATTTTCAGTCCGTCGAGAAGGGGCACGACCGCTTCCTCGCTCTTCGGATCGGCGCCCGCTCTGAACGCGAAGAGTCCTACAGCGCGGTAAAGCGCGCCGGTGTCGACGTAAACTATACCGTAATCTTTCGCAATTATTTTTGCGTATGTGCTCTTTCCCACTCCGCTGAGTCCGTCGATGGCAATTCTCATATCCGTCCCTCTTTTCTTATGTTCAGTCGTTGTATCATCGCCCGGCGCTCCGTAAAGCTTCGCCGCGGCGCCTCCGGCAAGCGCGCCGGTGGAATACGCTATCTGAAGATTATATCCTCCGGTGTAGGCGTCGACGTCGATCACCTCTCCGGCAAAAAACAGTCTTTTTATCTTTTTGCTCTCCATCGTCTTCGGCGAGAGCTCTTTCACGTCGATACCGCCGCAGGTGACTATCGCCTCGTCGATCGGTCTCGCTATTACCGGAGTGATCGCAAAATTTTTCAGCGCGGCGACGAGCGAGCGCCTCATCTCTTTTGTGACCGAGTTGACTTTTATCCTCGGGGGGATGCCGGACGCATCCACGACGAAAGATATCAGCTTTTGCGGAAGAAGATCTCCGAGCGCGTTTATGAAATCGCGGTTCGAATATTTCGAAAAATCGGAGAGTATCCTTGCGTCAAGCTCTTCATTCGGGAGCGCGGGCTTGAGGTCTACCGACATTTCATAGTCGCGCGGCTCCTTTGCCGTCATGTGAGACGAAGCCGAGAGCACGAGCGGTCCCGAAACGCCGAAATGCGTAAAGAGAAGCTCGCCCATCTCGGAGAACACCGTCTTTCCGCTGTTCTTGTCTTTCACGGTCAGCGTGACGTTTTTAAGCGTCAGCCCCGAAAGCTCCGAAAAATCCTCTTTCGTGACTATCGGAACGAGCGACGGTTTCCTCGGCGTAACTGAGAGTCCGGCTTTTTCGGCAAATGCATAACCGTCTCCGGTCGATCCGGTCAGCGGATATGACAGCCCTCCCGTGGCGACGATGACCGCGGCGTGGCGCCTTATACCGCCGGTGATGACGCCGATTGCCTCGCCGTTTTCGGTCACGATCCCCTTAACTCTTTCGCGTATGACCTCGACGCCGAGCGCCTTTACGTTTTTGACAAATGCCTCAGCAATATCGTACGCCTTGTCCGACACGGGAAAAACTCTTCTTCCCCTCTCCGTTTTGAGCGGGACCCCGCTCTCCTCGAAAAATGCCATTGCATCGGCGGGCGTGAAGCCGTAGATCGCGCTGAAAAGGAACTTTTCGTTCTTCGTGACGTGTTTCAGAAACTCGTCAGGTTGGCAGTCGTTCGTGACGTTGCATCTGCCCTTCCCGGTGATGCGGAGCTTTTTGCCGAGCTTTTCGTTTCGCTCGTAAAGAGTGACTGCGGCTCCCGCTCTCGCGGCGAATATTGCCGCGGTCATCCCCGCGGGACCGCCGCCGATCACGGCTATGCTGCCTGCTCGCGTCATTTTCTTTCCGGGTTCCATATCACTCTTTTGACGGCGAACGGTCGTCCGGACCTTTGTTGTATACGTTGTACTCTTCCCAGACCGTCTCGAGTGTAGAGAGCGTTTTTGAGATCTCGTCCTTCTTCTTTTTACCTATCGCGACGATGATCGCGTTGATAATACTGAGAGGCGCGACGAGAGAATCGCCGAACGACACCATGTCGCTTCTTGCGGTCAGAGTCGCGTATGTTCCCGACGCTATCGGGGAAGCTATACTGTCGGTAATGGATATTACCTTCGCGCCGGCGGCGACGGCATAGTCGACTGCCGACACTATCCTCGTCGAATATCTCGGGAAGCTGACGGCGATAAGCACGTCGCGTTCGTCGATCCTCATGAGCTGTTCGAAGACTTCGCTGCCGCTCGTCGTTCTGACGCGTCTCACGTCGTCGAAGACGAGAGAGAGATAATAGCTGAGAAAATCCGCGAGAGAAGACGAAGAGCGCATGCCGATCGTGTAAATTCTGCGCGCGGAAAGCAGCGCCTCGATCGCTCTGTCGAACGCTTTTCTGTCGACGTTCTCAAGCGTTTTTCTGATCCTTTCGGCGTCGGAGGTCAGCACCTCGTCGAGTATTTTTTCATCGGAGATGCGGTCTCCCGTGACTTCCATCCTCTGTACCGCGGTGAGTCTCATTCTGAGCGTTTCCTGGAGCGCGGTGTGGAATTCGGGGTATCCTTCATATCCGAGTTCGTTCGCGTATCTCACGACCGTAGACTCCGATATCCCGACTTCCTCGCCGAGCTTGGACGCGGTCATATACGCGGCTTTGTCATAATGCTTCAATATATAGTCCGATATCCTTTTCTGCCCTTTTGACAGAGTGGGATATACCGATTCGATAAGGTCAATAAGGTCGCGGCTCATTACGCGTTCCCCCTTATTATTCATTTTTTTGATACTCTTTTTATTATATATTAATATTTTCGATCTGTCAATCCGATTTTTCCCATATCTGTTTCAGATTTATGAAAAGCGTTACAATATCCGCGTCGCGGCATCCGGCAATTTTGTATATAATAATACCATAAAACACTTTGACAAAGCGCTCTCGCTGTGATATACTTTTAGCATATAGCATAATTATTCAAAAACCGACAGATTACGCTCGGGGAAAGGATTTGGGATCAAGATCCCTGCGTTGATATTATGAACAAACTGAAAGCGGGTATTATCGGAGCCACAGGTATGGTAGGTCAGAGATTCGTGACACTGCTCCACGATCACCCGTATTTTGAGATCGCCGCTCTTGCGGCAAGCTCCCGTTCCGCCGGAATCCCTTACGGCAAGGCGGTGGAGGGAAGATGGAAGCTGAATGCGGAGCTTCCCGAAGACGTCGCAAACATGACTGTCATCGACGCCGAAAACATTGAAGAGATGAAATCGAAGTGCGACTTCGTTTTCTGCGCCGTCAATATGAATAAAGACGACATACTGGCGCTCGAATCCGCTTATGCGAAAGCCGAGATACCGGTCATTTCGAACAACTCCGCGAACCGCTGGACGGACGACGTCCCGATGGTCATCCCGGAGATCAACGACTCCCATCTTGAAGTCATCGAGCACCAGAAACTCCGTCTCGGCACGAAGCGCGGTTTCATCGCCGTAAAGCCCAACTGCTCGATACAGAGCTACGTTCCGGCGCTCACTCCTCTTCTTAAATTCGGTATCAAAGAAGTTGTAGTCACTACCTATCAGGCGATCAGCGGTTCGGGAAAGACCTTCCGCGAATGGCCGGAAATGATCGACAACCTCATCCCCTTCATTTCGGGCGAAGAGGAGAAGAGCCAGCTCGAACCCCTCAAGGTCTGGGGCGAAGTCAAGGGCGGCATCATCAGAGCGGCGGAGGAACCGAAGATCTCCGTTCAGTGCCTCAGAGTTCCCGTCACCGACGGACACACCGCGGCGGTATTCGTCAATTTCGAAAACAAACCTCCGAGGGACACGATAATCGACGAATGGAAGAATTTCAAGGGCGTACCTCAGCTTCTTGAGCTCCCTCACGCACCGAAACAGTTCATCACTTACTTTGAAGAAGACAACCGTCCGCAGGCGGCGCTCGACCGCGACCTTTACGGCGGCATGGGAATTTCCGTCGGCAGACTCCGCGAAGACGTCAATTTCGACTACAAATTCGTCGGTCTGTCTCACAACACGCTCCGCGGCGCGGCAGGCGGCGCGGTACTCATTGCGGAACTCCTTTACAGAAAAGGATATCTCACCGCAAACGAATAATTAAGTACAAAAAAAGAACGGGAGGAACGGCAGCGTTCCTCCTTTTTTCATCGTCTTTTACCGCCGGCACCGGACTCCGTCCGAAAGGATAAACACCGCGAGCGTATTGACGACCGTCATCACGGCGATCTCAAGGTCGGCGAATTGCCACACGGCGCTCTGCGACATAACGGATCCGAGAAGCGTCGCGCCGAAAGCCGCAGCAAGATAGACGGCGCGCGCCTTCTTTTTACCGCCGAGCGACTCTATCGCCTCCAAGCCGTAATATCCCTGGCAGATCACGGTCGCCACGGCGAAGATCATGACCGACACGCCTATCGCGATCTCCCCGAATTTGCCGAAAAACGCGCCGTATGCCTTCATCGAAAGAGGTATGCCGTCGACGCCGGTGACGCCGGAGAGCAGGATAACGAAGGCGGTCATGGTGCACATCACTATCGTGTCGCAGAACACCTCGAAAATGCCGAGGCACCCCTGGTCGTGAGGGCTTTTCGCGTCCGCCGACGCGTGAGCGGTCGGCGCTGTCCCGCATCCCGCTTCGTTTGAAAAAACTCCCCTTGTGACGCCGAACCTCACCGCGCGTGAGATCCCGTATCCCGCGGCGCCTCCCGCCGCGGCGCGGAACGAAAAGGCGCCGTCAACGATCGATCTCAGCACTTCTCCGGTCTTTCCGATATTGGAAATAATAATGAAGAGTGAAAGAAAAACGTATACAGCCGTCAGAAACGGTATCACGCGCACCGTAAAATCTCCGACGCGCTTCGCCCCTCCCGCGCTGACCGCGAGTGCGAACACGGCGATGACCGCGCCGACTGCGATCTTCGGTACGCCGTCAAACACCGATGAAGCCGCGTTGACCTGAACTATATTCCCCGTAAGCAGTGAATTCGAGACGAGAAGGCAGGCGAAAAAGACGGCTATGACGGAAGACGTTCTTTTTCCCAAAAACTTTGCGAGTCCTTCCTTCATATAATAGTAAGCGCCGCCGCGGTATCTGACTTTATCTCCCGATACCTCGGCGCGTCTGTATTTGACCGCGAGGTACACCTCGGCGTATTTTACGCTCATCGCGGTGAGAGCCGACGCCCACATCCAGAAGACCGCGCCGGGACCGCCCGCCGTGATCGCCGTCGCGACGCCGGAGATATTCCCTACTCCGAGCGTTCCCGCAAGCGCCACAGTAAGCGCTTTGAAAGGAGAAGTTCCTCCGGACGAGGCGGCAGTTCCTACGCGCTTCATTGTTTTAAAAGGATGGATCAGAAAGAAAAACCGGAATTTCGCCGCGAGAAACACCCCGACAAATATCAGGACCGCGGGAAGGATCATTCCCGACAAAAACGAATTCGTGACTTCAAGAAAGCTCATATTTTCACCCGCAAACAAATATACTACAATATACTTTCCCGCCTTGCGAAAGATACCGGAGTTCGCCTCACGCGTTTTACGGTCAACATCCGTTTTTACTCAAAACCGGTCGATTTTTAGCACTCACAAGGGGGATAGTGCAAATTATGCTCGTCAAATCGCAAAAAACATTTGTGAATTTTTTGTTAAATATCCAAAAAGCACTTGATTTTTATAATAGGGCGAATTACAATGTATGAGTAATCGGTTAGCACTCATTCTTTTTGAGTGCTAAAACAAATTCAATTAAAATTTGCGTCAAACGCAGTTCATCAGGAGGTAAATATGAAGATCAAACCTTTGGCAGACAGAGTTGTAGTCAAAGCTGTCGCCGCTGAAGAAACAACAAAGACCGGTATCATCCTTCCCGGCACGGCTCAGGAAAAACCGCAGGTAATGGAGGTCATCGCAGTCGGCCCCGGCGGAAAGATCGACGGAAACGAAGTAGTCATGACAGTTAAAGTCGGTGACAAAGTTATCACAAGCAAATATTCCGGCACAGAAGTCAAGTGTGACGGTGAGGAATACAATATAGTCCGCCAGTCAGACATCCTTGCGATAGTCGAGTGAGCTGACAGGCAACGGACGAAAGGAGATAATCATTATGGCAAAAGATATAATTTACGGATCAGACGCAAGAAGCGCCCTCATCAAAGGCGTGGATAAGCTTGCGGACACAGTTAAGATCACGCTCGGCCCGAAGGGCAGAAACGTAGTTCTCGACAAGAAATTCGGCGCACCGCTCATCACGAACGACGGCGTTACGATAGCAAAAGAGATAGAGCTTGAAGAAGCTTCCGAAAATATGGGCGCTCAGCTCGTACGCGAAGTTGCAACAAAGACAAACGACGCGGCAGGCGACGGCACTACGACCGCTACTCTTCTCGCTCAGGCGTTCATCCATGAAGGAATGAAAAACGTCACCGCGGGCGCCAACCCGATGGTCATCAGACGCGGCATACAGAAGGCTGTCGACAAGGCTGTCGAAGGTCTCAAAGCCAACAGCCAGAAGGTCAAGGGATCCGAGGACATCGCAAGAGTCGGCACGATCTCCGCTTCCGACGAAGTGATCGGCAAACTGATCGCCGACGCTATGGAAAAAGTAACCGCTGACGGCGTCATCACCGTTGAAGAGTCCAAATCCGCCGAGACGTACTGCGAAGTCGTCGAAGGTATGCAGTTCGACCGCGGTTATCTGTCCCCCTACATGGCGACAGACACTGAGAAAATGGAAGCCGTCCTTGACGACGCGCTCGTTCTTATAACAGACAAGAAGATCTCCAACGTTCAGGAGATCCTGCCTCTGCTCGAGGAGATCGTTCAGAGCGGCAGAAAGCTTCTCATCATCGCCGAGGACGTCGAGGGCGAAGCTCTCACGACCCTCGTTCTCAACAAGCTGCGCGGCACGTTCACCTGCGTCGCTGTCAAGGCTCCGGGATTCGGCGACAGAAGAAAAGAAATGCTCCGCGACATCGCGATACTCACCGGCGGCGAGGTCATCTCCTCCGAACTCGGTCTCGAGCTCAAGGACGCGACAGTCGCTCAGTGCGGTCACGCAAGACAGATCAAGATCAACAAGGACAACACGATCATCGTCGACGGCGACGGCGCAAAGGACGACATCAAGGCAAGGATCGCTCAGATCAAGTCCGCTATCGAGACGACGACTTCCGAATTCGACCGCGAGAAGCTTCAGGAAAGACTTGCAAAGCTCTCCGGCGGCGTTGCGGTCATCAAAGTCGGCGCTGCTACAGAGACCGAGATGAAGGAAAAGAAGCTCCGCATTGAAGACGCTCTCAACGCAACACGCGCTGCAGTTGAAGAAGGTATCGTCGCAGGCGGCGGCGTTGCATTCCTCAACGTGATCGAAAAGGTAAAGCCTCTTCTGAACGACGTTGAAGGCGACGAGAAGACCGGCGTACAGATCGTTCTCAAGGCGCTTGAAGCTCCCGTTCGTCAGATCGCCGAGAACGCAGGGCTTGAAGGCTCCGTCATCGTCGAGAAGATCCTCGCGAAGAACAAAGTCGGCTTCGGCTTCGACGCTGCTAAAGAAGTATACTGCGACATGGTCGAGACCGGTATCGTAGATCCTACGAAGGTTTCGAGATGCGCTCTCCAGAACGCGGCATCGGTCGCGGCGACTGTGCTCACGACAGAGGCGCTCGTTGTGAACCAGCCTGAGGAGACGCCGGCGGCTCCGATGGGTGGAGCAGGCGGAATGGGCGGCATGTATTGATTGCAACAAAAAAGCGCTTGCTACGGCAAGCGCTTTTTTGTTGCAGCGAGATAAATTCCTTCGGAATTTGCGATATGCGCAAGCGCTCGATATGCCGCAAGCGGCGCGATATGTCCTGCGGGACAAGAAGGAATTTATCTCATATCGCGCGTGAGCGGAGCGAACGCATATCGAATTTGCGCTGAAAGCGCAAATATATCGAATGCGGCTCCGCCGCATATATCGCCTCACTCTTTTGCGCTCCGGGGTTTTACTCTCGTTATTTCGTTTGGTTGTTTTTTACGCTCTCTTTTGGGATCTCGTTGTCATTTTGCACTTGTCATTATTATTTTTCAATTAATTTTCAGCTAAATTTCACAAAAACTATATACAAATGAAAAAATGTATGATATAATATGAGTGTAGAGAGGAAGGGCGACTTCCTTTCGCGGGATGACTCATCGACCGTCCTCTTTGCTGTAAATATTTATAAAGGTGGTGTCCCCATGAAAACAACGATCATAGGCAGACAGATGAACGTCTACGACGAGACGAAAGCGCTCATTGAAAAGAAACTTGCGAAATTCGACAAGTATTTCAAAGGAGAGCCGGAAGCCTTCGTCACCCTCCGCAAGGTTCGCGAAAGCGACCGAATGGAGGTCACGATCTCCTGCAACGGCACATTGTTCCGCGCGGAGAAAACGAGTCCCACCTTCCGTATCGCCCTCGACGAATGCGTTGAATCCATCGAGAGACAGCTCAGAAAGAACAAGACGAGACTTCAGAAGAAGCTTCGCGAAAAGATCGTATTCCCGGCGGCAGAGGAGCCCGGCGAATACTTCGGAGAAGAGAACGAGTTCAAGATCAGGATCAAGAGCTTCCCTCTCAAGCCGATGACGGCGGAGGAAGCGATCCTTCAGATGAACCTTCTCGACCACACGTTCTACGTATTCAAGGACGAACAGACCGGAGAGACGAACGTAGTTTACAAGCGTGAAGCCGGAAGCTACGGACTCATCGTACCGGAGAACTCCAAATAAACGAAATTATCGCCCGGAGGTGTGGTTATCCTTCGGGACGGTCGGTCTGCGGCGCAGCGAGCGCGCCGCAGACTTTTTTGTTGACATCGGCCATCTGCGATGATATAATATATAGGAATCAAATTACGGAAGGACACGATATGAAAAGAATTCTTGCGCTCATTTTAGTTGCGGTTATGCTGCTCTGCTTCGCCGCGTGCGATCCGATAGTAGTAAATCCCGGGAAAGAGACGGAAAAGGCGCCTACCGGTCCCTCGGTCTCCGATCCGTACGAAAACAAAGTATATCTGAAAATGGAAGTGCGCGATTTCGGCACGATGACGATAGAACTCTATCCCGACCTCGCCCCGATAACCGTCGAGAACTTCCTTAAATACGTCGACGAGGGATTTTACGACGGCCTTACGTTCCACAGGATCTATAACGGTCTGGTCATCCAGGGCGGTGATCCTTCCGGCAACGGCACCGGAGGAAGCGGTCTGACGGCGATAAAGGGCGAGTTCAAGGCAAACGGATACGACAATCCGCTCTCCCACACTTACGGCGTTCTGTCGATGGCGAGAAGGTCTTCTCCGTACGATTCCGCGACGAGCCAGTTCTTTATCTGTATATCGGACAAAGCTGCGACGTTTGACGGCAATTACGCCACGTTCGGAAAAGTGACGGACGGCTACGACGTGCTTGACGCTATGGCGAAAGTCGAACTCAAGACAAACCCCGTCACCGGCGAAAAATCCATGCCCGCCGAGACGATCTATATCGACAGGATATACAGAGTCGACTGATTTTACATTTGGGAATACAAAAAGCGTTCCGATTTCGGAACGCTTTTTTCATCTGATATTCGATTTATTCTTCGACCCAGGCTCTTTTGATGACAACCGGGGTAACGGGAGTCGTACGCTCTCCGGATCTGCCGTACACCACGGGGACGTCCGCTATCGCGTCAAGGACGTCGTAACCGTCTGTCAGCTTGCCGAACGCCGCGTAGTCTCCGTCGAGGAATTTCGCATCTGCGTGGCAGATAAAGAACTGACTCGTCGCAGAATCCTTGACGTTCGTTCTCGCCATGGAGATCACCCCGCGCTCGTGAGAGACCGTGTTGTTGACTCCGTTGGACTTGAACTCGCCCTTGATCTTTCCGAGCTTGCCGTCGCCCATGCCGGTACCTGTCGGGTCGCCGCCCTGGATCATAAAGCCGCGGTAGATGCGGTGGAACGTGAGTCCGTCGTAAAAGCCGTCGTTTACGTAATCGAGAAAGTTTTTGACCGTGATCGGCGCCTGCTCCGGATAGAGTTCGAGAGTCATCGTGCCGAATCCTTCAACTTCTATTTTTACCATTGAAATATCTCCTTTACTATCTGTCTTCGCGGAAATACGAAAGTCCGAGACTTGCGGGAGGCTGATTTTCGCGCTTCTTTCTCGCGCTCGTGATTATAAGCACGATGATCGTAACGATATACGGAACCATCTTGAAGAGCTTGTCATATCCGGGCGGGAACTTTATGTCGAGTTCAAGCGCGGGGATAAGGTCGTAGAGGTTGAGAAGAAGTCCGAAGAGGATCGAGCCGAAGATCGCGAGATTCGGTCTCCAGATCGCGAAGATGACGAGCGCGATCGCAAGCCATCCGAAAGGACCGATGTTATCGTTCGACCAGCCGTTCTTATCTATGCAGTAGTAGAAGCCGCCGAGTCCGGCGATCATGCTGCCGACGCAGGTCGAAACGTACTTGTATCTGTTGACGTTGATGCCCGCGGCGTCAGCCGTCGCAGGATTTTCGCCGACCGCTCTGAGGTGCAGACCGACTCTCGTGCGCTTGAGCACAAAGCCGCAGATAACGGCGATCAGAATTCCCGCGTAGACGAGGAATCTGTACGAGAGGAACAGTTCTCCGAAGTATCCGAGCTTCGACGCGAAAGGAAGAGTCGTCTTGAAGACTCTGCTCGTCTCGTCTATTCTGACGGACGTGAGCTCGCTGTGAGAGAGCTTGATGATCGAGGCGCCGAAGAAGTTGCCGATACCGATGCCGAGCGTCGTGAGCGCAAGTCCCGTGACGTTCTGGTTAGCTCTCAGCGTGACGGTGAGGAAGCAGTAGATCAGCCCCATTACGAGCGAGCCGAGGAGCGTTGCAAGGATCGGGATCAGGATCATAAGGAACGTGCTCTTGTTCTCCACCTGCTGATAGAAGAACGCGGAGACGACGCCGCTTATGCCGCCGACCGCCATGACGCCGGGGATACCGAGGTTGAGGTGGCCGGATTTCTCGGTGAGGATCTCACCGGTCGAACCGAAGAGGATCGGCATACCGTTGTTGATCGCGTTGGCAAGAATGTAAACGAGCTTGTCAAGGAAGATCATGCTTTTGCCTCCTCTCTGTTTCTGGACTTGAATTTTATCCTGTAGTTGATAAAGAATTCACAGCCGATGATGAAGAGGATTATTATACCGACGACGATATCGGAGAAGTTGTCGTCGAGCTGGAGGTTCTTTGACGACGCCACCTGAATAGCTCCCTTTTCGAGGAAGACTATCAGGAACGAGGTGAGTATCATATAGAGCGGATTGAAATGCGCCATCCACGAGACGATGATCGCTGTGAATCCGCGTCCGCCCTCGACGTCGGTCGTGAGCGTGTGATGAACGCCGGAGACGAGAAGAAATCCCGCAAGGCCGCAGATCGCACCGGAGATCAGCACCGTGCGGATTATGACGCGCTTGACGTTGATTCCGATGTATCTCGCCGTATTCTCGCTTTCGCCGACGACCGAGATCTCATATCCGTGCTTGGAATACTTGAGGTAGATGAACGCCACGACCGTCAGAACTGCGACGATCAGAATGTTCAGAAGGAACTTGTTCCCCCCGATTTCCGGGAGCCAGCCCTCTTTCGTGCTTCTGTTGAGCAGGCCGATGACGTCGTTGCCGCTGTTTTTCGACCATCTGAAGCAGAAGAACGCGATAAGGTTGAGCGCGATATAGTTCATCATCAGAGTGAACAGCGTTTCATTTGTGTTGAGATACGCTTTGAAAATACCGGGTATCACCGCCCAGAGTGCGCCCGCGACTACCGCGAAGACGATCATGAGAAGGAAAAGGACCGGTGTCGGCACCTTGCCGGTAAAATATCTGAAGCAGAACGTCGTTGCGAGCGCGCCGACGAGGATCTGTCCCTGCGCTCCGATATTCCAGAATCGCATTTTGAACGCGGGCGTGACCGCGAGACCTACGATGAGAAGAAGCGCAGTGTCCTGAAGCAGGTTCCACGTTCTCGTCGAGTTTCCGACCGCGCCGTCGAGCATCGCTTTATACATCTCGATCGGATTCTGACCGGTCATAACGAGGGTTATTATCGCGACGACCACGAGCGCGGCGAGCACAGCGAGGATCCTGATTATCCACGACTTCCACCACGGGATCGCTTCCCTCTTGACTATGTGGAAAAGGGGCTCGCGAACGTGTTTTTCTTTTGCTGCGGGGTTATTCACCATCCTCGGCTCCTCCTTCATCAGATTTTGTGTCTTCGGTCTTTTCCGGCTCTACGGGAGTGACCGACTTTGTCATAAGAAGACCTATTTCTTCTTTCGTTGCGGTTCTCGCGTCGACAAGTCCCGTCACTCTGCCGGAGCCGATGACGAGTATCCTGTCGCAAAGCTCAAGCAGCACGTCAAGGTCTTCGCCGACGAAGATGACGGCAACGCCGTTTTCCTTCTGCTGATTGAGCAGATTGTATATCATGTACGATGAGTTGATGTCGAGTCCGCGCACCGGGTATGCCGCCATCAGCACCGTCGGAGCGGAAGCTATTTCACGGCCGACGAGGATCTTCTGAACGTTTCCTCCGGAGAGCCGGCGGACCGGCGTCGATGCGCTGGGAGTTACGACTCCGAGGCTCTCTATTATCTCGTTTGCAAGATCCCGCGGCTCTTTTCTCTGCAGAAACGCGGACTTGCCTTTTTTATAACTGCGGAGCATCATATTGTCGATGATGTCCATATTTCCGACAAGTCCCATGCCGAGACGGTCCTCGGGAACGAACGAAAGTCTGACTCCGAGCTGTCTTATCTGCATAGGCGTCTTGTCGCGAAGGTTTTCCCTTTCGCCAGTCTTCGGATCGATATACGTTATCTCTCCCGCCTGAACGTGCTGCAGGCCGGCGATCGCCTCGAGAAGCTCTCTCTGTCCGCTGCCCGCGATGCCCGCGATGCCGAAGATCTCGCCGCTTCTCGCGGTGAACGATACGTCGTCGAGCACTTTAGCGCCCTCGCGGTTGATACATTCGAGATCCTTGACGATAAGTCTGTCGACCGGATCCTTCGGCTCCGCGCGGTCGATGTTGAGTTCGACCTTCTTTCCGACCATCGCTTCCGTAAGCGACGATTCCGTCGCGTCCTTCGTGTCGAGAGTGCATATATACTCGCCCTTGCGAAGCACGGAAACCCTGTCTGAGATCGAGAGGACCTCGTGAAGCTTATGGGTGATTATTACGATCGCCTTTCCGTCTTCCTTCATTCTGCGCAAGATCGTAAAGAGCTTGGACGTCTCCTGGGGAGTGAGCACCGCCGTAGGCTCGTCGAGAATGAGGACATCCGCGCCGCGGTACAGGACTTTTATGATCTCGACCGTCTGTTTCTCCGAAACGGACATTTCGTATATCTTCTTCATCGGATCGAGCTCGAATCCGTACTGCTCGGCTATCTTTCTGACCTCAGACGCCGCCTGCTTGAGATTGAATCTTCCCTCAAGCCCGAGCACTATGTTCTCCGCCGCGCTGAGCACGTCGACGAGTTTGAAGTGCTGGTGGATCATACCGATCTTGTAGTTGAACGCGTCTCTCGGCGAACGGATTACGACTTCTTTTCCGTCTATGAGTATTTCACCGCTGTCCGGAAAATAGATGCCGGAGATCATGTTCATCAGCGTAGTCTTTCCGCTTCCGTTTTCTCCGAGTATTGACAGGATCTCTCCGCGGTAGATACTGAGTGAGACGTTCTTATTCGCAACGACCTTCGTTCCGAACGCTTTTGTTATGTTTCTTAGTTCTATTGCAGGGACGTTGTCCATAAAAAATCCTCTCCGTTTCACATTCAAACGGCGATCTCATACGCGGTCGCCGTTTGAACACAGAACTGAAAAAATAGACGCAAGGCGGAGCAGAAAATTGCTCCGCCTGCGGTATTAAGTGGTTTGATTAATAAATAGCGTTGAGTCTTTCGATACCGTCGATCGCAAGATCGAAGTAAGGAGCGGAACGGAATTTGGATTCCTTGAACGCGCCGTTCTCGATGACTTCCGTGTCGCCTGTGAATGCGGCGTCGGTGTCAACGTCTGCGAGGTAAGTCGTGACTTTCTCGCCGTTTACCGTGAACTTATCGGTGTCAAATACTTCAAGCTCGCCTGCTTCGAGTTTAGCCTTTGCTTCAGCGATAGCTTCAACCGTACCTGCGGCAGCAGCCTTCTCGTTGACGTCTGTGAGAACAACGGAGCCGGTAGCGATGGTGCCTGTCCAGTCGGTGTCGATAGCTTTGCCTTCTTTTACGCAGCCGATGACATATTCAAAGTAGGGTTCCCAGTTGATTCTGGAAGATACGATGAACGTGTTGGGGCAAGCTTCAACGGTAGAGCCGTTGTAGGAGATGTCCGGAACGCCTGCGTCCTCACAAGCTGTGGGAGCGCCCATGGAGTCAGCGTGCTGGGAAATGAGTTTGCAGCCGCGGCTGATAAGTGTCTCCGCTGCGTTCTTCTCAGCGGTCTCATCGTACCAGGAGCCTGTGAACTGAACCTCCATAGTAGCGGTCGGGCAAACGCTGCGAGCGCCGAGGAAGAAGGAGGTGTAACCGGAGATAACTTCTGCGTATGTGTAAGCGCCGACGTAACCGATCTTAGCTTCTTCAGCCTTGAATTCGCCTGCCGCGATCATCTCGTTGAGCTTCATACCTGCAGCGATACCTGCGAGGTAACGGCCTTCATAAATGGAAGCGAATGCGTTGTGGAAGTTTGCGAGGTTCTCTGTGTGAGCCATTGTACCTGTAGCGTGGCAGAATTCAACTTCGGGATGCTCTTCAGCAGCCGTGAGAAGGAACTCTTCGTGGCCGAAGCTGTCCGCAAAAATGAGGCTGCAGCCCTGGTTTACGAGGTCGATAGCTGCTTCGTAGCATTCATTACCTTCGGGGATCGGAACTTTCTCAATGTATTCAACGCCGAGCTTTTCACATGCGGCTTTAGCGCCTTCCATGAAGTTACGGTCGTATGTGGAGTTCTGGTCGTGGAGATAGATGAAACCGAACTTGAGGGTGGTTTCTTCGTTTCCGTTATTTGCGGATTCTGTTTCGTTGTTGCTTTCGGTGTCGTTATTTGTGCTGTTTCCGCCGCAAGCAGCGAGAGCGAAGATCATAACGAGCACGAGTGCGATTGCAAAAAACTTTTTCATGATTTTCCTCCAAATCAAAAATTAGCTTTATATTTTACTTGCCGTTTGGCACCGTAAACAAATATTAAAGCCGCACCGGGACTTTTCGTGCGAGTCAGTGTGCGGCAGTTGTACTGTTGTAGAAGGCGGGCGCAGTAAGGGTCATACAATATTTAAGAACGATGGAAAAAGCTCTCATTTCTGCGTCCTCTCCGCATCGGCAGATCAAAAACAAAAGGTGAAACCGAAGTTTCACCGATGCCGGCGGCACGGAAACAAACAGTTATCCTATACCGTCTTTTGCATCGATAGTCCGGACGTTTACGGCGCCGGGTAGAAACTTCAAAACCAATTATTTGAGATATATCGACACTGTTAAAATATTTTGCCGAAACCATTTTTCCCTCGGCGGGAACAAATACTTTCGACAGTATTATGATACATCAAGGGTCGAATTTTGTCAAGAATTATTTAGGTCAATTTATGGAGTATTTTTCAGACCTTTTTTGTGCAGTATGTCAAGAACTAAAAGTTCGGCAAAAGCCTATAACCGCAGGGGATTGCGTCACTTTTCAGATACCGCCAGAAGGTCCCTCAGAAGCCTTACTCCGGCAGTGTGATTGTACTTCGCTTCGCGCTCGGAAATCATCACTCCTCCGGCGGTGGAAATCGACCTCAGGCAAACTATCGTTTCAGCCGGCATCACCTCTAATTCATCGTATATTTCGTACGCCGGTATGTCGCACAGTCTGATCCCGTAGCCGTCGAAAGATCTGTCCGGTTCAAAGCCGAGAGCGTCGGTCAGTTTGTCAAGTCCTCCCGCGTCCTTCACCGTATTGTAAAGAGATCCGTCGAGGAACATCAATCCGCATTCCCCCGTGAAAACGAGGTCGGAGAACGCTTCGTAATTCTTACGGTTGTCCGCTTCGTTGATCCCCGCGTCCGATCCGTTTTTCTTCGCCTCTTCTTTTATGAGCGCGATCTGATCGGCAGAGAGGCAGCGTATCGAATAAAGGTATACCCTTTTCGCCCCGTCGCTGTTGAGATCGACCGACAGTATGTCGGAGAGCACATCTTTCAGATCCTCGGCTTCGCGCGAATGGATGCTCGCCGGTCCCGCGTAAACGACGGAGAGGTCGGTCTTCTCGGACGCGTTTCTCACCATCTGAGAAACACCGACGCCGACAATAATGAGGATGGCGGCTATTATGATCGTATGCCACTTATAGTGATACCAGAAATTCCCCGCTCTTCCCGCGACGCTGTTGTCCTTCACCGGGGTGTCGTCGTAGTCGTCGCCGACGAATTCGACGAGCTTTGCTCTGTTCGATTTCTCACCGTTGTACTCGGCGACGGCGCTCATATCCTGAGTTCTGTTGCGGTCCGTTTCCGTTATCACGCTTTTACTCTTTTTCATAATTACCTCTTTTGATCCGCGAAATACGAGTCGAGAAATATTTTCTCCTCAAATACTTCCGGCGCGGTCTCCCCGCGGACGCAGAACGCCGCGGCGTATCCGTCGAATGTATCGATATCAAAAACGCTCCACTCGCCTGGGAAAAGCTCCGTCCTCACGGCGCCGCCGGCGGTCGAAAATGAATTTGCAGTTACCGTGAAGCCGAGCCCGGTCGCTTTGAGAAAGCTCTCTTTTCTCGTCCATATCTTATAAATCGCGCCGGCAGAATCCTCCGCCGAGTTTATATATTCGTTCTCTTCCGGCGAAAAGAACCGCTTTGCGATCTTTAAGTCCGCGTTTCCCTTTTTCTCGACGTCGCATCCGACGGGAACGTCGGACAGAGCGCACATCGCCGCGGAACCGGAATGAGAAATGCTGATGAACAGATCGTTCGATCCCTTGACGTACGGCTTTCCGTTTTCGCCGTACCCGACGCCGCATCCCTCAAGTCCCGCTTTTTCAAGCGCGATCTTAACAAGAGCGCCTGCGCCGAGAGAAAGCCTTTTGTCGCGGGCAAAGCGGAGCCTGTCGACTTTTTCGCGCCTTTCAGACGGCGCGGACCGGTAAGCCTTCGAAAACAGTTCTCCGTCCCCGAGACAGTCAACGTCCGCGGTATATATTCTGACGTACATGATGCCGCCTCAATTCGAAATTATTTCAACGCCCGCGCCGCCGAGCGCCGCGAGCCACCTTTCACACATATTCTTTCCGTCGGGGATCCCTTTTAAGCTTTCGTTTCCGCGCCCGAGCGCCGCGTATTTTCCGAGACCGATCCGATGATACGGCATTATCTCCGCGCGCCGCACCTTCCCGGAGAATCTTCCGAGAAACGCCGCAAGAGACGAGAGCGCCTCTTCCGAGTCGTTGAACCCCGGAACGAGCGGGAGCCTCAAAATGACGTCAGCGCAAAGATCTGTCAGCATTTCGAGATTACGGAATATCTTTTCGTTAGATACCCCGGTATTTTTGATATGCAGTTCCCTGTCGACGCCTTTGATATCGTAGAGGAACAGAGTTCCGAGCTCTTTCAGCTCGCAAAGCACGTTCTCATCGCAATAGCCCGAGGTCTCGACGGCAAATCCGACGCCGTCACGTTTCGCTCTCTCAGCGAGGCGCAGCACTCCGTCGGGCTGGGAGAGCGGTTCGCCGCCCGAGACGGTGATCCCTCCGCCGGACTCTTCAAAAAACGGCTCGTCCCGTTTCAGAATCTCATAAAGCGCGTCAGCCTCCCCCGTCTTTCCGCAGATCTCGCTGCAGTCCGAAAGACAAGGCTCCACGCACTTTCCGCACGCGGTGCAGAGTTCTCTGTCGACGGTGACCTTGCCGCCGTCCGTGTATCTCGCGTCGCACAGTCCGAGGCAGCGTCCGCATCCGGTGCACCTGTCCGGCCGGAACATAAGCTCCGCGTCAAACGACTGCCCCTCGGGATTGTGGCACCAGACGCACCTCAGCGGGCATCCTTTCAGAAAGATCGCAGTTCTGATGCCCGGTCCGTCCTGAAGGCAGAATCTCTGAATATTGAAATATGACAGTTTCAAATCGGTCACCGGCTTTGATCAGCCCCGCCGTCCGCCCGCGTCGTCAGAAACGTAAAAGAGCCGATCCGGATGAGTCCCGCGCTCAAGGAAAAGAGCGCGGATTTAACAAGCATCAAAAAGTTTTTCAACTCATACTCCGATAAACTTAAATAATAGTATTCGATTTATTATAACAAAACGAAATGCGGTTTGTCAATCTTTGCAAAACAAAAAGGCCTTGAACTTCAAGACCTTTACAGCACGTTTCTGAGAACTCCGAAAACGAGCAGGACCGCTATCATCGCCCACACGGCGCGATCCGCCCATTTGTCTCTGAATCTGCCGTATCTGATATACAGATATATGTATCTCGCCGCGACGGCTATCATAAGCGGGAGCATACAGAAGACCGCCGGATTGTAGTGAAACGCTTCGGCAAATTCGAGCTTCGTTATGGAAACGAACATCCGCGTCGAGCCGCATCCCGGGCAGTCAAGCCCCGTTATGAGATGGAAAACGCAGGGGATCCCGAAGCCGGTCAGGCGGTAGAATACAGCATAAGCCGCCCCGATCCCGACGAGGATCAGGGCGACGAATATGACTTTTTTTCTTCGCTTTGCCATTACGCTTTGGGAGCGCCGTGATACTCGGCGATCTTGTTAAGCTCGTACTGAAGGAGCGCGTAGGCGACGATCGAAAAGACTATGTAAAGGACAAGATAGATAACGGGTGTGCTCGATTCGACCTGCATTCCGCAGCGTTCTTTAGCGACGTTTATGAGTTCTCCCGCTTTGTAGAACCAGTAGATACCGTAAATACCGCAGGTCACGATAGTGAGAAGGAGCGTCATTCCGCCGGACATTCCGTTCTGATTGTCGCTCGCCTCGTTGACCTGGTCGACCAGATTCACAAACCATATAAGGGAGTAGATGCCGCAGGTGACGATCGAGAGGATTATCGCGACGGCGATATTCTTCTGCCCGAAGCTGATACCGTTCACGGGAGTGCCGTACTGCTGATTTCCGTACTGATTTCCGTACGGATCCTGCCGATAAGCGTTTTGCTGATAGTTATTCTGTCCGTATTGATTCTGCTGATAAGTGTTTTGCTGATAATTATTCTGTCCGTATTGATTCTGCTGTCCGCCGCTCTCCGCTCCGCCGACGCGTGCGCCGCAGCTCGTGCAGAATTTCGCGCCGCTTTCAACGGGCGCGCCGCAGTTAATACAATATTTCATAATGTTGCCGCCTTTCCGAATACATTTATACTTGCATTGATGTTATCACAGTTCACACCGGCTGTCAACGTAATAACTCTTACAGACCGTAAATTTCGCCGTATTTTTCCTCGAGATAGTCAAGAAAATCGTCCGGAGTGAAGTTGCGTCCCGTGATATCCTTTATCCACACGTCAGCGGGAAGGATATTCGCCTTTGCAAAGACGTTCTTCGCCATCCATCCGTTTATCGAAGCAAAGTCGCCGGACTCCAGCGCCGCGCCGATATCGAGTTCCTTCTTCATGCGGTCGTAATACATCGCGTTATACATATTTCCGAGGGCGTACGTCGGGAAATATCCGAAGCCGCCCGACCAGTGGACGTCCTGAAGGACTCCGTCTCTGTCGCACGACGGACGGATCCCGAGGTACTCAAAGTATTTGTCGGACCACATCCCGGGAAGCTTTGAGAGGTCGGCTCCCCTCACTATCTCTTTTTCAAGCTCGTATCTGATTATGATGTGGAGAGTGTACGTGAATTCGTCCGCTTCCGTGCGGATGAGCGACGGCTCGACGATATTCACCGCCTCGTAAAGCTCCTCTTCCGTCACGTCGTCAAGCACGCCGAGAATCTCTTTCATCTTTGGAAAGACGAGTTTTATAAACGGTCTGCTCCTGCCGATCCTGTTCTCATAGAATCTCGATACGGATTCGTGCATACCCATCGTCATTCTGTTGTCGACGTAGTGATCGAAATGCTCGCCGGGCTGATTCTGGCCGAAGATCGCGTGACCGCCCTCGTGGATTATCGAATACATACTCGACGCGAAAGCGTCGGGATAATAGTGCGTCGTGACTCTTATATCGTTTCTCGCGATGTCGGTGGTGAACGGATGCTCCGTCGTCGTGAACGCGCCGCGCGTAAAGTCGTAGCCGATCGTGTTCAGAAGATATGAGGCGAGCTTCTTTTGCGCTTCGTCCGATACAAGCCTGCTCATAAAGTCGCGTCTGATGCGCTTTTTGCTCTTTTTGATCTTATCAAGCATCGGCAGAAGTCTCTCTTTGCAGGCTCCGAACACCTCGTCGATCTTCTCCGACGTCATGCCGCGCTCGAAGTCCGAGAGCATCCTGTCGTAAGGATCGTCAGGACCTTCCTCGCGGAGAAACATCTCTTTCAAGCGAATATCCGAAACCTTTTTGAGAGATGGCGCGAAGACGGAAAAATCCGATTTTTCCTTCGCTTCGAGCCAGTCGATATACGCCTTGTTCATCGTCATACGTATCTCGTGATTGAATTCCGGCGTGATATTCTTCGTTTTGAGATAGTCTCTGTGAAGCACGTCCGCGAGCTCGCGGTCAAGCGGATCGAGCTCTTCTTTCCCGGCGTACAGTTCTTCCGCGGCGGAAATAAAGCTGTCTCTTTTCAGGATCTTATACCCTTCCGTGGAAAGAAAAGCCGTGCACTCGCCCTGCTTCTCCATCGCGGCGGAGGGACAGATCGTTTCGAGGTCGAAATCGACCACGCCCGCGGCGTGATAATACTTGTTCGCTTCGTCGAGCGAGTCGTATACTGTCTTCAGATTTTTTGAAGTTATTTCATCCATTTTCGCGTTCTCCGTTCTATTTATCGCTATACTATTATATCACACCGGGGATATGATTTCAATATTTCAGGGAAAAAGAAAGCGTTTTCTGCAAAAGCCGAAAACGCTTTCCGTATCATTCTTTTATTCTTCCGGATTCGCGCAACTCCCTCTCGAAATCCTCCGGATTCTTGAGGTAGTAGTCCTGGTGCTCTTCCGCGGCGGGATAGAACGACTTGAACGGCTCAACGGCGACGAAAGTCTCGCCTTCGAGATCTTTTATCATCCGTTCCGCAGCCGCCCTCTCGGCGTCGCCGTTGAAGTAGACCGCGAGCGTGTACGACCTTCCGCGGTCGATATACTGCCCCTCTCCGTCGCAAACATCGACATTTGCCAAAAATATTGAGAGGAGCTTTTCGTACGTTATTTCCGCGTCGTCGTACTCTATCCGCACCGTCTCGCGGTGCCCTGTCTTCTGAGCTTTGACGTCTTCATAGGACGGATCTTTCTCGTCGCCGCCGGAAAAGCCGGAAGTGACCGAAATTACCCCGCGCTGTATCTTGAATATCGGCGTCACGCACCAGAAGCACCCGCCGGCGAAATACGCATACTTAACGCTCATTTTTTACCCGTCGCCTTTTCCGGCGTCTCGTGAAGTCTGCCGAAGAGTCTGTTGAGGCGGCGGTACTGTCCGCGGTCGACCTTCGAGAGCTGATCCTTAGTGACTCTCCACCACCAGTTGCCCTCTTTGACTCCGGGCGAATTCATTCTCGTATCCGCGCCGTAAAGAAGGATGTCCTGAAGCGGTATTATTACCGTGTCCGCCGCAGATTCGAGCAGCGTGCGGATGATCGCGTCGTACGCTTCTTTGCAGTTCCAGTAGTCTCCGTTGAATCCGCAGTACGAGAGCATATCGCGGCGGGTCGCGTCGTCGCACTCGAATACGTATCCGAGCAGCGTGTTGTTGTCGTGAGTGCCGGTGTACGCGATGCAGTTTTTCTCATAGTTGAACGGAATGTGAGGCGACGTCGGGTCTCCGTCGAAGCCGAACTGCATGACTCTCATGCCCGGGAAACCGCTCTCCTCGACGAGCGCTTTTACCTCGTCCGTGATGATTCCGAGGTCCTCGGCGATAAGGAAGTTGTTGCGGCAGACTTCTTTCATCGCGTTGATGAAATCCATGCCCGGTCCCTTCGTCCAGATGCCGTCCCTCGCGTTTTTCGCGTCGGGATCGCAGGAATAGTATGACTCGAAGGCGCGGAAATGGTCGATGCGTATTCCGTCGAAGAACTCGCACATGAACGCCATTCTCGCACGCCACCAGGCGTATCCGTCCTCTTTCATCTTATCCCAGTCGTAGATCGGGTTGCCCCAGAGCTGTCCGTCCTCGCTGAAATAATCCGGCGGAACTCCCGCGACGCGGCGCGCTCTCTTGTTCTCGTCGAGCTGGAACTGATCCGGATGAGCCCAGACCTCCGCGCAGTCCTGCTGAGGATATATCGGTATGTCGCCGACGATCTCGATTCCGTTGTCGTTGGCGTATTTTTTGAGTTCTTTCCACTGGCGGACGAAGACGTAGCAGATGAATCTCCACGTCTCATAGACTTCTTTGTCCTCTTTGTCGGTCGTCCACTCAAGGAACGACTTTCCGCCGTTCGTCGCCTTCTTCGCCATAAAGTGACAGAAGGTGTCGGTGTCCGGATGCGCGGCGAAAAACCCGTCGAGCTCCTTTCCTCCGCGGTATCTCGACGCCGCCTTTTTGAGCAGCTCGAATCTCTCTTCCTTCAGCCGTTTGAACTCGCAAGCGTACGGCGTCTCCTGCTTTGCCGCTTTCAGCTCGTCGTAAGTGACAAGCCCCACGTCGCAGAGCGGCTCAAGATCTATGAAATAAGGGTTGACCGAGAAAACGCTGTAAGAGCTGTACGGCGACTCGTACTCGTCGGGAAGGCAGAACGGAAGCACCTGCCAGAGGGAGAATCCGCAGTCCTTCAGAAAATCGACGAACTCGCGTCCCGCCTTGCCGAACGAGCCGCAGGAATAATCTCCCCAAAGCGACGATATGTGGAGCAGAACTCCGCTTTTTCTTTTTGTTTCTTTAGTTTCCATATACGTTTATGTCGTCCTTTCACCGTAAAACTACGCTGGTCCTTCCGCCGACGGTGAGCGTCGTGCCCTCGAGCTTCGCGTCTTCCTCACCTACGACGGCGGCTATCGCCTTGAACTGTTCCGACGTCACTCCGGAGAGATCGACCGTCACCGAAGAGCCCGAAGTGTTGTGGATCACGCACACGGAGCTTCCTTCGTACGTTGAAATGAAACCGCCGAGCTTCATTCCGGTGAACGAGAGCGCCTTATACTCGCCCTTTGCTATCTCGGGGTTCGCTTTTCTCACCATTATGAGTTCTTTGTAACGGGTGTAAAGGCTTGTCGCGTCGGCCTTCTGTTTTTCCGCCGTCTGATCGGTCTGACTTGACGCGGGATACGTCGCCCCTTCGGGATCTTTGATAGTGTCGCCGTCGCCCCAGATCATCGCGAGTCGCCGGTTGGCGTCGGTCTGTGCGCCGCCGCGCGAGCCGCGCATACCGAGTTCCTCACCGTAATAGATAAACGGAGAACCGGTATTGAGGATATAGATATTCGCCGCCATCGCCATCTGTCCGCTTGCAACGGTCAGGAAGCCCGCGGCGCGGTCCATATCGTGATTGCTGACGAACGGGATCATCATGGCGTCTTCGTTAAGCGATTTTACTTTTTCGACGTACCTCTGAACGTACGCGGTATACTTGTTGACGTCGCCCGCTTTCGCGGTATCGGCGATAAGTCCGCTGACCTGCGAGGTGGTGAAGTTGAAGCAGTTGAGCGCGGGATAATACAGATCTGTGATGCCGTCGCCGTCCCACACCTCGGCTACCGTGTAGACGTCAGGGGAAATGCTCTTGAGCTCGGAGATATACCATTTCCAGAACTCGACGCACTTCGCGTTGTCGCCGTAATATATGTATTTCGCGGCGTCGAATCTGAAACCGTCGACGCCAACGTCCACCATGTAGTATCTTGCAATATCGACGACCTCGCGTCTCACGTCTTCGTTGTCGAAGTTGAGTTCCGGCATTGCGTTGTCAAAATTGCACTCGTAATAGTCCTCGGTGCCGGATACCTGCGCAAAGCTTCTTCCTGCGGGGACTTCATCCCCTTTGGTATAGAAGCAGTAATAATCGTAATACGGGTCTGACGTATCGCCCTGGCGGTGAGCCTTGACGAACTGTCCGTACCATTCGCATCCGGTGCCCGTGTGGTTGATCGGAAGGTCGAGGATGACCTTCACGTTTCTCTCGTGGCAGAGGTCGACAAGCTCTTTAAGGTCGTCGTTAGTGCCGAATTTCGGATCGACGGTATAATAATCGTTTACGTTGTATTTGTGATAAGTTGAGGACTTGAATATCGGCGTCAGCCAAAGTCCCTCGACGCCGAGGCTCTTTCCGGATGTGTCGTCGCCGTCGTTGAGATAGTCCATTCTGTTTATGATGCCGCGAAGATCGCCGACGCCGTCTCCGTCGGAATCGGAGAACGAGCCCACGAATATCTCGTAGAACACTCTTTCATTTCCGTCCGCTTTGACGTACGATGAAAAATCAACGTCATCTATCGCGATCTCGCCGGACGCTGTCACGTCGGGTTCCGAAGAAGTCTCCGTCTCCGTGTCTGATTCCGCGCCGTTTCCCGAGCAGGAAACGAGGACGAGAAGGACTGCCGCGAGAACGGCTGCAAGCAATAATAACTTTTTCATATACTTCTCCTTTGAGAGCCAGATTTCTGTATTTATACTACATTATTTTATACCTATTGTCAAGCACGTCTACCAAAATTCGAAGTAAATGTCGTCGAAATTTAGTGAAAATAACGATAATTCACAAACTATTAATTGACATCCTTTACGGCCGCGTGATATAATCTATATATGATGAAAGAATTTTATACCGCGGACGATCTCGTCCGCCTCACGAAAAAATACAAGTTCTGGCGCGCGGTGCTGATCGTCTTTTCGGCGGCTGTCCTTTGCGCCTGCATAGTCATTGTGGCGTTCACAAACGGAAGAAATGAAGGCGCCATGCGAATCGCTGTCTCCGTGACGAGCGGCGTCGGCGGCGCCGTCGCGATCTACATCGCGTCCTTCCCGTTTCTCGGAAGCCGTCGTCTTGCCGAACACATATCACACATGCTCGAAGGAGAGCGCGAGGAGCACGTCGGAGCGGCAAAAGTCTCGCCGGTGAAGTTCAAAATACGAAACAGCATCACGGTACGCAAAGTCACTCTGACCGACGGAGGGCGCGAAGAGCGCGTAAACGTCAATTCCGATATGGCGTATCTCGTGCCGCAGGACGGAAAGCGGTACGCTTTCGGGACGGTCCACGGATATATCGTCGCCGTCGGCGACGCACCGGCGGAGGTAAAAAAAGATGAAGAGATTCTTTAAAAACCTCGGCTCGGTACTTATCCTGATGCTCGCGTGGGCGGTCGTCTCCACGATGTTCTGGGGGTGGATAATGAATCTCGTCACAGACACCGTTCCGGCAAAAAAGCTCACCGTATTCATAGAGGCGGACAAAGTTGACACGGACGGCGTGGAGGATATCCTTTACGACGGGCTCTCCGAAGGGCTCACCATGGTCAAAGTGCACCCGTTTTCCTACGCGTTCTTCGACTCGCAGACGCTTTTGAACTCCGACGTCTTCGTAGTTAAAGGATCGAATATCGAGCAGTATATCGGCTCTTTCGAGCCTCTTCCGGACGCGCTTAAAGACAGCGGGTACGAGTATTACGTTTCCGAAGACGGCGCGCCGCTCGGGATAAAAGTCTACGACAAAGCGTCGGGCACTGGTATTCTGTCGGAATACGTCACCTACGGCGACGAGGACTGCTATTTGTTCATCGGCTCCTCCTCGCCTCACCTTGAAGACGGCGCGGCGCTTTTTGCCGCGGAAAAACTGCTCGGCGCGAAATAAAGTCAGAACGAATATCATAAAATACAGAACAATGAGGTGAAACTTATGAAAAAAGCTGTCTCCCTGCTCTGCATCATAACCCTCGTCCTGTCGTCGCTCGCACTTTTCGGATGCGGCTCGTCATCGGAAAGCGCGATACCGGATTCAAAGATCGAGGGAAGCTCTCTCTACGTAAAAAAGGTGGAAAACCTGCCGGAAGACTTCATTCTCGGAATGGATATCTCTTCCGTGCTCGCAGAAGAGGCAAGCGGAGTGAAATACTACGATTTCGACGGGACCGAGCAGGACCTCTTCAAGATCCTCGCAACCTCCGGCGTAACTCATATCAGAGTCCGCGTTTGGAACGATCCTTACGACAAGGACGGCAACGGCTACGGCGGCGGAAACTGCGACGTCGACTGCGCCTGCACGATAGGCGCGCGCGCCGCGAAATACGGTATGAAGCTCATCGTCGACTTCCACTACTCCGACTTCTGGGCTGACCCCGCGAAACAGATGGTCCCGAAGGCGTGGGCGGGAATGACGATCGAGGAGAAGACCGACGCCCTCTACAATTTCACGAAGGAAAGTCTTGAAAAGATGAAGGCGGCAGGCGCCGACATCGGAATGGTCACGATAGGCAACGAGACGAACGGCTCGATCTGCGGAGAAAAGACCTGGTTCAATATGCAGTATCTCTTCTCGGCGGGATCGAAGGCGACGCGCGAGGTATGTCCGGAAGCGCTCGTCGCGCTCCACTTTGCGAACCCCGAAAGGGGCGGAGCGTACGCCGACTACGCCTGGAGAATGGACTACTACAACGTCGACTACGACGTATTCGCTTCGTCCTATTATCCCTACTGGCACGGGACTCTCGACAATCTCGCGACGGTGCTCTCCGAGGTCGCCGAGACGTACGGCAAAAAGGTCATGGTCATGGAGACCTCTTACGCCTTCACCCCCGACGACACGGACTTCAGCGGCAACACGATCTCCGACGGCGGAGCGATAGTCAAGGACTATCCTTTCACGGTCCAGGGGCAGGCGAACAATTTCAGAAATATAGTTGATACGATAGCAAACAAGACCAAAAACGGGATCGGCGTCGTATACTGGGAAGGCGCGTGGATCACCGTCGGCACCGAGAGCTGGGAAGTGAACCATGAGATCTGGGAGAAATACGGCTCCGGCTGGGCTTCGAGTTACGCCGCCGAATACGATCCCAACGACGCCGGCAAATACTACGGCGGCAGCGCCGTCGACAATCAGGCGTTCTTCGACGCGGACGGAAAAGTGCTTGAATCCCTCCGCGTATACAATCTCGTCCGTTACGGCAACGAGATCGATCCGGTCCCCGACGCGATCGCGGACACCAATCTCATCGTCGACGTCAACGGCTCGCTTGAGCTTCCGGACAAAGTGAACGCGGTGATGACCGACGACTCGAAACAGGCGGTCGACGTCACGTGGGACGTCACTGACGCGGAGATCGCCGATATGTTCCGCAAAGGCGTCGGCAAGTACACCGTGAACGGAAAAGCCGGAGACCTTGACGCTCACTGCTACATTTCGCTTATCGAATACAACTTCCTCGAAAACGACAGCTTTGAATCCGGCGACCTCACCGGCTGGACAGTAAACGACATCGGCGGCGCCGACGAGCTTTACGTCGAAGACAAAGTGACGGACTCGCTGACCGGAACGTATCACATGCACTTCTGGAGCGCGAAGTCGGGTTCCGTCGAGTTCACTCTCGAGCAGGAAGTCAAAGATCTTCCGACGGGTAAATACAAATTCGGAATGTCGATAATGGGCGGCGACGGCGGCGACCAGGATATCTACATTTACGTTAAGATCGACGGCGAGACGGCAGCTGCTCTGCCGCTCAAGATCACGTACTATAACGAGTGGGACACCGGCTTCATCAACGATATAAATTATGAGGAAGGACACGATATCGCGGTCGGTATCTACGTCAAATGCGCGGGCGAAGGCAACGGCGCGTGGGGCAAGATCGACGACGCTATGCTCAATTCAATGTCATAAAGTTGACATTATAGTCTCTATATTGTTATTTTAGATAATTTTATCAACTTATTCTTATGCAAATTATCAATGGATTTTTTGCACAAAATCTTGTATTATATTATAAAGACAAATATGCATATTTTCTAATTTGTCAATCTTGGCGAAAAGCCAAATAAATACATCTGGAGGAATTCCTATGAAACTCACAAAAATTCTTGCTGTGCTTCTCGTCCTTGTGATGACGCTCGGCATCCTCGCTTCCTGCGGTGCAACAAACGAAGGAAACGAAACCGACCCCGTTGAAACAGGAACGCAGACCGGCGAACTCGCAGGCGAATACACCATCAAGGTGTGGGTCGCTGAAGCTGCTGTCGATCTTACAAAGCAGCAGATCGACAAATTCAACGAAACAAACGAAGACGGAATCAAATTCGTCGCTACGATCGAAGCTGTTTCCGAGGCTGACGCAGGTACAAACATGGTTACCGACGTTGAGGCCGGCGGCGACATTTTCTGCTTTGCTCAGGACCAGTTCGCAAGACTCGTTCAGGCAGGCGCTCTCGCTAAACTCGGCACGAACGCTGCTAAAATAGTCTCCGAAGCTAACGACGCAGGAGTCGTTGCAGCGGCTACATCCGGCAGCGAGCTCTATGCTTACCCGCTCACATCCGATAACGGCTACTTCATGTACTATGACAAGAGCGTTATCCCGGATGCTGACGTAGACAGCCTTGAACAGCTCATCGCTGACTGCGAAAAAGCTCAGAAGTACTTCGCATTCGAAATGAACACATCCGCATGGTATCTCGCATCCTTCTTCTTCGGAACGGGCTGCGTCTCCGAGTGGACGACAGACGACGACGGTAAATTCATCTCCGTCAACGACACGTTTGATTCTGCAAACGGTCTCATCGCTGTCAAGGGTATGAAGAAACTCGTTGACTCCGATTATCACCTCTCCTCCTCCAGCGGCGACGAATTCAACAGCGGCGCTGCTATCGTAGTTACCGGTACATGGAACTACGAGGCTATCAAAGGTATCCTCGGCGACAACATGGGCGTAACCGATCTTCCTTCCTTCGAAGTTGACGGCAAGGAATATCACCTCGGCTCCTTCAACGGCTGCAAACTCATGGGCGTTAAACCCCAGACAGACGCAGTTAAGCAGGCAGCTCTCCACAAACTCGCTCAGTATCTGACAGGCGAAGAGTGCCAGATGGAAAGATTCAACACACTCTCCTGGGGTCCCGCTAACTCCAACGCTCAGAAGTCTGAAGCAGTTCAGGCTAACCCCGGTCTCGCAGCTCTCCTCGCTCAGAACCAGTACTCCATCCCTCAGGGTCAGATCCACGGTTCTTGGTGGGATATCGCGAAGGTCATTGCTGACGACGTTAAGGCTGCAAAGGACGACGCAGGTCTCCAGGCTGCTCTTGACAACTACAAGGCAAAGATCAACGATCTGTTCAACATGAGCGACGACGTTCTCAACGCATTCACGGTCATCGGAAGTCTCCTTGGTGACACATGGTCTCAGGATATCGAAATGACCGAAGAAGGCGGCGTTTGGAAGACCGCTGCTCTCGAGCTCAAAGCCGGCGACGAATTCAAAGTACGTCAGGGCAAGAGCTGGGACGTTGCTTTCCCTGCTGACAACTTCAAGGTTGAGGCTGACGGCACATACGTGATCCAGTTCGACTCCGCATCTGAAGAGGTTACTATCATAGCTCAGTAAACTGAATCAAGACTCGGTTGGTTGGAGTCAATTTGCGAAATTGGCTCCAACCAATTTCATTTAGCAAGGAGCATATATGAAAAAATACAGCGATCTGGAATATTTGAAGCTGACAAAGTTTCAGAAATTCCTTTATAAATTCTTATCTTTCTTCGCTGCGATACCCCGTGCTCTTAAAAAAGCGGTGTTTGCCATCGGCAGATTTTTCAAAAAGATCGGGCTCGGCATCGTCAGCGAGATAAAGGACCTCGTTTCGACGTTCGTCAAAGGCGACTGGAAAACGAAAACGTCCTACGTGATTATGGGCTTCGGCTCAATTGCGAGAGGTCAGATACTTCGCGGTATATTGTTCTTCCTGTTTGAGGCCGTATTCATAGGATATATGGTCCTCACCGGCGGATACTGGCTCAGTATGCTGCCCTCTCTCGGTAAGGTAGGCCCCTCCGAGAAATATAACGAGGTGCTCGACACCTACGTTTACGAATACAACGACAACTCGTTCAGAATACTTCTCTACGGTGTTCTGACTATCTTTTTCATAATTGCATTCATCTACACCTGGCGCGTCAATATCAGGCAGAACAAGACCTCCGAGGAGATCATAAGATCGGGCAAAAAGCTCAAGAGCGGAAAAGACGACCTCCGTTCGATGGTCGACGACAACTTCCACAAGACTCTTATGGCTCTCCCGATGACCGGTATCATCGTATTCACGGTCTTGCCTATCGTATTCATGGTGCTCGTCGCGTTCACCAACTACGACGGCTCGCACGACGGATACATAAACAACCTGTTCCACTGGGTGGGACTTGACAACTTCAACACTATGCTCTCCTGGTCGGCGGGAAGCTCGGCAACGCAGTCGTACGCCGCGACGTTCGGGGAGATACTGCTTTGGACTCTGATCTGGGCGTTCTTCGCAACGTTCACAAACTACTTCCTCGGAATGTTCGTCGCAATGATGATCAACAAGAAGGGCATCAGAGTCAAAAAGCTCTGGAGAACGATCCTCGTCCTGACGATCGCTATCCCGCAGTTCATTTCACTTCTGTACGTTTCAAAGATGTTCGCCAAGAACGGCATCGTAAACGGTATCCTGATGGATCTCGGGTGGATCAGTAAGGCGATTCCTTTCTGGGACGAAGCGTGGCTCGCAAGGATCACGGTCATCGTCATCAACATCTGGATCGGTATACCGTATCTGATGCTGATCGCGACCGGTATCCTTATGAATATCCCGCAGGACCTCTACGAGTCCTCGAGGATCGACGGCGCTAGCCCGTGGAAACAGTACACGAAGATCACTCTGCCCTATATGCTCTTCATCACGGGACCTTACCTCCTGACGAGCTTCACGGGCAACATGAACAACTTCAACGTCATATACCTGCTGACAGGAGGAGGACCGACGAACGCCGCGGCATCATCGGCGGCGGGCTCTGTCGGATCCACGGACCTTCTGATCACGTGGCTGTTCAAGATAACGACGGGAGCCGAATCGCAGTATTACCTCGCTTCGGTCATAGGTATCCTCGTCTTCGTGGTCGTCGCCGTTATCTCACTTATCGTTTACAGCCTGCTTCCTTCAACACGTAACGAGGAGGACTTCCAGTGATGAAAAAAGAAATAACAGCTGAAAAGCGTCACATGGGTCTGAAGGCCTCAAGGCGCATTAGCAACACTGCGATACACATTCTTCTTGTGATAATCAGTGTCATCTGGCTCATCCCGTTCGTATTCATCCTTCTTCAGTCCTTCAGAGTTGAGAACACAGGTCCTGTCGGATACGTCATTCCGCAGACGTGGGGATTTGACAACTATATAAATCTCGCAAACACGGACTTCTTCCGCTGGTACCTCAACACGTTTATCATCGCTCTCTTCGCGGCGGTGTTCCAAACGATCATCGTACTCTGCATGAGCTACGCGCTCTCGCGTTTCCGCTTCAAGATGCGTAAGCCCATAATGAAATTCATGCTCGTTCTCGGAATGTTCCCCGGAATGCTCACGATGATCATTCTGTACCGGGTCCTGAAAGACCTTGGAATGACACAGGCGAACGCGGTGCCCGGACTTATTCTCGTGTCCATCGCGTCGTCCGGTATGGGTTACTACGTATCGAAGGGCTTCTTCGACACTCTGCCGAAATCGCTTGACGAGGCGGCGCGCGTCGACGGCGCAAGCCGTTTCCAGGTTTTGAAGAAGATCATTTTACCTCTGTCAAAACCGATCGTCATCTACACGATACTGACGGCGTTCATGGGCCCCTGGGGCGACTTCGTATTTGCAAGATACATTTCATTCGGCGCTTCGGCGGGAATGAACGTAGCGGTCGGTATGTTCAACTGGCTGAACAAAGACCAGATATCGAACTGCTACACGATGTTCTGCGCCGGCGGCGTTTTAGTCGCGATACCGATCACGATCTTGTTCCTGTTCCTGCAGAAATACTACGTGGAAGGAGTTACGGGCGGCGCCGTCAAAGGCTGAGCCGCACCTGATAAGGAGAAATATATGGCAAACGTTAAACTTACCGGGATCAAAAAAATTTACGGCAAAGACGTCGTTGCCGTTCACGACTTTGACCTCGATATAAAAGACAAAGAATTCGTCGTGTTCGTCGGCCCCTCCGGCTGCGGCAAATCGACGACACTGCGTATGATCGCGGGACTTGAAGACATTTCCGAGGGCACGCTTGAAATAGACGGCGTCGTCGTGAACGATCTTCAGCCGAAGGACCGCGGCATCGCGATGGTCTTCCAGAACTACGCGCTTTATCCGCACATGACGGTTTACGACAACATCGCGTTCTCGCTCCGTCTGCAGAAGCTTCCGGAAGACGTTATATACGACAAAGTTACGAAGGCTGCCGAGATCCTCGGCATCACCGAATATCTGCTCCGCAAGCCGAGAGCTCTCTCCGGCGGTCAGCGTCAGCGTGTCGCGATAGGGCGCGCAATGGTCAGAGATTCAAAGGTCTTCCTTATGGACGAACCGCTCTCCAACCTCGACGCAAAGCTGCGTAACCAGATGAGAGCCGAGATCATCCTTCTCCGTCAGAAGCTCGACACGACGTTCGTTTACGTCACGCACGACCAGACGGAGGCTATGACGCTCGGCGACCGCATCGTCATTATGAAAGACGGTTTCATCCAGCAGGTCGGCACTCCTACCGAAGTGTTTGAGAAGCCGGATAACCTCTTCGTCGCGGAATTCATCGGTGCGCCGAAGATGAACATAATGAAGACCGAACTCGTTAAAGAAGACGGCGATTATTACGTCCGTCCCTTCGGCGCGAGGATCAAGGTCGACGGCAAGAAGGGCGAAGAACTCGCAGCTAAAGGCGAAGGCAGAAGAGACATCCTCCTCGGCGTTCGTCCCGAGCACATCACGCTTGCTCACGAGGGCGAGGGAGCTATCCCCTGCGTGCTCGAGGTCAACGAAATGATGGGCTCCGAGCTTCACCTCCACGTCTACACGGAAGACGGAACGAGAATTATCGTCCGCGTTCCCACGGTGGACCTTGAGGAAGAAGAGAGAGAATCGCTCGTTCAGGGACACAAGCTCTACATCACCTTCTCCGGAAAGGTAATGCACTTCTTCGATCCCAATACGGAGCTCAATATTCTTTACCCTCCGGCAAAATGATCTCATAAGCTTACGGCGGCGGCGCCCAGCCGCCGCCCAGAGCAAAGATAAACTTGGTATACCGGCAATGATAGCCGTACCAATAAAAGCATCCAAAAAAGAAAAACAACAGATAAAAACGTGGCGGGCGTATTCGCCCGCCATCATTGCCTTTCAGCGATCTCGCTCTCTGACGTAGGTCACTACGCCTACGAGAACGAGATCGCCGAATCTACCTGCGTTTCTCTTGCTCTGACTTTTATTTTTAATATCACGGGAATTGCGATATGAATGAATTAATAGTAAACATAATCCACCGGCCGGAAATGGTGCCGGAATACGCCGAAAAGGTCACCGGTCACGGAAAAGCCGAGGACCTCGGCAGAAAAGCGCTGCTGAAAGAAAGTCTCGACATCTTTCTGACTCAGCAGGAATGCGCCCATAAAAACGGGCTCAAAACGACGATACAGATGACGTACGCGAGCCTTTTCAACGACGAGGCGGTCGAGACCGCAAAGGCTCACCACGAGAAATACGGCGACGAGATCGCGCTCTCTCTTCTCGGACTTCCCTGCGAACAGTTCCGCGAGAAATATAAGACGAAGGACTTTTGCATCTGGATGTTCTCGATGGAGGACAAGATCGCGATAGTGAACGACGTCTTCGGGAAGTTTTACGAAAAATTCGGTTTTTATCCCGAGTCGACGGGCTCCTACTATATGGACGCCGATCTCATCAACTACATAAAAGAAAAATATCCGTCCGTAAAGTGCGCGGTTGCAACGTGCTGGGAGGAAGGTCCGAAAGCGTACCACACCTGCAACAACTCGTGGTACACGTTCATGGACGGCGGCCCCTGGGCGCCGTGGATACCTTCCAAGGTCAACACTCACGCCCCCGCCGCGAACGAGGAAGAGGACTCGGGCATAGTTGCGATACCGCACCTCAGCCGCGACCTTCTCGCCTGCTACGACGGCAACGGCTCCAACTTCGGAACACACCCGCAGAACGTTCTGCGCGGAATGATATACGACACGAAGACGTGGGAATACCCCTACCTTTATAACCTCATCGACCAGTACCGCTCGCTCGCGAAATACAACGACGGCTACGCCTACAACATGATGTTCGTCGGGCCTGGCTGGATGAACAAGATGGGCAGATGGGAACAGCCGTACGAGCTGCTCCTCAAATCGTACAACGACGGATGTGCCTACTACGGAAAGCTGAAGCGCGAAGGAAAGCTGATCGATATGACGATGGCGGAATTCGCAGACTACTACCGCAAAAAGAAATCGTACACAACGCCGGAATGCGCGCTCTGGAACGATATCCTTTACGGCAGCGACAAGCAGCTCTTCTGGTACTGTGACCCGTACATGCGCGCCTGCGTCAACATGGACCAGGGCGGCGCGATAGTCGACCTTCGCCCCTACGCCGCGAAGCTCGAGTGGCCGATCGGCATCGGAACGCCTCACATCCAGGACGCTAGCTATCCGTTCCTCATTCAGGAGAAATATCGCGCCGGCTATTTCACCCACTACGCGGGCGAGGGCACGGTTAGAAGCGCGAAGATCTGCCACGCGGGCGAGGAAGTAGACCTTTGCCTCTGCAGAACAAAGGCTCACTTCTCCGAGGAAAACGGAAACAGAGCGCTGACTCTCGACCCGGTCGACATTGAATTCTCCGACGGGCTTACGATAAAACTTCAAACGGTCATCACATTTGTCGAGGGTTCCTCCGAGATAAAGACCGAAAGACGCATCGTCTCGTCAAGCGATCCGTCATCGTCTGTCACAATACGCGAGTATATGGTCGGATGCTATGGCACGACGGAGTACACCGAGGATATGTCATCTCTGACTCTCGGCGTGAAGTCGAAGGGCGGTGAGAAAACGCTCGCTTATGAATATAAGTGCCGCACCGAGACGCTCGACGGCGCCGACGAGACGTACTGCGTGATACCGCCGATCAAAACGAAGGTTTCGCTTCTCTGCGATGGCAATAACAAGCGCGGGTACGTCGGCGAAGGGTACGCTTTCAGCCCGATGTTCACACTCGGGTACGACGTAGAATTAAAGGAAAAGGAGAGTGAGGTCACATGGCTCAGGCTGGAAAGGGCAAACTGAATTACCGCTGTCCCTCCTGCTTCATGAGGGATATAGATATGGACATGTTCTACGACCGCGAAAAGGACGAGTACTACTGCCTGCGCTGTCAGTACCGCGGGAACGAAAAAGACGTTCTCGAAAAGAACGAACTCGCCAGATTCCGCTACGGGGCGATGTACCGCCGCTTCAACTTCGAAGAAGATGAAAAATAAAGGATTTATCAAAGGCGCCGACCTCTCCTCCCTCGCGGAAGTGGAGCTCTGCGGAGCGAAGTTTTACGACGGTGCGGAAGAGCTCGACGCGATGACGATACTTCATCGGCACGGCGCAAACCTCGTCCGTCTTCGCCTCTGGAACGATCCTTATGCCGAAGACGGCTCGCCTTACGGCGCGGGGTGCAACGATCTGCCGAGAACGATCGAACTCGCGCGGCGTGCAAGATCGCTCGGGATGAAGTGGATGCTCGACTTTCACTACTCCGACTTCTGGGCGGACCCCGGAAAGCAGATAATGCCGAAGGCGTGGCGCGGGCTTGACCTTCCGTCGCTCTCCGACGCGCTTTACCGTTTCACGGAAGAAACCCTCGAGACGCTGAACGCAGAAGGACTTACACCCGACGTCGTCGCGATCGGAAACGAGATAACGAACGGGATGCTCTGGCCGCTCGGCAAGTCGCCTGAGAATTTTGACGGTCTCGTGACGCTGCTGAACTCCGGTATACGCGCGGTGAGGGAAAAAGCATCCGACGCCGATATAATGCTCCACCTCGACAACGGAGGGAAAAACGAGCTCTACCGCTACTGGTTCGACAACTATTTCGCGCGCGGCGGCGAAGATTTCGACGTGATAGGGCTCAGCTATTACCCGTTCTGGCACGGAACTATGGCTGACCTGCGTCACAATATGTACGACGTCGCCGAAAGATACGGAAAAGACCTCGTCGTCGTCGAGACGTCAATGGGTTTTTCGCTCGACGACTACGCCGCGCTCGAGCAGCTGAATCCCGCCGAGAGAAAAGGCTTTGCCGCGACGGAAAAGCTTGCGTCCGGTGTCGAGTACCCGATGACGCCGGAGGGGCAGACGAAATTTCTCGCAGACCTCGCGGATACGATAAAAAACGTTCCGGGAGGACGCGGGCGCGGATTCGTCTACTGGGAGCCCGCGTGGGTGCCGATCCCCGGCTCACACTGGTCGCTCCCCGCCGGACTTGAATACACCGGCGAGAAAGGACCCGGCGGAAACGAGTGGGCAAACCAGGCGCTCTTCGATTACGAAGGACACGCTCTCCCCGCTCTGTATTCGATAGAAAAACTATAAAAATATCGCCCGGCATTCGGCGCGGCGTGAAAAGGAAGTATTTTGGAATTTCTTTGCCGCGCCGAAAATGAAGACGCCCGCAAGCGAGCTAACGAAGAAATGAAGACGCTTCGCTAATGAAGACGCTCCTTCGGAGCTGATTAAGGAACGCGGGCGTCTTCGCTTCATTAGTGAGCGCCGGAGTGCGAACGTCTTCATTAGGGCGTTAGCCCGTCTTCATTAGTGAGCGAAGCGAACGTCTTCATAAAACCGGCTGAATATGAAAAGCAGACTGATATTGATTTCAGCCTGCTTTTTTTAAGTGCGCACTTACTCACCGCATGGACTTGCGGTGAAAAACATCCTTATGCCGGTCGGGCATACGCCGGGCGATCATTTTTTGTTTTCAGTCTTCAGCGACGAGATACATCAGCGTCGCGGTATCTTCAACTCCCGTTATCTCAAGTGTAAGTCCGTCGAGAAGAGCACGGCCTTCGTATTTTTTGCCGGACAAGCGGTCGACGTAGGTCTTCCCGTTGATCGCCGTTTTAATTTTCAGCCGCTTCGTCGCACGGCGCTTCGCGTCCTTCTTCTCGATCAGCGAGAAGACTATCTCGCGCCCGCCGTCGTACGAATAGTAGTACGCAGAATGGTCATTCGTGACCGGAGAGACGACGGAATAATAGTCGCCCTCTCTTACGACGTGCTCATAAGTCTTGTATTCCGCGGTCTGACGCGCCATCTCGCGACGCTCCTCTTCGGAAACTTTGAGAATGTCCATCTCGTAGCCGAGCATACCGCCTACGGCGACCTTGTATCTGAAATCGAGCGAGCGCATATTTCCCCACGGGTTCGAGACGTGACAGGACATAGTCGCGGCGGGATATGCGACAAGCGACGCGCGCTGGATATCGGTTCTCGAATACGGGTTCGTGTTGTCGCTCGTCCAGATCTGAAAGCCGTACGCCATCATGCCGAGATCGTACCTTCCGCCGCCGCCGGAGCAGGTCTCTATCACGGCGTTCGGGTAAGTCTCTCTGAACCATTTAAGAAGCGAATACGTGCCCTTCATAAAGCGGAACGGGACCTCGTCCTGGCGTTCCGTCGGAAGCGCGTGAGAGTAGACGTCCGAAAGATGGCGGTTCGCGTCCCATTTGAAATAGTCTATCGGGACCTTGTCAAACGTCTTTTTGAATATATTTTTGAGATACTCTATAACGTCGGGGTTTGCCATATCGAGAACGAGCTGTTGTCTCGTCTCCGAGGGAACTCTGCCCGGCACCGAGAGCGCCCACTCGGGGTGCGCTCTGTAAAGGTCGCTGTCCGGGTTGACCATCTCCGGCTCGATCCAGATACCGAAGGCGACTCCTTTCGCCTTCACGTCCTCGGCAAACGGTTTTAAGCCGCGGCTGAACTTGACCGCGTTCGGGTACCAGTCGCCGAGCGCCGCCCAGTCGTTCTTTCTCTCGCCGAACCAGCCGTCGTCCATGACGAGCATATCGAAGCCGATCTTTGCGGATTCCCCGGCGAACTTCAGAAGCTTTTCCTCGTTGATGTTGAAAAGGCTTCCCTCCCACGTGTTCAGCACTACCGGATGCGGGCGGTCTGCCGACCCCTCGGGGAGAATAAACTTTCTCGTGAAAGAGTGGAGATTTCGCGTCATCTTTCCGAAACCCTCGGAAGAATAGGTCATCACCGCCTCGGGCGAGAAGAACTTATCGCCGCGCTCGAGAGTGTAGCCGAAATTCTCCTCTCCGAGTCCGCACTGGACTCTGGCTGTGTACCTCTGATCGACCTCTACCTCGTCGAGGAACGAGCCCGACCAGACGAGATTTATCCCGTATACTTCCCCTCTCTCCTCGGTCGTCTTCGGCGATGCTATAGCAAAAAACGGATTGTACTGAGGCGACGAAGCGCCGCGGCGCGAGCACACCGACTGCATTCCGTGGTGAAGCTTTACGCGCTGTACATGCCTCTCGTCGTAATGCGCGCCGTAAAGCGAGATCATATCGTAATCGCACGACGGAAGGTCGAGCGTCATCGACATACATTTTTCTATCTTTACGGGAGACTTTCCGCGGTTTTCAAGCGAGATATATCTCGTTATGACGTCCTCATCGTAATAAACGGTGTAATACAGCGTCAATACGCACCCGGTGACCTCGTCCGCAAGCTTGACGGCGAGCGTCTCCGTATTTTCACCCGCTCTTGCGAACGGCAGATCGGACGGCGCTTCTCTCGTGCCTTTGATATAGCGGAACGACTTGTATCTGAAGTCCGTCACGCACGAGCCGTCCGCTCCGCGAAGCTTAAGCGCCGCGGTCCTGAAATCTCCCGCGCCGAAAAACGAGAGCTCCTGCGGAAAAGTATCCGGCGACCAGCCGTGACCGAGCTCCTTGAAATACGGCGAGAACGAGACCATTACTGCGTCGTACTCCCCGGCCTTTTCGCTCTTTTTTCCGTAGAAGCGGTGAAGCAAATATCCGTTATCGAGCACGCGGAACATATATTTCGTCCGTGAGGTCGTCAGCGTAAAGGTTTTGTCTTTTTTACTGTATCTTATCGGCATATCGATGTCTCCTAAAATGGTTTTTATATCTCGATTTAATTATATCACGAATCAGCTTAAAATCAAGAGCGGCGCAAAAAAATGACGGCAGAAGAAGAACTGCCGCCATTAATTAACAGAAATTTTTACCCGATCATTTGATAGATCCGAGAACTGCCGCCGCGACGTCGCTGTCGATCGTATATCCGCAGCAAGTGACGAGAGCGCGGTTAGCCTCGCAATAGACCTGGAAAACGTCGTATCCGAAAGAATCGTATCTGACGCCTGCCCACGTGTTTCCACCGTACACGACCGTGATATCTTCCGAACCTTCGTTGATCTCGCGTGTCATATCAAGGCTGGATTCCGCGGACGCCTTGTCGTAAAGGCTGATCAGAACGTAATTGCTTCCGTCTTCTTTGTTGATGAGTCTTGCTGCGTTTTCATCCTCTTCGTTGAAAAGGTTCGTGCCGGAGAAATCAAACTCTTCGGGAACGAAGACCGTGATGTTGCCGGACGTCTTTACTTCGCCCGCCAGGGTATTTCCGTTGTCCGCTTCGGTATCTTTGCCGGTATCGTTTGCGGTGTCGTTTCCTGCGTTGCCGCCGCATGATGCAAGCGCTGCAAGCGCGAGCGTGAGAACTACAGCTATCGCTATAAATTTGATAAATCTTTTCATAGTTTCCTCCAAGAATTTAAGATATAGTATATTATACCTCGCAATTGTTGTTTGTCAATCCCCCAAACGGAGGATATGCTTTAGCTGAAACACATAAAAGCAAATGAAGAATGAAAACAAGAATGATAACAAAATTGCCCCACTCCGTTTGGTGCAGATGCCTTGTCATTATATTTTTATCCTATTTCAGCCTGTAATAGGTTATAGACTTGCCTTGTCCTTCTCTCTTTATCTCTCCTTCTTCAATGAGCTTTCGGAAAGCGCCTTCAATTGAACTGTCACTGATCGAAGGACATAGCTCGCGAATATCCTGTTTCGTAAATCTTCCGACTTTATATTTTGTTGCTCGTCTGACCATTTCAAGAGTAGAAAGTTTTGTCTCTACAAGGGCAAGCCTTTCTTCAAAATCGCGGTATGCTGATAAGATGGTTCCTAGCAAGTATTTAATGAACGGTACCGGATCCTCGCCGCCTTTGTGCCAACCTACTTGGCTCTCTCCGAGCGCATCGTAATACAAGTCTTTGTTCTTTGCGATCTTTGCTTCAAGAGAAATGTACTTACCGACGTAAAAACCGTTTCTGTATAGAAGAAGTGTTGTGAGAAGTCTTGACATTCTTCCGTTTCCATCATTAAATGGGTGAATACAAAGAAAATCATGAATGAATATCGGAATTGCAATGAGTGGTTCAACCTCGGCGTTTCCGATCACACGATTGTACTCCATACAGATCCTGTCAAGAGCTTCGGGAGTTTCATATGGCGCGAGTGGTGTAAACAAGATCTCTTCTCTTCCGCCAGGATAGGACGCTGAAATGTAGTTCTGAACGTTTTTCGTTTTTCCTGCCATAGGATTCGCAAGATGGTTGTACAGTATTTTGTGAAGCTGAAGAATATAGTTTTGCGTTATGGGAATAGCGTCAAAGCTCTCATGAATTATGGCAAGCACGTCCCTGTATCCCGCTATCTCCTTTTCGTCGCGATTCCGCGGCGTCGTTTTCTCTTCAACGAGCTGCCTTATACGGATACTTGTAGTTACTATACCTTCGATTGCATTTGATGCTTCCGTACTCTGTATCTTTGCTATCTCCACAAGCTTGTCAAGCTCTTCCGGTCGCTGCTTTAGATAGAGTTCCTGTTTTCCCGCCTCTTTATATATCGCGCCGATATATTCTATCACCTCGTGATCCCATAACCTGTCTTTAAGAAGTGAATAGTTAAAATCTCTCATTCCCTTACCGCCTTCCATTTTCCCTTAAATATTAGCACAAATTAAGGGAATTGTCAACACACTAAGCGCATTTCCCCTTAAAAATATACCCAGAATAAGCGATTTTATACACAAGAGAGATTATTCATCTCTCATAAACTCTATCAACGCTCTTCTTCAAAAGATCGCCATTGTGATCGTAGTTCGCAGGATCGGCACCGGGAGTTTCAAATCAGTAGAGCGAGCCCCAATACATAATTGTTAATCCCGATTTTCAAAAAAATCAAAAGATTTTTTCGCGCTCACTTCACGCACCTCCAGAAACAAAAAAGCCCGCTGAATTTTCCCAGCGGGAAATCAGAAATGATATGTTCAGTTAGGTCGGCATTGAAAAGCCGGAAACAAAAATGAGACCCACTACCGTTTGATAGTGAGTCTCTTGCAGATTAACGCTGGTATTTGCCGTCTAATGAAGAATTACACATTTTCAGCCTCCGAATCGGAGAGCGAAAGGTGATTTTTGGAGACTATTTTGGTGATTTGTGCTCTCAACAAGCTTCAAATCAATACAGTTTTGCGCCGGCAGGGATGTGCGGGTCGACCTGGAGCAGATGGAGTTTTTCCTCGTCGCCCTCCTTGTGGACGGCGGAGAGAAGCATACCGCAGGATTCGATGCCCATCATAGGTCTCGGCGGCAGATTGACTATCGCAATGCAGGTCTTTCCGACGAGATCTTCCGGCTCATAATAAGCATGGATTCCGGAGAGAATCGTACGCGGAGTTTCTGTGCCGTCATCAAGCGTGAACTTGAGGAGTTTCTTTGACTTCGGTACCGCTTCACAGGCGAGGACTTTTACGGCTCTGAAATCGCTCTTTGAAAAAGTTTCAAAGTCTACCGCGTCTTCAAACAGCGGCTCGATCACTACGTTAGAGAAGTCGATTTTCTCTTCAAAAGGGGCAGTCTGCGCCGCTTCCTGAGCGGCTTTACAAGTTTCCTGAGAGGGGCAGGTATTGCAGGCGCATTCGAAATCCGCCGGCAGTTTTTCCGCCTTCTCCTCCGATCCGGATTTAACGGACTTCATAGTCGGGAACAATAACACGTCGCGGATAGCAGGAGAGTCGGTGAGGAGCATGCACATACGGTCGATGCCGAAGCCTATGCCGCCTGTCGGGGGCATACCTATTTCAAGCGCGTTGAGGAAGTCTTCGTCGGTGCGGTTTGCTTCCTCATCGCCCTTTGCGAGAAGTTCTTCCTGCGCTTTGAATCTCTCGCGCTGATCGATGGGGTCGTTCAGCTCGGAGTACGCGTTCGCCATTTCCCAGCCGTTCATAAAGAACTCGAAACGCTCGACGTATTCGGGATTTTCGGGCTTTTTCTTTGTGAGAGGAGAGATCTCGATCGGGTGGTCCATAACGAAAGTGGGCTGGACGAGGTGTTCTTCAACGAACTCCTCGAAGAAGAGGTTGAGGATGTCGCCTTTTTTGTGGCGCTCCTCGAACGCGATTCCCTTTTCCTTCGCCGCGGCTCTCGCCTCTTCAAGCGTCTTTATTTCGTTGAAGTCGACTCCGGAATACTTCTTCACGGCTTCGACCATCGTGATGCGTTCAAAAGGCTTGCCGAGGTCCATTTCGATCCCGTTGTACGTGATCTTCGTCGTTCCGAGAACGTCGAGCGCGACATGGCGGTAGAGGTTTTCGGTGAGATCCATCATACCGTGGTAATCGGTATACGCCTGATAGAGCTCCATAAGCGTGAACTCGGGGTTGTGTCTCGTGTCGAGGCCTTCGTTTCTGAAGACTCTGCCTATCTCGTAGACTTTTTCAAGTCCGCCGACAATAAGGCGCTTCAGATAGAGTTCGAGCGAGATGCGGAGCTTGAGGTCCTCGTCGAGAGCGTTGAAATGTGTCTCGAAAGGACGCGCCGCCGCGCCGCCCGCGTTGGCGACGAGCATGGGAGTCTCGACCTCCATAAAGCCCTCGTGATCGAGATAACGCCTGATCGCGCTGATGATCTTCGATCTCTTGATAAACGTATCCTTGACCTCGGGATTTACGATGAGGTCGACGTATCTCTGGCGGTATCTGAGGTCCGTATTCGTCAGGCCGTGGAATTTTTCGGGGAGGAGTTGGAGGCTCTTCGAGAGAAGAGTTACGCTTTCCGCGTGGATCGAGATCTCGCCGGTCTTAGTCTTGAATACCGTGCCGACGATGCCGACGATGTCGCCGACGTCCATCTTTTTGAACGCGGCGTAGGGTTCTTCACCTATCGAGTCTCTCGCGACGTACGACTGTATCGAACCGCAAAGGTCCTGCACGTTGCAGAACGACGCCTTGCCCATTATTCTCTTTGACATCATACGTCCCGCTATGGAGACCGTCTTGCCTTCGAGCGCGTCAAAATTCTCCTTGACCTCGGAGCTGTGATGCGTGACGTCATATTTTGTTATAACGAACGGATCCTTGCCCTCTGCGCGAAGAGCGTCGAGCTTTTCGCGTCTCAGACGAAGGATCTCATTCTGCTGGACTTCTGTCTGTTCGTTTCTGATTTCGTTGTTTTCAGCCATAATACCCTCTCAGTTGTTCTTTGCGCGCCAAACGTCGAGCACCTTGAATCTGAGATTCCCGTTCGGTGTTTCGACGGTGACGTTTTCCCCCTTGCGCGCGCCGAGAAGCGCGGAGCCGATGGGGCTCTGATCGGAGATCTTGCCCGCGAGAGCGTCGACCTCGTTCGTGCCCACGATGCTGTATTCTATCTCTTCGTCAAAATCAAAGTCAAAAAGCTTTACCGTAGAGCCGAGGTGAACGAGGTTCATATCGACTTCGTTTTCGTTGATAACGACGGCGTGAAGCAGAAGCTCCTCGATATCCTGGATACGCGTTACGACTTTGGTCTGTTCGTTTTTCGCTTCGTCATATTCGCTGTTCTCCGACAAGTCTCCGAGGTCGCGCGCGGCGGCGATAGCCTCTTTGACTTCCTTCATCTTCGGGCCTTTCAGATATTCGAGCTCGTCTACAAGTTTCTTATAGCCCTCTTCGGTATAAAAGGTTTTGTTCTCTTCCATTTCGTTTGATCCTTTCTGAAATCAATCGTATATATTAAACTGAAACGTTTTCTTATTTTTTCAGCGCGTCGATCGCGGCTTTCAGCTGATCGTCTTCCTCGTCGGTCAGCTTATATATGCTCTTCGCTCTTGCCTCTTCCGAAAGCGATACTTCAACGTCCGGCGCGATACCGATGCCGTCGTAGTTGTCGGAGAACGGCGGGTAGTAGAGCGCCGTCGTCAGCTTGACGCATCCTCCGCTCGGAAGCGGGATCATCGACTGCATGCTTCCCTTTCCGTACGTTGACTCGCCAACGATCACCGCTTTTTCATAATCCTTCAGCGCGCTTGTGAAAAGCTCCGCCGCGCTTGCGGTGTTGCGGTTGACGAGGACCGCCATCGGCATATCGAGCTCTTCAGCGTCGGAATAGTATATCGTCGTTATTTCCGAGCTTTTGGTCTTTGTTCTGATAACAGGTCCTTCCGGAACGAGCATATCGAGGATACTGCAGATAGAATTGAGCTCGCCTCCGGGGTTGTTTCTGACGTCGAAAATCAGCTTTTCAATGCCTTGCGCCTTAAGCTCCGCGAGAGCTTCTTTGAACTGATCGATCGTCGCCGTCGCAAATCCGGATATCTTGATTATCCCGATCTTCTCGTCAAGCGTGCAGAGCCTGTATCTGACGCTCTGCTCCGTCACGTAGTCGCGTGTGATCTCGAACTCGAGCTCTTCATCGTAAGACGCTCCGCGGGCCACAATGAATCTTGCGACTGTACCCGCTTTTCCTCTGAGTGCGTTCAGAGCCACGTCATACCCGAGATACGCAACACTGAGATAGTCGCCGTCCTTTTCGCAATACGTTATGACGTCGCCTATTTCAAGTCCCGCCTCCATCGCGGGAGAGTCCGGGAACACGTCGATGATCTCGATGCCCATAAGGTCGTAGTTGTAGATCACGCTGACGCCGATGCCCTGCATATCCCCTTCGAGGTCGTCCATCAGTTCGTCATAGCCCTCGGCGTCGTAATATCCGCCGTATCTGTCGCCGAGGCCGGACATAAATCCGACGAGAGTCATCTTTTTGATGTCATCTTCGTTGACGTCGCCGATATAATAAGTCTCAATGATCTTTTTTACGTCCTCGATCTCCCGGTCAATATCCGATAACGCAGAATTATTCTGTCCTGCCCCGCCCTGATTTACCGTCGTCGCGGGGTTCCAGGTCTTGTACGCCATAACGGAAGCAAAGCTGCCGAGAATAACTGCGATGATAAGAACTATGATGCTTGTTCCGAGTGATACTTTTCTTTGCATTTCAAATACTCCCGCGCAGCGAAATCATCCGCCGCGTTCAAATTAAAAGCGTAAAGACGGCAAAAACTGCCGTCCGAACGCGTTGTTCAATAATTGTTTACGGCGATACGAAATTCAAAGGATTGTTCGCCGTACCGTTTATTCTGACTTCGAAGTGAGTGTGGTTTCCGGTGGAATATCCGGTGGAGCCGACGTAACCGATGACGTCGCCCTGGTTGACCACCTGCCCGACGGAGCATCCGATAGAGCTCATGTGAGCGTAAAGCGTTGTCTCGCCGTTGCCGTCTGAGTTGATGCCGTGGTCGATAACCACGTAATTGCCGTAGCTTGAATGTCCCGTCGCGGTTATGACCTTACCGCCCTTGGAAGCGTGGATAGGCGTTCCGTAGGGAGCGGGTATGTCGATGCCGCGGTGATAATCCGAATAGCCGTTGAGAGTTCTCCATCCGAATCCGGACGAAATATAGCTGTAACCGTAGAGCGGCCAGATGAAGTTTCCGCCGACGTAAGGACCGCCGCCGTTCCCCTGCTGTGCGGCGATAGCCTGCTGTCTCTGCTGTTCCGCGAGTTCGGCGAGATACTGCTGAAGCTCGGCGTCAAGCGCGTTTTCCTTTGCCTTCGCCTGCTCGTAAGCCGCGTTTGCGTCGCTGATATCTTTTTCAAGCGCCGCTATATATTCTGCCTGCTCTTTCGAGAGCTTCTCGTACTCTGCCTTGTCCTCTTCGAGCTTTTTCAAAAGATCTTCCTGATACTTGAGGTCTTCCTCAAGTCTCTTTTTGTCCGACTCAAGCTCGATCTTTTCGTTCTGATATTTTATCTTGAGATTCCGGTCGTACTCGAGCATACTGTTGACCATATCCATCTTCATAAGGAAGTCGGAAAGGTCGTCGGAGTTCATAATGATCGAGAGGTAAGACGCGTCTCCCTGCTCGTATGATACGACAAGCCTTTCGAGAAACTTGTCGAACGTCGCGGCGATCTCTTCTTCTTTGGCGGCAATATTTTCCGTTGTGGTCGCTATCTCGGCGTCAAGCTCTTTTGAAAGCTCGGCGGCGGCGGTGATCTTCTGCTGAGTGACCTCGGCGAGGGCGTCAAGGCTTGCCTTGATCTCCATCTTGTTCGCCTTCTGGCTGTTGAGGTCGGCGATCTGCGCCTTATACTCCGCTATCTTTTCTTCAAGCTCGTCTATCTGGCTCTGCAAGCTGTCCGTTTTGCTGTCCGTCGCATCGATCGTGACCGCAGCGCGCGGCACGAACATGACCGCAAGCAAAACGAGCACCAGCACCGCAGACGCAACCTTTCTTGCAGTTTTTTTCATTGTTTTTCTCCTTTTTAAGGGATGCAAACGCCGTCAGGACTTGAGGTATTTGCCGAGCGATATGCAGCTTCCCACGATACCGGTGAATACGCCGATCGCGAGGAACTGGAGAAATACGTGAACGTTTATCTCGTTCATCGGGATAAATCTCAAAATCTCGATACCGGAGAGCAAATTCTTGACGATATAATCGTATGCAAATATCTCGACAAAATACGCGATGGCGCTCGCAACGACGCCGATGATCATTCCTTCAAAAATGAACGGCAGCGTTATGAACCATCCCGTCGCACCGACGTAGCGCATTACGCTGATCTCGTGGCGGCGCGAATGGAGCGCAAGTTTGATCGTATTGATGATGATGAATACCGTGACTACGAACAGTATCGCAAGGAATCCGAGGAATATCCACTGAACGCCGTTTTTGATCTTGAGTATGGTCTTCGCGATATCTACTCTCGCGTTGACAAGGCGTATACCCTCGGTGTGATTCAGCGAATACTGAAGGTTCGCAACGTCCTCTTCCGATTCATACGTTATGATGAACGAGTCGGAGAGCGGGTTGTTTTCGTCCGTTACGTCGTCGTAGAGATCCTTGAATTCACCGGAATTGTCCTTCATCTTCTGAAGTCCCTCTTCCTTGGTGACTCTGGTGAACGACTTGACGCCGTCGAGTTTTTCGATCTCGTCCGAGACTGCGACTATCTCCTCTTCCGTAGCGTCGGGATAGCAGAACACGACGATCTGGTTCATCATATTGAGGTTTTCAAGGTTCAGATTGATGTTCTTGACGAGGAGCGCGAAGCCTCCCATCAGAACGAGACAGCTCATGAGAACTGCGATGGAAGCGAACGACATAACGCCGTTTCTCCAGAGGCTTTTTATCGCCTGACCGATGAAATAGGTGAGTCTGTATCTCTTTTTCATTTGAACATACCCCCTACGCGGTCCTCGACGATCTTGCCGTCGCGGAGCATGACGACTCTCTGCTTGTAATAGTCGACGAGAGCTTTCTCGTGCGTGACGACGATGACCGTTTTACCGAGCTTGTTTATCTTCATAAGAAGATTCATGATCTCGATACTCATCTTGGGGTCGATGTTGCCCGTCGGCTCGTCGGCGATGATGATCTTGGGGTTGTTCGCAAGCGCTCTTGCGAGGGCGACTCTCTGCTGTTCGCCGCCGGAAAGCTCGGACGGAAAACTCTTTCCCTTGTCGGGGAGGTTGACCGTATTGAGGATCGCGGGAACGCGGCGTTTTATCAGTTTGTTGGGAGTGCCTACGACCTGCATCGCGAAAGCGACGTTTTCGTAAACGGTCTTATCCTTGAACAGTCTGAAGTCCTGGAAGACGACTCCGAGTTCTCTTCTGTAATGAGGGACCTTCCAGTTGCGAAGTCTCGACAGATTATAGTCACCGACTATAATATCGCCGGACGACGCCCTCTCCTCGCGGAGAAGAAGCTTCATCATGGTCGTCTTTCCGGCGCCGGATCTGCCGACGATAAATACGAATTCACCGTCTTCGACCTTGAGGTCGACGCCGTCGAGTGCGATAGTCCCGTTCGGATAAAGCTTTACTACGTTTCTGAATTCAATCATATTAATCTTTTGCCTTTACTGTTATTATTTCACGGCGTGTCAAAAGACAGACAGATCAAAAGTCCGTCTTCCGATCAGAATTTTACCGGTTTCGTCGTGAGATATCTCTTGACCATGAGCGCTACCTTGAAGGTGATCGCATGGTCGAACTCGCGCAGATCGAGGCCCGTCAGCTTGCGGATCTTCTCAAGTCTGTAAACGAGAGTGTTGCGGTGTACGAAGAGCTTTCTCGAAGTCTCGGAGACGTTGAGGTTGTTCTCGAAGAAGCACTGGATCGTCATGAGAGTCTCGCGGTCGAGGCTGTCGAGCGAACCGTTCTTGAATACTTCCTGGAGGAACATCTCGCAAAGAGTGGTCGGGAGCTGATAAATAAGTCTGCCGATACCGAGGTTGTCGTAGCTGACGATGCTCTTGTCGGTGTCGAACACCTTTCCGACTTCAAGCGCGACCTGCGCCTCTTTGTAAGAACGCGCGAGATCCTTGATATTGTCGACGGCGGTACCGATACCGATGACGACCTTCGTGAAGAATTCCGAGCTGATAGTGTCCGCGATGGACTTCGCGGTCTTCTCGATCTTCTTCGTGTCGGACACCGTCTTGATCTCTTTCACGAGAACGATATCCTTCTCTCCGACGCCGATGACGTAATCCTTCGTCTTGTCGGGGAAGATGTTCTGGATGATGTCGAGCGGGAGAACGTCGGTCTTCTCCGTGAATCTGATGAGGAAGACGACGCGCACCTCCTCCGTGTTGAAACGGAGTTCCTTGCTCTTTACGTAAATATCGCTCGGCAGGATATTGTCGAGGATGATGTTCTTTATGAACGAGTTCTTGTCGTACTTCTCGTCATAAAGGCTCTTGATGTTGGAGAGGGATATGGACAGCACCGCCGCGTATTTCTCCGCGATATTGTCCTCGCCTTCAACGAACACAGCGTATTCCGTTTTGGAATTGTTCTGAACGGGATAATAAGTATAACCGCCGGTCGTGACGGCGCCCGTCATGTACGCAAGTTCGTCTCTGACGTCCTGTTTGGTCTCTCCTATTCTGACAAGGTCGCTGCAAGCTATGACTATGCCCGCCTCGTCGACTACGCCGATAACGCGATCAACCGCGTCACGCATCTGATAGACTATTCCTTGAAACAGACGATTTGACATAAATTGTCCTCCACCCTATTTTCTTCATATTTTCCCATTGTGTATACTGAACATATTTTACACCTATTTTTCTACTTTTTCAATAGCTTTTCAGTATTTTTTCTAAAAAACGCACGAAAACAGCGATTTTTTACTATTATTTTTACACAATAAGCGATTATTAGCATTATCCGCGTATAATTTCAGGGGTGTATCGCCTTTCATTTTACAGTCATAATAAGCCTCATTATTCCGTCAACTCAATTACTGATTTATTGACTTGGTTTCGGCTCTTTGTTATACTTACGGTGTCAGCTGATAAAATCATAAAAACAGGAGAATCAGTATGTTCGATATGAAACTTGTCGGTCAAAGAATAGCGGTAATGAGAAAGAACGCTTCAATGACACAAATGGAACTTGCAAACAGATTAGGCATTAGTTATCAAGCCGTTTCCAACTGGGAGCGCGGCGTGGCTATGCCGGATATTTCAAATCTCGGGCTATTATCTCGCGAACTCGGTGTAACGATCGACGAGATAATAGGAGATGAGAAAATCTCGTCGGTAATAAAAGAAGGCGCAATCCCGGACAGTATCACAGTCGATGAATTCAACGCCGTGTCGCCTCTGCTCGACGCGGAAACAAACCGCGCACTTCTCGGCAGCATCCAGAACCTCGGAAGTGACGATGCCGCTCAGAATATTAACGTTCAATCCCTCTCCCTTACACAGGAAGAAACGGACGAACTTGCCGAAAAAGCCTTTGCGGGGGAAAACGTAGCTGTTTTCGCTTGTCTGCAAAAATATATAAGCAACGAAAAGGCTGACGAACTGTTCTTAAAAGCATTTGAATCAAACAATGTAGCTATCGTGGCTATCCTCAAACGCCGCATTCCGTCGGAACTTATAAAAAACTGTTTGTATAAAGCGGTAGATGCGGGGAACGCGGCATTGATTTCAATACTTGTGAACAAAAAATAAGAGAATGAAATCGGCTTTTCTCGGGGTCACCGGCGAATCGCTCTTTACGGTTCGTGGAAATGGCGTGCCGATGAAACCTAACGTAAAAACGAGACCGGAATCGGTCTCGTTTTTACGTTTGATATTATCTTTTATCCGGCGACGGGATTGTTGACGATTCCGACGAACAATGGAAGTCCGGTTTCGCTGATTATCTCAAAGACGAAAGGCCTATCGAGGACGAAATCGACTTTTCCTTGAGGCTCCGGAGCGCCCGCATATTGCAAAACAGTGAGCGACGCTGCCTTGCACCCTTCCTCATCGATCACAACTCTTGTATTTTGTTTCGCCTGCGACAAATATATGCCGCTTGGGTCATTAGCGAGCGGGCTGAAATTCGCCTTATCCGGGTCAAACAGATCTGTTATCCCGAGTTCCTTCAAGCCGTCTTTGAGATCAAGTTCGGACGAAACGTCGAATTTCGGAACGGAAAGCATCACCGTCACATACTCTCTGTTTTCAAATTCATAGTTCGGAAAGCTAGTCATATATGCGATACATTCGGCGTCGCTCATAAGTTTTTCCGCGCTTATCCCTTCGTCCGGAAGGATGAGACGCATTTCGCCGTTATTTTCGAGCGACATTGTAATTGAGGAGAAATTTTTGCCCCAAAAGTAATCACGGTCGTTTTTCTTGTTCATAAAATCACACTGTACATCGCCGGAGGAAGTGTGGAACGTACCGGGCTTTGTTTTGTCCTTGTCGAACCGGTCGTTCCATTTTCCGCTGTAGCTGACAGTCGATGCAAGCGCGACTATCATCTGAGGATCAAATCTGACATTGGAAATATACTCGTCAAGAAGCCCGTCCATCTGTCCGCTCAGCCATTCGCTCAAAAGTTTGCTATACCCCTCGGAGTCCGGATCTCCCGCGAATACGGAAGCATAATAGTTTTCCGACAATGATGCGACCGTCTCGCTCTTGTATTTTACGCTGTCGTTCAACCATAGAGACGATGCGAGTATGCACTTCGCCATTCCGTCGTCCATATAATTTGCGAGCCATACGGACTTTGAGTCGGAACGCAGAGAATCAATGTCATTATGCGCGAGCGCGTCAATAATCTGCCGCCTCGTATTCATATCGGTTATCTCCGCGGACATCGCGAGCGCCATATACAGGCTGAGCGGAGAATACAGCATATTTTTGCCATCAGTTCCAGATAGGAATACTTCGGCGCTCGACGCAAAGAACGAATCAAACCCCTTGTCGTAACCGTCGGGTTGATCTCTTAAGCTACTGATGCTGCTAAGCCATTTATACACGGCCTCGGTGTTATCTTCTTCGGGATAATGTTCTATCTGCGGATACGACGCCGACGCCAGAACCATGTTGTTCGTTTTTGTGAAATGCAATCCTCCCCCTATTATCAGTCCGATGCAGGCGGCGATGGCTATTCCCTTTATCACCCATGAACGCCTCGATCTTTTGACCGGTGCGTTTTCCGCCGCTTTTACGGTTTTTTCATCAATGTCTCCTAAAATCTTATACATCGTCTCTTTTTTCATATTTCATAACCCCTTTCGATGATATAATCACGCAATTTGTTTCTTATCCTGTGCAGTTCAACAGACGTTGAATTCTCCGTGCGGCGGCAGTTTGACGCAATCTCGGAAATGCTGTCGGAGTACCAGTAACGCCGGATGAAAATATACCGCTTTTCATCGGACAACGAGGTGAGAAAGTCGTTTACGACATCTACAAGCCCATCCCATATGACGCTGTCTTCAACGGATTCTTCGTCCGATACGACCTCGCACAGTTCGTCAAGTATGAGATCCGTTTCATATCCTCCGCGTTTTTGTGAATGGACCGATTTATACCTGTTGAACGACAGATTTCTTACGATCTTCCCGAGAAATGTCGACAGCAGCGAGGGCTTATACGGCGGAATAGCGCTCCATGTTTTCAAATACGTATCGTTCACACATTCTTCCGCATCCTCGCGGCTGTGAAGAATATTCATTGCTATGTGTGAACAGTATTTGCCGTATTTTTTGGACGTTTCAATGATCGCGCGCTCATTTCTGTCAAAATACAGCTTCACTATTTCCCAGTCTTCCATATATGCAAATCAGCCTCCTTCCAACCGTCTTTCACCCATATACACAGTTTTTGCGAAAATATCTTACACTTTTTTGATAAATCGGGGCGAAAAAATTATAGCATATAAGCGCTGAGTTTTCAATTTGAATCAAAATTGAAAATGAACTCCAAACAAAAAAGATCGACGTTGGGACGTACTACAAAAAAGATACCTCAAAGGAGTTTTAGTGTTAATGAAAAATGATACTATTCTGAACATATGTTCGCTATTCTATTGACAAAATCATGTTTTTGTGGTATAATATAAAAACATAAAGCAACCACCTGCTGAAAGCGCTGTTGTCGCTTGACTTCAGCGCTTTAATTAAACGCGTTATCCGAACATTTGTTCGGGCGAGAAAGGCGTTTTCTTGAAAACAAAAGGCACTCAGCTTTTTGCTGCAAGTTGATTTACAGACAATGTTATGATAAAATATAGGAGGTTACAATTTGGATTTATACGGAGACAGACAAATAAGAGGAAACAGCACGAAATGGAAGAATTGGATGTGTCATTTTCTTCCGACGACCTGTGTTGACTGCATGGAGAAGCACGGCACTATCTATCCTTTTAACGCATCATTCCGGCCATTGCATTTTCACTGTTATTGTGAACTTGTTCCTATGAGGTGCAAGTCAGCGGGAACCGCGACAAAATCAAAAAGAACGGGAGTTGATTTGTTTCTAAAGTACGTCGGGAAATTACCGGTCGAGTATATTTCTAAAGATTATGCTCGGTCACAAGGGTGGAGATCGAAAAATGGAAATCTGTCAGACGTATTGCCGGGTAAAGTCATTGGCGGAGATAGATATACCAACAGAGACGGAAAGCTTCCACAGGCTGAAGGGAGAGTATGGTACGAAGCGGACTTTGATTATACTTCGGGATTCAGGAACGATTCCCGGATCCTTTATTCATCTGACGGCTTGATATTTGTTACGTACGATCATTATAAGACATTTTACGAAATCAATTAACAGGAGATTATTATGGAACAGGAAAAGAACATTTATACAGTCGACTTCAAAGATGTACACAATTATTTAGAAATACACAGTGCGTTGAAAAAAGGACTGGATTTGCCTGATTACTATGGTGCAAACCTTGATGCTTTATGGGATTGTCTGACGGATTTTATTGACAATGACGATGTGATAATACTCAAAAACTATCAGTTTGTTGAGAAAGCAAGCGAAGAATATGCGAAAAAGATCCTTGACGTATTCAAAGACGCAAAGCATTACTCAAACGATGCGTTTACGAGAGCGCGGATCATCGTTGAACGTGACGGAGTAGAAACCGAAATAGCGTAATCCACTATGACACTTTCAGCTGAGCTGCAAAGTGTCATTTTCATATTTGATAAGTTAGACTGAATAAAAGACCGAAGGGAGAGGCCGCTTCCTTACGCAGCTTCTCCCTTTGGTCTTTTTTGCTTGGAGTTCATTCAAATTCGTATGATAGGCACGCGAGGACGAACGAAGACGCGGTTTCGGTGCGAAGGATGCGACGTCCGAGCGACACGGCAACGAGCCCCGCCGCCTCCGCAGCGGACGCTTCGGATGCGGAAAATCCGCCCTCCGAGCCGATCATGAACGACACGGTCTCCGGGATGCCGTCGGCGCCCTCAAGCGCCGACCGTAAAGATCTCGTTTCCTCGCCTTCGTAGCAGAAGAGCGAAACCTCATCCTTTGCCGCCGCGGACAATGCCTCTTTGAAGGTCATAAGATTCTCTACCGCGACGAGCGCGCCTCTTCCGCACTGCTTTGCCGCCTCGTCGGCGATGCGCTGCCAGCGTGCGACTTTCTTTTCACATTCTTTTTTATTCAGCCTTACGATGCATCTGTCCGTCAGCACGGGGACTATGCGGCAGACGCCGCACTCGACCGCTTTCTGCACGACGACGTCAAACTTATCGCCCTTTACGAGCGCCTGATACAGCGTCGCCTTATACGGCGGTTCGGACGATGACGCCCTCTCGGCGACGACCCGCGCCGTCACCGTATCTCCGACGGAGACTATTTCGCAGTCGTATTCGGTCCGCGCCATGTCGCAGACGACTATTTTTTCGCCCTCTTTCATTCTGAGCGATCTCGTTATATGATTTGCGTCGTCGCCCGTGATGAGCACGGTTTTCGTGAGGTCGTCCCTCACGCCTATCTGCGACGCGGTAACGAAAAATCTCGGCATATCCTCACCGCAAAGCCTTTCTGACCGCCGCGCAGTACCAGCCGTTCTCGGTCACGTCGTCAAACACCTCAAAGCCGTTTTCATTCAGTGACTTCACGACCTCGTCGCGGCGCTCAACGATTATGCCCGAAACGATAAGGACCGCGTCGGGGGCGAGATACTTTCCGATGTCGGGCGCGAGTCTGATTATTACGTCGGCGACGATGTTCGCGGTGCAGACGTCATACCCGCCGTCTTCCTCCGGAACGTCGGAGAGAAGGTCGCTCTTGCGGCATACAACAGCGGGAGTATTATTCAGCTCCGCATTCTCCGCGGCGATCCTGACCGATACGGGGTCGATGTCGCAGGCAAAACATTTTCCTGCGCCGAGCTTCGCGGCGCAGATCGCAAGGATACCGCTTCCGCATCCGACGTCGAGCATACTGCATCCGGGTTTCACGTATTTTTCAAGGAGCGCGGCGCAAAGGCGCGTCGTCTCGTGAGTTCCCGTGCCGAACGCCATACCGGGGTCCATCAGCACTGTGATCTCATGCGGCGCCGGTTTGTACTTCTCCCAGACCGGAACTATCACGAGGCGTTTCCCTGTCTTGATCGGTTTGTAATACTTTTTCCAGGAATCCGCCCAGTCCTCCTCGGACACACCGTCGAGTTCAAGCTCGAAAGGTATGCCGGACGACGACAGACGCTCTTTAATGTAGGCAACGTGGTCTGTGACCGTGACGTCGGCGGGAAGAAAAGCCGAGACCGAACCCTTCGTTTTGTCCTTCTTCAAAAGCTCCTCGTCGATAAGATCGCCGTAAACTCCGTCGAGCTCTTTTTCGGCGTCGGAATAGTCCTCGATCATGAGCGAATTGGTCACCATGCTCATGACGGCGCTGACGCCGTCAAGATACTCTGTCGGCGCGGTGACTTTTATCTGGGTCCATTCTTTGTTTTCCATATCGGTTTCTCCGTGTCAGTCGGAACTCTTTCCGTTTTTGAAGAGCTTTTTGAAAAACTTTTCGCGCTTCGCGTAATTCTTTTCGCCGCAGGAATCGGCAAACTTCGAAAGCAGATTTTTCTGTTCCTGCGTGAGGTTCTTCGGAACCTCCACCGTCACGGTGACGTAGAGGTTGCCTCTCGTTTTATAGTTCGGGTTCTGAATACCCTTCTGTCTGAGAGTGAACACGGTGCCGCTCTGCGTTCCCTCGGGAACCTGGTACTTCATCTTGCCTTCGAGAGTCGGCACATCGATTTCGGCGCCGAGCGCCGCCTCAGCGAACGTTATCGGCACCTCGCAGTATACGTCGGAGCCGTCGCGCTCAAAGATCTCGTGGCGCTTTACGCTGACCGCGATCACAAGGTCGCCGGACGCGCCGCCGCCCTCGCCGTCGGAACCCTTTCCGCGAAGGACTATCCTCTGACCGTTGTCGATGCCGGCTGGTATCGAAACTTCGAGCTTCTTTGTCACGCGCTCAAGTCCGGCGCCGCGGCATTTCTTGCAGGGGGTCTCTATTATCTTGCCGGTCCCGCGGCACGCTTCGCAGGCTCTCGACGACTGCATCACGCCGAAAGGCGTTCTCTGCTGCGTCCTGACCTGACCCGTTCCGTTACAGGTCGTACAGGTCTTGGGCGTCGTCCCCTTCGCCGCGCCGCTGCCTCCGCACTCGGAGCATTTCTGGATCTTCTGATAAGAAACGTCCTTCTTGCATCCGAATACCGCTTCTTCAAACGTGAGGTTCAGCCTAACCGCGACGTCGTCTCCGCGCACCGCGCCGCGCCTTCTCGACGAGGACGCACCGCCGCCGAAAAAGCTCGAAAAGATATCCGAGATATCGAATCCGAAGTCGCCGAAATCAGCGCCGCCGAATCCCGCGGTCTGATCGAACGCCGCGTGACCGAACTGGTCGTATTTCGCCTTCTTATCCGCGTCGGACAGTACGGCGTAAGCCTCGTTCACTTCCTTGAATTTCGCCTCGGCGTCCTTGTCGCCCGGGTTCATATCCGGGTGATACTTTTTCGCAAGCTGCCGGTACGCTTTCTTTATTTCGTCTTCCGAGGCGCCCTTGGCGAGCCCGAGCACCTCGTAATAGTCTCTTTTGTTCTCTGCCATAACGTTCTCCTATAACGGCAAACAGGGCGGTGCTGCCGCCCGTGCCGCCGCGCGCCTGTCATGAACGGCGCGCGAAGTTATTTTCAGTTGTCGGATTTGTCTTCGTAGTCGGCGTTGTAGTATGTGCCGTCGGAAGATGCGCCCTGACCTGCGCCCGATGCTCCGGCGTTCGGATCAAAGCCCGCGCCCTGCGCTCCGCTCTGCTTGTAGAGCTTCTCGCTCAGTGCGTACGTCGCTTTTTCAAGCGCTTCCATATCGGCCTTTATAGCCTCTACGTCGCCGCCCTTGAGCGTCTCTTTCAGCTTGTCGTTAGCCGCTTTTACGTCAGCCTTGTCGGCGTCGGGAAGTTTATCTCCGATCTCCTCAAGAAGCTTGTCGCTCTGGAAAGTGAGGCTCTCGGCGCGGTTCTTCGTTTCGACCGCTTCCTTCTGCTTCTTGTCCTCTTCCGCGAACTTTTCAGCTTCGCGGACAGCCTTGTCTATATCTTCCTTCGACATATTCGTCGAGGACGTGATCGTGATGTGCTGTTCCTTGCCTGTGCCGAGATCCTTTGCCGATACGTTTACGATACCGTTTGCGTCGATGTCGAACGTGACTTCGATCTGCGGTACTCCGCGGGGTGCCGCGGGAATGCCGTCGAGGTTGAATCTGCCGAGCGTCGTGTTGCCTGCGGCCATATCACGCTCGCCCTGGAGGACGTGGATCTCAACGGACGTCTGACCGTCAGCCGCGGTCGAGAACACCTGGTTCTTCTTGACCGGGATGGTCGTGTTTCTGTCGATTATTCTCGTGAATACTCCGCCGAGAGTCTCGATGCCGAGGGACAGAGGAGTTACGTCGAGCAGGAGCAGATCCTTGACGTCGCCGCCGAGAACGCCGCCCTGGATAGCCGCGCCGATAGCGACGCACTCGTCGGGGTTGATGCCCTTGAAAGGATCTTTGCCCGTGAATTTCTTAACTGCTTCCTGAACTGCGGGGATCCTCGTGGAACCGCCGACGAGAAGGACTTTGTCGATCTTATCGGTGGAGAGGCCTGCGTCGCGGAGCACCTGGTTCATCGGCTCGACAGTCTTCTGAACGAGGTCTGCGGTCAGCTCGTCGAATTTAGCTCTCGTGAGAGTTGCGTCGAAGTGCTTCGGACCTGTAGCGTCAGCCGTGATGAACGGCAGGTTGATGTTCGTGGAAGCCATGCCGGAGAGCTCGATCTTTGCTTTTTCAGCTGCTTCTTTGAGTCTCTGAAGCGCCATCTTATCCTGTCTGAGATCAATGCCGTTCTCAGCCTTGAAGCTCTCTGCTATCCAGTCTATGATCCTTGCGTCAAAGTCGTCGCCGCCGAGTCTGTTGTTGCCCGCGGTAGCGAGAACTTCAAGGACGCCGTCGGAGATCTCGAGGAGCGATACGTCGAACGTGCCGCCGCCGAGGTCGTAGACCATGACCTTCTGCTCTTTCTCTTTGTCCATGCCGTATGCGAGAGCCGCGGCTGTCGGCTCGTTGATGATCCTCATGACTTCGAGGCCTGCGATCTTGCCGGCGTCCTTCGTAGCCTGACGCTGTGCGTCGGAGAAGTATGCGGGGACCGTGATGACCGCCTGAGAAACTGTAGTTCCGAGGTATGCTTCCGCGTCAGCCTTCAGCTTCTGAAGGATCATAGCGGAGATCTCCTGAGGAGTGTACTTCTTGCCGTCGATCTCAACCGTGTGGGACGTGCCCATCTCACGCTTGATGCTCATGACAGTTCTGTCGGGGTTGGTGATGGACTGTCTCTTTGCGACCTGTCCGACCATTCTCTCGCCGGTCTTGGAAAATGCGACCACGGAAGGAGTCGTTCTCGCTCCTTCGGGGTTCGGGATAACTGTGGGCTCGCCGCCCTCATAAACTGCCACACAAGAGTTTGTGGTACCTAAATCTATTCCTATAATTTTAGCCATTGTAGTAATCCTCCGTTATCAATAATTATATTTTGATCAGTTCGCAACTTTTACAAGCGCGTGTCTGATTATTTTGTCACCTGTTTTGTATCCCTTGCGGAACACTTCGACGATCTCGTTTTCGCCGTACTCCTCGTTCTCCTCATGCATCATAGCGTCGTGGAGATTGGGGTCGAATTTTTCACCGCGCTCACCGAACGGTTCCACGTTCAGCTTCGACAGCACGTCGGGTACGCTCTTAAGTATGAGTGCGAGCCCCTCGCCGACCTTCTCGCCGTCCGTATACGACGACGCAAGGTCGAGGTTGTCAAAGAGCGGGAGCAGTTCCTTCACGGTGTCGGACACCGCGTCGGAGTAGATAGCGTCCTTCTCTTTCTGAGAACGCTTTCTGAAGTTGTCATACTCTGCGGCGATACGGAGATGCGAATCCTTCGCGTTCTCGAGCGCCGCTTTGATATCTGAAAGCTCTTTTTCGAGAGCGGCGCACTTCGATTTGTATTTCTTCTCGTCGCGGCGCCCTTTTTTATCTTCTTTTTCTTCCGGCTCTTCTTTTTCTTCTGCCGGAATTTCTTCAGACTGTTCTTCGTTTTTTATTTCGGACTCCTCCGCGGTCTTTTCCGCGGCGTCCTCTTCTTTTTCAAGTTCTTCCTTGATCTCTTCGGTCATGTGATATCGCCTCCGGTCTCTCCCGCCGTATCATCCGCGCTTCGCGGTGCGGCGAGACTTCGTTTCCCTTCGTTCATTATTTCGGATATGCCGTCGGTAAGTCTGGTTATCATTGCGATGACTCTCGAGTAATCCATTCTCGTCGGACCTATGATGCCGATCGCGCCGACCGGTTTTCCGTCCTGGACTATCGGCTTGAATATCAGCGTCGAGTTGTCCATCGTCTTCACCACGTTCTCACTGCCGATGAAGACTCTGACCGAATCGGTCGTGTCCTCGGAGCTCTCGTCCGAGATGACCTCGAGCAGATCGTCCTTGTCCTCGAACAGAGAGAGCATATCCTGAAGTCTGTCGACGTCGCTGTACTCCGGATAGGAGAGCAGTTTGTTGACGCCCTCGACCATAAGCTCGCCGCCGGTCTCGGCGGAAAGCGCCTCGTGAACGCTCTTGACGATAGGCGACACTATGAACGCCCACTCGCCCATCTGACGCTCCATATCGAGAACGACGTCATATTTGATCTCGCCTCCGCGCACGCCGACGAGATTCCTGTTCAGAAGCTCGGTCATAAGAGCGGCGGCCTCGGGCGGCACTGCTCTCTCGGAGCGGAGCGTTCTCGTCTTCGTCTCTCCGGTCGCGGTGATCATAACGAGCACGAAATCGTAGTCGTCGACGGTGACGATGCTGAACTTTCTCACCGTAAATCCGCGGAATCTCGGTTTTACCGCGAGCGCGGTGTAGTTCGTCATTGACGACGCAAGCTCCATCGCGGTGTTCAGTATATGGTCAAGCTCCGCCTGCTTTTCGGCAAGGGAGCTTTTGAGCTCGCCTATCTCTTTCGCGGTCAGGTCGTAACCCTCTATCAGCGAATCGACGTAAAATCTGTAACCGAGTTCGGAAGGCACTCTGCCCGCGGACGTGTGAGGCTGCTCGAGATATCCCATCTCTTCCAGCTCCGCCATCTCGTTTCTTATTGTCGCGGACGAATAGTTGATGCCCTTCTTCGTCATCAGGTATTTGCTTCCGACCGGCTCGCCGAGTTCTATGTGAGCCTCGATGATCGCCTTTAATATGGCTTTTTTTCTGTCTGAAAGCTGTCCGGTGTTATCTCTCACTTTGACACACTCCCTTTGACTTACCTTTCGTTTGATTTTAGCACTCTCAAATATCAAGTGCTAAATCCATGCTATTAATGTACCACTATAAACGCACTTTGTCAAGGTTTTCCGCGATTATTTTTGTGAACAATTTGTAAATACGAGACGAGAGTGCTAAATCTATTTTACACCGAAACGGAATAAAAATACAAATATCTCTTGATTTTATTATTTTTTATGATAAAATATAAGTTATGAAATTTAATTGATCGAGGTTCTTATGAGAACTGTGATAAAAGTGGGCACTTCTACCCTTGCATATTCTACGGGGCATTTGAATATAAGACACATGGAAAAGCTCTGCCGCGTGATAAGCGACCTAAAAAACGCGGGCGGCGAGGTGATCCTCGTCTCGTCCGGCGCCGTCGGTATGGGCATGGGACGTCTCTCTCTCAACGAGAGACCTCGCGACCTCGTCTCCAAGCAGGCGGTGGCGGCGGTCGGTCAGTGCGAGCTGATGTATACTTACGACAAACTGTTTTCGGAATACAATCACACTGTCGCGCAGATACTTTTAACGGCTGACGACGTGAGCGACGCCGGGCACCGCGCAAACTTCGTCGCGACGATCGAGCGTCTGCTCGAGATGAAGGCGCTCCCGGTCATCAACGAAAACGACACGGTCTCGACCGAAGAGTTCGGCATAGGCGACAACGACACGCTCGCGGCTATCGTCGCGGCGAACACGGGCGCAGATCTTCTGATACTCCTCACCGACACAGACGGTCTTTACACCGCTGACCCGAGAACAGACGGCAGCGCAAAGCTGATCCCGGTGGTCGAAGAGATCACGCCTGAGATCGAAGCGCTCGCCGGAGGAAGCGGAAGCTCGGTCGGCACGGGCGGCATGGTGACGAAGATCCGCGCGGCGAAGATCGCGAAAGAGGCGGGGTGCGACACGGTGATCGCAAACGGTCACGACCCGGCGATACTCTACAACATTATTGAAGGAAAGCCCGAAGGAACGAGATTCATCGGAAAGAACTGAGATATGACTACCATAGAACTTATAAAGAAAGCAAAAGCGTCGGCGGCAGCGATAGCGCGCGCGTCGACCGAAAAGAAAAACTCGGCGCTCCTCGCGATGGCGGCGGCGTTACGGGAAAACGAGGCGGCGATACTCGAGGCGAACGCCGCCGACCTTGAAGCATCGCGCGGCAAGATCCCGGAGGTCATGTCCGACCGATTGCTTCTCAACCCGCAGCGCATTGAAGGCATGGCAAAGGGGATCGAAGACGTGGTCGCCCTTCCCGATCCGACCGGGATCGTTTTATCCGACTATATCCGCCCCGACGGGCTTGACATAAAGCGTGTGAGCGTGCCCCTCGGTGTGGTTGGGATCATTTATGAGAGCCGTCCGAACGTGACGTCCGACGCGGCGTCGCTCGCGATAAAGAGCGGAAACGCGTGCGTGCTCAGATGCGGCAAAGAAGCTCACGCGAGCGCGGCGGCGATCGTCTCGGCGCTCGGCGACGGGCTTGAGTCGTGCGGACTTCCCCGCGACGCGGCAGTTCTCGTCGAGGACACTTCCCGCGAGAGCGCGACGGAGATGATGAAGGCGCACGGGCTGATCGACGTGCTGATACCGCGCGGAGGCGCGGGGCTCATAAAGAGCTGCGTTGAGAATGCGACTGTTCCCTGCATCGAGACGGGGACCGGTATTTGCCACGTTTACGTTGACCGTGACGCCGATCTCGACACGGCGGTAAAAATAGTTGTTAATGCGAAGACGAGCCGTCCTTCCGTATGCAATGCGGAAGAGGTGCTTCTGATACACGAGGACGTACTCCCCGGGTTTCTGCCGAGGCTTGAAGAGCAGCTGACCGCCGTTCGCGAAGCGAAAGGGCTTGTTCCCGTGGAGCTCAGGTGCGACGATAAGGCGATAAAATACTCAAGGCGCGGGATCCCCGCGGGCGAGCGCGATTTCGACACGGAATTCCTCGATTTCATACTCGCGGTCAAGGTGGTATCTTCCGTTGAAGAGGCGGCGAGCCACATATCGGCTCACTCGACCGGTCACTCGGACGCGATAGTGACGAAGAACCATGATGCGGCGGAATACTTCACAAAAGCGGTCGACAGCGCGGCGGTCTACGTCAACGCTTCGACAAGATTCACCGACGGCGGTGAATTCGGTCTCGGGTGCGAGATGGGCATTTCGACGCAGAAGCTTCACGCGAGAGGTCCGATGGGGCTTGAAGCTCTGACGTCGTACAAATACGTCATCACCGGTAACGGAAACATAAGATAAAACATATCTATCGGAGGTATTTAATTCTATGAAATATGAAGCCGGATTTATAGGCGCCGGGAATATGGGCGGCGCGCTCCTTCGCGCGGTAACAAAGACGTCCGGAGGTATTGCGGTTTTCGACACCGACGCTGAAAAGGCGTTCGTTCTCTGTGAAGAGACAGGCGCGATATTTACCGACGCGAAAGACTTATTCAAGAATTCAAAATATATTTTTATGGCTGTGAAGCCGAATATTATTTCCGCCGTTCTGAAAGACGCGAACGGATCTATAGGAAAGGACTCCGTCATAGTTTCCATGGCGGCGGGCGTTTCGGTCAAGGACGTAAAGACCGCTTCCGGATTCGAAAAGGTGATCCGCATTATGCCGAACACCCCTTGCGCTGTCGGCGAAGGAATGATACTCTACACGCCAGACCCGTCCGTTTCGGAAGCTGAGGAAAAAGGATTTCTCAGCATTATGAAGTGCGCCGGAAAGCTCGACAAGATAGAAGAAAAATACATTGACGCCGCCGCCGCCGTTTCAGGCTGCGGTCCCGCGTTCGTCTATATGTTCATCGAAGCGCTCGCCGACGGCGCGGTCGCCTGCGGATTGCCGAGAGACAAGGCTCTCGATTATGCAAAGCAGACGGTGCTCGGCTCCGCCACTCTCGCCATTGAGTCTAAAAAACATCCGGGACAGCTCAAGGACGACGTCTGCTCGCCCGGCGGCACCACGATCGAAGGCGTGCTCGCTCTCGAAGACGGCGCGTTCCGCGCCGCAGCCGCTTCCGCCGTCATAGCAGCGTATGAAAAGACGGCACAGTTGAAGAAGTGATATATTATTAATAAGGATGAGAATATGCGGGGGATGCTTTTTTCAAAAAGCATCCCCCGCACCCCTTTTAAAAACTTTTGGAAAAGTTTTAAAACAATAGTGATACAGTACACAAAAAATCAATAGCAAAGCAACCCCCAAATGTCATCCTGAGGCAGCTGCCGAAGGATCTTATCAAAAACGGTTCTTAGTTTTGTACACTGCACTGTCAGTCTGAAGATCCTTCGACTCCACTTCGTTTCGCTCAGGATGACATTTTTGTTAGTTCACTTACAGTGATTTAGCACACGAAAAAACCATTTCCGTGCATAACCGTCCAATTCGCAGCACGCTATTGACATAATATGTATTTGACTATATAATGAGCTTGAAGCAACGTCTGTTGGAGGTACGAACATGAAGCTCAAATTTATCTCATATATTATATTGCTGTGCCTTTTGTTCACCTGCCTTGCTTCCTGCAGCTACACAAAAGTTGAAACCGATAAACCGGAAGACTTTGATTCAACTTTTCTTGAAGCGCGAAAATACTGCACTTCACTGGTCTGGAGAGAGGAATACGATACCGAGCAAAACGCGGTCGTACTCGTTCCTGACTATCCCGAAATGCTGCCGAAGCTGTCCGGCGATTCGGAAATCGTTTCATATTTTGCAAAATGCGTTGAAGAACTCCCTCTCGGTGAATCCGTGCAGATCTTAGTCTCCGTCAAATATGAAACAGATGCCGACTACAATTCCGAAAAGCAAAGAATATCAGGCATTAAATCGGGAAATCTGGTGTTGATAAGCGATGAACTGTTTGACAAGACGTCAATATTATCGACCGCAAGCTTGATGGATATTTGTGAGTATGTGATCTGCTATGATGACGATCAAATCCTGACTTATGTTTATTTGCAGTCAGTCAAAGAAGAAGACATATTATTCGATCACAAATACTTGCCAAAAGGATATTATGATTATGGCAAGATCCCCGATCTTAATTTTTCAATTTACAACGGTTTGATCACGTTCGATGAAAATAATAACGGTTGAATAAAACAAACGACTGAGGGCTTAAAAATCCGAGCCCTCAGTCGTTTTTGCTATTATTCTTTAGGGAGCGAGGAGCGAATACTAATTGCGACGAGCGGTCGTACCCTCTTCTGTCGAGAGCGCGATAGGGGAAGACAAAATTAGCGGGCTCTTTCGAGCCCGCTTTCATGTTATTGAATGAATTGACGCTGCGCGTCATGAATTGCGATAATCGGCTCGCAAAACGCGCCGATTATCGCGGAATCTCTTCCATGATAAAGGATTCCAGTATATCGCCCACTTTAATGTCGTTGAACTTTTCAAGTCCGATTCCGCACTCGTAGCCCTGCGCGACTTCCTTGACGTCGTCCTTGAAACGTCTGAGAGAAGAGATCTCGTCCTCGAACACGACTACACCGTCGCGTACGACTCTGATCTTGGAGTTTCTCGTGACCTTGCCGTCCTGGATATACGAACCGGCGATGACGCCGACGTTCGGAACCCTGATGGTCTGGCGGACTTCCGCGTGACCGAGAAGGACTTCGCGGTACTCGGGAGCGAGCATACCCTTCATAGCTGCCTCGATCTCCTCGATGCACTCGTAAATGACGCGGTAAGTTCTGATCTCGACGCCCTGATCCTTCGCGCTGTCGACGGCGCCCTTATCGGGACGGACGTTGAAACCGACGATGATTGCGTTCGACGCCGCCGCGAGCATAACGTCGCCTTCGGTGATACCGCCTGCTGCGGAGTGGATGACGCGGACCTTGACCTCGTCGTTCGAGATCTTTTCAAGAGACGCTTTGACCGCTTCCGCAGAACCTACGACGTCCGCTTTTACGATGATATTGAGGTCCTTGACACCTTCCTTGATCTGAGCGAAGAGATCGTCGAGGTTGACCTTTGCGTTTGCCTTGAACTCTTCTTCTTTAGCCTTTGAGCGGCGCTGATCCGCGAGCTCGCGAGCCATCTTTTCGTCTTCAACGGCGTTGAACTCGTCGCCTGCGAGAGGCACTTCCGCAAGACCGATGATCTCGACGGGAACGGAAGGACCGGCTTCCTTGACGGATCTGCCCTTGTCGTCGTTCATAGCGCGGACGCGTCCGACGGACGTTCCGGCGATCACGATGTCGCCCGCGTGCAATGTTCCGTTCTGAACGAGCACGGTCGCAACGGGACCGCGGCCCTTGTCAAGGCGGGACTCGATGATAACGCCTTTAGCTCTCTTGTCGGGATTTGCTTTATACTCCTTGACTTCCGCGACGAGCAGGATGCTCTCGAGAAGCTCGGGAAGGCCCTGTCCGGTGAGCGCGGACACGGGAACGCACATGACGTCGCCGCCCCATTCTTCGGGAACGAGCGAGTAGTTTGTGAGCTCCGCTTTGACCGCCTCGGGATTTGCGGTGGGTTTATCCATTTTGTTGATGGCGACGATGATCTCGACGCCTGCGGCTTTCGCGTGGTTGATAGCCTCTATCGTCTGAGGCATGATACCGTCGTCAGCTGCGACGACGAGGATCGCGATATCGGTCGCCATGGCGCCTCTCGCTCTCATCGCGGTGAACGCGGCGTGTCCGGGCGTGTCGAGGAACGTGATGTCCTTGCCGTCGACGGAGACTCTGTAAGCGCCGATATGCTGTGTGATACCGCCGGCCTCACCCGCGGTGACGCTTGTGTGGCGGATCGCGTCGAGGATCGAAGTCTTACCGTGGTCGACGTGTCCCATTACGCAGACGACGGGAGCGCGCGGCTTCAGTTCTTCATCCGTATCCTCGTTCTCCGTGAAGAGTTTCTCTTCTATCGTAACGACGACTTCTCTCGTCACCACCGCTTTGTATTCATCGGCGATAAGGTAAGCCGTATCGAAGTCGATTATCTGGTTGACCGTCACCATCATACCCATCATCATGAGCTTTTTGACGACGTCCGCCGCCGTGACTTTAAGGCGGGATGCGAGTTCTCCGACGGAGATCTCATCGGGTATCGTTATTTTGAGCGGCTGTTTCTTTGCTTTTTCAAGCTGCTCTTTCTTGAGCTTCTCCATCGCCGCTTTTTCTTTGTCGCGATTCTTTCCTCCGCGGACGTCGCGGGTGTTCTGCTTTTTGAGCTTCTGCTTGTTGGACTGGCGGTCGCTCATAGCGTCCGGCGCGAAGTTATCGAGCTTGTCGTCGTACTTGGAAAGGTCGACGGTCGACGATCTCGTGTCGACGACTCTCGTCGTACCCGTTCTCTGACGGCCGGCGTTTTGCGTCTGCTTGTCGCGGCGCGCACCGGGAAGATTCTTATATCCCGTGCCCTCTACAGTGGGAACGCTGAAGCTGCTCGCCGCGTTCGCGAGTTTTTCGCGGCGCGCTTTGCCGGCTTCCTTGAGCTGATCTCTCGCGGATTTTGCTGCGGGAGCGGCGTCCTTGCGCGCTGCGTTTTGCGCGGCAGCGTTCTGCTTTGCGTCGCTCTTCGGCTGTGAAACGGAGCGATCCTTTGCCGCCTGTTTTGCGTCGTAGTCCGCTCTCGCCTTTGCGGCGGCGCGGCGAAGAGCTGCCATTTCAGCCTCTTCCTTTTCCTTTGCGGCGCGGGCGGCTGCCTCTTTCGCCTTCGCTTCAGCCTTTGCCTTCGCTTCGGCTTCCGCTTTAGCTTTAGCGGCGGCTTTTGCCTCTTCCTCAGCCTTAGCCTTTGCTTCGGCTTCCGCTTTAGCCTTTGCCGCGGCTGCCTCTTTCTCTTTTCTGTTCTTCTCGGAGATATCGCTGCGCTTTCCCTCGAAGATCCTCGATTTTTTCGCGAGGTAATCGTCGATATCGGTTATCTGCCTTGAGAGCGTTATCTCGTTGAAAAAGGCGTTGAACTCCTCGGGCGTCAGCGAAGAAGAAGATTTTTTATCACGGATACCCGCGTTCTCGAGAACGCTGATTATATCCTTCGTGCTCTTCATGCCGAAGTCCTTTGTAAGTTGATTCACGCGGAACATAGTGTCCTGTGCCATTCTGCAGTTTACCTTTTTCCGCTCTCAAGCGGAAAATTCCTTTCATTAGGCTGTTCATTGGGCTGCGCCGTACCGTCCGACGCGGCATTGAGTATTGCTGTCGCGAGATTTTTGTCAGTCACCGCGACTGCGGCGACGGTCATCTTTGATCCGACCGCCCGCGCCAGCTCGTCTCCGGTGAACGTATCCGGTATGAGCGAGGCGCCGTATGACTCGCATTTATCTCTCAGCTGTTTCTTTGTTCTGTCGGAGGCGTCCGCTGCTGCGACGACGACCGCGCCGCCGGAGCCTCTTACCGCCGCGAGAGCAGGTCCCGCGCCGACTGCCGCGCATCCGCTCTTCTTTGCGAATCCGAGGTATGACAGTATTTTATCTTTTGAAGTTCTGCCGTTCATGAGGAAGCGACTTCCTCCTTTTCGGCTCTCTCTATTTCGCGCTCAAGCGCGTCGAGCACGTCATCCGGTATCTGAACGTCGAGGTTCGTCGAGAGGCGGCGTTTTTTTCTCGCCAGACGAAAGCACTCCGACTTTTTGCAGACGTACGCTCCGCGGCCGTTCAGCTTTCCGGTGAAGTCGAGTTTTACTTCTCCCTCCGGCGTTCTCACGACTCTGATGAGCGAATTCTTCGGAAACGACTCTCCGCATCCGACGCAGCGTCTTTCCGGTATTCTTTTAGATTGCATAACTGCGCCGACCTTTCTTGAAATCAATGCGTCAGGATCTTACTCAAACTCCCTTGATGTCTATCTTGCATCCGGTGAGTTTTGCCGCGAGTCTGACGTTCTGCCCTTCCTTACCGATCGCAAGGGAGAGCTGTTCGAGCGGTACCGTGACGGACGCGCTCTTTCCGTTTTCTACCGTGACGGAGAGAACTTCCGCGGGAGAAAGGGATGCGGCAACGTATTCTGCAACGTCCTCGGAATATTCGATGACGTCGATCTTCTCGCCGTCGAGCTCGTCGATGATGTTGCCTATTCTGACTCCGTGGTTGCCGATGCAGGAACCGACCGCGTCAACGTCTCCCTCGGTCGAGTAAACCGAGATCTTGGAGCGGCTTCCCGCCTCGCGCGCGATGCCCTTGACGACTACCGTGCCGTCCTGGATCTCGGGCACTTCAAGCTGGAACAGATGCTTTACAAGGCCGGGATGCGTACGGGAAAGTGTGACGATGGGACCGTCGTCTCCCGCTCTCTTGACCTCGGTGACGAAGACTTTGATCTTGTCGCCGACCTCAAATCGCTCGCCGGGGATCTGCTCGTTCTTGGAGAGGACCGCTTCGCTCGTTCCGGTATCTATCACTATTGCGCCGGAGTCGTCAGCCGTCTTTGTGACTGTGGCTGTGATGACTTCCTCGCGGCGTTTCTCATATTCTCTTATCATATTGGAGGTCTCGGCTTCGCGGATGCCCTGGATTATGACCTGCTTCGCTGCGGTCGCGCTGAGGCGTCCGAAATCCTTTGTTTTGACCTCGTTTTCAACTATGCCGCCGAGCACGTTGCGGCGGGAAAGCGCCTTGGCGTCGGCGAGGCTGATCTCGGTCCTCGGATCGACGACCTCTTCGACGATGTGTCTCTGCTTGAAAACTCTTACGTCCTTTTTCACGGGATCGAGAACGATCCTGACGTTATCGGAGCCGTGTTCTTTCTTAAAAGCGCTCGTGAGAGCGGCGGTGACCTTCTCGAGCATGTACTCCTTCGGTATGCCCTTCTGCTTTTCGAGTTCGTCAAGTGCGTCAAAAAATGCTGCGTTCATTTTTAATGCCTTTCGTTGTATTATATCAATTATATTTCGTCCCAGTTAAAAACCGTGTGGATCTTCGAGATCGCTTTTTTCTCGATATCGTAAGCGTCCTCACCGCTCACGATGACTATGTGATCCTCATAGTTGTCGTTCAGTATGCCGCGGATCGTCTTCATTCCGTTGTACGCGGCGAACAGTTTCGCTTCGACCTCGACGCCGAGGCAGTATTCGAAGTGCTCGTTTTTAGTGAGCGCTCGCTCGACTCCCGGAGAGGAGACTTCAAGGCGGTACGCGTTCTCTATCGGATCGGCTTCGTCGAGAAGAGGATCTATCGCGCGGTGTACTTTTTCGCAGTCGTCGATGCCGATGCCGTCTTCTTTGTCTATCGTCACGCGGAGCACCATCTCGGCGCCCTCCTTGACGTATTCGACGTCCCAGAGAAAATAGCCGAAGCCGGTGACGGTAGGTTCCACGATCTCTCTTACCACGGCGGCGGTATTCTTTTTCTTCTTCTGTTCCATTGCACACTCTCCGCTTTATACTTCACAAATAAGAGAGAGGACTTCGTGCCCTCTCTCCTACGATCCAAACTTACTTTAGTAGTATAACACGTTTTTCTGTTTTATGCAAGAGTTTTTCTTAAAATTGTTGAAATATATATCGATATTATATATATAACACGGGGTTTTGTATAATATGTCCGCCATTTAGTCCTCCGGAGCTTGAAAAATCGCTTATAATATGATATAATGTGCGGTGTAAAAAAACACTCCGGAGAAATAACTATGAACGAATACGGCGGAGGACCCGCAAAAGAAATAAAGACGCCGGGAGGAAAGAAGCTTCCGACCGGCGCAAAAATAGCAATAATTATCGGCGTCGTCGCCGTTCTCGCGGTACTCGGCTTTCTTCTCGGAAAACTGATCGGCTACAAGATCCAGGAGAGGATAACGGAGATAACGGACACCGACCCGGCGTGGAACGCGCCCGAATACGTAAGCTACGAGCCGCTCGTCGAAAACGAGTATTCCCGCCCGGGAACGGCGCTTGAAAAGATAAACGGCATCGTCGTTCACTACGTTGGAAACCCGGGAACGACCGCGGCGCAGAACAGGAGTTATTTCAACGGTCTTGCAAAAAGCGGAGCGACCTGGGCGAGCAGTCATTTTCTGATAGGGCTTGAGGGAGAGGTCATACAGAATATCCCTCTCGACGAGATAGCATACTGCTCCAACGAGAGAAACGTCGACACGGTGAGCATCGAGTGCTGTCATCCCTCGGAAGACGGCAAATTCACCGACGCGACCTACTCGTCGCTGATAAACCTGCTTCGCGACCTCTGCCGCGAATACGGTCTCGATCCCAAGACGGACATCATCCGTCACTACGACGTCACCGGCAAGCTCTGCCCTCTCTACTTTGTCGAGCACGAAGACGAATGGTTCGAGCTTCTCGACAAGGTGGACGCCGCGCTTAAACTGTCAGATACGGCGCAAGCCGTAAATGAATAAGCTTATCAATAATATCATCAGGAGGAAATCAAATGAAGATCAAGAAGTATATTGCCGAGTTTATCGGCACGTTCACTCTCGTTCTCGTCGCCTGCGGAGTCGCAGCTGCCTGCGGATGCGCTGACGGCGGAAAGCCGATCGTCGGCTACATTGCGACCGCTCTCGCGTTCGGTCTCGTGATAGTCGCCATGGCTTACTCTATCGGCAACGTTTCCGGCTGTCACATAAACCCCGCGGTCTCCCTTGCAATGCTGATCTCGGGCAAGCTCTCTGTTTCCGATTTCATCGGCTACGTGATCGCTCAGTTCGCCGGCGCAACGGCGGGCGCAGGCGTTCTCGCCTACATTCTCGGCGTTGATTCGGGACTCGGCACGAACGCTCTCTTCGAAGGCGATATTCTGAAGTCGCTGATAATCGAGTGCATCCTCACGTTCGTATTCGTCCTCGCTATCCTCGGCGTGACCTCGAAGGTCGAGAACTCTTCCGTCGCAGGTCTTGTGATCGGCGGAGCGCTGACTCTCGTTCACCTCTTCGGTATAGCGCTGACCGGAACGTCGGTCAACCCCGCGAGAAGCTTCGGACCCGCGCTCCTCGTCGGCGGCGACGCGCTCAAGAACGTCTGGGTGTTCATCGTAGCTCCTCTTGTCGGCGCGGCTCTCGCTGCGATAGTCTACAAGCTCATCGACAGCAAAAAGAAAGCGTAAGATTTTTCAAGAAAATTATTGCGGGGAAACTTTTTCACGAAAAGTTTCCCCGCACCCTTTCAAAAAGCTTTTTGGGGAGAAAAAATGGATTCGTTTGCAAATGAAAAAGATCGTGAACTGCTCTTCCCTGACAGATACACGTTCAACGTACTTCTGAAAATACTTCCGAGAGAGAACAGACTGCTCTTTACCGACCACCGCGATCTGATCCTCTGTTATTCGGAGCCGCCTTATCCGGTGTGGCTGTGGACACGTGACAACTGCCCCGATCAAACGATAGATAATGCGTGGGATCTTGTCGCAGAGTATCTGCCGTTTTCCGAAGGATACAGATTCATCATGAAACGGGATACGGCGGAGTATTTTATAAATCGGGGAAAGGAAGAAGGACCGGCCCTCGGCATTTCCATGCAGATGTTCGCCTACGACTGTCCGTCTCCGGTAAAGCCGTCGATAGATGCCGACGGATACTTTTACCGCTGTACCCCCGACGACGTCGAGGAAGCATCGTCTCTTCGGGCGGAATTCTACCGCGAGACCGGCGAGCCCGCGCCGCCGTACGAGCATGTTGTCGATACCGTCCGCGGACATATAGAGCGGCATTCCCTTTTCTTCTGGAAAAACGCAGATGGAAAAACAGTCTCCTGCTGCAATTACAAAGTGACCGACGACGTCGGATGCATCGGATGCGTGCTGACAAAGCGGGAATACCGCAGGCGCCACTATGCACAGAACATGGTCTATCAGACGTCAAAACTTATAAAGGACTCCGGCTTTACCCCGATGCTGTACACCAACGCGGGCTACCTCGCCTCCAATGCATGTTATGAAAAGGTCGGCTTTGAGCTGAAAGGCAGCGTATGTACGGTATCCGCACTTTGAATCCGGCGCCGATAATACAGAGTTGACAAAACGAAAAAGGCTTTCCGCCCGGGAAAGCCTTTTTATGTTTATGAAGTTGTATTATTTGACTTCGGGGTTCGGGAAGGTCTTCCAGTTGCCGTCCGACCACATGGTGTACGGCGAGATCGGTACCGTTCCGACGAATGTTGCGAAGTAGACGCCGGTGGTGTTTGTAAATCCGGTCATGCCGCAGGTGCCGATCGACGCGCCTTTTTCGACTATGTCGCCGACTTTGACGGATACTGTGCCGAGGTGAGCGTAGAGCGTCTTGAGTCCGTAGCCGTGTTCGATGACGATGACGTTGCCGGTGACGTCGAGATTTCCGACGTAGACGACTTTACCTCTGCCGACCGCGCTGACGTTGGCTCCGGCGACTCCGTAATACTCGATGCCGTTCTGTCTGTAAGAGACGTTTCCGGGAGAGACCGTGTACGTTCTGCCGAAGTATCTCGTGATACCGCCGTTGACCGCTTCGCCGAAGAATCCGCCGTCGAAGTATCTCTCTTCCGAGCCGGTTTCGAAGACGGAGAGCATAGCGTTCTTCGCGGCGTTCTTTGTTTCGTCGGTGAAGAGCGCGGCGATCTCGTTGGTCACGTAATATGTGTTTGTGGTTCCGCGCTCGTAGTCTCTGTAGTTGACTTTGAGGTCGAGAGTCTGCGTTGCGGCGCCGTATTTGATCGTGAATTTATACGTCGTATCTCCCTGGCGCTCGAGTGCGATCGGGACGATGGCGCGTACGTATTTGCCGTCGGTGTAAAACGTCGGATCATATCCGATATCGGGAGAGCTTGTGAAGACTATCTTGGACGGATCTTTGACGTTTATGCCGGTTATAGTGACCGCCTCGCCGGTATCGATCTTATCGGAGCCGAGGTAGAAGGACGCGCCGTCCTCGATCTCGATGACGAAGTTGTAGGTCATCTCGCCCTCGTAGTCTCTCGAGTCGTCATGGTACCACTTCGCGTTGACGGTGACGTCGGCTTTGATCGCGCTGTCAAACTTGAAGAGCGCGCCGTTTTCGTAGTCTCCGTTATAGAGCGGATCCTTCTTATCGGTCGACGTGATCTCGACGTGCAGATAGTCGGGAGAGATGCTGAACGAAGTTTCCATTCCGCCCTCGACGGGGTAAACGACGGTCTCCGCCGTCACCTTGTCGGTGCAGTCGACTTCCACAGTTCCGCCGACAGCGTCTCTGAACGCCCAGCTTGCAGTTGTAGGCAGGACGTTGTCCGCGCTCGCGGAGATCGTGAGCTTCGGCATCTCGCCGCCCGAGTAAACGCTCGCGGCGTATTTGGTGGAGAGAAATTCCGACACCGCCTCGGCGTTCACCATATAGGCGTTTCCGTCGCCGTCAAGGAAATAAGTCTCCCTGCCGGTGGTATCGAAATAATACTGATATCTGTAGCTCAGCGAGCCGTTAGACATATCGATGAGATAAAACGGTTTTGAGCCGAGTGCGTCGGGAAGCGCCGAGACCGTGGTCGCGGTGTCCTTCATATTGACGAATATCCCCACGATCTTCTCCGTGTCGGGATTTTCTTTGTCAAACACGACTGTATCGCCGTTGAGATCGCTCATGGTAAGCGTCACTATGCTGCTCGTATTTACGGGACCGGTCTTCGCGCGGCTGTAATTCACTATCGCCACGACCGTGGGAATGAACAACGCGACAGCGAGGATCGCGAGAAGCAGCTTGTTTCTTTTCGCTCTGTTCATAAGCACTCCTTTCGGTAAACGATATTTCGGGATTTTACCTTTAACTTATATTTTACTATATTTGTCGTATAAAATCAAGTGAAAATATAAAATTTCGCCGACGTCGATTGCAAGTCCTTTCTTTTTATGGTAGAATAAGCTGTAGAATTACGTGATACAGAGGTTCGTTATGGCAATTATAACGCTTCCGCGCGCCAAGCGCGTCCTTGAATACGGCGGATATCTGAAGCTTGCTCCGAACTACTCCCTCGAGGGTGAAGCTCTGAGAGAGACCTGCCGCGCGGCGTCCGACCTTTTTGACAAGGTATTCGGGCTTGAACTCCGGGCGTCTTCAAGCGTCGCGCCGGACGAATCGTTTTTGACGCCTCTTTCCGAAACGGGAGAGGAGCGCGACGCGGCAAAGAACGCCGCTTCCGGGATCGAAACGGTCTCCGGTGACGGTATCTTCGTAAAATACAGCGACTCCCTTTCAAAGGATGAATTCAGACTTCGCGCGGACCGCGCGTGTCTTATAGAGGCGTCCGGAGCCGAAGGGCTTTTCCGCGCGTTTTCATTCATAGCTCAGGCTTCCCGCCGCACCTGTGACGGATATATAGAGATCCCGAAATGTCTCGTTGAAGACGAACCGGACTGCTCTTTCAGAGGATTTCTCCTCGACGCGGCTCGAAGGTATCACCCCGTAAGCCAGCTTTACGAATACGTCGATCTTTGTTCTCTCGTCGGGATAAACAGATTTGTGATCCATTTCACCGACGACGAAAACTACACCCTTCCGAGCAAGGTGTTCCCGCGTCTTACGACCGAGGGTGTACACTATACGGAAGAAGAGATCCGCGCGCTCGGAAAATATGCGAGCTGTCGCGGCGTCATGATAATACCCGAGATAGATATGCCCGGTCACTCCGCGCAGTTCCAGCTGAAATATCCGGAAATATTCGGAAAATGCGGGATAATGGATGCGTCCGAAGAAGTCTTCTCTGCGCTCGGAAAGATCTATCGCGAAGCGTCAGACCTTTTCCCTGACTCGGAATACATCCACATTGGAGGAGACGAGGCGGTGCTCGGCAGATGGCTTGACTCCGGCGTGACGAAGGAATATATGTCCTCTCACGGGATCTCCGATATTTGCGAGCTCTACGGACATTTTGTCGGCAGGGTCGCCGCGGACGTTATTTCTATCGGGAAAACCCCGATCGCCTGGGAAGGCTTCGGAAAAGCGTCGAACGGAGCGGTCCCGAGGGAACTTCTCGTCGCCTCTTTCGAAAATCACTACCAGACCGCGTCCGAACTCGTCGACGCCGGTTTCACGATAATAAACGCCTCGTGGCGTCCGCTCTACTGCGTTGCCCCGTGGCAAAAATGGTCGAAAGAGGAGATTCTCTCGTCGAGCAAATACGTCTTTGATCACTGGTGGGAACAGTCCAAGGCGTACAACAAGGGGGTCAGCGTCCCGGAGGATTCACCCGTCGCGGGTTCCATGCTCTGCGCGTGGGGAGACTATCTCAAGAACTACGCGAGTTCGCGTCTTGCGTGCCGCCTCGAATGGGCGACGGTATACCCGCGTCTTTCGGCGCTTGCAGAAAATCTATGGAACAACGAGCCCTGCCCCGGGGAAGAATTCGCCGCCTCGTTTGAACGGCTTGAAGAGGTCCTCTTTCTCGTGAGGGGAGATCATCCGTTCAGAGGAAAACTGTGATACGGAGAAGTCACGCCTTAAAAAATCATTGATACTCTTTACAAGGCGAAAGATTAGTGATATAATTGATCGGAAATAAAAATATTTATCATACAAGGAGTCTCGATATGGCAAAAATCATTGTTGAAACGTCGGCAAGACACGTTCACGTAACGGAAGAGCATCTCGCAATTCTCTTCGGAGAAGGCGCAAAGCTCACACCGAAGAAGAATCTTTCCCAGCCCGGACAGTTTGCGTGCGAGGAGAGAGTAACCCTCGTCGGTCCGAAAAAATCCATTCCCAACGTAAGTATTCTCGGTCCTACGAGAAAAGCGTCGCAGGTAGAAGTCTCCTTTACGGATGCGAGAACTCTCGGCGTCACCCCTCCGGTACGCGAATCGGGTGATCTCGCAGGTTCCGCGGGATGCAAGATAGTCGGTCCGTGCGGCGAAGTTGATCTCGAAGAGGGCGTCATCGTTGCAAAACGCCACATTCACTTCACACCCGAAGATGCAAAAGAGTTCGGAGTTGAGGACAAGCAGATCGTTTCCGTCAAAATCGATTCCGACGGACGCAGCGTCATTTTCGGCGACGTCGTAGTCCGCGTAAGCGAGAAGTTTGCCGCAGCTATGCACATCGACACAGACGAGGCGAACGCAGCCTGCGCGTTCAGCGAATGCTACGGAGAGATAATTAAATAGAATAAAATGAGATCGCGGGTGAGCTTTTTTGAAAAAAAGTTCCCCCGCGCCCCTTCAAAAAACTCTTTGGTAAGAATAAGCGGCGCGAGCCCGGAATTTTTCCGGGC
>JAFSUU010000094.1 GCA_017445115.1 Clostridia bacterium | reverse complement strand
GTTCGTGGTCGTATGTCTTGCCGGAACCGTCGGCGGAGAGCGCGACGTTCGGGTGTTTCAGTATATCGTACTTGAGATCCATGACAGGTCTTTCGCCTCGAATGAAAAGAAGCGCATACTTTTTATCAAGCATACGCACTTCATCCGGGGTCAGCAGTTCGCGCCCGGTTATCTGCCAGTTGGTCGAATAGTTGCCGTTCCGTCCGCGAGACTGACCGTAGGTGTTCATGTCGATGGTTTCTTTGCCGAGCAGCTTTGTCACATATTCGTGAGTCGATTGCTCATTTCCTCCGAGATAGAGAAATTCATCGCAGTTGCCGATTATACTTTCCCATTGCTTTTCAAACAAGGCTTTGAGCTGAGCGAGATTCTGTATGATTATCGATACCGAGATCTCACGACTTCGCATAGTCGCAAGAAGTTTATCAAACTCGTCGGGAAGCGCGACGTTTGCAAACTCGTCCATTACGAAGTGAACGTGAACGGGAAGTCTGCCGCCGTGTATTACGTCGGCGTTGTAGTAAAGCTGTTGGAAAAGTTGGGTATAAAGCATACCTACGATAAAGTTGAACGAGCTGTCGTTATCGGGTATGACTGCAAAGACCGCCGTTTTCTTCTCACCGATATTAGCAAGCTCCATATCGTCGGTCTGCGTGATCGCCGCAAGACTGTCGAGGTTGAACTTTTCAAGTCGGGATACAAGAGTTATCTGAATGGATTTCAGCGTCTTTCCCGAACCCGAACGGTAATTGCGGTAATACTTCAGCGCAATATGATCCGGCGACCGCAGTTCAAGATTGTCGAAAAGCGCGTCGAGGGGAGAACTGTACGAATCGTTGTCCTCCATCACTTCACCCGAACGTATCATGTCAAGGACCATGGGGAAGTTCTGCTCTTCGGGCAGGGCTTCGTAGTGAAGATAAAACATCAATGCAAGAAGAAGCATCATCGCCGCCTGATCCCAGAACGGGTCCTGAGTCTGACTTCCTTTCGGCGTTGTATTCTTGAAGATATTGGTAACGAGCTTCTGCACGTCGTTGTCGTTTTTAAGATAAACGAACGGATTGTAGCAGTGGCTCTTTTCCATATCTATAAGGTCGAGTGCCTTTATGTCGTAGCCCTTTTCTTTCAGAAGATTTCCCGTGTCGCGGAGTATCTCGCCTTTCGGATCAAGAATGACGAACGAGGTGTTCGCCTGCATAATATTCGGCTTTGCGTAAAACCTCGTTTTACCCGCGCCCGAACCTCCGCAGACGAGCACGTTCAGATTTCTCCGGTGTTTCCGTCCGTCAAGACCTATCGCCGTGCTTTGAGTGAGTATCTTGTTTTCGGTACTTACCCGGTTGGCGTATTTTTTGCACACGGCGTTTGCCTTGCCCCATTTTGCGGAGCCGTGTTCCTCCCTGCGGCGGTAGTTCTTTGCTGTTGAAATATATATCCCTATGCCCATCCCGTAAGCGGCAATAAAAATGAGAACAGTTTTTACACTGTTCCCGCACCACTTTATACTGAACGGATGATTCAGAACCGAAGTGAGGTTTTTGACAAGAGACGGAATACCGCCCGCCATAGCGGGAGCGGTGAGCAGCGCGATCCATATCACCGGGACGAGTCCGAAGAAGTAAAGAGCTATACTTGTCCCGGATAATTTATCTTGCCTCATTTTCCGATCTCTGCTTCTTCGCGGGAGCTTCCATTACCTTGACCATGAGTTTGCTCACGTCCTCGGTCGGCATCCCCTGCTCGATATATTCGTTTCTTGCTTTGCGAAGGCAGTTTATCATCAGGCGGTGTTCAAAATCAGTTACTTTAATCACTCTTCCTGTCGCACTCACCGTCGATCACCTCACCTTGCGCCGTCGTCCCGCTTATGAGGGTTCTTATCGGTATTGTTCAGATCCTTTATCATTTCCTTTATGATGTCGTTCGCGTTGTTCCGTATCTCGCTTACCGTCTTGCGTATTTCTTTCGGTTCCTTGTCCCTGAACATATCCGGCACTTTGTCAAAGTTGAATCCGACCGTATCTATACCGTTTCGCTCGCAGATTATATACGCCGCGCAGTATGACGGAAAGTTCGCTTCCGTGCGGTCGACGCCGATTTTTGAGTGATCGGCTATGCCGATCTCATAGGCAAGCACTCTGAACAGCTCGCAGTCGTCTATACCTCTTTTGACGTATATAACGTTATCTTCGGGAATATAGCGAACGCTGTGATCCGGAAGCTCGTTCACAAGGACCACTCCGCAGGGCGAAGCCGACAGAAGCGCTTTCATAGCGTCCTTCAATCCGGGTTTCGGTCTTTCGGTCTGCTTGTCCGCCTGATCGGTCTGCGAAACGTCGAATACCTTTTTCACGTTCACATTGAACACTGTCGATCCGTCCTCGCGGGTAAACTCGTTTCCGGGTTCAAATATGGTTATCGCCTTTTCGCCCTTGTTGATATACGCGTCTTTATCCTTCCACGCGGAAAAGTCCGCAAGTCTTGTCGCCTCCGGCATCTGATAAGCGATAAGAAGAATATTGCCGGGAGAGTATCTGTCGAATCTGCTCATAACGTCAAGCAGTTCCTTGAACTTATCTCCGCTTGAGGTCATTTCCTCGCTGGCTTTATCGAGGAGGGAATACGCCTCTTCTTTTTCAAGGCGTTTCTTTTCCATATATTCTTCTTTGCTCAGAAACGGCTGGATCGGCTTTTCCTCTTTTGTCTTTTCATTTGCGTTTTCAAATAATGATTCAATATCGTTCATTAATATCACCTTTCTTTACTCTTTTTCTTTTTCTGCGTATGCTTGTGATTGACCGTCTTGTTTTCTCTTGACGGTTTGTTTTTCGATTCCTTTGCTTCTTTTTCCATCTCAGCACGTATGTCCGCAAGCTCTTTGCGAACTGATCTTCTTCCCGTACTGTTTTCAGAAGCATCCCTTTCGCCGCGTGCTTGCTGTCTGGGCTTTGAGTCTTGCCCGGACCGAGCGTGCTTCCCGGGCCGAGCATCGGAAGGGTTTGCGTTGTGTACCTCTTCCTTTGTCGGATTCTTTTCGGGTTTCTTCATAAGCTCCTCCATGAACTTGTCCGGATCCGACGTTTCGGGCGACGCTCTTTCTGGCGGATTTTGACCTGTCAGATCCGGAGATATTTCGTTATTGACCTCTGCGTAATCTACTGTTGCCATACTCATTCTCTCAAAGATCCTGTTCAGCTTTTCGCGGTCTTCGGATTTATACATAACTTCTGTAAATCCGTCGTCCCTGTTTCTGTCTTTCAGTACGGTATATACGATACCGTATTTTTTTGCCTCGGTACAGAACTTTTTAAGGTCTGTGTTCAAGATCTCCGATACGTCGAGCTTTTTGCCCGAACGGGCAAGATTGGCAAGCCGGATCGCGCCTTTTGTTCTTTTGCTTTCATTCGCCGCGTCTTTCAGCGCCTTGTAGATCAGAACGGCGGCTCGTTCGGCTCCCTTGCCTGTGATCTTCAATGCGACTTCAGCTCCGTTCAGACTCATCCTTACCACCTGATCCGCCGCTTCTGCCGATGTGTTCATATCCGATCTCCTCCTTTCCTTTGAATTTTTCCTGTTTGATCCTTGTCAGATTGTTTCTGACGTGACCGCTTCTTTCAATTACCTCGCCGCAGGTAGTGACCTCGCGCCTGAGCTTTGACATCCGTCTTGTCAAAACCCCGATATTGTATTTTGCTTTTGCCGCGAGTTCGGCGTTACCTGTTCTCTGCGCCTGCCTTAACGCACTCCTTTCTTTCTGCCTTTGACGGTAATATTCTTCGATCTTTTCCATCGCGCTTTGTTTGTATGCTATAACGTCCTCGGCGGTATGAAGATCATGCTCGCATACGAGCTTTGCGGAATCCGAATACAGCCGCATCGCGCTCGTATCCTGACGGACGAGAAAGAATATCTTTCTGTTGGTGTAAGGACGCTCGACCGCAAGATCGAGCGCGCGCTTGTAGCACCGGTACATCGGGACAAACGTCATGATCGCAACCGGCTTGTCTTCACCCTCGAATATCTGCTGCGGATCTACCTGTTCGGGTATTCTCGGAAACATCCGTCTGTCGTTCAGGCTTATCCTCCGGATAATATCTTCGACGTCATAACCCTCGCCGAGAGATCTGAAACGGACGAACCGTTCGCTTCCGACCTGCTTGATCTTCGGGTACTTTCCGGTCTGCACTATGACGAATCCCATCTGATCCATAGCGTCGAGAAACTGTTCTGTCGTAGTCGAACCCTTTACCGCAGTATCTATCGCCTGCCTGATGATACCGCGAACCGTTTGTCTTCCGTCCCGCTCCGCCTGCCATTCGGCATAATTCTTTCCTCTGCCCGACGGATCGGCTATGACGGACAGTCCGTACTCACGGCAAAGTTTGTCTGATTCTTCACGCATAATACTGTACGTTTCCTTGCAGTCGTTGTACTTCTTGCCGGTTGCCAGTGATACCGAATTGATCACAAAATGATTGTGATAGCATCCTGTGTTGCAGTGAGTTGCGACTATGACTTCATAATCGTTCCAGAGTCTTTTTGCAAGTTCGATCCCGATCTTGTGCGCCGTTTCCGCGTCGACCTCTCCGGGAGCGAAAGACTGATATGCGTGGAAAGCGACTATGCCTCCGGTTTTATTATAGTGTATTTTTGTTTTCTTGAACTGCGTCTTTGCGTCGACCGGGTCGATATTGATCCCCGTCACGAATCTGCTTTCTTCTGTCTTCATAACATTCGCCGCATAATCAATAACGGCGTCGACCGCGTGAAGATCTGCAATATCTTCGGAGTTTTTCGATACCGTCTTTTCGGGATTGACAGCGTAATCTATGAGCCGGTCTATACTTCCTTTTATTCCCCATATAGCTGTGACAGCCATTATGACGCTGCCGGGCTGAAAGACTCCCAGATCATATGTTCCGTTTTACGATAACTCTCGATTGTTTTTTTCAGAAGCGGAACGTCAACTTCTTTGTAAGCATATGCCGTATTCATAAGCTGAGTAATATCCGAACCGACTTTCCGGAGTTCAACTATGAGATTGTAGAAATCAACAGGCGGATATTCGCGGGGAACGGTTCCGGTGAGAACCGTGCGGCAATACTGTTCGCGTTTCATTCTGCACGAATCCGCTTTTTTATTCAAAGCGTTCAGTTCATCTTCCGTGAAACGTATTTTTATTTCATGATCTCTTTTTGTCATACGCTTCTCCTTGCGGGGTTTTAGGGGCTGCAAAGCCCTTAACAAGCGGATCTTGGGGACAAGATCCAGTGCTTGCTGTACTGATGACAAGGCTTCTCCCTCTGTTTCTAATCATCTTTCATCACGCTCCGTTTTGTTTACCGTATAAGGCTCAAGGGCGGCGATCAGCCTTTCGTAATCGTCCTTGTGCATATAGCATTTTTCGATCTTCCATGCGTTTTCACCGTGCATATATCCTTCAAGCCGGACGCATTTATCTGTACCGTCAAGGCAGGAAGCGTAAATTGAATATCCGCCTGCTCCGGACCTGTACGCCTTGTTGTCGCTTGATACACAATAGGTTCGTGATGTTTCATTATACTGTTTGCTGAAGCTGTCTTCAGTAAAAACGATATATCCGACGATAGGTGAAAGATGTTTGTCATTCACCGATCTGAACAAATTGGTAAGCTCGGAATAGCACATTTCGACTTTTATAATGTCGTCCTCCACTTCAAAATCGACGTCTTCAAAGTGGTCTGCGTCAAGGAGATATTCTCCGTTATTCCATCTGTCGGATACTATCTGTTCTGCTTCAAGCCCTGTTTCCGCTTCAACTTCAACGAGCATTTTCAGCGTTTCGGTTATGGTCACATTGTACTTTTTCATCTTGCCTGCGCCCCCTTGTCGGGATCGAATTTAACGGCAACTATTTCGCCGTTATATCTCATAAAGTTTTCGGGATAATAAAACGTCTTTTTGTATTTGTCCATCATAGCGGGCGGAAGTGATTTGAAACTTGAAGTAGAGCAGTCGCAGATCAAGAATCTGCCGCAGATGATGTCCATCATTTGTTTGTCCTCGCCGTATATGGCTCTGTTCGGTCTGCTCCCGTTGATCTTTCCTTCGTCGTCGCATACGATCACGACCGGATCATCAAACGGGTAATACGTCTGTATGGTACTGCAGTCAAGCTCTCTGTAAAGATCGTCAAGAGTGGTCCCGATCTCCTT
>JAFSUU010000093.1 GCA_017445115.1 Clostridia bacterium | reverse complement strand
TTCTGCATAGAGCACGGGAAGGACTATCCGCTGACGATCGAGACATACGGGGTATCATATTCACAAATATATGCATGGGTAAAGAAGTATGAGAAGCGCGGGCTAGACGGGCTGAAAGACGGCAGAGGAAGAACGAAGCCGATAGAAGAACTGAGCGAAACGGAACGACTTCAGTTGGAAAACAAGATATTAAAAGCGCAGCTCAAAGACGCAGAAATGGAGAACAAATTGTTAAAAAAACTGAGGGAATTGAGAGGAGGCGATTGATCAGCGGAGTCAGGCAGGAGGATTATTACAAGGCGATACAGTACATACACATATCCGAGAAGTATCCGATTGAAAAACTATGTCAAAAGTTAAATGTAAGCAGAGCCGCATATTACAAATGGCTGAAACGGGATCCGAGCGGCAAACAGCTTGAAAATGAAAAGATTGCCGAGTGGATAAAAGAATTGTATGAAGAACAAGACGGGATACTCGGATACCGGCAGATGACAATAACAGTTAACCGGGAGCACAACGTACATTACAACAAGAAACGCATCCGTAGATTGATGCAGATACTTCACTTGAAATCGGTGTGCAGAAAGAAAAGATACAACTATGTAAAGTCTACGCCGGAAGTAACTGCGGAAAACATTCTGAACAGAGATTTTCATGCAGACAAGCCAAATGAAAAATGGCTTACCGACGTAACGGAATTCAAATACTACGTTGGAACGGAAGTCAGGAAAATCTATCTGAGTGCTATACTCGATCTGTACGACAGAAGGATCGTTGCGTACAAGATAGGAGACAGCAACAACAACCCTCTTGTGTTTGAAACGTTTGACGAAGCAGTCAAAGCAAATCCCGAGGCTCATCCGCTGTTTCACAGCGACAGAGGCTTTCAATATACGAGCAAGATCTTCCACAACAAACTTGTTGCCGCAAATATGCGGCAGAGCATGTCTCGCGTCGGGAAATGTATCGATAACGGTCCTATGGAGGGCTTCTGGGGTATCCTTAAATCCGAAATGTATTACCTAAAAAAGTTCACTTCGCGTGACAATCTGATTACCGCAATAGACCGATATCTCTATTTTTACAACAACAAACGATACCAGCAGAGGCTCAAATGCATGACACCGATGGAGTTCCATCGCGCTGCCGCGTGAAAAGATCCGCCCTGCTGCGCAGCAGGGCGGATCTTTTCGCTTAAATGTTTTTGTTTTTTCACTGTCTACTTGACAGGGGGCGCTTCAACGTTTCCCTGTCCTAATTTTTTTATTCTTTTTCGATACTTTGTTATTGACAAACGATAACAAACGTGCTATAATGAGCCAAACAAAACAAAAGGAGCAAACAATGACAAAAAAAGTTTCAGCGTATATTTCGCTCGCAATATGCGCGATAGCGGCGATATGCCTCATTCTTCTTCTGTTCTTTTTTCCGGAAGTATTCAGGTGGCTTATCACAAAAAGCGGTTCCGCGGAGGATTACATCAACCGTACGGTCAAATACGTTACAACTGCGTTTTATATCGCCGCTCCGTTTGCCGCCGCCGCGCTTTATATACTGATCCGTATGCTGATAAACATAATACGCGACAGGGTGTTCGTCAAAGTTAACGTGATATATCTCAACCTTCTCTCGCTTTGCTGTTTTGGCGCGGCGATCGTATGCGCGATCTACACGAGATACTACACCTCTCTCGGCGCGGTCGCCTTTGTGCTCGCCGTCGTCGGAATACTTCTCCGAGTTGTTATGAACGCCATCGGCGCCGCTGTGGAGCTGAAGCGCGAAAACGACCTGACGATATGAGGTGACGCCGTGATTATAGTTAATCTTGACGTTATGCTCGCAAAAAGAAAAATGTCTTCCCGCGAGCTCGCCGAAAAGATCGGCATAACAAAAGCGAACCTCTCGATACTTAAAACCGGAAAAGCAAACGCGATCCGCTTTTCAACTCTTAACGCGATATGCCGCGCTCTTGACTGTGCTCCCGGCGATATTCTCGAATATAAGGAGGATTGACCGTGCAAACAGAATATGCGGCGGCATTTGCCCCGCCGGTATCAAAGCCTCTATTTGAAAGAAAAAAGTCCGATGTTGTGATGTTCGCACTGACCGTATTTCTCATGATACTGTCGGTATCCGCACTGATTTGGGACGGAGCGGCTTTAGGCTATACCTTATGCTTTGACGTTTATTTCATAATCGCTACCGTTTTTCTCGCAAGGCGAGGAGCGTCGCCCGGAGTCAAATATTATATCATTGCGGCGCTCACGCTTATCTGCTCGTGGACGTTCGCCGCGACTTCCGACTTCACCGTCCGCACGCTGTCCGTCATCGCGACCGCGATCTCGTCACTCGTCTGGCACTCCGCTCTCGCGGGAAAAAAGTACCCCTCCCACGACGCAGCGCTGGTCGAATACGCCGGATCCACTCTGTTTTTCGGTATCGACGGGATACCGGACGTTCTGAAAGCGATATTTACAAAAGATAGAAAGAAATCGAAAAGGACAAGAGCCGCGCTGATAGGCGCCCTCGTCGCGTTTCCGCTTTTTATGATCGTGACTGCCCTGCTCTCGCACTCAGACGCGGCTTTTTCGTCTCTTGTCAAAACTGTCGGCGACAGCGTCGTATCCATTGTCTTCAAGATAGTTCTCGGATGCATCGTTTCTCTTTTTGTTCTCGGCGTCATCTTTTCTCTGAAATACGAAAAGAGAGAAGAGACCGAACGGACCCTTACCTCCGCGCCGACGTACGGCATCACGGCGTTTATTGGCGTTATCTCATCCGTTTACGTCGTGTATCTGTTCTCACAACTCGCATATCTCTTCTCGGCGTTCAAGAGCATACTCCCGTCGGGGTATGAATTCACATACGCGGAGTATGCGAGGCGCGGCTTTTTCGAGTTGTGCATTATCGCCGCGATAAACCTCGCTCTGATCCTCGCAGCAATTATTATCTCAAAGAAAAACAGCGGAAAACTGCCAGCGGCGATAAAGATCCTCTGCTCATTCATCGCGGTTTTCACCCTTATAATAATCGCGACGTCGATATCAAAAATGGTCATGTATATAGACGTCTACGGAATGACCGTTCTCCGGATCAGCACTTCGGCTTTTATGATCTGGATGGCGCTCGTTTTCATCGCCGCTCTTGTAAGGCTCTATGTGCGCCGCCTCGACGTTCTCTCAGTCGGCCTTGCCGCTGGGCTCGCGGTACTCTCCGTACTCGGTATCTTCAACGTTAGGGGATACGTCGCGAAATACAATTATGAGGCTCACGTCGCATACGAAAAGGCGGTCGACGTCAGATATATGGAGACGCTCGGAGACGAGGGAGTCGAATACCTGTATCACCTCACAAAAGATGAAAATAAAAAGACAGCTTCCGAAGCGGAAGATGCGCTGATCCGCGTGATTCCGGATTATTATAAAATAATGTCGGAATACGTAAATAAAATAAAAACGCTTGACGATCTGCGCGAGGTCGGAAGACAGAATGAAGGCTTCTTCTCGTTCTCATTCCCTTCCGAGCGAGCCTGCAATGCGATCGAACAATTCTTCGCCGACAAATAATTTAGGACAGGGAACGTTTGATATAATCCCCATAGAGTAGACACTTGAAAAAACGAAAATTTTCAAGACTACACTATGGGGGTTATATTATGTCAAAGAGAAGGAACAAGAAATACAGCAAAGAATTGAAGGTGCAAGCAGTAAAAGCATACATAAATGGAGAATGCAGTATAAGAACGATAGCAGAAGAATACGGAATATCAAAAAGTGTGGTGCACAACTTGATAAAGTGGTATAATAGTCATAAGGAATTCAAGGAAAGGCGCGGAGCCGGAACGGAGATCTATATGGCTAAGGGAAGAAAAACGACGCAGGAAGAGAGAGTGGAGATCGTAGCATTCTGCATAGAGCACGGGAAGGACTATCCGCTGACGATCGAGACATACGGGGTATCATATTCACAAATATATGCATGGGTAAAGAAGTATGAGAAGCGCGGGCTAGACGGGCTGAAAGACGGCAGAGGAAGAACGAAGCCG
>JAFSUU010000092.1 GCA_017445115.1 Clostridia bacterium | reverse complement strand
AAGAGCCCGTTTCTTTTTCGATACTTTTTTGACGAAAAAAGTATCCAAAAAGCGCTCGAAGAGGGGGAAGACCGAGTTCCCCCTCTCCGACCACACCCCTTTTACGCGAGGGGATACCCCTCGACCCCGGGAAGTCTGCAAAGCGCCCGTGCCAAGGCTCCCTCCGGGAGGGAGCTGTCAGCGAAGCTGACTGAGGGAGCCTGCGGTATGAACGGGAATATTAACGGCGGGCTCCTTCCGTCTCGCTTTCGCGAGCCACCTCCCTCCCGGAGGAAGGCAAATATAGCGCCCCGCTTCGCTACCTCCCGGAGGAAGGCTAAAAAGGCGTCCCCGGTGCGGAGCGAAGGATGACATTTTATTTGTTCACTTGAGGGCATTATTTTCCCTTGTATTCCAGGCAGAGCATTGTGAGGTCGTCGAACTGCTCCGCGTCTTTGACGAAGGCGTCGACGGATGATCTCACGTTTTTCAAAAGCTGATCCGTAGCGGCGCCGCAGTCGGAGTTCAGCGCTTCGAGCATCCGGTCGTAACCGAACATCTGATCCGAGGCGTCTGTCGCTTCCGGTACGCCGTCGGTGTAAAGGAATATCTTTGATCCGGGTTCGAGCGTCAGCTCGTAATTCGTGTATTTTGTTTTTTTGAATCCGCCGATAACAAAGCAGTGGCGATCCTTGAACCGTTCAAAATTGCCGCCCGGGTGCATTATCACGGGATCCTCGTGACCTGCGTTCGATGCGATCAGCTTTCCGCTTGAGATCTCGAGAATTCCGAGCCATGCCGTGACGAACATATCCTCGCGGTTGTCGGAGCAGATCATATCGTTCGAGTCTTTGAAGATATCGGCGGGAGATTTGCCCGACATCGCATAGTTCTTGAACATGATCTTCGATGCCATCATGAAGAGAGACGCGGGGATCCCTTTTCCCGACACGTCAGCCATTACCAAACATATATGGTCGTCGTCGATCAGGAAAAAGTCGTAAAAGTCTCCCCCGACCTCCTTTGCCGGATCCATAGATGCGAATATGTCGAATTCACATCTGTCGGGATAAGGAGGGAAGACGTGGGGCAGCATATTCGACTGTATGCTTGACGAGAGATTAAGCTCGTATTCGATACTTGCGGCACGGACGTCCTTAGCGTGCTGAGTCATCACCATATAGCGTCCGCGGCGCGCGATATTGCAGCTGATTATTGCCACCACGGAGAACATCAGCCATTTCGGAAAGAAGTCGTAGAGCAGTGTGTTGCCGATCAGCATACTGTTGCTCACTCCGGCGTTTCTTACAGCCTCGCCGAGAAAGCCGCCGGTCGCAACCATCTGCGTTCCCTCTTCCATCGTGACGATATTGAGGTTTATCATTCCTTGTGTCGCGCCGAAGATCGCTGATATCATAAACACTACGGTGGTGAAGATCGCCGTGAATACGGACAGCTTTCTTGAAAAATATCTGCTGCTGAACACCACGGGAATGACCATAAGTATCGCCGCTTTATGCGTCAGAATGCTGTCAAGACGCGCGTAGACGATGACGAGACCGATGATAAGAAGCGGCTTCATCCACCAGCGGTCGCCCTTCACTATTTTGTAAATGACGAGCAATATTATGATCTCGGCGATCGCCTGGATCGACGGCGTAAAGACGGCGTCCCACATCAGCGGAAAGATGCCTATCCCCGCGAACACCAATATCAGCATTAGGATGATACCGCTGCAAAGAAGGATCAGAGCCCCGAGACGGTTCGCCTGGACTTCCGTTTCGTGGAACATTTCGTCCGGTGTCAGCCTTTGACGAAGACGTCCCCAAACGGATACTTTTTTATCTTCCATTTTCTGTTTATTCGAGCGTAAGCATTGCCGCAAAGCCGGTCGCCTCAAAGATTTCCATAATTTCGTCGTTTGCGTGGAGCACTCTCAGCGTACCGTCTTTCTCGTCCATAGTCTTCTGCGCGGCGAGAAGGATCCTGAGCCCTGCCGACGTGATGTAATCAAGTTTTTCAAAGTCAAAAACCAACTCGTCAACTCCGCCTATAACGTTCTTGACGTCATCCATCAATTCCGGCGACGTTATGGTATCGAGTTTTCCTTCAAGAGTGTAGACCGCTTTTCCGTTTTCGACGGTTTTGTTTATATTCAGCATGATCTGAACCTCCATGGGAGTTATTTTACCTATTTATCAATTTTATAATACCCTAACAGCGTCAAATTGTCAATAGAAAAATCGCCGGCTTCCACGGAAGTCGGCGATTTGTAATTGTTCTTCGTAACTTATCTCTTCGAGAACTGGGATGCGCGACGGGCTGCTTTGAGACCGTACTTCTTTCTTTCCTTCATTCTCGGGTCACGAGTCAGGAAGCCTGCTTTCTTGAGAGCGGGGCGGTATGTTTCATCCGCAAGAAGGAGCGCGCGTGCAACGCCGTGACGGATAGCGCCTGCCTGACCGGAGAAGCCGCCGCCTGTAACGCTTGCAACGATATCGAATTTGCCCATTGTGCCTGTTACGCCGAAGGGCTGGTTGATGACGAGTTTGAGAGTTTCGAGACCGAAGTACTCTTCGATGTCACGACCGTTGATCGTGATCGTGCCTGTGCCGGGGAAGAGACGGACTCTGGCGATAGAACTCTTTCTTCTGCCTGTGCCGTAGAAATAGGGTTTAGCGCTTGTATACATCGTTCACGTCCGTCCTTT
>JAFSUU010000091.1 GCA_017445115.1 Clostridia bacterium | reverse complement strand
GGAGGATGAGGCTTATACTCCCGAAAAAGCCGTCAGCGGCTTGCAGGGATGGATAGACTGCTTTGAAAAAGCGGAGCTTGTCGATACGCTCTTCTGCGGCGGCATAAACGACGCGGGCGAAGCGAACGGTCGCCCCGCCGAACTGGAGGAAGCGTATGAATTCGGTAAACGGATCCGGTAAGATCATCACCGCCGCGCTTGCCGTTTGTATTCTGTTGATCTGCTTCTCTTCCTGCGGCAGCGAAAACACAGCGCCGGCAAAGGATACGACTTCTCAAACGGAAGTACCTTTTCAAAAAGTCGGTGAGCAAACGGCGTCTGAAACGAAACCTGGATCATCCGAAGAAGCGCCGGAGTCAACCGCAACCATAACAGCGACTGATTCACAGCAAGAAACGATCAGCCCGAAAACAAGCATCGAGACAACCACTCCTCCGGCTGAAAGCAAGTCTGAAGAAACGCAAAGTGAAACGAGCATGGGAACGGAGGAAGAACCTACGGTGAAGATGCTGACTTTAAAGATCGGCGGTATGACTGTCGCCGTTGACTGGGAAGAAAACGAATCCGTCGCGGCACTTGCCGAACTGGTAAAAGAAAAGCCTCTGACAATACGGATGTCCATGTACGGCGGCTTCGAGCAGGTCGGCTCCATCGGAACAAACCTTCCGAGAAGTGATGTGCAGACGACGACTCAAGCGGGCGATATCGTCCTTTATTCCGGGAATCAAATCGTCGTATTCTACGGCTCCAACTCGTGGTCTTACACGCGGCTCGGCCATATCACCGATAAAACGGCAACGCAGATGAAGGATCTGCTCGGAAATGAGAATGTGGCAATAGAGATTTCCATAGAATAAAGCGTGTATCATTTTGGCGCTCATTTACATAAAGAAACGTCTTTTGTCTATCACGATAAAAGGCGTTTCTTTTCGCATTTTGGGCAAAAATAGGGCAAATATAGACAAAATCGGGCTTTCAGACAGTGGACCAGCCGTCCGGAGCCCGATTTTTTCATTTCAAGCAGCAAAAACGGTCGAAAACGCTGGTGTACTTTTTGCGTTTCTTTGCTCTGCAAAGAATTCCAAAAAAATACGGAGTGGGTGGATTTGAACCTCAAAAGTCGAGTAACTTCGAGATGAAAAAAAACTTCAAAATTTTTTGTTGTAACTGTGGACATTACATCAATGACATGCTAAAATATCGTCAGATGAAACCACCACTGTTACATCAAATATATTTTTGGAGGCATCCTACCATGACAAACAAAGAAAAAGCATTAGCCCTGATCGGCACGTTCGTATCCGGTGATCTGGAACTTGCAAAGTCTCTGCTCGCCCCCGAGTACAAGCAACATAACCTCGCCTTCGGCACCGGCGCCGACGCTTTTGTGGCGGCAGTCGCCGGACTCCAGCAGGCGCCTGTAAAAACCACCGTAAACAACATCCGCGCTTTTGAAGACGGCGAATGCGTCTTTCTTCAGACCGTCTACAATTTCGCGGGAGCCGGCGAACAGGTAGCGTTCGACGTGTTCCACTTTAACACCGACGGCAAGATCGACGAGCACTGGGACAATCTTCAGAACGTCGCCGAGCCCAATCCTTCCGGTCACACCCAGATCGACGGTACGCTTGAAAAGAAAGACGTCGATAAGGAAGAGACGCGCCGCATTGTCTCAGGATTCGTTGGCGACGTGCTTCGCGGTGAACACCCCGAAAAACTGACCTCCTACTACGACGGC
>JAFSUU010000090.1 GCA_017445115.1 Clostridia bacterium | reverse complement strand
GAGCAGGGCGTTGCATACAAACTCTCCCGCGTCGTGCGATATTTCGCACGGTACGCCGGCGTTGTCGAGCGCGTCTTTTATTCTGTCGGTATCAAACGTCGAGCTAAGCGTTTCTTTACCGCCGACCGTTACCGGGACTCCTTGCGGCTGATATCCCGCGTTATCGGGAATACGGGCGTTCATTGCGTTCTTTGCCGTCGTCTCAAGTGATATCGCGCCGCGGCCTCCCGCCTGTCCGAGCATTATCACGGCGGCTGGCATGACCTTATCGTATTCCCCGACTGCGATCTTTCGCGACATTATGAACTCGACCGGAAGCAGGAGCTTTTTGACCGTGTATTTGCAGATGACGTCGGGGATCCTTCGGAGCAGAACTTCCGTCGGATTGATCGCCTCTCCTCCGAACGGCTCAAAAGCGGTTACAAGTATTGACCTTTTGTTTTCCGTATCGTTCATGACCGATCATTCCGCCAGCCTTTCCTTTACTATTATAACCGTTGATCCCGAATATTTCAACCTGTATTTTCAAGTCTTGTTTTTTTGTCTCGATCGCGCGAGCAGAACGAGGGAAGCCGACGCCAGGAGCAGAACGCCGGATATATTATAAACGGCGATCAGCGAATTTGTAGTGCCGTAGATCTCAAGCACGCCGCGAAAGACGCACCCGACCGAAAGCGCGGCGATACCCGAATTCCAAAGGCGAGTCTCTGTTTTCCCGGGATACTTTTTGAATATCAGCAAAAGAGCGTAGGTCAGCGCGCCGAGTGTCAAAGGGATCGCAAAGGCGTAGATCATAAAGTACGAATAGACCTCGTGGCTGAAAAGTTCATAGACCGCGCCGAAGAGCGCGAGAAACGCCGTCCCTGCGATATTTCCGAGCAGATTTTTCTTTAAGCTAATATCCGATGTATACAATGTCGCTCACTCCTCTCTCTTTGATCCTGCCGCCGGACGTCGGATTGTTTATTACTTCTCCGTTGAAGTACATCGTCGAAGATCCGCCGCCGTCGAGATTGTACGCTTCCTTTACTCCGAGGTCCTGCATAAACGTCGCAAGCTCATATAAGCTGAGCCCCTCGCTCTCGTCTGTCCTGCCGTCAGACACAACGAATACAAAATGATTTGCATCGATCATACCTATCGCCGTTCTCGGATTGCTCGCCTTCGCGCGTCCGACCTCGTCATTTTCGTCCACGGAAACGACGCCATTTTCGACAAGTCCGGGACCGAAGGTAAACGCCTGCCATACTCCGCTTTCGACAAGCTCATCTGCGGTATAATCCCGGTCGCTGACAACTTTCATAGTTCCGTCGGCGTAGATGCAGAGAACTTGCGCACCCTTCACCGAACTTCTGTAAACGATACCGTTGCGGATCACGTATCCCTTTTCCTGCGCTCCGTAATAGTCACCATTGATTGCGAGGATAGCACCGTGTGCTTCGGCGATCGTCGAAGTAGCCGCCGTGACGTTTTTGCCGTAGGTGTCGTTCGCAAAAGCTGTCTTCAGGTATTCGGCTGAATTGAGCACGACGTCCGCGACGTAAATCTTAGTTCCATATTGCTCGTATTCCGTAAGCGTGATCGAGACGTTTTCGTCTTTGTACGCTGCGCCGTCCGATGCGTCGGCGCTTTGCTCTTGAACGGTCTCGTCGGGCGCTTGTACGTCTTCGTTCTGCGTTTCGGCCTGAGCGGAAAACATCGACGTATTCATCCCGGTCGCGCTCTCGTCATATGCGACGCTGAGAACAAAAGTATCGAGCGCGATATACGTTGTAAAAACTATAAGCGCCGCCGTGAAGCAGACCGCCCATATATGCTTTTTCATAGCGTCACTTCCTTTCTTTCTTGTTTATGATTATACGGGCGAAGATTGAAAGCGGATTGAAGGCAATGGTTTTTGAAAAAACCGGCGGAGCCGTGAGGACCCCGCCGAGTTTGACGATATACGGATTATTCTTTAATTCGTCCCGTCAAGCGCCGTACCGTTGACGTAGAGCGTATAGCCATTGCTGATCACGCTCGACGCGTCGCCGGTGAAGCTTGTAACGTAGCTGTCGCCGGTCAGCGTCCAGGTGCTGCCGCCTTCAAGCGTGACGTTCACGGTGCCGACCTCGGTAGAAACGGTATCGCCCGCCGCGTTGGTGATATTGCCGTCGATATATCCGGTAAAGGACGAGCCGTCCGAGAGGTTGAGCGTCAGCGTGGAATTGCTTCCCACGAGGATCGCGCCGGTCAGCTTTTGATTTGAAGCGCCCAGCGTTGCAATATTGCTTCCTCCGCTCCAGCCGTCGTCGCAGACCGAGAGCAGAACGTTTTCGCTGTCTTCATTCGTGATCGTCACGCCGGTGAGCGTTATGACCGCGCTTGTGTTGGTGACGTGGAAAACGTGACCGCTCTTGCTGGTGAGACTGCCGCCCGTCATGGTGAACGAGGAGGTTCCGCTCGCCGCGTCGCCCGACATCGACTGATAGATCATGATGCTGTCGAGGAAGGTCGCGTTGCCGTTGCGTTGGGTATTATTTGCGGTCAGATCGCAGTTATTGAGCGTTATCGAGTTCAATCCTTCAATGCAGACACCTTCGGAAAGATTGGAAACGAGAGTCGCGTTCGACACCGTGATATCCGCCGTTGAATAGATCGCAGGAGAACCGAGACCGTTCGAGGTGTAGGTGCCGCCGGAAACCGTGACCGTTCCGCCGCCTCTGTCGGTACGGATAGCCGCGGAGGAACGTCCGCTCGTGGTGACGGTAAGGTCATACGCTTCCGTGATACCGCCGCCGGTGGTCATTATGCCGCCGGAGCCGTCGCCTGTCGTTGTTATGGTCGTATCTTTGATTATTACTTTCGTGCCGTCGCCCGAAGCGCCGTTCTGTCCGCCGTTGCCGCCGTAGCAGAATACGCCGTTGGCGCCGTCAGCGTCAGATGAGATATTGCCACCGGTGATGGTGGTGGTCGTTCCGCCCTTTACGAGCAGCGCGGCGTTCTGTCCGTAGAAATTGCAGTTGTCGCCGCCGTCTGAGTCGCCGCTCTTGGTCAGCGTGAAATTGCTGATCGTGACGTCATCGGACGTGCTGATCATCAGCGCACTCTCATCGGAAGTCGAAGAAGAATAGGTCTTTCCGTCTTCGCTCGTTGCGGATGTGATTTCCGCCGCGCCGCCGTAAACAACTTCCGAGCTGCTTCCACCGGGTGCGCCGCCGGATCCGCCGCTTCCGCCGGGTGCGCCGTCGGGAGGAGTACCGCCGGGGCCTCCCTGTTCCGTTACTCCGGTATCTGAACTTGCGTCGGTCGTAGCGGTGGTGCTTGCACAGGATGCGAGTGCCGCAGTGAGGACAAGCGCCAAAAATATTGCAATTATCTTTTTCATTTTCTGTATCTCCTTTTCCGTATTATCGTATAAAACAACGATCCTCATCCGTTGTTGTTGTACACATCATAACGGATGAGGATTGAAGAAAGATTGAAAGATTTTAAGATTTCGAAATTTTATTTTTTGACCGGGAGCGATACCGTGAATACCGCTTTTCCGTCTTTGTATTCCGCGCGGATCTCTCCGCCGTGCGCTTCGGCGACGGCTTTTGCGATCGAGAGCCCGAGTCCGTAGTGCGCGTCCGCCTCGTTACGCGCCTCGTCGGTCCGGTAGAAGCGTTCGAACAGATGCGAAAGCTGCTCGGCGCTCATCTCCGGCGCTCCGTTTGAGACGGTCAGGACCGCGTGATGCTTTTCCCTGTGAAGCGACAGACCTATCGTATCCGTCGTGCCGTGGGAAAGAGCGTTATCGAGCAGGATCGAAACAAGCTGACGGAGTTGATTGGGGTTTCCTTCCACGATGATCCCGGCTTCGGTCTGTGATTCGATCTTCTTTTCTTTTTCGTAAGCCAGCGTTTCAAACGGAAGCGCCTCGCCTTCGACGAGTTTGGATAGATCTACGGCTTCCTTCGGCATCTCTCCGTTTTCTGCTTTGGAGAGAGCCAGAAGCTGCTTGACAAGATCGGACATTCGCTCGTTTTCGTAGTCGATGTTGTCGAGCCATTCGTTCTGCCCGATCTGCCGCTTCAACAGCTCGCTGTTCGCGGAGATTACCGCGATAGGCGTTTTCAGCTCGTGTCCGGCGTCGGATACGAACCTCTTCTGCCGCCTGTCGTTTTCTTCAAGCGGACTGACGATCAGGCGGGCGATGAAGATCGAGATAACGAATATGACGACGATCGCGGAGGATCCGATGATCAGCATCTGCGTGAACAGCTTTGACTGATTGTTGTCGCTGATCGTCTGGTCTATCATGGCGACGAGCGTGTATTCCTCGCGCTCGTCCACAAGATAGGTCATATTTCCGAGCTTGCCGCTCTTTTTGCCCCTGTCCAGGATAGCCGACGCGGTCTCAAGGACGGTCTCCTCGCTTTGAAGCCCGTCGTCCCCGCTGTTTACAGCAAGCACCTCGCCGTCATTGGAATATGCGACCGAGTAGAAGGTCGAAAGCCGGAACTCGCGTTCGTCCTTTCCCGGCCTTTCCCCGCGCGGGTCGTTCATGTCTCCGGGCTTCGGGTCCGGCGCGTCGTCGGGGCGTTTTTCTCCGTCGCGGGGAGGCGCCTGCTCTTCGAGCGTGAAGCGCTCCGCAAAGGTTTTAAGCATTTCCCGGCTGTCACGGTCGAGCGAGATGCGGTTGGAGATATATATGGTGGTCAGCGTTACGGCCATCAGCGCGATAAGCGAGAAAACGACCGTAAACACGATCCTTCTTCTTGTTTTATTGAACATCCCGGCACCTCAATTCGTATCCTATGCCCCGCAACGCCTTGATCTCGCACCTTGACTCCACGTACGCGAGCTTTTTGCGCGCAAACGACATATACACTTCGACGTTGTTGTATTCCGAGTCGCTTTCGTAGCCCCATATCTTCAAAGCTATCTGCTCGCGGGAGAGGACCTGTCCCTGATTTGCGATCAGGTATTCGATGATGCGCAGTTCCTTCTCGCCGAGACGTACGCTCTGCCCGTTGTCGCATTTGAGGACCGCGTTCTTCACGTCGAGCGTCAGATCCTCGTAGGTCAGACTGCCGTCGTTAGTCGGGAGCCCCCGCCTTCCGAGCGCGCGGAGCCGGGCGAGAAGCTCCTTTGTCATAAAGGGCTTTGTAAGATAATCGTCCGCGCCGCTGTCAAGTCCCTCTACCTTGTCGTCAAGCTCGCTTTTCGCGGTCAGCATCAGGATCGGGGTCTTTATCCCCGATCCGCGCGCCTTTTTCGCCACGGTGTATCCGTTCATCCCCGGCATCATTACGTCGAGCACGCAAAGATCGTAAACGTCGCTTTCTATCTCATAAAGCGCGTCCTCTCCGTTATCAACGGAGGTCACTTCATATCCCTCCTGGCGCAGGATCTCGCACAGCGCGCGGTTCATTCTCTTTTCGTCTTCGGCAAGCAAAACTTTCATACTTTCGTCCTCCGTTACGACGACATTATACGGACAAAGATTGAAGCAAGATTGAAGCTCCCGATCAGCCGGCGTAAAAGACGTTTTTTATTCCCGGCGTCGGTAATAGCGCGGGGAACGCGCCGCCCCGCCGCGTCCTGATGAAGAAATACGGCTCGTCATTGAAGATAATACCGCAGATTCCGCCCTCGTTGTCGTACATGGGAATAAGTACGTTGTTGCCCCACTCCTCGCGCAGTATCTGAGCGTCCTCCAGCGTGTAGGTGTGAGTTGCGCCGCCAATTGTCTTGGAAGTACGGATACCGTTCGACGGCTTGTCTCAAGCTGATATCGCTAGCTAACTCGGTATCTCAAGTCAGTCTGCCAGTAAAACTATTAATGGGGGTTTTAAGAAGATGGAGACGTTTTAGTTGATACGAAGAAACGAATTCATTTCAGATTCACTAAATGGGCAATCCGGATTTCCTGAAAAAACACTAATAATCCAGTCTATAATTATCTTATTATTTGGGAAAACAATAAGAGCTCGATTAAGTATCCATTTTATGAAAGAATCTGTTCCTTCAATATATGGTTCCTCAAAATATAATAGATTACAAATGGAAATGTATTTTTCAACACTTTCACTTCTTGATAAAGCGTATGATAAATAAAGTAACATTGTATCGCGATCAATTTCTGGAAAATCCTGTGAAACGGATTTAAACGAATATGAATAGTTAATTTTTAACAACTCGTTATAAGCACTATTAAACTGTCTTTTTTGAATCATTTTATTAATTAACTTCATATTAATCATCTCATTTCCCCCACAAACTAGTTATTTTATTCCAAACCCAGGCATCCCCAACCTTAAAAATTCCATTAACTATATTTCCAGTAACTACAATATATTCTTTCCCGTATTTTAACACTATTCTAATTATTCCATCTGTTTGATATCTCCACTCACCATCTCTAATTACCTTGTAAATTAAACTACTAATGTTTGTTGCGGTAACGCTTTTCCCCAAAACACGGCTCCATAGATGCTTGGTCACATTAATCTTGCCCATCTTTGTGGCGGTAATCTTGGATATTCCTTTGTATGAATGTTTTATTAATCCTGCATAAAGTATTCTTCACAGAATGCTGAAGTAGTCAATGCAAATGCAAAATGTAAACTATACTATAACTTTGAAGACATACCCTGCGCTCCATTCTTCATTTCCTGGGTTCAACATTGGTATAATTGTTTCTATTATTGAAGCATTATTACACAAACCGTTATGATTTAAAAAACGACAACGGAACTTGTCCGGAACATCAGAGAGTAAAGACTCAGAATAATCATTAATAATATCAACACCCAAAAACTCAAGTTTATATTGCATAAACTCCTTAATAGGTTTATTATCAAATAATATGCATTCGCAGTTTACCTTGCGGTTTTTGAATTCAGTATATATTTCTATTACTTTTTTAAAGTCAATTATCGACATTTCCTCATTAACTATTGTAATATAGTCCAAATAAAGTTTCAATAATTCCTTAAATGATTTTTGAGAAGAATCAGTTGCCAATTCAGAAACCAGCAGACCTCTACTAACGCCCCTATATTTATT
>JAFSUU010000089.1 GCA_017445115.1 Clostridia bacterium | reverse complement strand
TCTAACGAAGAACAGTACAACAATTTCGATTACCTTATGACGTTCACCGATTTCGCCGCTTCCAATGTAGATATCGAAGTTGAAAACGACGAAGGCGAAAAAGTGCCCACCAGCCCGCTCGGCATCTGGCACGATTACACCGCCGAATTCGATCCGTTCAACATTACTTACGGTGATTATAAGGATACCGCTACCGCTCCCGCGATGCTTACCATCGGCATTGGTTTCTACAATGCTACCGGTACCATCAACGTTGCCAGCATCTCCGTCCGTCAGAACAACGAAGTCGTTTGGTCGCTCGATTTTTCCGGCGGTCTCGACCTCAACAATGAAAGCATCATTGCGAAGAACAATATGACTGCCGACAACGAATATACCGTTTGGGGCGTCGAGCTTCCTCAGGATGATCTCGAAGGCACCAACATCGCTCAGGGCTGCACCTGCACCATCGTAGGCGGCGAAAAGGAAGGCGATCCTCTTGAAGTAGGCGGCGGCGTTTACAAGACCAGCCTTACCGACGGCGTTGCCAGCCCTGACAAAGACTACAGCTCCATTTGGTTCGGCTTCAACCCCAACTACAAAACCGTCACTCAGGAAACGATCGAAGGCGTTGCCACTAACATAGGCAGAGCCGTCATCGACCTCGGCGAAGCTAAAGAATTCAGCAAAGTCCGCGCTCACGTCTGGGCTGCAAACGAGTCCGGCATAGGCGTCTTCACCGCCATCATCGTTCATGTTTCCAACGATAACGAAAACTGGACCAACGTAGGCGAAATGCTTCTCGGCGTTGAAGGCGAAGTTTACTGGGCAGAGACCTCCGATTCCTTCGAATCTCAGACCGCCCGTTACGTAATGGTCGAATTCCAGTACATCGGCGGCGTTTGGGGCTTCGTAAACGAGATCCAGGTCGTTCAGGATACCGTTGTTGACGTAAGCGAAGAGGAATCCACTCCCGCAGAAGAATCCAAACCTGCTGAAGAATCTAAACCTGCAGAGGAATCCAAACCTGCTGAAGAATCTAAACCCGTAACCCCGACCACCGGCGACGCGGGCATCATCGCTCTTGCAGTCGTTTCCGTGCTCGCACTCGGCGGCGCTGTTATTGTCAAAAAGAGCAAATAAGTTTATAGCTTGATATCAGGGGGTCGCAAACGCGGCCCCCGTTGTTTTTACCGTAGCAGGGGTAAAGACATCTTTCGCAGGGATTATGTGAGCCAAAATAAAAAATAATCCTTGACATTCGCAATTTTTATGTTATAATAACATCTGCGCGAACAAAAACGCGCAAACGCGCAAGCGCGTTTAATTGCAAATTGCAAATGGCAAATTGAAAATTAAGGTATCAGTTTATTAACAATCCGATTGAAGAAAAGAGTTTTGGCTTCGCTGTCAGGATCGTTAAACTGAGCAGATATTTGAACGAGCAGAAGAATGAGTTTGTTTTATCAAAGCAGATCCTTCGCTCGAGAACAAGTATCGGCGCAAATATTGCCGAAGCACAGCAAGCGCAAAGCGACGCCGATTTCATTTCGAAAATGAATATTGCGCTCAAAGAAGCCGCCGAAACAAAGTTTTGGCTTAGACTTCTTGAAGCGACAGATTATTTGTCAAAGGCAGAAACGCAATCCATCCTCGCGGAATGTATCGAGCTTGAGAAAATCCTCTACTCCATCGTCCGCACTTCAAAATCCAAACAATAATTTGCAATTAGCAATTTGCAATTCAATACGCGGGTATGGCGGAATTGGCAGACGCGCTAGATTCAGGTTCTAGTGGGGGCAACTTCGTGTAGGTTCAAGTCCTATTACCCGCACCAAAAATCCGGGTTTATTAACCCGGATTTTTCTTTGCTCAAAATGCTCGAAAGTCCTTTATTCACAAGGGTTTTCGGGCTTATTTGTTTTTCGTTAAAGTCAGTTTGAGACCGTTGAAAATCGTTTCCGTTGCACGCCGGTTGCACACTTTTCCGTTCGAGTCCTATCATCCCGCGAATCCGCACATTCGTCTTTTAGTCTTCTTTGCGCTAAAATATACGCAAAGGGAGGCGAACGCCATGAAATACATAAAACAGCCCAAAAGGCACATCGTTCTGGACGATTTTGAATGGAGAGCGCTTGTCAAAGGTATCAACGAATACCGCAAGCAAGTCATCGGCGAGGACGGATGCGTGGAGGTCGTAAACGAGCTTCTTATCAAGATCATCGATGCGCCGACGAAGAAAATCAATGTTTTGGAGGTGATCTTTGAATGACTTTGCTTGAAGATCTGTGGTACGGCAACGTAGACCCGCACGAGGAGATGCCGAACGATAACAAGAGGTATAAACACCTGCTCTCGCTGATGGGCAGAAACCCGGATGGCGCTCTCGCTCCCGCCGCTTGCACGTCTTGACATTTTTCCGGATTTGTGATATAATGAAAACACAATCAAAGAACGGTCATCGGAGGACAGTACGCCGTAGCGTAGGGGATCGTAAAGTGAAAGCTTTGCAGGCCGCCTGTCGGATAAGATGTCGAGTGAGCTCGGAATGAAGGGGATCATACCCTTTTGTTGCCGGGCTTATTTTACGGAGGTTTTTATGAAAACGAAAACAGTTACGCTCGCACCACTCACGCCGGATGACCGTGAGCGGTTCATCCTCGACAATCAGGAGGCGTTCCGCTTCGGAGCGATGGAAGAATTCGGTCGCCGTGACGATCACATGGAGGAGGATGGCGAGATCATTTCCCGCGCCACGATCGAGCGATGCATCGACGGCGAACATTCCGAAGCGCTGCGCATTCTGGAGGATGGGCGCCCCGTAGGCGGAGCCGTTGTAAAGCTCGATCCCGTGTCACATCACAACGAGCTGGAGTTGCTCTTTGTTATCCCGCACGAACACAGCAAAGGGGTCGGCTTCCGCGCGTGGCAGCTGATTGAAGAACGATATCCGGATACCGTCGTGTGGGAAACCTGCACGCCGTATTTTGAAACGCGGAACATCCACTTTTACATCAACAAATGCGGATTTCACGCAGTGGAATTCTTCAACCGTTTCCATCCCGATCCCCACGATCCGGCAACAGGGGATGTCAACAACTATGACGACGGCGACGGATTCGACGGAATGTTCCGTTTTGAAAAAAAGATGAAATAACGCGCAGCGGCGGGATCTCTCCCGCCGCTGAATTATTTATATTATGTGTTTTATGTTAACTGCACGCACTTTTTTGGAAACGGCTGTTTCATTGTTCTGTCAAGCTTGAATACATTTGCGTTTTGCGAGGGTTTTCAGAGCGGCAAGGCTTTGCGCGCTGACGGCGTGTTCCATTTCGCAGGCGTCCGTTTCCGCAACGCTTTTCTCGACTCCGAGGCTGATCAAAAGTTCCCGGATCGTCCTGTTGCGCTCGATCGTTTCATCAGCGAGCAAAAGACCTTTTTCAGTCAGTTCGATGAGGTGATCTTTGCCCACTGTGATATAACCTTCCGCCGCAATACGCTTTACGATATTGGAAACGGTCGGCTTCGACACGCCGAACGCTTCGGCGATGGCGATGCTGCGGACCGTACCGTTCTTCTTTTGTAAGAGGCGTATCATTTTCACGTAGTCTTCCGTTGTTTTTTTCACGAACCACCCTCCTTATTCAGCCGGATCACCGCGACGGCGCAGGGGATCCTTCCGTGTATCGGAACGACCGTAACGTCGTCAAATCCGTTCTCTGTAAAGAAATCCTTATAACTGCTTTCGGTAAACTGCCGTTTGAAATCCGCGCCGGCTTTTCCGACGGTCTTTGCAAAAGCGCTCGTTTTGCCGTTTTTGTCCCTGTTCATATAAGTCGGAACGATCAGCGTACCGTCCTGTCGGCACACGCGGGCAAGCTCGGACAGCGCCTTTTCCGGCTCGTCGAGCAGATGTATCACATTTGCGGCGACGACTTTATCAAAGCTGCCGTCGGGTTCATCCAAAGAAAGGATATCGGCTTTCCGTAATTCGACGTTTGCGTATCCAGCGCACTTTTTCCTCGTTTTCTCAAGCATTTTTCCCGAAAAATCGGTAGCGACAAGCTTTTTGCAGCGCGGCGCGATGACCGTACTGAGCATTCCCGTCCC
>JAFSUU010000088.1 GCA_017445115.1 Clostridia bacterium | reverse complement strand
GATTGAGCAAGGTACCAAGAATCCGCTCTGCTACGAGCGCGATCAGCGACGAAAAGATGCCTGCCTTCACCAAATTCCAAAGCAAACGCGGCGATTCCTTTTCAAGCCTGTCTGAGCGATAGGCTTTGATCATCAGGAATATCGCCGGCACGACTGCCGCGATGACAAGTATGAAATCATAGGTTACAAGCGTAGGCAAAAGAAAGTAAAACATATTGTAATTCTCCCGTCTCAGTCTTTATCCGTATCGCCGGACGGTCTGCCTCTCTGCAGCCGCCTGCGGTTAAGCTTTTCTGTTTCATGGTCGATTTCCTTTTTCAGCTTTCTTGCGTCGTCAGACGCTTCGTTCTCATCGTAAAGGATATCTATTAGGTCGCTCTGCTTTTCAAGTATTCTGCTTCTGATCGAGCCGGACGTTTCCATGCTTTCCGCTATCTCAGCCTTTTTCTGATCTATCTGAGTACCGATCCGGTCGATCTTTTCCTCCACTTCACGTCTCACCCGTTCAGTCTCGTTTCTGATACGCTCCACTCGGGCGGCGATCCTCTCGGTTCTGTAAATTACGTCAGGATATGCTTCGGCAAATCTTTTCGCAAATATAGATCTGTCGCTGAGAAGCGCTTTGATCTCTCGGTTGATCTGCTCGGTGCTGTCGGCGCGGCTGTTTTCAACTCCCGTTTTGACGAGTTTCAGAACGAAGTGAGAGACAACGTAGTCCGCAGCGATCAGGGCCGTGAGAACTCCCGCCGCGACCGCTCTTGCCGGGAATCCGATGTTTTCGAACAATCTGAAAAGGAGAGGATTAGCGAGCTTCACTATGACGACGCCGCCGAGCCCGAACAGCACGAGATTCCCGATCCAGACCCTGCCGTGAAGGTTCATAGGCTTTGTGCTGTAGTCCCACCATCTCGCGTGGAAGCGTTTTTCAAGCACGAAGCTCGTGAGGTATTCGACCGCTCCGCAGAGCACGAACGAGACGGCGAAGGCGGTTCCGTACGACATTTCGCCAAGCGGTATGACGTCGGAGGCGACAGTTATGAGCAGCGCTCCGGACCCGTAAATGGGGAGCCAAGGTCCCGCAAGGAATCCTCGGTTTATGAATCTGTGAAACTGAATGAACTTCAGCGTCACTTCAATTATCCAGCCGGCAAACGCGTAAGCGAAGAATATGAGTGTGTAATTTACGACAGTTTCCATAAGTCACCCTTTTGTTTGGCTTTATCCGTTTCTTATGCCTCGGCAAACGGGAAGCCGTCAATCCAATCGCTTTTCAGGCATATGAGCGTAGAATATACGCGCGGGGCGGAAGGACAGAATATGATCCCAGTCACGTTTTAAAGACGTATTATCCGAATAGGCTTCAAGATATTCGTACGGTTCAAGATCACCGACAAGACAGTCTCCGTCATCCAAAACAAGAGTTATACTGTCTTCGGAATGACTTGAAGTGCGGATTATCTCACCTTTAATACCCATGCCGGACAGGAAGTTTCTGCTTTCTTCACAAGAGATAACTGTCGCCGCCGTTTCATCGATCGGAGAATAAGTGATCTTATCCCTTGCGAAAATTCCGTCCGAATAATGGATGAAGTCTTTTTGCGCGTCAACGACAAGGAGCTTTACTCCCTGTTTCATCAGTTTGCTTATCAGGCCCATGTGATCCGGGTGATAGTGCGATGCCAAAATATATCCGATGTCTTTTACGGCAATACCGTTCTGCTTTACAGCCTTATAGAAGGCCGGCAGAGTTCCCGCGTAGTCTGTATCGAACAGCAGGCCGGTCTTATCTCCTTGAATGAAGAACGTATTTGTATTGCCGTATTTCAGCTTTATCATTGTACCAACCTTTGAGAATACCGATTAAGCGATAAACCCCTTTTTTCAAATTCAAGCAAGTATCTTTGAGTTGTTTTTCATAAAGAGCGCCTTTTTATTTCGCTATCACATTAAAGCTTCCGAGGCAGCGTACTTCCGGAATAGCGTCGATTTTCTCAACGAGTTTATCGGTCAAGCCTGAATTATTCTCAACTTCAATGATGTAATTGTATACGCCCAGCCGACTGCCTTCCGGTCGGTCGTGTATCGTAACCAGTTCTGCACCGGTACCGTGTATCTCGACTATAATATCGTCGATCCTGCTCGCCTCACAGCTTGCCGCAAACACGGCGTTTGTTTGTATCTGCCCTTCCTCTTTCAGTCTGGATGAGGATAGAACATAAAAACGCGTTTTATTTGTATCTGTGATCTGAACATTTTCAGCCAATACGGTAAGTCCGTATAGTTCTGCTGCGCCGGGAGCGGCAATCGCAGCGATAGTCTTGTCTCCGGTTTCGGAAACGTAGCTTGCCGCCGCTGCGGTGCTCGGCATTTCCTGTGTGACAGCGTCCGGCAGATTCTGTTTTCTCCATTCTTCGCTCTGCGTGATCCCCTGTGCGTGAGAGCAAACGGTCCGGATATCGTCTATCGAAGCGCCCGGCAAACCCATTAAGGTCTGACTGATCGGAAGTATGACTTCTCCTACGACGTAAATATCCTTTGCCGCGACCAGCGCATCTATGTAGTTTGTTACTGCGCCTCCCAGTGTATTTTCCTGTGGGATCACTGCGTGATCCGCATCTCCGTCTGCAACGTCGGCGATTGCATCCGGAACAGTATCTTTCGGCAGAAAAGTCCCCGATGCAAAGAAAAACTTCGCCGCTTCCTCAGTATAGGTTCCCGCAGGTCCGAGATAACTGATTCTGGCTTTTTCCGCGATCTTTGTCGAGACCGGAGCGGAACCGAAGCCTCCGTCCGAATTGACGGTGTCTGTGCCGCAGCCTGCCAACACAGCACATACTGTCAGTATGGCTAAAAGCGCCGCCACTCTTCTTTTAATAACAATCATGACTTATTACTCCCCACTATTTTATCAGTGAATACAATGCATTTACGTCAAGCGATTTAACAAGATCGGATAGTTTCTTTACTGCCAAAAAACCTTTTTCAACTTCATTGATCTGCATTTCAAAAGGCTTATGTAAGTCAAGGATTGGAACGAGTAGCCGTATTGCCGCAGACTTGCCTGTTTTATGTACGGTGAATCCCTCAGCAAGATAATCACTTATAGTATCAGAAAGAAGATTCTCAATATCAACTATTCTTTCAGAGCATCCGTCGAGAGTCAGGTCTACAAAGCCAAACTCGGTTTTGTGGTACATATAAACACCGTCCACGACCGTCTTAAAGCGCGGCCATGTCGCGTTTGCTCCTTTGACCTCTCCGTTATAGATGAAATAGACGCCTGGATAGTGTTCCTTCTGGTAATCGGAATATTTGCTCCAAAACTCAGTTACAGCAGGATCAACCTCGATCTGATAGCCCTTTTTCTGCTTTTCAATCGCCTGCTTGATCTGCTGAATCTTAAAGGGTGAGCGCACGTCGTTCAGTCTCTCAAAATACGAAAGAACGGTTTCGTATTCTACTTTGTTTGGGTACTTTTGCGCCT